>JANRJI010000145.1:0-83164 GCA_033764055.1 Hyphomicrobiaceae bacterium
GTTTTCCTCCCATTCCTGAACGAGCCTGAAAAGCAGCGAGCGCCCCATGACCCCGACATTGCTAGGCCGCTGGCACACCCGCCTGATCTTGTATTTCTTCATCGGCTTGCCGGTGACGCTGATCTACGCATGGTATCTGGCAGCGTGGCAGTTCTCCACCGTCATCACCTGGCTGCCAGCGTTCGAGCTGTCCATCTTCCAGGACCCCTTCAAGTTCATCACAGTCCTGCTGATCGTGGGCCTGATCCTGGACGTGCTCTATATCCAGATCCAGCGCTTCCATTGGGACCAGGACTGGCCCTTCGCCTACCAGTTCTTTTTCTCGATCATGGAGTTTTTTCTCGTCTACTACCTGATAGACTATGGCATTCAATTCGGCTGGTTGGATTTCCTGTTCCCTGACCGGGTCTCAATTCCGTTCTCGACGGCGGCGTGGCATTTCACATGGGTGTTCATCCCGTCATTCATTGGGGTGCTGGCGCTGATCCAGATCTTCTGTGTGCGCTGGCGCTTCAAGGGCGGCGAGCTCGGCCGGCTGCCGATCCGGTGAGCGGCAAGGGACGGCGGTAGGCAGGTGGGAGTTGGCCTGCTGCGCAGGCCGTCCGGAGCGGAACGATCCTGGCTGCCGGATTGCCTATTGCCTACTGCCCGTGGCCTATTGCCTACTCGCCTCCAGGGAAACCCAGGAGGAACGCACAATGTCGCTCAAGGGCAAGGCGGCGATCACGGGCATCGGCGAGACGCGCTATTCGCGCCAGTCGGGCAAAAGCGTACCGACGTTGCAGATGGAGGCCTCGCTCGCCGCCATCCGGGACGCCGGCCTCGATCCGAAGGACATCGACGGCATCATCGCCTACGGCAGCATGTCGGTCGTCGCCGAGGACTTCGTCACCGGCTTCGGCATTCCCGACCTGCGCTTCTCCGCCGTGACGCCGCTCGGCGGTGCCAGCGCCGTCGCCTCGATCCAGTGCGCCGCAGCCGCCGTAGCGGCGGGCATCTGCCATCACGTGCTCGTCCCGATTGGACGCAACGGCTCGTCGGGGGCTGGGGGCCGGATCGGCTCGCGCGTGCGGGAGATGCCACAGTTCCGGCTGATCGGCGAGTTCGAGATGCCGCTCGGAGCAATCGCTCCCGCGCAGCTCTATGCGCCGATGGCGCGCCGGCACATGGAGCTCTACGGCACCACCAGCAGGCAGCTCGCCGAGATTGCGGTCTCGACACGCCACAATGCCATTCTCAACGGCAACTCCATGATGATGAAGCCGCTGACGGTCGAAGAGCATCAGACCTCGCGGATGATCTCAGATCCACTGCGCCTGTTCGACTGCAGCCTCGAGAGCGACGGCGCCTGCGCATTCATCGTCTCGTCTGCGGAGCGTGCTAAGGATTGCGCCAAGCCAGTGATCACTATTCTCGGCGTCGCCGAGGGACATCCGGATTCGCCGTCGGCGATCACCCAGCGCCCGGATCTCACTCGCCTCGGTCTTGCCAAGGCCGCCCCGAAGGCGTTCGCCATGGCAGGCGTCACCCACGACGACATCGACGTTGCCGAGGTCTACGACTGTTTCACCTATATCGTCATGTGCCAGCTCGAGGACATGGGCTTCTGCAAGAAGGGCGAGGGCGGCCCGTTCGTCGCCTCGGGCGCCATCAGGCTCGGGGGCAAGCTGCCGATCAACACGCATGGCGGTCTCTTGAGCCAAGCCCACATGGCTGGCTTCAACCATGTCGTCGAGCTGACGCGACAGCTCAGGGGCGAGGCAGGAAAGGCCCAGGTGAAGGAAGCCGAGGTCGGCCTCGTGACGGGATTCGGCGACATGGGCGACGGCTCGATCGCGATCATGGCTCGAGGCTAGGGGAAGCAGATGGACGTCCAAGCATACGCGAAGCCCACACCCGATCCGACGGCCGACACGGCGCCGTTCTGGGAGGCGCTGCGCCAGGGCAGGCTGGTCTTGCAGTGCTGTGCTGATTGCGGGAAGGTCCGGCACTATCCGCGGCCGGTCTGCCCACACTGCTACTCGATGCAATACACGTGGAAAGAGGCCAGAGGCACCGGCACGGTGCATTCGTGGACCATCTCCCACCATGCCTTCCATCCGGGGTTCAAGCCGGAGCTGCCTTACATCCTTGTCACTGTGGATCTGGCCGAGGGTGTGCGTATGCAGGCCCAGCTCAAGGGCTCGGACGCGAGCGTCCTGCGCATGGGGCTGCCTGTGAAAGTCGCGTTCGAGGCGGCGACGAAGGATCTGGTGCTGCCGGTCTTCGTCGCAGCCTGAGGGCGCGCCGGCGACACGACCTGTCTCGGGCGGGCACGCCGATCATGCATGCCCGCCCGAACGCCGTCCGGAGCGCCATTCCCCCGGTGAGCACCCGCATCTCCCGCCTGCATCGACGACCGGCCGCGTCAGGGATAGAGGCGCGCCTTGCTCCATGCCGCAGCAGGCTCAGATCGACGGAAGACCACGCGATCGTGGAGGCGGAACGGCCGATCATGCCACGCCTCGATCTCGAGGGGGATGACCCGGAAGCCGGACCAATGCGGCGGCCGGGGAATCTCGCCGATCGGGTAGCGCGCAGTCACCAGGGCGACGGCCTTCTCCAGCGCGAAGCGGCTCTCCAGCGGCCGGGATTGCGCCGATGCCCAGGCGCCGAGACGCGAGCCGCGGGCCCGGGTCGCGAAATAGGCGTCCGCCTCCCCGGCCGAGACGCTCTTCACGAGCCCGCGCACGCGAATCTGGCGTCGAAGGCTTTTCCAGTGGAACAGCAGGGCGGCCTTGCCCGAGCCGGCGAGCTCGCGCCCCTTTGCACTTTCGAGGTTCGTATAGAAGACGAAGCCACGGTCGATGGCGCTCTCGGGCCCGTCCACCCCCTTGAGCAGCACCATGCGCACATTCGGCAGGCCGTCGTCGTCGGCGGTCGCCAACGCCATGGCGTTGGGGTCGTTGGGCTCCTTGGCCTCGGCATCGGCGAGCCAAGCCGTGAACAGGGAGAATGGCTCGTCCGCGGCGGTGAAATCGGCGGTCGGGGTGCTCTCGCCGTCGCCGGGCTTGTGATCGGTCATGGGATTTCCCAGATTTGAGGGCGAGAATTGCTGGCACGGTCTCGATCGTAAACGTGACGTTAACCGGAGGCGGTCAGACTTCGAACGTTGGGTCCGCGCCCGTGGATCGCATAGTCCCGCTTCATCAGTCGTGTCGAGTCCCGCATGCGTCCCACTTGCTCCGATTATCCGCTGAGGCGTATTGCGCCCCTGGTGTGTGCTGTGGCGATCATGGGAGCTGGTGCTCTCACAACGGATGCGGCGCAGGCGGGTGAGCGCAAGTATAGCTCACCATTCTGGATCCTGCCTGAGGCAGGATCAGCTGATCCTGCCTCACCGGCGCCGCAAGCGAGCTTGCCGAGCCGCCCCTCCTTCGACCGCTATGACGAGGCCGCGGCACTTGAGGCCGTGCAGGTGGCCCTGACGGAGGTCGGCGACGGGTCGAGCTACGTCTGGTATCGCCGCGGCGGGCGCCTCTCCGGAATTGTACAGCCGACGCAATCGTTCATCGACACTTTCGGCCGCGTATGCCGCCAGTTGATCGTGACGCTGTCGAGCGAAGGCAAGTCTCGCCAGACCGACGCGATCGGCTGCCGCCGCGCCGATGGTCACTGGGTCATCGACGGCTGACGTTTTGCCTCTACCTGCCGCATCGGCCGGCTGGCAGCGCCTGGAATCGCGTCCCGGATGAGCACTGACCCGCGTCAGCCGCGCCCATGGCGCGGGCCGCTTGACTCGTGCGAATGTCGCATTGGTGCCGAGCCCGGCGCCATTCCAGCGGACGAGGCGCAACCCGCGTGCAGCACCAGTTGACGGCCATTGCCGCCGCCACCCGGCGGCCCTCGTTCCGCGCAATCGCCGGCCTCGGAGCGACCCAGATCATCGGCTGGGGCACCACGTTCTCGGCGCTGCCCATTTTTGGCACGCCGATTGCGCAGGATCTCGGCCTCGCACGCGAGTGGGTGTTCGGCGGTATCACCGTCAATCTCCTCGTCGCGGCTCTGGTGGCGCCGAGGGTTGGCAAGCTGGTCGACCGGCTCGGCGCCCGGCCCATCATGACGATCGGGTCGCTCGTTTTCGCTGTGGCCATGCTGGCGCAGAGCCTGTCCTGGAACCTGGAGTCCTACATGCTCGGCTGGGTTATCGTGGGTCTCGCCACGCCCATGGCGCTCGGCAATGCCGCAATGCCAGGCCTCGTGCAGGTGGTGGGGCCGAACGCCCGCCGCGCGATCGCGACCTTGATGCTGATGTCGGGTCTGACGTCGACGATTTTCCTGCCGTTCAACGCGTGGCTCATCGGTCTCATCGGCTGGAGCAAGAGCTATCTCGTATTCGCGGCACTGCACCTCTTGATCTGCGCGCCGCTGCATTGGCTGGTGCTCAAGCGCGGCTCTGGACATGAGCCGGCTGCCCCGGCTCCTTCGACCAACCGGATCCAGCGCGCGTTTCCGCCTGAAGGCGTGCTGGATCCGCCGCAACGGCGCAAAGCCTTCGTGCTGCTGGCCGTCTGGATGTGCACCGAAGGGTTCATCACGTGGGGGCTCTATCTGCAGGTGATCGACGTGTTCATCGCCTCCGGATTGACGATGGCGCAGGCTATCGGCGTCTGGGCCATCGTCGGTCCGTGCCAATCCCTGGCGCGACTCGCCGAGATCATCAGCGGTGGCCGCCATTCCATCCTGACCACGACGCTCGGCGCCGCATTCTTCGTCAGCCTGTCGTTCCTCGCCCTTCTGCCGCTCGGCGTGTCGATCGCAACATGCATCATGTTCTGCGTGTGCATGGGCCTCGGGCACGGTCTCTTCGCCATCGCCAGGAACACTCTCCCGCTGGCACTGTTCGGCACTCGTGAGTTCGGCGCCTACGTCGGGCTGCTGACGGTGCCGCAGAATATCATTAATGCCGCAGCGCCGATCGCCTTTGCCGCCATCATCAGCCGCGCAAGCCCGTCGTGGGCGCTCTGGATCTCGGCCATCTCCGCATGGATCGGCCTTGTCGCGGTCTATCAGCTCGTCAAGTACTGTCGCGCATCGATGAAGGAGAAGGGCATCGACGTGTAGCCGGAGCGCGGACGCCCGAATCACGCGTCATTTGTGGCGCTTGCCGACAGCGATGACCCCATCGTTCTCGAGGATCGCGTAGCGCACGCTCTCAAGCGACGTGAGGCCTTCGCGCCGCATCGCCTCCATCAGCTCCGACCTGGTGATGCGCTCCTGAGCCAGGATGCGCTCGTAGACCACCCCATTCCGCACCAGGATCTTGGGAACGCCCTCCAGCAGTCTTTCTGCCGGCTTATGGCGCCAGGACACATAGGCTACGAGCTGATTGACGCCGAACAGGAGCCCGGCAGCGACCACACCGGCTGTAATGGACGTGTCCTCGCCGATCAGTGCGTTCTGCAACGATTCGCTCAGCATCAGCAGCACGACGAGGTCGAACGGCGCCATCTCGCCGACGTGCCGCTTGCCGATGACCCTGATGAGCGTGAACGCGAAGGCATACACAGCCAGCACACGGACGAGCAGCTCCAGGGGGTTCATGGTCAGTTCGAACATGGCTGTCTCCTGCATCGTTGGTTGATGCCCCATCGGGCGAAGATGCGAGCTCACCGTTCGGTTCCCGAGATTCGAAGAAGCGGCGGCCTGCTTCCACGCGACGCGCCTGCCCGGTCGCGCGCCGCGGTGCCGGACGAAGCGGCTGGCGCGCCCTCGCCGCTCGGCTAGACTTGACCGGGCCGGCTCTGACGGGCCGGGCAGCCTGCACGAGGGACCAGCCATGACCGACGACGAGACAGTGCGCCGCGCGCGAGACCTGGGGCTCGAGAAGCTCGCCCGGCACGATGCCGGTGAGCTCACCCGTGCGCTGGAGGCGGCAGAGGCGCTCGCCAAGCGCATGCCCAAGGACATCCACTGGACCGAGGAGCCGGCGCACGTGCTGTCCCTCGCCGCGCGCAAAGGGAGCCGCTCGTGACCGATCTCGCGTACCTCGGCCTCGCCGAGGCTGGACATCTGATTGCCGCCCGCAAGCTGTCGCCCGTCGAGCTGACGGATGCCCTCATCGCGAGGATCGAGAGGCTCGACCCGATGTTCCACGCCTTCATCCGGCAGATGCCGGAGCAGGCGCGGGCCGCCGCACGCACGGCCGAAGCCGAGATCATGGCCGGCCGCCGCCGCGGGCCGATGCACGGCATCCCTGTCGGCCTCAAGGACATCATCGACCTCGAAGGCGTCCCGACCACTTGCCACTCCAGGATCTTCGTCGATCACTCGGCGAAATCCGACGCCGAGGTGACGCGACGGCTGAAAGACGGCGGCGCCGTCATCATGGGCAAGCTGTCGACACACGAGTTTGCCATCGGAGGCCCGTCGTTCGACCTGCCGTGGCCGCCGGCCGTCAACCCCTGGGGCGGCGCACATTTCCCGGGCGGCTCGTCGTCCGGCTCGGGTGTCGCGCTCGCCGCGGGCATGATGCCGGCGGCGCTCGGCACCGACACCGGCGGCTCGGTGCGCAACCCGGCCTCCATGTGCGGCATCGTCGGACTGAAGCCGACCTATGGGCGCGTCTCCCGACGCGGCGTCTTCCCGCTCGCCTTCTCGCTCGACCATGTCGGGCCGATGACGCGGAGCGTTCTCGACAATGCGCTGCTGCTGAACGTGCTGGCCGGGCACGATCCGCAGGATCCCGGTAGCGCCGACGTGGCCACCCTGGACTACGCCGCGGAGATCGGGCTCGACCTCAAGGGCCTCGTGATCGGCCACGTACGCCATTTCTACGACGGCGACGAGAAGGCGCATCCAGAGCAGCTCGCCGCACTGGATGCTGCCGCCGACGTAATGCGCAAGCTCGGCGCCGAGGTGCGCGAGATCCGGCTGCCTCCGCTGCAGGTCTATACGGCCTGCAACCGCACGATCCTCGCCTCCGAATCGTATGCCATCCACCGTCGGTTCCTGCAGGAGCGGCCCAAGGACTACGGCGCGCTCGCCCGGCAGCGGATCCTCACCGGCGCCGGCCTCACGGCCGCCGACTACATCGACGCCCTTCGGCAGCGCGCACGCCTGATCGCCGAGACCGAGACGGCGATGGCCGGTCTCGACGCCATCGTGACCGCCTCGAGCATGGACCCTGCGCCACGCATCGACGACGCGGAGGCCTGTGCACGGGTCTATCCGCGGCAGGCGCGCCAGCCGTTCAACATCACCGGCCAGCCGGCACTGGCCATGCCGGCCGGGTTCTCGTCAGACGGGCTGCCTCTGTCCGTGCAGATCGTCGGCCACAACTGGCAGGAGGCGCGAGTCTATCGCATCGCCCACGCCTACGAGCACGCGACGGGCTGGGCCCGGCGGCGCCCACCGACCGTGGCCTGACGCCGACAGCAACTACCCGCGCGGAGCTTGCAGGCTCCGCGCGGGTCGGAAACCAGATCGGCAACGGCGCTGCCCGCGCAGAAGCAGCCCGCCGACCGAACGGAGGACACGTCCCATGAAGCTCCCGGCCCACGGCCGCTACGACTGGTCGCCACTGCCGTCCCGCAAGCCCTACACGTGGCCGGACGGCAAGAAGCTTGCCGTCTACTTCGTCGACAACATCGAGTATTTCGCCTTTCGCTCGGGCATCGGGTCTGACAGCGCCGTGGCCGGCGCCCCGCAGACCCAGCGCAACTACGCCTGGCGCGACTATGGCAACCGGGTCGGCATCTGGCGGATGTTCGATCTCTTTGACGAGCTCGACTGCCCGCTCACACACAACATCAATGCAGCAATCCTCGAGCACCATCCCGAGATCGGCGAGCGCATGCTGAAGCGCGGCGACGAGTTCGTGGCGCACGGCCGCACCAACTCGGAGCGCCAGGACGTCTATTGGGAGGAGGCCGAGGCCCAGCTTATTGCCGAGACGACGGAGACCATCACCCGGTTCACGGGCAAGAAGCCGATTGGCTGGATGGGCCCATGGCTCGCCCAGACCAACGTCACGCTCGATCTCCTCCAGGAGGCCGGCTACCTCTTCCAGTGCGACTGGCCGCTCGATGACCAGCCGGTCTGGATGCGCACGCGCACGGGCCGCATCCTCAACATGCCCTACCCGATCGAGACCAACGACTCGCCGATGATCGTCAACCGCCACCACACGGCGGAGGAGCTCGCCTGCACCTGGATCGACCAGTTTGACGAGATGCTGGAGCAGTCGCGCAAGGGTCCGCACGCACTCGTCTGCCCGTTCGTGCTGCACACCTTCCTGCTGGGCCAACCCTTCCGGCTGCGCCAGCTCCGCCGCATCATGCAGCACATCCTCGCCCATCGCGACGAGATCTGGCTGACCCAGCCGGGGCACATCGCGCAGCACGTGGTGAGCCTGCCGCCAGGCACCGTGCCGGGAGGATGACGACATTGAGCCCTTCCGTCCTGCTCGGCAGTTGTGGCAGCTTGTCCGGACAATTCTGAGCCGGGGGTCGCATGACCGGCCGGCGGTCGCGGAGCGAGGAGGAACGACGCTCATGAAGTTCGGCATCTTCTACGAGTTGCAGATCCCGAGGCCCTGGGAGCGTCACAGCGAGCACAAGCTCTTCAATGACGCTCTCGACCAGGTCGAGCTAGCCGACCGGCTCGGCTACGATTACGCCTGGGAGGTGGAGCACCACTACCTCGAGGAGTACTCGCACTCGTCGGCACCGGGCGTGTTCCTCGGGGCCGCCAGCCAGCGGACGAGGAAGATCCGCCTGTCGCACGGCATCCTGCACCTGACGACGAACCATCCCTCGAAAGTCGCCGCGCAGGCCGCGACACTCGATCTGCTGAGCCACGGCCGCTGCGAGCTCGGGCTCGGCGAGAGTGCCTCTGCGACGGAGCTCGAGCCCTACGGCGTCACCATGGAGTCGAAGCGCGCCATCTGGGAGGATGCCGTGCGCTGCATGACGCCGATGTTCAAGGACGAGCCGTGCGAGTACGACGGCACGCATTTCAAGTTCCCCTACCGCAACGTGGTGCCGAAACCGCTGCAGCGGCCACATCCGCCACTCTGGGTCGCCTGTTCGCAGCTGCCGACCATCGAGTATGCGGGCCGTCGCGGCATGGGCGCGCTCGGCTTCCAGTTCGTCTCGGCCGATGCGGCGCACGCCTGGGTGCACGCCTACTACAACGCGGTCACCAAGCGGCTCGACAGGCTCGGCGACTACCAGATCAATCCGAACATCGCGCTTGTCTCTTACTTCATGTGCGCAAAGACGGACGAGGAGGCGAGGAAGCGGGCCGAGGGGCTGACGTTCTTCCAGTTCGCGCTCAATTTCTACGGCCGCAACCCCAATCGCGAGCGGCCCCGCGCCGGCACGGTCAACGTCTGGGCCGAGTTCGAGAAATGGAAGGCGGCGAATCCCGAGTCTGTACAGAAGTCGGTACGCTCCGGCCTCGTCGGCTCGCCGGACACGATCCGCGCGAAGCTGCGGAAGTTCCAGACCTCGAACGTCGACCAGATCATCTTCCTGAACCAGGCCGGCAAGAATCCGCACGAGCACATCTGCGAAGGCCTCGAGCTGTTCGCCAAGGAGGTGATGCCCGAGTTCCACGCGGCAGAGCCGGCGCACCAGGAGTGGAAGCGCCGCGTTCTCGCGCGGGAGATCGAGCTCGAGGAGATCGACACGCAGCCGTTCCGCGACCGGTTCGGGCATCTCAAGGAGATTGCGCCGAAGGTGGCGGCGGCGGAGTAGCCGGTCGCGATTCACTCGCTGATCCGAGACTGTCCGGTGGCCCGCATGGGCCGCCGGTTGCACTTCACCGCACGGCAGAGGCAGAAAAAGGTCCCACCTCCGCGAATACCGTCGGACGATCCACTCTGAACATTCAGACAAGATATGATATATTTCACGGTTCCACTATCATCCTGGAATATTTTTCTTTTGCAGCAGAAAAATTGACATGCCATCTTTTCATCGCTGCCGGCCTTGACCGGCGCAGCGATGCTCGAGATTGGGATTTTTTGGAGGGAACGATGGGTCACTATCTGCTTCGCTGGCAGTTCAGCGCATCGGCAGCCAAGGCCATGGTCGCCAAGCCGCAGGATCGCACGCGACCTGCCACGGAATTGATCGAGAGTTTCGGCGGCAAGATGCATTGCTACTATTTTGCCCTCGGCGACTACGACGGCATGGGGATATGCGAGTTTCCCGACCACACCTCGGTGACCGCAGCTTCCATGCTGGCGGCCTCCACGGGTTCGTTCGCGCGCTTCGAGACGACGGTGTTGCTCACGGCCCAGGAAGCCGAGGAAGCCATGAAGCAGGCAAATGCAAAGTCCGGATCCTATAAGGCTCCGAACGCCTGACACCGCCTCTCATTCGGTGAGAAACCTGACCGCCGCCTCGACCACGCGCTGCTCCATGCCGCCGAAGAAGTGGTCGGCGCCCGGCACGAGGACCAGACGCCTCGGCTCGGCGAGCATATCGACGAGCCGCTGCATCTGCGATGCCGGCGAGATGTCGTCGCAGTCGCCGCTGATCAGCAGCTTCGGCTTGGCGACACCCTCGAGGAACGACGCGTCGCGGCGTGCGATCGGCAAAGCGACGCCGATCAGCTTGTGGACGCGCGCATCGTCGGCGCCGGCCTTGAGACCGACCATCGAGCCGAAGGAATAGCCGGCGACGACGACCGTCTCGAATGACTGCCGGCTCAGCAGATACGAGACAGCGGCCTTCACATCGTCCTGCTCGGCGTTGCCGTCGTCGTGACGGCCACCGCTGCGGCCGACGCCGCGGAAATTGAAGCGGAGTGTAGCGATGCCGGCCTTGCCGAAGCCCTTGACCAGGGCGGAGACCACGTTGTTCAGCATCTCGCCGCCATAGAGCGGGTGGGGATGGCAGACGACCGCGCCAATGGCTGCGGCCGTCGGCAGCGAGACCAGCCCCTCGAGCGTGATGTCACCGACCGGAAACGTGACATGCTTCTCCACGACCTTCCCCTATTTGAGATCGCCATCGACATAGAGCCAACGCCCGCCTTCCCGCACAAACCGGGAGACCTCGTGCAGCGCCCCTGTCGCGTTGCCCACACGCGAGCGGGCGATGAACTCGACCGTTGCTTTGTCGCCGACGGTGCTGGCAGCCACAATGCGCAGCAGCAGCCATTCCTGCCCAGGCGTGAAGTCGATCCGCGCCGGCCGCGTCGAGGGATGCCAGGTGGCCAGAAGATAGGCAGCATCCTTCATCGCGAATGCTGCGTAGCGCGAGCGCATCAGAGCCTCGGCCGTCGACGCTGCCATCGTCCCGGCGTGCAAGGGCCCGCAGCACTCCTCGTAGGAGAGGGTCTCGCTCTTCTTGCGGCACGGGCAGCGCATCGACTTTTTCCCACCCGGCGTCAGCCGAGCCCAGTGGCCGCGGTCAGTCCGCCGTCGACCAGGATCTCGGTGGCGGTGATGTAGCGGGCCTCGTCGGATGCCAGGAACAGGACGGCATGCGCGATGTCCCAGGCATCGCCCATCTTGCCGGTCGGGCAGCTGGCGTTGCGCTTGTCGATCAGAGCCTGCAGATCGTTGGCGCCGATGGTCTTGGCAAGACGATGCTCGACGAGCGCCGTGTGCATCAGGCCGGGAATCACGGTGTTGCAGCGAATGCCCTTTTTCGCATAGGAGATGGCCGTCGATTTCGAGAAGGCGAGAATGCCGAGCTTGGTCGTCGAGTAGGCGACGTGGGCGCGATCGGCCGTCATGCGTAAGCCGGCCACGGACGCCAGGTTGACGATCGCGCCCTTGCCCTGCTTCTCCATCACCGGAATGACGTACTTGCAGCCGAGGAACGCCGTCTTCAGGTTGTGATCGATCTGGCGGTCCCAGACCTCCTCGCTCATCGACACGGCGTCGCCCGGGGCGGAGCCGCCGACGTTGTTGACGAGGATGTCGATGCGGCCGAACTGGCGCATGCAGTCGGCGACGGCGGCCTCGACCTCCTTAGCGCTGGTCATGTCGACGGCGCGCGTGACGCAGGTGCCGCCCTCCTTCTCGATGATGGCCTTGGTGACGTCGGCCGCCTCCTTGCGAAGGTCGACGCCGTAGATCTTCGCGCCTTGGCGGGCGAGCAGCACGGCCGTGGCCTTGCCGTTGCCCCACACCTTGGCGTCGGGGTCGTCACCGACCGAGCCCGCCCCCGACATGAAGACGACCTTATCCTTGAGACTGAGCATGAAGGTTCTCCCGGGTTCCCGCGCTTCTGGCGCGAATGGCGATATTCGAAAGGGCCGGGACATGGCGTGTCCCGGCCCCTTGCTCGGTCTCAGGCTATTGCGCGCCGACTAGCCGCGCAACGTGTTCGGCAGCCAGAGCGCGATGTCGGGCCAGATGCAGAGCAGGAGAATCACGAACAACATCAGAAAACAGTACGGCAGCGAGCCTATGACCACGTCCGAGAAGCTGCGGCCGCCGGATATGGCATGTATCGTGAACAGGTTGAGCCCCACCGGCGGCGTGATCTGGCCGAGCTCGATCAGGATGGTCAGGATGATGCCGAACCAGACCAGATCGAAGCCGAATGTCTTGATGACGGGGATCAGCACCGGCAGCGTCATGTAGATCATCGAGATGCCGTCGACGAAGCATCCGAGCACCAGGTAAAGCACCACGAGAGCGAGGAAGAAGACCCACTTCGAGAGGCCGAGCGCCAGGATCCACTCGCTGACGGCGCGGCTGACGCCGGAGTATGTCAGCGCCGCGGACAGGATCTGGGCACCGATGATGATCAGCGTCACCATGCAGGTCGTCTTCACCGTCGCCATGACGGACTCGCTGAAGATCCTGCGATTGAGCCCCCCATAGCCGATGGCCAGCACGAGTGCACCTGCCGCGCCCACGGCCGCGGCCTCGGTCGGCGTCGTGAAGCCGACGTAGATGCCACCGAGCACCACGATCAGGAGGCCCAGAACCGGGAAGACATGCAGCAGGTCCGATACCGGCGGCCCCTCGCCGGCAGTCTGGCGAGGCGGCGCCAGATGCGGGTACATCATCAACTGGATGGCAATGAAGATCATGAAGACGCCGGCCATCAGAAGGCCGGGCAAGACGCCCGCCATGAACAGGCGCGCAATCGACTCCTCGACCAGGGCGCCGTAGAGCACCATGATGATCGAAGGCGGAATGAGAATTCCGAGCGTGCCACCAGCGGCCAGCGAGCCGAGCACCGGCTTTGGGTCGTAACCGCGCTTCATCATCTCCGGGATGGCCACGGTGCCGACGGTCGCGGCTGTCGCCACGCTCGAGCCGCTGACAGCGGCAAAGATGGCGCACGAGAAGATGTTGGCATGCAGCAGTCCGCCGGGCAGACGCCCCAGCAGCACCACCACACCGCGGTAGAAATATGTGCTGGCGCCGCTCCTCAGGATGATCTCGCCCATCAGCAGGAACATCGGCACGGCGATCAGGATGTAGCTGTTCGCCGTATTCCAGACGACCGATGACAGCGACTGCACCCCGAGCGCGCCTTTGCTCAGGTACATGATCAGCATCCCGACGGCGCCGAGGGCGAAGGCCATCCATTGGCCCGCGACCAGCATGACCGTCAGCGCGACGAAGAGGACCAGGATGATCAGGTCGAGGCTCATGAAAAGTCAGGTCCTCAGGGAACGTTGCGGGCGCGGGTGATCACGAAAGCCACCAGTTGAAGAAGGAGAACGGCGAGGCCGACGACGGCCACCGTCTGCGGGATCCATTCCGGAGTTTCCAGGACGGAAACCGCCCGGACGTCATTACGATACAAATAGTAGACATGGGTGACTGTGAAGTAGAGCAGCACCGCGACGTAGATCAGGCCAGTCAGGACGATCAGCCATCGTACGCCTTGCTTCACGTCCCCCTTCAACCTGTCGTAGACCAGCTCGACCCGGATGAACCCGCCGTCCCGGAGCGTGTAGGCCAGCGCCAGGAACACTGCCGCAGCATTCAGATAGCCGCAGATCTCGTCGACGATCTGCAGCGACTTGTTGAACTGTCGCATGACCACCTCGATGCAGACCAGTCCGAGGATGGCGACGATGGCGACACCGGCAACGACCGCGGCGCCGTTGGCGACTGCGTTGACGAAACGGCCAAACGTAGTCGATGCCTGGATCTCGGAAACCGACGGGCCGTCTGACGCCTTCGGAAGGGCGTTGTCCATGTTCGGCTCTCACGGATGCTGCTCAGGAATTTGCCGCACCCTCTCGGGTGCGGCAACCGACTGACGGTGCGCTAGAATTCGGGGTCAGCGGCCGAGGGCGGTCCTGATTTCCTTCAGCATCGCCTCACCATTGGCGCCATGCTGCTTCGCCCACGTGTCCCAGTACTCCTTCATCTTGGCCGTCATCGGAGCAACCTGCTCCTCTGTCGGCTTGATGATCTCGACCTTGTGCTTGGTCTTCAAGTCCTCGAAGGCCGTGATCTCGTCTTTCTGGATCTGCTCCGTGGTCTTGGGCCCCCACTCCTTGGCGACGGCGTCAAGTGCCTCCCGCACCTTGGGATCGAGCTTTTTATAGGCATCGATATTCATGAGCAGATAGTCAGGGCCGCCGACGTGTACCTGTCCGACCCATCCCCACTGCACGAATTCGTACCACTTGGCACCCATGACGTTGAATGCGGCAGTGAAGAAGCCTTCCGCCACGCCGCGCTCCATGGCGACCGGAACCTCGGCCGGTGTGATGGTAACGGCCGAGCCGCCGAGCCGCTTCATCATTTCGGACTGTTTGGCGTCCGTCGTACGAATCTTGCGGCCGACGAAATCCTCGGCCGTCCTGATCGGCTTGCCCTTGCCGAACACGTTCTGCACGGGCCACGAAAACCAGTAGAGCACCCTGACGCCGTTCTTCTCAAATTCCGCCTTCGTATACTTTTCGATGATCGGATAGACTTTCGCCAGCTCATCCGGCGTGCGAACGAGGAACGGCAGGCTGGCGATCGAGGCGAGCGGGATCGAGCCCGAGATGAAGCCCTGATAGGCCTCGCCGAGCTGTATGTTGCCGGCACCCGCTGCCTTCACCACCTCGGTGGCCTTGAACGGCAGCTCGCCGGCCGGACGCACGATGATATCGAGCTTGCCGTCGGTGCGCTTCTTCACCTCGTCGGAGAACCCCTTGTAGTGCAGGGTCACGGGATGGGTCGCACCCATCATCGATGAGAGATCCCATTTCGTCTGGGCCTGTGCCGGCAGCCCTGCGAGAAGCCATGCAACACCGGCGATGCCGGCCAGAAGTGCGTTCCGTACAGCTCTCATGCGCTCTCCTCCCCTGTGGCCGAGCCTCGGCGAGGCCGGCTCGTTCTTTGGCGGCGCGCTCACAACGCGTGCCCGCACCCAAATTCTATGCCGCACTACGATCCGCTTCGGCAGGCGCGGTTGTCAATTGAATCGTTCGGACCAGAAAGCGCTGGCCTGTGGCCTTTCGATGGGCCCTGCTACGCCTGCGACGGCCGGATGACCTTGGCTCCGAACTCGGCCAGCCGCTCCTCGAGGCCGCTCTGCTCGAGGCCGCCGAAGGTCCTCGCATGCTGGGTGGCGCCCGCGGGACCGCCGGTTATGAAGGCCGTCACCGGCACGACGATGCGCCCGACGCCGCGTGCAGCCGTCTCGGCGACCGCCTTCCGAGGGTCGACGCCAGAGCCGGGCAGCGCGCCGGGACAGCCCGTGGTCACCTCGATTGCCGAGGGGTCGCGGCCGCGCTCGGCAGCGGCCTTGCGCATGAAATCGATGATGGGTGCGATATCGACCTGGGCGCCCGTTGCGGGGAAAAAGCCATCGCCATGCTCGGCAGCCCGCTTTGCAGCCGCCGCCGAGTGCCCGCCGATATGAATCGGGATGCGGCCGTTGGCGGGCTTCGGATTGCAGCTCATGCCATCGAACGAGACGAAGCTGCCCCTGTAGCTGGCATCGTCCTTGTCCCACAGAGCACGCATCGCGGCGATGTACTCGTCGGTCCGTGCACCACGCTTCTCGAAGGGCACGCCGAGCGCCTCGAACTCCTCCTTCAGCCAGCCGACGCCGATGCCGAGGTCGAGCCGCCCTCCGCTCATGTAGTCGAGGGTGGCCAGCTCCTTGGCGAGAACGACGGGATTGCGCTGCGGCAGAATGAGGATGCCGGTCATGCACCGGAGACGGGTCGTCGCGGCCAGCGCGAACGCCATCCAGATCAGTGGATCGGGCAGCTTGGTGTCGGGTCCGCCCGGCAGCCTGCCGGTCGGGGAGTAGGGGTAGCGCGACGTGTAGTTGGTCGGCCAGACGACGTGCTCGATGACGACGAGGCTCTCGAAGCCGGCCGCCTCCGCAGCCGTCGCCAGGTGGCGCGCGCCGGCCGCGTCGGGGAAGTTCGAGTTCGAGAAGTGCAGCGCGAATTTCATGACCCTCAAAGCCCGTTGATGCGCATCAGCGACGCGAAGTGCTTCTCTGCCTGGAAATCGAGGATCTGCATGTACTGCCGGGCCGTCTCGGCAACCTGCTCGTCGGTCATGATCGCGAGCGGGCGGCCGGTCGACATGGCGAGCACCTGCTGTTTGGCCGCTCGCTCCAGGTAATAGAGATCGTCGAAGGCAACGGCGATCGAGGCGCCGCCGATCGAGATGCCGTGGTGAGCGAGGAAGAACACATCGGCCGCGGGATTCGACCTCTGCGCCTCGGCGATGCGCTTGCCCTCGGTCTCGTCGAGCGCGATGCCGCCGAAGGACTGATACGCAATGCGACCGTGATAGCGGGCGGCCGTCTGGTGGGCCATCTCCAGGCGCCCGCCGTCGACCATGGTCAGCGACGTTGCCCACGGCATGTGAACATGCAGGATGCACTGGTGGCGCGGATTGGCCCGATGGCCCTGCACGTGGATGTGGCGTGCCGTCGCCTCCACCTCGCCGTCGCCCTCGACGACGCGGCCGTCGCCGTCGATCATCAGCAGATGCTCCGGGCGCATCTCCGACCAGTGCAGCCCATCGGGGTTGATCAGGTAGCGCTCCTCGGAGCCAGGCACGACTACGGAGAAATGATTGCAGATGCCTTCCGAGTAGCCGAGCTTCTCGGCGAGGCGGAAGGCGGCCGCGAGCTCACGGCGCAGCTTCATTGGGGACGTCGTAGGGGTGGCGGGCATCGGTGGTGCTTTCCGTGGGTGTTGGATCGGAGGCGAGGATAAGCGGCTTCGCCGACCGGGCCAACTGGCGTCCAGGACGCCGCCGCCGTGTCGCGCTTCCGTCGGCACAGGCGATGGCTCAGGCTCCGGCACCGCTCGCCGGCACCAGCAGATCGACGATCTCGCGGACATCGGCCACGTGCTCGAGCCCGTCGACCATCTCGATCAGACGCTCGACTGCATCGGGCGAGACCGGGTGCAAAGCCGCCGCTGCGTTCGAGCGCAGCTTCGCCAGATGTGCATCGCGTGACAGCGGCTTCGCCGGATTGCCGAGCACCGTCTCTACGGCGGCTCGATGCCGGCTTCCGCCGGCCATCACGATCTCGACCTCCACCGGGGTCAGCGCATTGGGATCGCCGGTGTCGCGCACCTCGATCGCGATGCGACGGGCAAGGGCGGCCGTCGCCGGATCATTGTAGGCCGCTGGCGAGAAGTCGCCGAGCACGAGAGACCCGGCGATCAGCGCGCGCGCCGCGACGAAACGGGCGCAGAGGCGTGCATAGTTCAGCTCCATGTCGGGGCGCCACGGTCGGCCGACGAGATGGTCGACCAGCGGCGGCGCCCAGGCTGTCACGCTGGTGATGGCGCCCGGATCGAAGGCGCCGCCCGCGTTGCTCCGGATCGAAAGGCAGGCGTCCATAATTCCATGCGTCGCGCGACCCGAGGGAAACGGCTTGTGCGCCAGCTCCGCGATGCGCCATTCCTTTCCGAGCGTCCGGGCCACCGGTCCCGGATCGCCCTTCGTCTCGATCAGCCGGAAATACCCGAAAGGCCCTTCCAGCACATTCTGCGGCCCTTCGAAGCCGGCAGCGGCAAGATCGCAGGCCACGACGGCATTGCGCGTGTTGAAGCCGAGCTGCATGGCCAGCAGCATGGAGCCCTCGGTGTGGGCCTGCATGGTGCCCGAGACCTGACCGTAGACGATCGAGAATGCATGCCTCTGCCGGACGGCATCGAGTCCCATGAGCTTGCCGAGGGCAGCCGTCGCGCCGAATGCACCCGCCGTCGCCGGCCGGAAGAAGCGCAGCCCCGTGTCGGAGGCGATACCGAGCCCCGCGGCCACGTCGACCCCCAGGGTGCAGGCCAGGATGAGATCACGCCCCGACACGCCGCCAGCACGCTCGGCGCCAGCCAATGAAGCTGCGAGCACGGCCGTCATGGCATGAACGACGGCCTTCTCGTGGACGCAGTCGAACTCGGAGCAGTGCGCCTGATAGGCATTGCAGAGCGCGGCGGCCGGTGCCGGCAGGCGCGCGCCGTTTCCCCAGACTCGCGCGTCGGCGCCGCCCCCCCATCGGGACTGCATGGCCGCGAGCTCGGCCCCCTTCGGGCCGGCGCTACCGGCCAGCCCGACACCGAGCGTATCGAGGATGAACGTCTTGGCGGCCCGCATGGCCGCCTCGGGAAGATCCTCGAGGCGGGTTCGCGCGACGTGGTCGGCGAAGGCGTGGATGGCGTCCATGAGCCCCCTTTGATGTCCTGGTTTAACAACAGCGTGCCGCCAAGCCTGCGTCCCCGCCTCCTACGCCGCCGGCCGGCCGTCCCGCCAGCGAGCTGGGTCTATGCGGCGTCGGCCTGGGCAACGGTCATGCTGTCGCCTGCAACCGTGGTACGGCGCATGTCGCGCGGCTGGGTGGCGTCATAGCGGCGGACTCGGTGCAGAACCTGCCGGTTGTCCCACATCACGAGATCGTGCAGACGCCACTTGTGCACGTAGACGTACTTCGCCTGGGTGGCATGCTCCGTGAGGTCCCGCAGGATGATCCGGGCCTCGGGCACCGTCTGGCCGAGGATCGTGCCGGCGTGCGACGATAGATAAAGCGACTTGCGTCCCGTCACCGGATGCGTGCGCACAAGACGCTGGCGCACCGGCTTGAACATCGCCTTCTCCTCGTCGGTGAGCTCCGTGAAGCCGAGGGAGCCGCGCGAGTACATCAGGGAGTGCTCGCAAACCAAATCCTTGATCTCCGCCTTGGTCTCGGCGTCGAGGTCGTCGTAGGCGGCACGCATGTCGGCGAACTCGGTGTTGCCGCCCTTGCGATTGATCACACGGCACGACAGCAATGAGTACTTCGCGGGAATGGCCCGGAACGAGGAATCCGAGTGCCACAGCATATTACCGATGTTGAAGAGATGCTGGCGGCTGTCCTTCGGCAGCGGCTTGCCGTCCTTGTCGAGGTTCGAGACGTCGTTCATCCCTTCGCCGAGCCGCTTGTCAGTGTCCTTGGTGATATTGCCGCCCCTCGCGTTCTCGAGCGGACCGAAGTTCCGGGAGAAAACCTGTTGCTGCTCGTCGGTGATATCCTGCCCGGGGATGACGAGCACCGCGAACTTGTCCATGCCGGCCTCGATTGCGGCGGCCTCCTCCTTCGAGATCGGCTTCGTCAGGTCGACGCCGGTGACCTCGCCGACGAATACAGGATGGATCTGGCGGATGGTGACGGCCATGGGGCTCCTCCTCGACACTGGCGCTCGAGCGGCGGTCTGCCGCCGCGGGCGCAATTGCGGCAGGCAAGGCTAGGCCAAGGAAGGCGGCGGGGAAAGCGGGACGTCGATCCGGGACGAGCACTTTCTCTCGGGCCCTACGCCGCAAGGCACCCCTCGCATCTGGAGCCCTCGCATCTGGAGCCCTTGTGCACCAGCCTTTTGCATGATTGGCTCCCTGCGCCCTCAAATCGGAGACGCAAGATCAGCCCCGCGGATCAAACCCATCCCGGCGAGCCTCAGCGGCGATGGCAAGTGCCATCACGCCTTCTGATACTTCTGGGGAGCATTGCCGCACTGCTGCCGGCGATCCTTTTCGGCGCCTACGTTCTCATCGATCTGGTGGGACGCGATCAGCACGCTCAGCGTCTGAGGCTCGAGCAGACCTCACGCTCGCTGGTGGCCGCATTCGATCGCGAGTTGCAGTCGCTCGCCGAGATGGCCACGGTGCTGGCCAACAGCCGACTGCTGAGGGCCGGCGACGTCGGCGCTTTCGAGCATCTGGCCCGGGATTCGGCCTCGGCGATCGGCTATACCATCGTGCTCGTCGACCAGACGGGCCAGCAGCTGGTGAATACCCGCGCCAAGCCCGGCAGCGAGCTTCCCCGGTCGAGGAACGAGGCCTTCGTCGAGCAGGTCTTGCAGACGAATGGGCCCGTGGTCAGCAACCTCGTCCGCACGACCACCGATGGCGAGCTCGCCATCGTCGTCGGAGTGCCTGTGGAGGCCGGATCACGAAAGCTCGTAGTCGGGGTGGCGCCGGATCTCCACCTGTTCGAACGCGTTCTCGCCCGCGTGCCGCTTGCCCTAGGCTGGTCGGCCGCAGCCGACGACCCAACTGGGAGCATTGTGGCGCGATCCTCACAACCCGACCGCTTCGTCGGCACCAAGGCCCGCCTGCAGACACCGGACGGCGGCACCGCCAGCCTCAACTTCACCGACCTCGAAGGGCGGGCATCCGTGATGGCCTACACGGTGTCGGCGAAGACCGGGTATCGGGCAGTGGTTTGGGCGCCGGAGAAGGATTTCTATGCATCCACCACGACGCTGCAGTACTCGCTCGGCGGGTTCGGTGGCCTCGTGCTGCTGCTCACGGTCGCCGGCGCCTACTTCACGGGCCGCCTGATCAGCGATCCGATCCGGTATGTCGCCGACTGCGCCGATCACCTGCGGGACGGCAGGCGTGTCCATCATCGCCGTCACACCGTGATGCGCGAGGCGAATATCGCAAGCACCGCGATGGAGGTGGCTTCGAGAGTGATCGCCGAGCGCGAGGCGTCGCTGCGGCAGGAGACGGAGAAAACCCGCCTGCTCATGCGCGAGCTCGCCCACCGCACCAAGAACGTCATGGCCGTGGTCTCGGCGATCGCCCGCCAGACGTCGCGATCGACGTCGAGCCTCGCGGACTTCTCGCAGCAGTTCGATTCGCGCCTCGGCGGGCTCGCCCGCAGCATGGACCTGCTCGTGCACAACCAGTGGGCGGGCGTAGAGCTCAACACGCTGTTGAGGAACCAGCTGGAGCCGTTCGGCGACCCACACCGCTTCCGGCTGGAGGGCCCGGAGTTGCTTCTGACACCGCAGGCAACCCAGAATGTCGGATTGGCCATCCACGAGCTCGCCACGAACGCCGTAAAGCACGGCGCGCTCTCCGTGCCTGAGGGAAAAGTGGTGATCTCGTGGCACATCGAGGGCTGCGACTGGATTTTCGAGTGGAAGGAGGCCGGCGGGCCCGCCGTAAGTGCGCCGGAGCGGCGCGGCTTCGGCCGGGTCGTGATCGAGGACCTCGCAAAGCACGGCCTGGGTGGCCAGACGAGGCTTGGATTCGAGCCGGACGGCATCCAATGGCTGATGCGTGCGCCATTGACCGAGGTAATGGCGAAAGCCGACAAGCCGGCTGCCCTTCAGGCAAACGGCGCCCCCATCGGGCAAAAAACTGACTGACGCGCCAGCTGGGCCCGGCCCATCCGCCGGCGCGACCTGTCCTCGGGGAACAGGGGGCGATGCAAAGGGTGGCAACGGCAGGCCGGTGCTGTACAGAATGTGGGAGCACCGCGCACGCATACCCTGCACACAGGCCACCGAGCATCATGAGCCAGGCACACGTTTCGAAGGCCGCACTGCGGCCGGCGCTTCGGCTCCGCGACTGCTACTGGTTCTTCGTCCCGCTGGTGCTGATGGTCGAGCTCAACATGATCTCGAAGTCGGTCATTCATGCCTTCCTG
This sequence comes from Hyphomicrobiaceae bacterium, assembly GCA_033764055.1. Lineage (GTDB taxonomy): Bacteria > Pseudomonadota > Alphaproteobacteria > Rhizobiales > Hyphomicrobiaceae. Next base: position 21,858 of record JANRJI010000145.1, read on the forward strand.
GCGCGGACCGACACGCCGAGCGTCACCCTGGCTGCGTTCAATTCAGCGTTCACGTTCTACTTCGCCATCACCAGCGCCACCGAGGTGATGCTGGTGCTCTGCCTGTCCTACCTCAAGTCCCGCGCCGATGTCGTCCGTCTCATGACCTTCACCACACTGCTGTTGGTGGTGCCGCTGGCACTCGCGGTGGGTGTGGGCTTCACGCGCCTCGGCAACACCGTGTTCGGCGGCTGGTTCGGCCTCGGTGCGCCCGCCCAGGCGGAGGCCCGCGCTGTCGTCGGACTGCTCATCACCAGCATCCCGATTCTTATCCTGCGCGGCACCGCGTTCTCGCTCCTGATGATGAACCGCAGCACGATCATCATCACCTGGAGCACTCTGGTGCGCGTGCTGTCGCTGACGGCATCGCTCGCCTTCCTGCCGGCCTGGCTCGACGGAGCGGCGGTCGGCGCGGCCGCCCTGGTCATCTGCATGGCCGCGGAGACGGTGTTCGGCTGGATGTTCGCGTGGCGACTGCTGCTGGCGCTGCCGGCGAGGCGCGAGACGCAGGACACCTTCCTCGGCTACTGGCGCTTCTCGTGGCCGCTGATCGTCAACTCATCGGCCGAGATGGGCGTGATCTTCGTCATCAACCTGTTCCTCGGCCGGCTCGCCAATGCGGAGCTGGCGATCGCCGCCTTCGGTGTCGTGCATGGGCTCGTGTCGCTGCTGATGGCGCCGATGCGCAACCTCACCCAGTCGGCGCAGACAATGGTTGCACGGCGGGAGGACGTGCGCATCATGCTCGTCTTCACGGGCCAGCTGGTGGCCTTTTTCACGGTGCTCGCGCTCGCCCTCTTTCAGACCCCGTTGCGCGACAAGATCCTCAGGGGCGTCATGGGCCTGACGCCCGAGCTCGCCACCTATGCCGAGCCGGCGATGGGCCTGTCGTTCCTCCTGGCGGGCTTCTGGAGCTGCACGGCACTGTTCAGGGGACTGCTCGCCAAGGCCCGCACCACCAGCTCGCTCGCAGCCAGCGGCGTGCTCCGCGTCATGAGCGCCGGCGTTGCCGGCGCGATCAGCCTGGCGCATCCCGACATCAACGGCGCCGTGCTCGGCATCGCCGCCTGGATCGTCTCCTATGCCATCGAGACCGTGGTCAGCAGCTGGCGATTGAGCAAGCTCGGCTGGTACGTGGAGGGGAAGGGGTAGCGGCCCCGCTTGCCTACTCCCACTCGATGATGAATTCTCACGACGATCATTGATTTCAAAAGAAAATTTAGCAGAAACGTCCACGCGAGAGTGGGCGTAAGGTCGACATTTGATGCGCTACCTGCTCGACACGAGCATCATTAGCAACGTCACGAAGCCGACGCCCTCCGAGCGGTTGCTGGAATGGATGTCTGAGCAGAGCGACGAGGATCTGTTCATTGCCTCACTTACCGTCGCCGAGATCCGTCACGGTGTGCTGGAGAAACCAGCCGGAAACCGACGCGGTCGGCTTGAGGCTTGGTTCAGCGGTCCAGAGAGAGGCGAAGCTGCTTCTTCATCACCTCATTCCCATTCGATCGTTCCGGGCGGCTTCGAGGTGACGTCGTAGACGACGCGGTTGATGCCCTTGACCTCGTTGATGATGCGGGTCGCGGCGCGGCCGAGGACATTCATGTCGAAGGGATAGAAATCGGCCGTCATGCCGTCGGTCGAAGTGACGGCGCGCAGGGCGCAGACATGGTCGTAGGTGCGCGCATCGCCCATGACGCCGACGGTGCGCACCGGCAGGAGAACGGCAAACGCCTGCCAGATGACGTCGTAGAGGCCGGCCTTCCTGATCTCGTCGAGATAGATGGCGTCGGCCCTGCGCAGGATGTCGAGCTTCTCGGGCGTGATTCCGCCCGGACAGCGGATGGCGAGGCCAGGGCCGGGGAACGGATGGCGGCCGACGAAGGCGTCGGGGAGGCCGAGCTCGCGGCCGAGCGCGCGCACCTCGTCCTTGAACAGCTCGCGCAGGGGCTCGACGAGCTTCAGGTTCATGCGCTCGGGGAGGCCGCCGACGTTGTGGTGGGACTTGATGGTTACCGAAGGGCCGCCGGTGAATGACACGCTCTCGATCACGTCCGGATAGAGCGTGCCCTGCACCAGGAGCTCGGCGCCGCCCACCTTGTGCGCCTCGGCTTCGAACACGTCGATGAACAGCCGGCCGATGATCTTGCGCTTCTGCTCGGGGTCGGCGACGCCTTCGAGCTCGCCGAGGAACTGCCGGCTGGCGTCGACGTGGACGAGTGGAATGTTGTAGTGGCCGCGGAAGAGGCTCACGACCTCGTCGGCCTCGTTCAGGCGCATGAGGCCGTGGTCGACGAAGATGCAGGTGAGCTGATCGCCGACCGCCTCGTGCACGAGCACGGCCGCGACGGCGCTGTCGACGCCACCCGACAGCCCGCAGATCACCTTCGATGAGCCGACCTGCTGGCGGATTCGCTCGACCTCGCTCGAGCGGAAGTGGCGCATGGTCCAGTCGCCGGCGAGGCCGGCGATCTTGCGCACGAAATTGCGGATCAGCGCGGCGCCGCGCGGCGTGTGGGCGACCTCGGGATGGAACTGCACCGCGTAATGCTTGCCGGCCGCATCGGCGATGGCCGCGAAGGGAGCACCCTGGCTGACGGCGACGACACGAAAGCCTTCTGGCAACCGGGTGACGCGGTCGCCGTGGCTCATCCAGACCGTGTCGCGCTCGCCCTTCTGCCAAACACCCTCGAACAGCGGACAATCATCGACGACCTCGATCTCGGCACGGCCGAACTCGCGATGATGGCCGCCCTCGACCTCGCCGCCCATCTGGGCGACCATGGTCTGCTCGCCGTAGCAGATGCCGAGCACCGGGAGCCCGGAGCTGAAGACCCAGTCAGGCGCCCGCGGCGTGCCCATCTCCGTGACGCTCGCCGGTCCGCCCGAGAGGATGATCGCCTTCGGCTTCAGCCGGTCCCGCGCCTGCTCGGCGCGATTGAACGGGACGATCTCGGAATAGGCGCCGGCCTCGCGCACGCGACGCGCGATGAGCTGCGTCACCTGGCTGCCGAAGTCGATGATGAGCACGGTGTCCATGCCGCCCTGCTAGACCAACCGCGGGATTGTGGCAATGCGGCTGCGTGCATGGTCGCTTCGGCGGCAGCGAGCCGATCCGGCAGCTGCTATAGGCAGGCGTCGAGGCCCCTGCAGGGAGAATGGCCATGAGCCGCGCCGAGGAAGGCCGCCAGAAGCTGCTCGAGCTGCTGGGGGAGAGTGCCCACATGCCCGCCGATGAGATCATCCGGCGGATGACGTACATCGAGGTCGGCCGGAAGCCGACGCTCGCCCTGGCCCTGGCGCTGGCCCGTGCAGAGGAGGTCAGAGACCGGTTGCTCGACGAGCTCTCGCTCACGCCAGACGAGGTGGCGGAGCGCCTGAACGCGGCGCCGGACGAGCGGCATGCCTACTTTCTGCATGTTCTGGCCGTCTATCTGCTCGGGTTGTGGGAGGACGTCCGCGCGTACCGACCACTGGTCGCGTACCTCGCGGCGAACTCCGAGGCTGCGCATGCGCAGCTGGAGGAAACGGTGACCGAGGACCTCCACACCCTCCTCGGGCGCGTCTACGACGGCAGCGATCTCGCGCCACTGAAGGCCATCATCGAGGATGGGACGGCAGATCCCTACGTGCGCGACGCTTGTCTGAGGAGCCTGCACGTGATGGCCCGCCTCGGGAAGATCCCACGGGACGACGTGATCACCTACTACCAGGAATATCTCGAGGCACATCGCAACCGGGACTGGGCCCGCGATGCCGATTTCCACCTCGTGACGATCGCCGAGATGCGAGAGCCGGCATTGCGCCCGGCGATTCAGAAGTGGTTCGCGGAGGGGCTCGTCGACACCAAGCTGCTGCCTCGTCGCGACATCCGCGACACCTACGAGGAGACGGCCGAGCAGATCGACGAGGATCTGCTGCAGGTCGACCGGCTCAACGGGCTGCTCGACTACATCTGCGACTGGGCCTGGTTCAACGTCGACGACCCGGCGGAGCTGGCCAATCCGTGGGACGAGGTCGACCCCGAAGCGGAGATCCTAGGCAACCCCGACGGCGTCACCGACTGGGAGGCAGGCCGGCCCCTCGTGCGCGAGGGTCGCAAGATCGGCCGCAACGAGCCCTGCCCGTGCGGCAGCGGCAAGAAGTACAAGAGGTGCTGCCTCGACAGGGAGCAGGCGTAGCCGAGCTGCCGATCCGCACGCGAGCAGCCGACGGGGCCCCGCCAAGGGGGTAACGCGCGGGTCACACCCGTGCTATGAATGCGCCGACAAGGAGCCTGCCCCATGAACGACACCACCCATTCAACGCTCGCCCACGCCCCCAGCTCCAGCGAGACAGTCAATTCGGGCCATTCCCACAGTCACGAGGACGCCTGCGGCTGCGGCCACGACCACCACCATCATGGCCACCACCATCACGCCCCGGTCGTCACGTACCAGCGCTCGGCGCCCAAGGTGGGCCGCAATGACCCGTGCCCCTGCGGCAGTGGCAAGAAGCACAAGAAGTGCTGCCTCGAGACTGCGCGGCCCTGAGCGCGCCTGCCGTCAGCCTGACGCCGAAGGAGGCTCGTAGCCGATGGAGCCGGTCACCAGCAAGCTGCGCCGCACGCGCCTTTTTGCCAATCTGCCCGAGGACGGTCTCGCCGAGCTGATCTCCGAGCCCGGGGTGCGGCGCGGGGATCTTGCGGAAATCGTCGAGGCCCACCCTGGCGATCTCGTCGTGCTGCTCGAGGGCGGGCTGCACATGACGGCGAAGGATGGCGCGGGGGAGCATCTCGCCATCCTGTCGGTCAATGAGACGGCGCCGGAGCCGGCGATCCTCTACACGATCCCGGCCGGGGCCGAGCTGCGGCTGACTCGATTCTCGACCTACCTCGTCATCGACGGCGCGCGCCTCGACAGCGTCATCGCGAGCGCGCAGGAGGCGCGGAGTCTGGCCGGACTCGACGATCGCGTCCGCGAGCGGGTGGCGGCACTGATCCGCTCGGGCCCCTTCAAGCAGCTGACGTTCGAGCAGGTCGTGCGCTGCGCCGAGACCATGCAGTCCTGGACCGTCTCCGCCGGCGAGGACGTCATCGTCGAAGGGCAGGCGGGCGACTTCTTCTATGTGCTCGAAAGCGGCCAAGCCGAGGTTGTGCGGCGAGGCATCCCGGTGGCGCGGCTGGCGACGGGCGCCTCGTTCGGCGAGGAGGCCCTGCTGCAGGAGGTATCGCGAAACGCCACCGTGCGCATGGTCACCGACGGACGGCTGCTGCGCCTCGGCAAGACGGACTTCGATCTGCTGCTCAAACCGGAGCTGGTCAACGAGGTGTCGCCGGACCAGACTTTGCGCTTGATCGAGCGTGGTGCCACCGAGATCATCGACTGTCGTACCGAGGTGGAATGGGAGCTCTGGCGGCTGCCTCGTGCCCGCCTGATGCCGCTCGACCAGCTGCGCGAGCGCGCCCGCGGCTTGGACAAGGCACGCGATTATATCGTCTATTGCCGCACCGGCCGGCGGGCTATAGCCGGCGCCTTCCTGATGCGCCAGCTCGGTCTCAAGGCTCGCGTGCTCGAGGGCGGTATCGCCGGATGGCCGTACGCCGTTGAAGGGGCTCCACTGGGCGGATAAGGACAACCATCTCCAGGCATTAATCTTTTTTGCCATATAGTTAGGCGATTTTGCTCAACCAATAATACTGTGGCCCGGTGTTCGCTTCACCGGAGCCAGTTCAGCATGCGCCGCGCATTCCTACCGTTGCTTGCTTCAGTCACCCTGCTGCCGCTCCAGGCCGCAGCGGAGACGCCAACGACGACTCGCATCGAGACCCGCCCCTTCTACGGTGCCACGGTCACCCTCGAGGAGGGCGTTCGTGTATTCCGCCCGCTGCCGCCGCACGGCCGCGTCATCATCAATCCGGGCGGAGCCACGCCGTTGAACCTCAACTACGAGGAGCACCGGTCCGTCTCGCACAGCTACACTCACGAGCAGGCCGCAGGGCGCCAGGCGGACGGTGATGCATCGCGCGGAACGGCGGCCTACCTGGGTGACGGACCCGAGTGGGCCGGCGGTCGTCACGGCTCGCGCTACCACGGCCAAGTCGGGCGTGGCGTGAACGGTAGCGGACGCCCGAGCTATGGTGGCCGATCCGGCAACGTCCGCTGAGCGGCGCCGGGAGCCGAAACGGGAACGGTCGATCGACGGTTGTAAGCCGATCGGCGTTTCTCTATTGCCTCGGCAGACCCGACGGCCGTCGGGTTGCATCGAGCCGAGGCTACAGCGCGACCAGATGCCCCGTTACCGGATCGACATCGAGTACGACGGGACGCCGTTCGTCGGCTGGCAGATGCAGGCCGAAGGTCGGTCCGTACAGGGCCGGCTGAGCGAGGCGATCGCGGCCTTCTGCGGCGAGACTGTGAGCGTGCGCGGAGCGGGCCGGACGGATGCCGGCGTGCACGCGCGGGGCCAGGTCGCCCACATCGATCTGACGCGTGACTGGGAGCCCTTCAAGGTCCGCGAGGCCTTGAACTTTCACCTAAAACCAGACCCCATCGTGGTGCTCGAGGCCAGTCGTGCAGCGCCCGACTTCGACGCCCGCTTCTCCGCGACGGGGCGGCGCTACATGTACCGGATCCTGGCGCGCAAGGCGCCTCCCGCCCTCGACAAGAACCGCGTCTGGTGGGTTCCTCGGCCGCTCGACCCGGCAGCCATGGCAGAGGCTGCGGCGCAGATGCTGGGCAAGCATGACTTCACGACGTTCCGGGCGGCCGGCTGCCAGGCGGCTTCGCCTGTGAAAACGCTCGACCGGCTCGAGGTGAGCCTCATTGGTGAGGAGGTTCGCATCGAGGCGGCGGCGCGGTCGTTCCTGCATCACCAGGTCCGCTCGCTGGCGGGCAGCCTCAAGCACGTGGGCGAGGGCAAGTGGACTCCGGCCGACATGAAGGCGGCTCTCGAGGCTTGCGACCGGTCGCGCTGCGGCGCGCTGGCGCCGTCCCGTGGACTCTATCTCATGGCGGTGGACTACGCAGGCTGACAGGTGCCGTCACCGCTCAACGCCAAGGGCTGCGGAAACGGCTCCGGCGACACACCTATCGGCCGCGCCACCGGAGACACCATCCGCTATCGCCGCCGCTACGTCCTACTTCCGATAAGCCTCGATCACCTCTTTGCCGGCATCGCCGGCCCGCTTCAGCCAGTCGGTCGTCAGCTGATCGCCGATCTTTTTCAAGCCGTCACGCAGGGTGTCGCTCGGCGGAACGACCTTCATGCCCTTGGCGACGAGCTGCTCGACGTACCACTGGGCCTTCTCCTCGGCGATCTTCCAGCCGCGGGTCTCCGCCTCGGCTGCGGCCTTGAGGATGGCTTCCTGCTGCTCCTTCGGCAGGCCGTTCAACGCAGCCTTGTTGACGAAGATGACGTTCTTAGGGATCCAGCCCTGCACGTCGTACCAGTGGGTCATGGTTTCCCAGACCTTGCTGTCGTAGCCGGTCGAGCCGGAGGTCATGAAGGCGTTCACGGTGCCGGTGGCCAGCGCCTGGGGCAGCTCCGCGGCTTGAACTGTCACCGCCTGGGCACCGACCAGCTCGGCGATGCGGGTCGTGCCGACATTGTAGGCCCGCATCTTGAGGCCCTTCATATCGTCGACGCTATTGATCTCCTTGGCCGCATAGATGCCCTGTGGACCCCACGCGACCGAGTAGAGCAGCTGCATGCCCTGCGACTCGAGCTTCCTGGCGATCGCCGGCTTCTGCGCCTGCCACAGCTTGAAGGCGTCCTTGTAGCTGGAGGCCAGGAACGGGATGGTGTCGAGGCCGTAGACAGGATCCTCATTCTCGTGGATCGAGATCAGCACCTCACCGATCTGAGCCTGCCCCGTCGCCACGGCACGCTTGATCTCCGGCGCCTTGAACAGCGAGGCGCCGGCATGCACCGTGATCTCGAGCTTGCCATCCGTCGCCTTCTTCACCTGGTCGACGAACCATACCAGGTTCTCCGAATGGTAGTTGTTGGCGGGATACGCCGCCGGAAGGTTCCACTTCGTCTGAGCGACCGATGGCTCGACGTGCACTGTGGCGGCAAGCGCACCAACGAGCCAGCCGATCAAGATTGTCGTGAAGCGCATTTTCCCCCTCCTACATCCTCAACCAGGAAAAACCAGTTGCGGCAGAACCATCACGATCTGAGGAAATACCGTGATGATGGCGACTGCTGCAACAAGAAGGAAGAAGAACGGCAGGGCCGCCCATGCGACAGTGTTGCTGTCGTGGCCACTCATCGTCTGGAGAACGAAGAGATTGAAGCCGACCGGTGGTGAAACCTCGGCCATCTCTACGATCAGCACGAGGAAAATTCCGAACCATACGAGGTCGAACCCTGCCTTCTGGATCATCGGCAGCACGACCACCGTCGTTAGCACGATCATCGAGATGCCGTCCAGGGCGGCGCCCAGGATGATGTACATCACGGTCAGCGCTGCAATCAGCATGAACGGCGACAGCTTCAGGCCGTCGACGTAGCTCGCCAGCGCGGATGGAATGCCCGTGTAGCCCATCGACGTCGACATGAACGACGCGCCGGCCAGGATCAGCATGATCATGCCGGTCAGCCGGGTGGTGCCCATGACGCTGTCCCAGAAGGCCTTGAACGTCAGGGAGCTCGACCACCAGGCGATGGCCAGCGAGCCGAGCACGCCCCAAGCTGCACATTCGGTTGCCGTCGCCCAGCCGGTGAGCAGGACCGCGAACACCAGGATGATCAGCAGCATGCAGGGGATCAGATTGACCGATTCCCGCAGCTTCTCGCGGAGCGGCATGCGGGGCTCCATCGGCGGCATCTTGTCGGGATTGAGCATCGCCCAGACCGCGATGTAGCCCGAGTAGAGCACCATGACGAGAAGGCCCGGCAGAAAGCCGGCGAGGAACACCTGCAGGATCGAGACCTCGGCCGCCACCGCGTAGACGACCATGGTGATCGACGGCGGGATCAGGATGCCGAGCGTGCCAGCGCCGGCGAGCGAGCCCAGTGAGAGCATCTCGGGGTAGCCGCGCCTCTTGAGCTCCGGCAGGGCGATCTTCGCGATCGTCGCGCAGGTCGCCGCGGAGGAGCCCGAAACCGAGCCGAAAATGCCGCAGCCGAGCACGTTCACATGCAGGAGACGGCCAGGAACCCGGCGCAGCCAAGGTGCGAGGCCACGGAACATCTCATCGGAGAGTTTCGTGCGGAACAGGATCTCTCCCATCCAGATGAAAAGCGGCAGCGCAGCCAGCTCCCACGAGGCCGCGTTGCCCCAGATCTTGGTGGCGAGGACAGAGCCTGCCGGGATCGAGCCCGGCGCGAACTGCATGCCGATCCAGCCGCAGGTCAGGAGCGCGATGGCGATCCAGACACCGGAGCCCAGGAGGACCACGAGGACGACGCTGATCAGCAGCGATATGGAGACGAGATCCATGATGCAGTCCTCACACCCCGCTCTGAGCTGCGCGCTCGACCAGCTCCTCGGCCGTCTTGGGCGCCTCTTTCAGATAGCGGGGATTGTTGCCGGCCAGGACGTGCACGAGCTCGTCGACGATGGCGATGAAGAGAATGACCAGTCCGATCGTGAAGCCGAGTTGCGGGAACCAGAGCGGCACGACCAGCACGCCGGTCGACATGTCGTTGATGAGCCACGACGTGTAGGTCATCACCACGACCTGCCACGCAAAGTAGCCGATGAAAATGCCTGCCATGACGAGGGAAAAGAGCTCCGAGAGCCATTTTGCGCGCCCGGTCAGCCTGTCAGTCAGCAGGCCAACCCGGATCATCTCGCCCGACTTGAAGGTGTGAGCGAGCCCAAGGAAGGCCATGGCCGCCATGCACCAGGCCGTGATGTCGTCACCGGACTTCACGTTGAGCCCGATCTCGCGCCCGATCGACAGCGCCATCATGAGGCAGAGGATTGCTATCAGGAAAACACCGGCCAGGTAGCCGGCTCCCAGATAGAGGCCGTCGAGAAGCTTGCGGAGCATCGTTGCGACCGTTCCCTCGCGGATTATCGTCCTGACCGACCGGTCCTATGGCCCGGCCGATCGTCCAGGGTGCCATGAAAGCCGCAATGCCCTAAGTTTCGATTAAATCCAGGGCTCGAATGCAACCGCCCCCGCCATCTTTGCGCCCGCGGGCGAAATGGTCTCGAAACGAGCACCCGGCGGATCGGCCAAAGCCCGGACGAGAAGGTCCGAAAACATTCGAGCCCCCATACGCAACAGAGCTTTGTGGGAACCGCCAACGCCGCCCTTGCCGAGGTCACGTCGAGGCCCGCACTCCCGCCCATGCCGCAGCGGAGGCCAGTCACGGGAGTGCAGGTGATCCGGCACGCTCTGGCGCCGTGGGTTGCCGGGCTAGTTCAGCGGCTGGCCCGTCGCGCCGCGCGCGCCCGAGCGGGCACTGCGATCCTTGGCCGTGGCGTTGAAGGCGGGCTTGTTCGATCCCGCGGCGGTGCCGTCGCCCTTCATGAGGCCGTGCTCGGTCATCCACCCCTGAATCTTGGCGGCGACGACGTCGGAGTTGGTGTCCATCATGGGCATGTGGGTGTTACCTTTGATCCCCAGCGCCGGCAACTCCATCCAGGTCGACGAGATGCCCTTGGAGGCCAACGCCTCATGGTACGGCCGAACCCCTTTCACGTGATCGATCCACACTGGGTTGGTATCGATGAAGTCGCCCCAGACGAACACATGCGGCGTGCCAGCGAGGCGGCTCACCTCGGGGTGATCGGGCGTCGGCGCGAACGCGGGCTCGACCGCCACGACGCCCTTCACCTTGTCCGGAGCTGCCAGCGCCGCGCGGAGCGCGAAGAGCCCCGCCTGACCGTGGGCCATGATGACGCATGGGCAGACGCGCTGCACGAGCTGGTTGTAGGCCGACTGTGTGGCATCGCCGGTGACCGCCCAGCGCGGGGCCATCTGCATCTGCACGGTGTCGAACGCATTCAGCGGGAACTTCACGCCTGGGTTCGCGGTCCGCTCGCCCGGATTGGTCCGATAGGACTCGGGCGGCCCGATGCGGAAGATCTCCCAGCTGTCCTTCTTGTCTCGAAAGATCGGATCGCTCTTGTAGATCTCGGGCCGCGAGAACGTGGCGCGGCCACGCTCGACGGCGTCGGAAACGTAGACCGAGTGTCCTTGCTTCAGGAAGAACTGCATCCAGCCCGGGTTGCCGTCGGGCTTCGTCTCCCACGAGGCGCCGGTAATGCCTCCGGTGTGCCACATCAGCAGCGGGTGCTTCGCGGCCGGCCGGGCGAGGCGTACGAACTGGGCGTACATCTGGCCGGTGTGGTAGTCCCCGTTGGGGTTGACCTCGATGGGATCCCCGCCGGGCACGTTGATCGACTGCTTCGGCAATCCAGAAAGGGTCACGGTCCGACCACCGACGTAGAGCGAGCCGATCTCCTCGACTTCGTAGGCCTCTGCGGCACCGCACGCGACTGCCATCAATACGGCGGAAGCGAGGCTGAGAGCGGAAAGGCGAATTGGCATTGAAAATTCCTCGATGGGATGCCGTTGGCTGGGCTCTGGCAAGCTACCCTCGGCTTGGTGACCAAATGCTTAAGGCGGGAATTCCCCGGTGCGGCCCGGCCGTCATTCGAGTGCACGAGCGGCCGAAGGCGCCGGCGTCGCCGCCGAGATCCCGATTCCCGCGCCCAGAGCGCCACGGCTCGTGAGACGGCCGTGCCCCAGCACGACCGCTGCCATCAGCACCGGCAACGGCCACAAATGCGATCCGAGCAAGGCCAGAACCGCGGCGATCGCCCACAGGATCGCCAGGAGATGCTCGAGCAGTCCGATCAGCTTCGACTGGGCGTGTCGACGCAGCATGCCGCGCCGGTTGCCCGGCATCGGGTGCCAGAGATTGAGGAGTGCCGTCGAGGCACTGGCGCCGGCAGCGAATAAAAGCGCAGCGAGCGCCGTCAGCGGCGAGGCCAGCGCGAGGCCCCCGACGGGCACGGCCGCGACCAGGAGCACCGGGACGGCAATGGCAGAGAGCTTGGCCCAGTCGACTGCGGCCGGTCGCACGGGCGCTGCAGCGATCAGCTCGGGCGCATCCTCGCCAGACACCGCAATCCAGGCGAGCGAAGCGGCGACCTGAGCCGCGATCACGACGATGGCCGGCGTCAGGGCGAGAGCGATCGGCAGAGAGCCGGACCGCACCAGAACCACCGCGAGCGGGATGGTGTAGACGATCTGCAGGCCGAGCTGCGCGAACAGGCTCGGATCGCGCACGAGCAGGCGCCATTCCTTGCGACGCAATGCGCGAGAGGGACCAGACCTGAAGCGCATCGGCCGCGTTGGCCGTCCGGCGGTCCCCGCGGACGGCGCGCCCGCTGCCTCGAGACATGCCCGGGCAAAGCTGCCGCCTAGTCGCCAGGCCGCAAATGCGAACATCGCCGCTCCGGCGAGGAGCAGCGCGGCCATGGCCCACGGCTCGGCGAGCATGGCGTCGACCGGCAGCCACAGGATGCGACCGACGATGCCCGCCTCGCGGATGGCCGCCGGCTCCAGGGCCGCGGCAATCGAAGCACGCAACTGATCGGGCAGCATGGCGACGACCTGCGCCGCGAGCACGATCGCGCCACCGATGAACGCGCCGCCGAGATGGGCGTAAAGGCGCGCACGGCGCGGCCCGAACAGGCGAAAGAGCGCGACGGTCACGGCGAGCGCCAGTGCCGTAGCGACCAGCGCCAGCCCGAGCAGCGTGGGATACGCAGCCAGCCACTGCACCCCGTAGCGGATGGCGCCGACGTTGGCGACGGGCAGTGCCAGCATGGCGACCGAGCCCAGCGACGAAAGCGCAATCGCCGTCGCCTTCGCGGCCAGAATGCGGCGTGGACTCTGTGGCGAGCCGTAGAGCAGATCGAGATCACCTCGATCGTAGAGAGTCCTGGTAGCGGCGAAGAGCCCCTGAGCCGCCATCCAGCTGACGACGGTGCCGAGGAGAACAGCCAGAGCGAGGCGGGCCTCCGGCGTCGATTGCGGTCCGGCGATCACGTGGGCGATGCGGGGCACGGTCGGCCAGGCCAGGGCATGCAATCCGACGACGCCAAGGAGCCCCAGGCCCAGTGAGCGTGCTGGAGTCATGCCACCGAGCATGTCGACGAAGCGGCGCCAGTTGAGCCGCAGGTCGTGCGCGACGAGCCACAGGAAAGTGCCCGGCTTCAGTCTCATGCCGCCTCGGCCTCCGGCCGGGTCAGCGAGAGGAACACATCCTCCAGTGTCGAATGATCGCGGCCGGCCGCGGCCTTGAGCTCCGTGAAGGTGCCCTCGGCGACGAGACGGCCGCCCGCAACGATGCCGATGCGGTCGGCCAGGCGCTCGGCGACCTCGAGGATGTGGGTCGTGAGGACGATGGTCGCACCGGCCCCGACGCGGGCCTGCAACAGGTCCTTGACCTGCCGGGCGATGCCCGCGTCGATCCCGGTCAGCGGCTCGTCGAGCATGATCAGGCTCGGGTCGTGGATCAGCGCGCCGGCCAGTGCCACCTTCTGCTTCATGCCTCGCGAGAAGCCCTCGCACCGGGCGTGGGCGTGGGGGACGAGGTCGAGCACCTCGATCAGCTCCCCGGCACGACGCTCGGCAACCCGGGCGTCGATGTCCCAGAGGCCGGCCACGAACTCGAGGTACTCGAGGGGCGTGAGCTTGTCGTAGAGCATCGGCTCGTCGGGAAGCCACGCCGTCACGCGCCGCGCGGCGATCGGATCGGCGAGCGCGTCGATGCCGAAGATCGAGATCGAGCCCCGGTCTGGCCTCAGGAGCCCCGCGATCATCCGCAAAGTGGTCGTCTTGCCGGCACCGTTCGGACCAAGCAATGCGTAGAGCTCACCGCGTGGCAGAATCAGGTCGATGCCGGCTACCGCCTGCTTCGCACCGAACGATTTGGCGACATCCGATAGCAAGAGGCCTGGCACAGAGCCTGGAGCCGCGGCGGGCGCGAGAGCAGAGGACATGCGGGGGCCTGTCGCTGGACTGTTGGGCTCGCGGGCCCATCAGCCAGGCACGCCCCACGAGGATAGTCGCACCGGCGTTTCGCCCAGGTTAAGGCGCCCGGACGCGCCCGCAGCGGCCTCGCCTACTCCTTCGCCTTCTTGATCGCGCTCGCGAGCCCACGGTCTCGAGCAGCCTTGAACGCCTCCGTGACGTGGCTGAGCTGGTGAGTGTCGAAGTGGGCGTGCAGAGCCGTCCGCAGGCCCTGCGCGTCGAGCGTGCGATTGATCGAGCGCTTGACCAGCTTCAACGCGAACGGCTCGGCCTTGGCGATATGCCGGGCCATGGCCATCGTCTCCGCCGCAAGGTCGGCACGGGGCACCACCCTGTTGACCATGCCGATGCGGTGAGCCTCGGCGGCCGTCATGCGCCCGCCCATGAACAGCATCTCCTTGGCCTTGCGGGCACCCATCACCCAGGGATGGATGAGCACCTCGACCGCGGCGGCGCCGAGGGTATGGCAGACGGGGTCCGAGAAGAACGCGTCGTCGGCGGCGACGATCAGATCGCACATGTTGGCCACCATGAAGCCGCCGGCGATGCAGGCACCCTGCACCGAGGCGATGGTCGGCTTCGGGCAATCCCAGATGCGAAGCGCGTACTCCAGATAGTAGAGCTCCTCATAGGCCCAGCGCTGCTCGACCGTGAAGCCGGCGCGCTTGGCCGCACCCTGCTTCAGGTCGTGGCCGGCTGAGAAATGCTCGCCCTTTCCATCGAAAACGAGAACGCGGACGTCCGGATCGGCCGTAGCCTTGCGGACGGCGTCGTCGAGCTCGTCGAGCAGTTCCTGGCTCTCGGCGTTGCGCATCTCGGGCCGATTGTGGGACAGGCGTGCGATGCCGCCGTCCACGGCGTAGGCGATCTGGGTGTAGGTCATGGCGAGCCTCGTGCTGGCGGTTGCGCGGAAGGCACGATGGTCACGCGCCGCTGCGCTCCTCGGCAAGGGCCCGGTTGTACTCGGCGCCGAAAATCATGATGGCCCCACTGACCTGGAAGAAGATGAGGGCCGTGAAAAGCTGCGTGAGGCCTGCGTAGAAGATCGAATAGTCGCTGACCGTCAGCCACCAGGAATAGATCCAGGCCGCGAGAATCCACAGCGCCACCGACAGCAGCGACCCAGGCCAGACGTCCCACAGGCTGCGGCGCCCGGCTGCGAGCCACAGGTGATAGGCGAACAGCTGGGCCATCGTCACCGCCACGACGATCGTGTAGCGGGACACGGGCGAAAGCAGGCCGTGATCCAGCAACCACACTCCGGGCGCCCAATTGCGGGCGGCGACGAGGGCAGGCCCCGCGACGATTCCCCAGGCGATCGCCAGCATGCCCGCGGCCGTGGCGAATACGAACAGGATCGACTGCAGAAAGCACCACAGCGCCGAGCGGCCCTCGCGCACGCCATAAGCCACATTCAGGGCCGCTCTCAGGCTCTCGATGGCGCTGGTCGCAAAAAACAGCGAGACGCCGGCGCCCACGGTGAGCAGGCCGTACTGGCTCTGGCCCATCACCTTCTCGACCTCGGGCGCCAGCGCCTTGGCGACGGTGTCTGGCACCACCTGGAAGAGCTGGGCGACCGCCTCGGCCGCCAGCTCACGGCCGCCGAGCGTGCCTGCGAGCGCACCGAGGAAGATGCAGAACGGGAACAGCGACAGCAGGAAAGCGAAAGCGATCGCGCCGGCCATCGAGAACCCGCCATCGTCGATCAGCCGCATGAGGGCGCGGTACAGCGTCCCAATTCGTCTCCGCATAGACCCCCCGGGACTTGCAGCTCCGAAGCCGTTCACACCATTTGCACCTGCCCATACCCGCTAAACGACACTGAGGGTATTGTTTCACGATCGGGCAATGACTGTCTGACAAGTACTGAGGCTACCCGGCACCAGCCGCGGCGTCAGCGCAACGTTACGAGACGGCATTGTAGTGGTTTGGAAGGGCCGAGCACGATGGTCGGGCCAGATGACGATGTGGGCTCGGCGCTCCACGTTCTGGAGCGCGCCGAAGCCGAGTTGCACCGACGCCTCGAACGCGAGCCGGCGTGGCTCGCCTTGCGACAGCTCGACGACAGGGAGAGGTCAGGCAATCCGCTCGCGGAGTTATCGTCACCGGACCTAAGGGCCCGGTTGATCGAGCGGCTCGATCTGTCGGTGCCGGAATGGCGGCGCCGCGAGGCCCTGGCACTGGCCATATCGACGTTGAAGGCGGCTGGCTACATGCCGACCACGGCCTCGAAGCCGCCCATCCCGATCGACGTTGGCGCGGCCCCGGAACCGATCCCATCCGGCGCAGAGGCGGCGCGGGGCCCGGCGCCTTTCTCCGGGCCTATCGCGGCGCGAAATCGATCGCTGACGGAAGCCCTCGGAGCCATGCAGGCGATTGCAGCGGAGCCGGTCGGCCGCTTCGGCCGCCATGACGGCGTCGCGGCCAGCACGCCGAAGCCCATGGCGCCCGAATCGGTGTTGCGCCGCATCCGTTCCCTTTCCCCGCCCGACGCTGCGCCCGAAGCGCGGACGCCCTCCATTGCCCAGGCATTGCCGCGCGGCGATGCGCATCGCCCAATGCCACATGCGGGCCGGACGGCAACGTCCGCACACCTGCCGCCGCCTCTGCCGGCAAGGACCGATGGAGTCGAGCAACCACGCCCTGATACCGACGCAACGGGCCTCCCGCTCGATCCGTTCGGCGTGGCGGCGCCGGCACGACAGGGTGTCCAGGGGCGGGTCACCTCGCTCGAGGCCGCGGCGGAGAGACTCGTGAGGGCCGACCGCAGCTTGCGGACGGACCCACGGCCATTTGTCCGGGGCGGAACGGCGGACGCCACCAGCCCGCTGCCGCACGGAGACAGTCGGGGCGCAGGACCGTTGGAGGAAGCCGAGGTCGACATTGTGTCACTCGGCACGGGCCGGACCGACGACATGGCGGACTCCTCCGGGCAAGTGGCAGGCGGCAACGCCCCGAGCAGGGACGACCTCCATGCTGATCCCGAAGAATACGCCCGGTTCCGCGACATCGCGGATGAGGCTTCGGTCGAGATCGTCAAGCTGGACGGGCGGAGACCACCCGTCTTGCCCGGGCACTCGCCTGCAAGCCGGCGGTGACGCAAGCGAGCCGGCGGAGTCTGGCGCCGGTCAGAACAGCTTCAACCCGGGTGGCAGTGGCAGGCCGCCTGTCACCTCCTGCATCCGGCCCTGCACGGCGGCGTCGAGCTTGGACCGGGCGTCCTGATGGGCGGCGACGACGAGGTCCTCGACCATCTCCGCCTCGCCCGGCTTCATGAGGCCAGGGTCGATCCGCAATGCGCGCATCTCGCCCTTGCCGTTGAGCGTCACCTTCACGAGACCGGCGCCCGCCTGCCCCTCGATCTCGAGTGCCGCAAGCTCCTCCTGCATCTTCTGCATGCGAGCCTGAATCTGGCCGGCCTGCTGCATCAGCTTCATCAGGTCTTTCATTCCGACTCCTTCAGGTCAGGGGGACCGGCAACCGCCACACAGGGTCAGCTTGCGGCCTGATCGTCGTCACGTACCACGCTCGCGGGCCGGACAGCCACGATGCGGGCGTCAGGGAAGCTCGTCAGCACGGAGGCCAGCGCCGGATGCGCCTTCAGGGCCTCGAGCTCCGCAGCCTCGCGGACACGGCGAGCCTCGCCGATGGGCGGCTCGCCGCGATGCTTGCTGACGGCGACGATCCAACGGCGGTTGGTCCACTTGTTCAGTTTCTCCCGGAGATCGTTGGCCAGCTCCTGAGGCGCGCCCGGAAGCAGCGCGATGTCGATCCCTCCCGCCGGGTCGAACCTGACGAGGCTGACGTGCTCCTCGAGATGCACACGGAGGCGGGCGTCGCGGCGCTTGGCCGCCACGGCCACGACCTCCTCGAACGAGCGCGGATCGTCGAAGCCGAGAGCGACGGCCGGGACGAGCTCGGGGTTCTCCTCGTCGTCGAGGTCGGAGGGCTCGGCGTCGGGGCCGGCGGCGCCGTAATCATCGAGGCTGACCGGCGGTGGTGGCTCCTCGACGTCCGGCGCCGCGCTGGCCTCGTCCTCCCATGGCGGGGGCGGCGCCGATGGTGGGGCTGGCGCGCTGCTGCGTGGCGCGCGCTCATCACGACCGACCGGCGGCAAGGTGCTTGCACCGGTGCTGCCACCACGCCTCGGCCCGCCGCCGCCGAGCACGCGGATGAGATCCTCGGGAGACGGCAGATCCGCGGCATGCGCGATGCGGATCAGCACCATCTCGGCCGCCGACTGGGCACTCGGTGCACGCTGGGCCTCGTCAAGCCCCTTGAGCAGCATCGACCAGGTGCGTGACAGCACGGCCGTCGACAGGCGACTGGCGAGATTGGTAGCGCGCTGCCGCTCCTCCGCCGAAAGGCCCTCGCCCGCCGCGGTGGCACCTGCCACCTTGAGGCGGGTCGCAATGTGCACACCCTCGCCGAGATCGGCGAGGGTGTGGATCGGGTCGGCGCCATCGCGATGGAGGGCGCCGAGGGCGGTGAGCGCGGCGCCCGCGTCGCCTGCGAAGAGATGATCGAGAAGATCGAACAGGCGACCGCGGTCGGCGAGACCGAGCATGCCGCGCACGCCAGTCTCGGTCACCTTGCCAGAGCCCATGGCGATCGCCTGATCGAGCACGGACAGACCGTCCCGCACGGAGCCTTCGGCAGCCCGCGCGATGAGGCTCAGCGCTCCGTCCTCGGCCTCGGCGCCTTCGTTGGCCACGATCCGCTTGAAGTGCGCAGCCAGGAGGGGCACCTCCACGCGGCGCAGATCGAAGCGCTGGCAGCGGGAGAGCACCGTCACCGGCACCTTGCGGATTTCCGTGGTGGCGAAAATGAACTTGACGTGCGGCGGAGGCTCCTCGAGCGTCTTCAAAAGGGCGTTGAAGGCGCCCTTCGAGAGCATATGGACCTCGTCGATGATGAACACCTTGTAGCGCGCCGCGATAGGCTTGTAGCGCGCGCTCTCGATGATCTCGCGGATATTGTCGACGCCGGTGTTGGAGGCGGCGTCCATCTCGACGACGTCGGGGTGGCGGCTCTCGATGATCTCGCGGCAATGACGGCCGGGCACGGTCAGGTCGATCGACGGGCGATCGGGGCCGTCGGGGCCGACGTAATTGAGCGCGCGGGCCAGGATGCGGGCAGTGGTGGTCTTGCCGACGCCGCGCACGCCGGTCAGCATATAGGCTTGCGCGATGCGCTCGATGGCAAAGGCGTTGCGCAGCGTCGTCACCATCGCGTCCTGGCCGATCAGATCGTCGAAGGTGGACGGTCGGTACTTGCGCGCCAGGACGACATAGCCCGTCCGGGCGGGTGCGGGATCGTCGCCGAAGAGGCCCGGCCCGTCCGTGTCGCCGATGTCGCCGGTATCGCTCATCTACGACCGATCCTCTTCGGGGATCCGTGGCGCCGCTCCTCGGCGAGGGTGGCGCTGACCGTCCCGAATGGCGCGACGGGAGCACCGGGGAGTGCGACGCGCTGCAGCGTTGCCTGCGGCAACCCTCGGCTGGCCCCAGCAGCCACAAGGAGGCCTGCCCGGGGCATGAGAGAGGCTGGACGGCGACCCGAGTCCTGATCGTTAGGGCTGCTTCCTTCCGGACCTGACCCGGTTGGCGAGGGACGCGTCCGCCGCCAGCCTCCCAGGCTCTACTTAAGGGAGTGAGAGGCATGCCGCAACGGCCGTGATCTGGGGTTGCACACAAAGTAACGGCCGCCCCGCAGGGGCGGCCGTCCGCATTGTCGAAGCCGCACGATCCGTCAGGTCACTTGAGGGCGCGCACCAGCCACAGCGCGATATCCGGCACGAAGAACAGGCCCAGGAGCACGACGCACTGGATGACCATGTAGTCGGCCATGCCCCGATAGATGGTGGCCAGCGACCACTGTGGCACGACATTTCTCAGGTAGTAGGCCGACATGGCCACCGGTGGACTGAGGAAGGCCGTCTGCAGGTTCACTGCCACCAACGCGCCGAACCAGATCAGCAACTCCTGCTTCGTCAGACCGGCAATCTTCAGCTTTTCGACCACCGGCAGGAAGATCGGGAGAAACACGAGAATGATGGCTGGCCACTCGAACGGCCAGCCCAGCACGAAGATCAGCAGCATGATCAGCGCGAGCTTCCACATGTCGCCGAGCGGAAGGGCGATGAGCGCGTTGGTGATGACGCCAGCCGTGCCGAGCTTGGTGAAGACCGCGCCGAACACGTTCGAGGCAACGGCCAAGAACAACACCATGGCCGATGTCGTCAGCGTGCCGACGCAGGCATTCTTGAACGACTTGAAGTCGAGCCGCCCGTAGAGCAGCGCCAGGAATGCCGCACCGAAGGCGCCGCACGACGCCGCCTCGGTCGGAGTCGCGAGGCCCATCAGGATCGTGCCGAGCGTGAAGCCGATCAGTGCGCTCAGGGGCGCGATGCCCAGCATGACCGCCCGGAAGTAGGCGCTGGCAATGTAGAAATACCCGGCCAGAAGCGCCAGGGCACATGCCGGAACAGCCCACCCGATCAGCGGCACATTCGGCACGAAGCCCGTCACGACAGCGTACACGATCAGGGCGGCGATAGCGAGCACGCAGACGAAGCCGAGACCCACGACAGGCAATCCGACCTTCTCGGTCGTCATGAAGTCATAGGCGACCTTGCGCTCCTCCATCGTCATCGGCGGGCCGAGCTTCGGATCGATCAGGCTGCGGCCCATCGTGTAGAGGATGTAGCAGCCGGCGAGAACGAAGCCCGGGCCGAAGGCCGCGGAGTAGAGCAGATTTACAGGCACGCCCATGGTCGGGCCCATCACGACGAGCATGACGCTCGGCGGGATGAGAACGCCCAGCGTGCCGCCAGCAGCAATGGCGCCCGACGACAGTCGGGCGTCATAGCCGGACTTGATCATCATCGGGCCGGCCATGATGCCGAGCACCGTCACCGCTGCACCGACGATGCCGGTCGCCATGGCGAAGATGGTGGCCGTCAGGATGACCGCCAGGTAGAGCGAGCCGCGCACAGGAGCGAGCATGCTGCGAAGCGCGCCGAACAGACGCTCCATCAAGCCGGCCTGCTCCGTCATGTAGCCCATGAAGATGAAGAGCGGCACCGCGGGCAGGATCTCGTCC
Source organism: Hyphomicrobiaceae bacterium (assembly GCA_033764055.1). Taxonomy (GTDB): domain Bacteria; phylum Pseudomonadota; class Alphaproteobacteria; order Rhizobiales; family Hyphomicrobiaceae. Next base: position 42,989 of record JANRJI010000145.1, read on the forward strand.
TTCATCGTGCCCCAGATCTGCAGATAGGCCAGATCGAAGGTCTGCGCCCAGCCGAGGCCGACGCCACCGAACACGAGCGCAAGGAACAGCAGGGTGAACGAGATCGGAAATCCGATGAAGATCACGGCCACCATGCCGAACAGCATGATGGCGCCGAGAATTTCGTTGGGGCTCATTGGATCAGACCTCGATCTTCTCGTGCTTGACGAGGAATTGGCCGGTCCGCGCGGCCCACAGGCTCTTCAGGAGCTCCGAGAAGCCCTGGAGGAACAGCATGCCGCAGGACAGCGGGATGACGGCGCGGAATGGCCAGATGATCGGCTGCCAGGCGCCGGAGTTCGACTTCTCGTTGATCGACATCGAGTAGATGAAGTCGTCCCAACTCGACCAGGTCAGGATCGCCATCGTCGGCAGGAAGAAGAGCAGGAATGCCGCTGAATCAATCGTGCCCTTGGTCTTGTCGGAGAAGCCATCCCACAACATATCAGTGCGGACGTGAGCACCCTTGAGAAGGGCGTAGGCACTGCCGAGCATGAACAGCGCACCGAAGGTCATGGTGGTGACGTCGAGGGCCCAGATCGTTGGATCCCCGAAGGCGTACCGACTGATGACCTCGTAGACGTTCGGAATGATGAGGATAGGCACGAGAACGCAGGCAAGCACGATGCCCATGTACTCCGTGATCCAGTCGATCACTCGGATGATGCCAAGATAGAGTGGTGATGGCTGTTCCATAGTCCTCCCCGAAGTCATTGTAGGTCGGTTCGTCTTGCACTGATGGCTTGGTGGGCGGCCGTCCGCCATTACCGTTGACGCACGTGGACCGCGACGGATTGGTGCGGCCCCACCAGATCACGTTAGTTGAGTTTCTCTTGGCCCAATAGTGGCAGGCTGGCCACCCCATAGGCTGGAGCGTAAGGCTGTGGCGGGTACAGGACAGCCGCGGGCTTCATCGGCGACGCTTGGTTCTGCTTGACGGGCCGGCCTTTGCCCAGACCCGTTGGTGGCGACCTCATCCTGGACTCTCGGGAGCTCCTGCTCAAACTCGTCGGACCCGCTCATCTTGAAGCCGTGGCACCGCATCGTCGGAATGGACCGAGTGGCCTGCTCGTTCAGCACTACCTGATCGACGACCGCCTCGCCGGAGCCTCCGGCCAGGGCAAACCCCTTCTCCCGCCCGGGCAACGGCCCGCGCCTGACCACAACGAACATACGATTCCTCCAGGGGAATTTGTACGGACAGGCAATCAGCACAGGATGCGATTGCGGTCAATTGGGCAAAGTTGTGGCGCCGCAAGATTCGGCACGATCGACTTGCAGCGCGTAAGAATGTCGAAGTTGCGCGTAATTTTGGTGTAGCTGCCAGGACCGATCCGCCGACCAAGGCGAGGCACGCAAGGCCCCATACGCAACCCGCTGCCGAGATCGTCGCGTCCGAACTGCAATGGGCCGCCAGGAGACGTGCCTCCTGGCGGCCCAATCCCAGATCACACACCGGTCGAGCCGGCTCTCGTCAAGCTACTTCTTCGGCCAGTAGTGGTCGGCCGCCAGGCTGTACGCCGGATAGTAGAAGCGCTTGGCTGGCACAGAGACGGAGGCCCACTTCTTCTGGCTCTCCCAAACTTCCTTGAAGACCGGGTTCTTCTCGCTCTCGCGCGCGACGATCTTATCCCAGGCCGCCAAGAATTCCTTGTGCACTTCGGCCGGCGTCTCCTTGACGTTTACACCGTGCTTCGAGCGGAACTCCTCGAGGGCTTCGGCATTCTGCCGCTGCCACTTCGCCCACCATGTGAACATGGTTTCGGTCGCAGCGGCTTTCATGATTTCCTGGTCGGTCTTGCTGAGGCTGTTCCAGGTATCCTTGTTGATCAGCAGCTCACCGATCGAGACGTTCTCGTGCAGCGACGGAGCGTAGTGGTACTTCCAGATGGTCTGGAAACCGAACCTCAGGTCCTCGATGCCACCGACCCACTCGGCGCAGTCGATGGTGCCGCGCTCGGCGGCCGGCATGATCTCGCCGCCGGCCATGTTAACCGTGCGCATGCCCATCTCGTTGAAGATCTCGGCAGCAAGGCCCGTCTGCCGGCACTTCTGGCCCTTGAAGTCGGCCAGAGTATTGATTTCCTTCTTGAACCAGCCGAGCGCCTGCGGGCTCGACGGAAGGATGTTCAACACCACGACGTTCAGCTTCAGCGTGTCCTGGTAGAACTTGTTGTACATGTCCAGACCGCCGCCGTGCCACATCCAGGACATGTAGTCCATGTGATCCATGCCGAGCGGTCCGCCGGGGCCGCCGGAGAAAAGGATCGCGGCCTTATTCTTTCCGGTCCAGTACCCGGCCCAGGTATGTGCGCCGTCGATGACCTTCTTGTGCGTGGCGTCGAGGACCTCGAAAGCGGGCACGACCTGGCCGGCTGGCATCGCCTCGACCTTGACACGGCCTTGCGTCAGTTCCTCGGTACGCTTGGCGAACTGAGTGAAGTTCTCATAGAGCGTCAACGATGCAGGCCAGGACGCCTGCATCTTCAACGTCTTCTGTTGGGCGGCTGCGGGGCCCGCCAGGGCCAGCGCCGCCGTCAGCGCGAGCGCCGACGCAACGCCCCGGTTGAAGAGATGCAACATTGAATTCCTCCCTTAGGCTAGTCCGGATGACTGCACTCAGCACAGGCGCTCGTCGTGGTCAATCGTCGGCGGTGCCGCAACGGCCAATCTCTCGCACTCGCCCTGTCGGCGCCGGAACGGATGCGGGAGGGTAGGTGACGGTTGCCGCCGGTGCTGCCTATAGTTCAAGCCAACAACGACTTGCTGGGGAACCGCGATGCCGACACTCGCTGCCACTGCATTGCTCGACCGCATGAGCGGGAAGCGCGCCGACCAGGCCTGGGTCGACGCTCAGAAGGCAGCCGAGACGGCCCGCTTCCTCATGCTGACCGACCTGAAGCCGGTGGTGGTGGTGGCGAGCCCGGATCGCACCGCCGCCCTGAAATGGCTGACGCGGGCCGAGGTGACGCGGCTCGGGCTGCCGGACGAGGGCGCGCTCTTCCTCGGCGTGTCGCGCGACAAGTCCATTCCGCACTTCGCGATCGCGCTGACCGAGCACCAGTTGCGCACCATCGCCGGCGCGGCCGAGATGCTGCGTCCTGCCGTCGACCTGCGCTCCCTCGCCATGCAGGGCTCGCTCACGCCCGACGAGCAGTCGCTCGCGGGAAAGGCCCGTGCGCTGGCGCAGTGGCACGAGAACGCGCGCTGCTGCGGCAAGTGCGGCTCGACCACGCTGGTCAAGGACGGCGGCTGGCGGCGCAAGTGCTGGGGCTGCGGCCTCGACTGGTTTCCGCGCACCGATCCGGTCGTCATCATGCTGGTGACCGACGGTGAGCGCTGCATCCTCGCCCACGAGTATCGCTACGCCAACAAGATGTATTCGACGCTGGCCGGCTTCCTCGAGCCCGGCGAGGATATCGAGCACGCCGTGCGCCGAGAGGTGCTGGAGGAGGTCAACATCAAGGTAGGCCGCGTCGACTATTTCCGCAGCCAGCCGTGGCCGTTCCCGCACTCGTTGATGCTGGGATGCATCGCACACGCGGAGACGACCGACATCACGGTCGACAAGGCGGAGCTCGCCGAGGCTCGCTGGTTCACCCGCGAGGAGGCGAAGGCCATGCTCGACGGCGCCCACCCCGAGGGCCTGACCGCGCCCGGCAGGCACGCCATCGCCCACGTCCTGGTCAAGGCGTTCATCGAGGGCAAGACGGGGTAGCCGGCGGCGCATGACGGAGGGCCGCTCGCGGACAGCGCCGACGGCGTCCGTGTCCCGGTTGCCATGCGCGCGCGGATGGTTGAGGCTCGGTGGTAACGCCGTTACGGGGACATTCATGCCTGCAAGCTACGCCGCCCACAGGGGCCAGCTCAAAGCCATCCTGCTCGCCTGGGGAATGCCGGAGGACAACGCCGAGATCACGGCCGAGGTGCTGGCCTGGTCGGACCTGCACGGGGTCGACAGCCACGGCATCTCGATGATCCCGACCTACGACAACCTTCGGCGCAGGGGCCGCGCCAGCATGGACGCGCGCCCGCGGATCGTCTCCGAGACGCCCGTCTCGGCAGTGGTCGACGGCGGGGGGCGGACTCGGTCACGTGCCGGCGCATTTCGCCATGTCGACGGCAATCGCCAAGGCCAAGACCGTCGGCATGGCAGCCGCCGTCGTGCGAGCCTCGGCACATTTCGGCGCCGCCGGCTTCTATACCCTGATGGCGGCGAAGGCCGGCCTCGTCGGCATGGCGTGCACGTCGGCCTCGGGCATCCAGGTGGCGCCGACGTTCGGCAAGCAGGCGCGGCTCGGCACCGATCCCTGGTCGTTCGCCGCCCCATCCGCGGACGGCGTGCCGTTCCTGCTCGACATGGCGACGACCACGGTTGCCGCAGGCCGCATCCGCAACAAGGCGAACGAAGGCCTGCCGACGCCCGACGGCTGGGTGCTGGATGCGCAAGGCCGGCCATCCAACGACCCGCTCGTCGCCAAGGAGAAGGGCGGCTTCCTGACCTCGCTCGGCGGCTCGCCGGAGAATTCGAGCTACAAGGGCTACGGCCTCGCGGTGATGGTGAACATTCTCGCCTCGTGCCTCTCGGGGGCGACGCTGATCACCGATCCCGAGCATACGAAAAAGCCCGTCGGCCAGGACATCGGCCATTTCTTCATGGCCATCGACCCGACGATCTTCCGCGGCGCCGGGGCATTCGAGGCCGACGTGGCGTCGTTTCTCGGCGCTCTCCGGGCCACGACCCCGATGGACCCGACGCAACCGGTGATGGTGGCCGGTGACCCGCAGTGGAAGCTGGCCGAGGCGCGCATGCGAGACGGCATTCCCGTCGGCGCCGGATTGATGCGTCAGGTCCGCCAGATCGCGCAGGCCGCCGCAGCGCCGTGGCTCCTGGATTGAGGTCCGGCGAACCCCGGCCGGCTCGGCACCGGGAGCTCGGCCGGGACCGTCTGATGCCGGGGTCGCAACCTACTCTTTCGCCACCTTGTCCTGCGTCCTCGTCTCGAAGTCCGAGGCCTCGTGGCGCTCGTGGAGCTGGCTCGACGGCTCCCCCTGGATGCGATTGACCATGCGGCCGCGCTTGACGGCCGGTCGGCCAGCGATGGCATCGGTCCAGCGCTGCACGTTCTTGTAGCTCTGCACGTCGAGGAACTCTCCGGCGCCGTAGAGCAGACCCTTCGACAAGGCGCCATACCAGGGCCAGATGGCCATGTCGGCGATCGAGTACTCGTCGCCGGCCATGTAGGCGTTGACGGCGAGATGACGGTCGAGCACGTCGAGCTGGCGCTTCGTCTCCATGGCGAAACGATTGATCGGGTACTCCCATTTCGCAGGCGCATAGGCGTAAAAGTGGCCGAAGCCACCGCCGAGATAAGGCGCGCTGCCCATCTGCCAGAACAGCCAGTTGAGCGCCTCGGTGCGCTTGGCCGGGTCCTTCGGCAGAAAGGCGCCGAATTTCTCGGCAAGATGGAGCAGGATCGCGCCGGACTCGAACACGCGCAGTGGCTTGGCCGGGTTGCTGCGGTCGAGCAGCGCCGGAATCTTGGAGTTGGGGTTCACGGCCACGAAGCCGCTGCCGAACTGGTCACCGTTGCCGATGCGGATCAGCCAGGCATCGTACTCGGCGCCCTGGTGACCGGTGGCGAGCAGCTCCTCGAGCATGACCGTCACTTTGACGCCGTTCGGCGTGCCCTGCGAGTAGAGCTGCATCGGGTGTCGGCCAACGGGGAGCTCCTTGTCGTGCGTCGCGCCGGCGACGGGCCGATTGATGTTGGCGAAGCGGCCACCGCTCGCCTTGTCCCAGACCCAGACCTTCGGCGGCGTGTACTCGTTGTCGGTGCTCATGCCCATCTCTCCGTTTCTGACGACGCGGGCGCGCCGCGATGTGTCAAGCCTAACACGCCGCTCGGCTGCAACAGAACTGCCACTCCTGGCGAGGGGGCCTGTCGCCCGCCCTGTCCTCCATCAGGAGGCTGATTTGCCAGAAGGCCTCCGTCGGGCTTAGCTGTCGGTCGAATTGGAGCCCATGCCCCGGGTCGTCGACGGCTCGGCCCGGCTCATCGCGAGAGCGCCTCATCGGAGCTTCGGCTGGGGCGCAATGCAACCGGAAATGCCAGGAGCATAACCATGCAGTCGGGCCGTATCGTCTTCGGAAGGATGGAAGAGGTCATCTACGGCAAGCCGGCTGCGGAGGCGGTGGCTTCCTTTGCGCAGCAGGCAGGTGCGACGCGCGTCCTGCTGATGGTCAGCGGCACGCTGAGCCGCGACACCGACGAGATCGCCAAGGTGCAGGCCGCGCTCGGCAACAGGACGGCCGGCATTTTCGCCGCCATGCCGCCGCACACCCCCCGTGCCGCCGTCATCGCGGCGACCGAGGCCGCCCGCAAGGCGAATGCCGATCTGATCGTCACCGTCGGGGGCGGCTCGATCACCGACGGGGCCAAGGCGGTGCAGCTCTGCCTCGCCAATGCCATCACGTCGCCCGAGGCGATGGACGGGCTCAGGCCCGTCAAGGGCGCTGACGGCGTCGTCGGCCCTCCACCGGGCCTGAAGCCGCCGGCCGTCCGACAGATCACGGTGCCAACCACGCTGTCGGCCGGCGAGTTCAGCGCGATCTCGGGCGTGACGGACGAGCGGACGAGGACGAAGGAGCTCTTCCGTCATCCCGGCATCATGCCGCAGGCCGTCATCCTCGATCCGGCGGTCACTGTGCACACGCCAGAGTGGCTGTGGCTGTCGACCGGTGTCCGAGCGGTCGACCACTGCGTCGAAGGCATCTGCTCGAATGAGGCGAACCCCTATGGCGACGGGCAGGCGCTGAAGGGGCTTGCACTCCTGGCCACCGGCATGCCGCGCGTCAAGGCGAACTCAGGGGATCTGGATGCGCGTCTCGACTGCCAGATCGGGGCCTGGCTTTCGATGGGGCCACTCGCCTCGGGGGTGCCGATGGGCGCCAGCCACGGCATCGGCTATGTGCTCGGCGCCGCCTTCGATGTACCGCACGGTCATACGTCTTGCATCATGCTGCCGGCGGTCATGCGATGGAACAAGCCTGTCAATGCGGCACGGCAGACACTCGTCGCGACGGCCATGGGCGCGTCCGGCCAGGAGGCGGGCGATGTCCTCGACCGGTTCATCGGCGGTCTCGGCATGCCGCGCAGCCTCACCGCCGTGAAGATCGGCCGCGACAGCTTCGAGATGATCGCCAAGGGAGCCATGGGCACGCCCTGGGTGCCGCGCAATCCGAGACCGATCGCTGGCCCTGAGCAGGTCATGGAGATTCTGGAGCTCGCGGCCTGAATCACATGACCGAGCCGCCGACCGGGCACTGGCCGTGGTGGCGCCGCCCCAGGCCCGTGCCTGCATTCGATCGCAGGAAGGAACCACCATGCTCCGCCTCCCCGATAGCGTCACGATCGTCGACGTCGCCGCTCGCGACGGCATCCAGAGCTTTCCGCGGGCCGTCGACACGGCGACCAAGATCGCGATCGTCGACCGGCTCTCGGCTACCGGCCTCCCCGTGATCGAGGTGACGGGCTTCGCCCACCCGCGAGTCATTCCAAATCTTGCCGATGCCGAGGAGGTCTGCGAGCGCATCGCCCGCCGGCCGGGCGTCGTGTATCGGGGGCTCGTTCCCAATGCGCGCGGCGCCGAGCGCGGCGTCAGGACGTGCCTCGACGAGATGCTGGGGCTCATCACGGTCAGCGAGGCCTATCAACGGAAGAACCAGAACATGACGGTGGCGCAGGGCGTCGACGCAGCGATCGCCGCGTTCCGCGTCGCTGACAAGGCCGGCAAGCGTTGGGTGATGGCCCTCGGCATGTCGATGTGGTGCGCCTACGAGGGTCGGATCGCGCCGGAGCGCGTGCTCGACCTGATCGATCGGTTCCGCAATGCCGGCATGAGGCGGTTCTACCTCGCCGGCAGCCTCGGCATGGAGGATCCGCGGCAGGTGTCGGAGCTGTTCAGCCGGGTGCTCGACCGCCACGCAGACATCGAGGTGGGATTCCATGTGCACAACCTCGCCGGCACTGGCATGGCCAACGTGCTCGCCGCGATCGATGCCGGGGCCTCATTCATCGAGGGGGCAATCTGTGGCATCGGCGGCGGCATCGCGATGCCCAGCACGGTGGGCTCCGTCGGCAATCTCGCCACCGAGGACATTGTGCACATGATGAACGAGATGGGCGTCGCCACCGGCGTCGAGACGGCCGAGATCGCGTCGGCGGCCCGCGACGTGGCCCGGCTGCTCGACATCGAGGCCGCCAGCCATACTGCCCGCATCGGCACGCGGACCGACGTCATGGCGGCGGGCCAGCATTTCTGAGGCCGTGGCGGCGTGCCTTGAGGCTGCCAGAATCCGATCGATTCTATGGCTGTGACGTGTCGGCATCGTGCCGATTTCCACCGTTCAGGGGTTGCCACGGGCCACGATCGTGGCTAGATGCGTCAGTGAAGTTGGTAGGCAGGCTCGGGGGACACGAGCCTGCAGACGGTCACCAGTCGACCGTGTGTGATTGGGGGATTTCGCCGTGCTCATCCGGTATGCAGCCGCGCTGTCGCTGGCCTTGCTCGTGTCTGGTTGCGCGAGCGAGGCACCGCCGATCTCGAGCTTCACCACGACCTCCGCCCTGGCTATCACCACACCGACCCCGGCGTTCGCCAGCGAGGCGCAGGCCACCTATCGCAAGACCATGTCGGATCGCGTTCTCACGGCGATCGCGCTCGAGCGCGTTACCGGCTTGAAGCCCGATCCCGCCCGACTCGTGAAATAATCGCCTGAACCTTTGCTGGTGTGTCATTGCCTGGATTGCCAGAAATCCAGGCGGATCGGCATTCGCCGAGGACCCAAATCGCTTTCCTGCAGGCAGGTAGCCTCGACGATCCGAGCATCTTTAAGCCGGCCGCTGAGGTGTTCACGTGTCGAGCCGGAGCCGACGCCAAGCCGATCGAGGGCGCGGCGAGGTTCGGAAAGGGCCCGCCCGCCAACATCGTTGGCCCGATCGCGCAAGCTCATTTCGCCGGTCGTGGCTAACGCCGGACCGGCCTCATTTCCCGGGCCGCCACCCGAGCCACTCGCTGATGCCCCGCCCCATCACCCATTCCATGTCCGCAGCGGGAATCCACGCTTGGTGATCGCGGAACGCCGAGACGCACTCGCCCCATGAGCAGGGCATCCGCGTGATATCCGTGCCCCAGAACATGCGGCGCGGGCCGAAGGCGTCGTAGATCGCCTTGTAGTGCTTGGTGAGCCTCGTAAACGGATAGTTGTCGGTGATGTATTGCGGCCCGCCAGTCACCTTGACGGCGATGTTCAAGTGCCGCGCCAGCTTGACCACCTCTGGAAGCGTGACGAAGGCCGCATCGTCCTTGTTGCCACGCGCCACGCCGAAGTGGTCAACGATCAGCTTGAGGCCTGGATGGCGGGCGGCGATCTCACCCACCAGCGGCAGGAACTCGCCGGCGAGCAATGCGATCGGCACGCCGTGCCTCTCCGCGGCCGGCCACAGCCAGTCCATGGTGCCGTCCGTCGGCCACGATTTCATGTGCGGCTGCAGAAAAGTGTACCGAAGACCCACCACACCCGGCTGATCGAGCCAAGTGGCGATCTCCCCGCGCCGCTCCGGCTGGTCGAGCGGAATGCGTCCCAGGATGGCGAAGCGATCGGGATAGGCCTTCACGGCGTCGAGTGCCTGCCTGTGGGAGGCGTCGTCCCAGCTCGGCGGATGCAGGATCGCACCATGCACTCCCGCCGAATCCATATCCCGTATGGCCTCGTCGAGCAGGTATGGCGTCGTGCGATGCGGCGCTACGACGTGTCCCTTGGTCCAGAGGTGGATCTGGGCGTCGATGATGCGCATGGGCGTCGCTCCTCTTGACAGATCGAGGCGTGGTCTGGCGGGTGTCGCGCCAGCAGGGTGCGCGGCACCCCCGTTGGCGCATGGAGCCGCACCGGCCGACGCGCGCCGCCCAGAAGGATACTCCGAGAGTGGCGCCCCCCGGCAACCTTCCCGTCCTCGATGCCTTGCCGGCCCTCGGCGAGGCCCTCGCCGGGGGTACGTCCGCCGTGCTCGTAGCCCCGCCGGGCGCGGGCAAGACGACGGGCGTGCCGACGGCGCTTCTCGACCAGCCCTGGCTGGCAGGGCGCAAGATCCTGCTGCTCGAGCCCCGCCGCATCGCGGCTCGCGCCGCCGCAGAGCGCATGGCCGAGATGCTCGGCGAGCGGGTCGGGGAGACCGTCGGCATCCGGGCCCGCCTCGACACGCGCGTCTCGGCCCGCACGCGCATCGAGGTCGTTACCGAGGGCGTCTTCACGCGGCTGATCCTCGGCGATCCGGAGCTCGGCGGCGTCGGCCTCGTCATCTTCGACGAGTTCCACGAGCGCTCGCTCGATGCCGACCTCGGCTTGGCCCTCGCGCTCGACGCCCGTGCCGGGCTGCGCGACGAGCTGCGCATCCTCGTCATGTCGGCGACGCTCGACGGCGCCCGCGTCGCGTCGCTGCTCGGCCGCGAGACGCCGGTGATCAGCTCCAATGGCCGCGCCTATCCCGTCGAAACCCGCTACCTGGGCCGCCCGCCGGAGCGCACGAGCATCGCTGACGCCGTGGCGGTCGCCGTTCGGCGCGCACTCGCGGAGGAGCCGGGCTCTCTGCTGGCCTTTTTGCCGGGCCAGGGCGAGATCCGCCGTGCCGCGGAGCGGTTGCGCGACGACAGTCGCACTCCCGGCGTCGACATCGTGGAGCTGCACGGTGGCCTCGATGGCAAGGCCCAGCGCGAGGCGATCCGGCCCCCGGCGGGACGACGCAAGGTCGTTCTCGCCACCGCCATTGCCCAGACCTCGATCACCATCGAGGGGGTGCGTATCGTCGTCGACAGTGGCCTCGAGCGCCTGCCGCGCTACGACGCCGGCGCCGGCGTGACCCGGCTCGAGACGGTGCGCGCCTCCCGGGCAACGGTGGACCAGCGCCGGGGGCGGGCGGGGCGCACCGAGCCCGGCGTCTGCTATCGCCTGTGGAGCGAGCCGGAGACCCAGGGACTGCTAGCGTTCACGGCCCCAGAGATGCTCGCGGCAGATCTGTCCGCTCTGGTCCTCGATTGCGCCGCCTGGGGGGTCACCGAGCCCCGCACCCTGGCATGGCTCGATCCGCCGCCTCCAGGTGCCCTGGCCGCAGCCCGGGACGAGTTGCGATCGCTTGCTGCGATCGACGCCGGGGGACGCCTCACAGACGCCGGGCGACGCCTGCGCGACCTGCCACTGTCGCCGCGCCTCGCCCACATGGTGCTGGCAGCAGCCGAGCGTGGCCTCGCCTTCGAGGCGGCGCAGGTCGCCGCTGTGCTGTCCGAGCGCGGTGCCGGCGGACTTTCGCCGGATGTCGAGGAGCGTCTGCAGGGGCTGCGACGCGAGCGCGGGCCACGCGCCGACGGCCTGCGGCGCATGGCCCAGGATTGGGCACAGGCTGCCGATCGCCTGTCTCCGAAGCGGTCCGGTGCGGCTGCCAGCCCTTCGCCGTCCGCCGCGGCTCTTCTCGCGCTCGCCTTCCCGGACCGCATCGCCAGGGCCCGCGGGACCCGCGGCACCTTCCTGCTCGCCAACGGCCGCGCCGGTCAGGTCGATGCTGCGAGCCCTCTCGCTGATGCGCCATTCCTCGTGGTCGCCGAGATGTCGGGAGTGGCTGCGGCCTCCCGCGTTCTGCTGGCGGCCCGTCTCGACGAGAGCGACCTGGTGCACGTCGCAGGCGACCGCATCGAGACCTGCGAGGAAACGGTCTTCGACACCCAGGCAGCGTCCCTGCGGGCGCGCCTCGAGCGGCGGCTGGGCGCAATCGTGCTTTCGAGCGAGCCCCGGCCCGTTCCGGGCGACGAGGTTGCAGCCGCCGCGCTCGCGGCTGGCATTGCCGGTCTCGGTGTCGGCCGACTGCCGTGGACCCGGTTCCAGCGCCAACTGCGCGACCGTGTCGCCTTCGTTCGCAAAGCCAGGCCCGACGCGGAGCGATCGGATTGGCCCGATCTTTCCGACAGCGGGCTGGCCGCCACGGTCAGCGACTGGCTCGCCCCGTTCATCGTCGGCGCAACACGTCTCGCCGACATCGGGGCCGACCATCTGGGCAACGCCCTCGACGCGCTTCTGCCATGGTCGCTGCGGCAGCGTCTCGATGCCGAGGCTCCGACGCACTTCGAGGCACCGACCGGCAACCGCCATCCGATCGACTACGAGAGCGAAGGCGCGCCAATCGTAGCATGTCGGGTGCAGGAGCTGTTTGGCCTCGAGAGCCACCCCTCGATCGCGGGCGGCCGGCTGCCGCTGACGTTGCATCTGCTATCGCCGGCCGGCCGACCGGTTCAGATTACGAGCGACCTCCCCGGCTTCTGGAAGGGATCCTGGAAGGACGTCAGGACAGATATGCGCGGCCGCTATCCCAAGCACGTCTGGCCCGAGGATCCGGCCCACGCGCAGCCGACTGCACGGGCGAAGCCGAGGCGGACATGATGAGGACGCGGCTCGAGCCCCGTCGCGGCCGCGCCAAGCACGTCGTGCTGGGAGTATCAGAGTGGCACGATCGCGCCAAAACTGAACGGCTGGGCCATGCCTATTCGCCTCGGATGTGCTAAGGCAACCGCGCCTGCGTCTGCCTCCTCCCGAGCACCACGTCCACGGCACGAGGCCACGTCTGGAGCCTTCCGAGACCTGTGCGTTCTGTCTTAAGCATTTGAATTCATCATATGTGGCAGCCCCTACGAGGGGGCGGGCGGATTGTCGGCAGGGCTGGCTCGCTCATTGCAACCGCTACTGCGTCCAGTTGAATTGTGTATTAGGGGGCGTCCACTGACCGGCCAGGATACGAAAGGGGCAGAAGCCCCGGGCGGGCAGGCAAATTCGGGGAGCGGCGCGCGCGTCGATTCCGGTCTCCTGTGTCTCGCTCTCATTGCGGGCCACTACCGCATTTCCATGGACCCCCAGCAGGTCGCTCACGACTTGGGCCTCGGAACGCGCATGAGCGAGGGCGAGGATCTCGTCCGGGCCGCCAAGCGCATCGGGCTCAAGGCCCGACTGCTCACTGGCCAGAAGGCGATGCGCCTCGGCACGTGCCCCTTGCCGGCGATCACGCGCGCCACCGACGGTCGCTTCCTGGTCCTGCTCCAGCGTCTCGCCGACGGCCGCATTCGGGTCGGCGACCCGATCGCCCGCGGCCAGCGCATCGAGACAGCCGACGAGATCGCGGCGCAGTGGTCGGGCGAGATCGTTCTGCTGACGCGACGCTGGGGCGGGCCGGGTGTAGAGCCCGCCGACTTCGGCTTCGCCTGGTTCGTGCCGTCGCTCTGGCGCTACCGCAAGCCCCTGACCCACGTGCTGATCGCGTCTCTGTTCGTGCAGCTGTTCGCGCTTGCGACCCCCTTGCTGTTCCAGGTGGTCATCGACAAGGTGCTGGTGCACAAGGGCCTGTCGACGCTGATCGTCATCGTGACCGGGCTCGTCCTGATAGCCCTCTTCGACGTGACGCTGCAGTTCCTCAGGACATATACGCTCAGTCACACGACCAGTCGCATCGACGTCGAGCTCGGCAGCCGCCTCTTCGACCACTTGCTCCGCCTGCCGCTGGCCTACTTCGAGACTCGCCCCACCGGCCAGACCGTGGCCCGCATGCGGGAGCTCGAGACGATCCGCGGGTTTCTCACCGGGCAGGGCCTGTCGTCGGTGATCGACCTGCTGTTCACCTTCGTCTTCTTCGCCGTGCTGTTCGCCTACTCGCCGACGCTGACCCTGATCGTCCTGCTGTCCGTTCCATTCTACATTCTCATCGCCGTGCTGGTGCGGCCGGTGCTGCGCGACAAGATCAACGAACGCTTCAATGCAGGCGCGGCGAGCCAGCAGTTCCTCGTCGAGTCCGTCTTCGGCATGCAGACGCTGAAAGCTGCCGCCGTGGAGCCCATTCTGCGCAATCAGTGGGAGGAGCGCCTCGCCGCCTACGTGCGCACGTCCTTCGACTCGGTCATCGTCTCGAGCATCGGCCAGAACGCCATCCAGCTGGTGAGCAAGATCACCACGGCCACGGTGCTGTTCTTCGGCGCCAAGGCGGTGATCGACAACGATCTCACCATCGGCGGCCTGATCGCCTTCAATATGATCATGAACCAAGCGACGGCACCGGTCCTGCGCTTGTCCCAGCTCTGGCAAGATTTCCAGCAGGTCCAGATCTCCGTCAGTCGCCTCGGGGACATCCTGAACGCTCCGACCGAGAGCCAGCGCCTCGGCGTCGCCCACCTGCCGCCGGCGCGCGGCGCGATCCGCCTGACGGGCGTGACGTTCCGCTATCGCGCCGACGCCCAGGACGTGCTGCAGAACATCAGCCTGGACATCCCGGCAGGCCAGGTTGTCGGCGTCGTGGGCCCGTCCGGCTCCGGCAAGTCGACGTTGACCAAGCTCGTGCAGCGGCTCTACCGCCCCGAGCGCGGCCAGATCCTGATCGATGGCCTCGACATCTCGCAGGTCGATACGGCCTGGCTGCGTCGCCAGATCGGTGTGGTGCTGCAGGAATCCACGCTGTTCAACCGCACCATCCACGAGAACATCGCGCTGGCCAATCCGGGCATGCCGCGCGCCCAGGTGATCATGGTGGCCCGACTGGCGGGAGCCGATGAGTTTATCTCCAAGCTGCCGCTTGGCTATGACACCCCGATCGAGGAGCGCGGCGCCAACCTGTCGGGCGGGCAGCGCCAGCGCATCGCCATCGCTCGCGCCCTTGCGACCCAGCCGCGGATCCTCATTCTCGACGAGGCGACGAGCGCCCTCGACTACGAGAGCGAGCGGATCATCCAGAACAACATGCGGCACATCGTTCAGGGCCGCACCGTGATCGTCATTGCTCATCGCCTGAATGCGGTGCGGCGGTGCGACAAGATCATCGCCGTCGAGGGCGGACGCATCGTCGAGCAGGGCTCCCACGCCGAGTTGATCGCCAAGCCGGACGGCCTCTACTCTCGGCTCTGGCGGATCCAGAGCCACGACAGTGAAGCGTGAACACAATCGGGGCCGAGGCGCGGATAATGTCGGACACATTCGGAACGATCGAGTTCTATCTGGCGGGCATTGCCGTGCTCGTCGCCATCGCCCTGCTCTTCAAAGTGGCTCGAGCCGCCGCCCGGCGCCGCCGTGCAGCAGCCGACGTCAAAGCTTCCGAGTTGACGGCCGCGGCGCCCCCGGCTCCTGAGGCGTCTACCGCCGTGGAGGCTGCAGGCTCGGGCAAGGGCTGGTCGCTCTCCTCCATGCGGACCTCCCCCAGTCGCGTGATCCGCGACCTGAACCAGGCGCCGCCCAGCGTCGTGGCCGCCCCAGCTAAGGAGCCGAAGAAGCCGGTTCGCTTCGCGACCGACCAGGAGTTCCTGCCGGCAGCCCTCGAGATCCTCGAGACGCCCCCGTCCCCGGTTGCGACATCGCTGATGCTCGCGATCTGCGCGATGGTCGTGGCCGGACTGACCTGGTCGGTTTTCGGCTGGCTCGACATCCACGCCGTTGCGCCGGGCAAGATTCAGCCGAGCGGGCGCACGAAGGTCGTACAACCGCTCGAGGCCGGCAGAGTCGCGGCGATCAACGTCGAGAGCGGCCGATTGGTCAAGGAAGGCGACGTGCTCATCGAGCTCGACCCGACCGAGACGTCGGCCGACCTCGAGGCCCTGACCCGCGAGCACGAGAGCGTTCTGGCCGAGCAGCTGCGGCGGGCCGCAGCCGTCGCATCGGCCAAGAGTGAACAGTATCTGCCCCAACCCATCGCGTTCACCCCGCTGGTCGGGCGCGGGGTCCGCGAGCGTGAGCAGGGCATGCTCGTCGCCGAGCTCGACCAGCTTCGTGCGGTGATCGAAGGCCTGCGGGCCCAGCTCGCGGAGAGGCGCGCAACAGTGCGCCGACTTCAGGGGAGCATCGAGGCCCGCTCCAAGCTGATTGATCTCGCCAAGGAGCGCGTCGGCATGCGCGAGGAGATCAAGACCCGCGGTGCCGGCTCGCGCGCGCTCATCATCGATGCCGAGCTCCAGTATGAGAACTACATCACCACCGATGCCAACGAGAGAGGCCAGCTGATCGAGATCGACGCCGCCATCAGCAGCCTCGAGCGTCGCATCGAGCAGGTCGTCGTTCAGTTCATCGCCGAGCAGACCCAGAAGATGATCGAGGCCGAGCGCCGCAGCGAACGGCTCGAGCAGGAGATCATCAAGGCCAAGTCGCGAAGCGAGCGAACCAAGCTCAAGGCACCCATCACCGGCACGGTGCAACAACTCGATGTGACCTCGCTCGGCCAGGTAGTCTCGAGCGGTCAGGCGATCATGAGCATCGTCCCCACGGATTCTCTGCTGGAGGTCGAGGCGATGATCGCCAACAAGGACATCGGCTTCGTCAAGCCCGGTCAGGCGGTAACGGTCAAGGTCGAGGCGTTTCCGTTCACGCGCTACGGCACCATCGAGGGCGAGGTCGTGAAGGTCTCCACGGACGCGGTGGAGGAGCGCAATGCCACCGCCATGATGGATGCCGCCTCCGCGGCGCGCCCGCAGCAGTCAGCCGGTGGCGGCCTCCCCAAGGCCTCGCCCGGCCAGAACCTGGTGTTCCCCGCCACGCTCAGGCTGTCGAAGCGCGCCATCGTCGTCGACGGCAAGGAAATACCGCTGACACCCGGCATGGCCGTCACCGCCGAGGTCAAGACCGGCCAGCGTCGCGCCATCAGCTACCTGTTGTCGCCGCTCGGCGAGCTGCTGTCGTCCTCCGGCAAGGAGCGCTGAGCAACCCTCGGCGACGCGCCTCAGTCGATCACCTGCTCGGCCCGGCCGGTGACGATGGCGCGGTCGCCGCGCAGCACCTCGATGGTGCCGTCATAGCGCCCGGGCATCCACGCAGGGCCGCGGCGCCGCTTGCCCGAGTAGGCGATATAGGTGGCCTTGTTTCGATCGACCGGTGGCCCGGCATAGACCTCGCCGAAGCCGGCAGGGCCTGAGGTCGTAATGCGGACACGATCGCCAGCCGCCAGGTTCATGATGCGCGCGAAAACCACCAGCGCCGGCCCGTCGCGCCCCGGCCTCACGAAAGCCTCGTGGTCAAGCTCGAGCTTGTCGAGATCGGGCGGAAGGCCCGCAAAACCAGTCTGGATGATCTCCACGGACTTGTAGGCGAGAAGCTCGGCCACCTCGCCGCGCCACAGCCCCGCTTCTGCTGTCGAGCCGTTCACTCGGCAAGAGCCATCTGGGGCTGCTCCGGTGAACGGATCGACGACCTTGCCGGCTTTGCGGACGGTGAGGTGCAGATGCGCGAAATCGGCGAGGCCGGAGTAGCCGACCTTCCCGAGCGGTGCCCCCCGCGTCACCCTTTGCCCTGGCCTGACGGTCAGGCTGCCTTTCAGCATGTGGCAATACTGAGTCTCGAGCCCGCCGCCATGGTCGATCACCAGACCATTGCCACACTCGCGGTCTTCGACCGTCGCCTTGCCGGCGACTTTGGCGAACTGATCGTCCATGCCGTCGCGTGCGCGAAGCACGGTGCCGTCGGCGGCCGCCAGAACGTCGACGCCACGCTGCGCCGCCGCAGCCGAGAGGAGGCGGAAGTCCGTGCCGGCATGACCCTCGTAAGTCGCGGTCCCGCAGGCGTGATCGCGCGCGCCGGGGCCGGGCTGAACGTCGACGTGCTGTTGAACGAAGCAGGTCTTCCCGAACTCGCAGGCGATCGGCAGCGACAGGCGGGCGTCATCGCCTTGGGCAGCGGCACCGACGGACCCGGCGACGACCGAGGCGAGAAGGACGGCAGGAGCCCATCCGCAGGCCGCAACCCGGCGGAATGCGGCGCGGAGCTGCCATCCCGGTTGTCGCCGCTCCCGTGCCGGTCTGCCGCTCATTCGAACCCTCCATCACCCGTCGCCGGGGGCTCCCAGCAGTCGCGTGACGCCGTCGGCGACGCCTTCACGCCAATCCGGCAGGGCGAGGCCGTGCACGCGCTCGAGCCGGCTGCAGTCGAGCCGGGAGTTGCCCGGACGCCGCGCCGCCGTCGGATAGTCGGCGGTCGTGATCGCCTCGACTTCGACCGCTGGCCCGCCGAGCCGGGCAGACACGCGCAGCGCCTCGCGCGCCAGCCCGCACCAGGTGACCTCGCCCCGGCCGGCGGCATGGAACGTTCCCCAGCGGGCGTCACCTTCGGGCGCCCTCGCCATCCCACGGGCCAACGCCAGAATGGCTTCCGCGAGATGCGGCGCATAGGTCGGGGTGCCGACCTGGTCGTCCACGACCCGCAGCCGCGGCCGCTCGCGGGCGAGCCGCAGCATCGTCCGCACGAAATTCGTGCCAGTCGCACTGTGCACCCAGGCCGTGCGCACGATCAGATGGCGCGGATTGGCAGCACGTACGGCAATCTCGCCCTCGAGCTTCGATCGGCCGTAAACTCCGAGAGGCTCCGGCGGGTCATCCTCGACGTAGGGGCTGGCCTTGCTGCCGTCGAAAACGTAGTCGGTCGAGACGTGGATGATGGCGGCGCCCCGCCGTCCTGCCGCCTCTGCGAGCATGCGCGGCCCGTCGCGGTTCAGGGCGAATGCGGCATCGCGCTCGCTCTCGGCCTTGTCGACGGCGGTGTAGGCGGCCGAGTTGATGATGACGTCCGGTCGGAAATCCGTCATCGCGCGTGCGATGGAGGCCGGCTCACAGATGTCGAGAGCTGGCCGCCCCACGGCCAGGGCCTCGATATCGGGTTGGCTTGGCGCGATCTCCACCAGGGCACGCGCGAGCTGACCCTGCCAGCCAGCGATCAGGAGGCGCATGGCCATGCTCCTTTTGCTGCCGCGAAGCCTGCGGAATGGGACATGCCTAGGTAAAGCGTCGGTCTCGCGCAAGGAATTATCAGCTCTCGCGCCCCAACGGCCGGGTCACCGGCTGCCTGGCGACATGGCGTTGAGCTGCTGCCAGAACACCTCGCCCTGAGCGGCATTGGCCTGGTTGAGGCGGCCGAAAATCGCCCTGGCCTCCTCCTCGTTGCCGCCGGTGCACGCGTCGAAAGCCCGCAGCGCCTGACGGCTGACGATCGACATCCTGTCACCGGTGAGCGCTTTGGCCGGACCGGCATTGAAACGGTCCCAGAACGCCTTGTAGTCCCGCGTGCAATCGGCGGCGACCGCCGGCAAGGCAACGGCACCGAGCAATGCGGCAGCAATGGCAGTGCGTTTCATTCCCGCGGCCCCCGGCTTCTCCTCGCGGAGCAGACGATCCTGTCGACGCCATCATAGTTCCTTCCCTGCCGGGACGCGACCCCTTTGGCCGGCGCGGCCCGGATCGCGACGGTCGGGCTCCCGAAGTCGAACCGACGCGCTGAGACGCGCTGAATAGCGCGTTGACCTCCCTTGCGATCGGACCCATCGCTCGACGGAACGGGCCGCGATACGCCGGCTCTGCGTTGAGCCGGGACCGAGCCAAAAGCGCTGGCGACAACGGATCGCATCGGGAGCCGTTCGTGAAGGAAGCCATCGTCGAGGCGCCAGAGACCGTCGTTCCCCTCCGGGCCATCGTGCTGTTGGCGGGAGCAGCGTTCGCCAGCTCGATCAATTTACGCGTCTGCGATCCCCTCCTGCCCCAGATCGCGCTCGATTTCTCCGCCACCATCGGCCAGGCTTCGGCCATCGTCACGGGCTTCACGGTCGGATACGGCCTGCTGCAACTGCTGTTCGGGCCCGTCGGCGATCGCTACGGCAAATACCGCGTCGCGGCACTGACCTCGATCGCCGCCGGACTCGCGACCGCCTTCTCGGCGACCAGCCCCACCCTCGACGGTCTGGTCGCCACCCGCTTCGTCGCTGGCGCCTTCGCTGCCGCTGCTATTCCCCTGGCCTTCGCCTGGATCGGCGACGTCGTCCCATTCGCCGGCCGCCAGCCCGTGCTCGCACGGTTCCTGTCGGCCCAGATCTCGGGCATCGTTCTCGGTCAGGCCGCCGGCGGCTTCTTGGGAGAGACGCTCGGATGGCGGGCCGTTTTCGTGGTGGTCGGCGTCTGCCACGTGCTGGCCGGCGCCGCTATGCTGCTCGAGCTACTGCTCAATCCGTCCGCCCAGCCGCCGATTGCCATGCGCCGCCTCCGGATCGGAGAGCTCGCCGCCACCTTCGTCGCCATCCTGGCTCGTCCCTGGGTGCGCGTGATGCTCGCGGCCGTCTTCGTCGAAGCCTTTGCCTTCTATGGGGCTTTCGCCTACGTTGGCGCCGACCTGCATCATCGCTTCGGCATCGGCTTCGCCCTCGTGGGAGCGCTCATGGCCGCCTTCGGCATCGGCGCCATCGCCTACGCCTGGAGCGCCCGTCGCCTTCTCGCCTGGCTGACCGAGCGGGGGCTGGTCCTGGGCGGCGGCGCCCTGATGTCGGCCAGCTACGTCGCCGTGGCTTTCCTGCCGGCGATTGCCCCGATCCCGCTCGTGATGGTGACGCTCGGGCTCGGCTTCTACATGCTGCACAACACGCTTCAGACCAGCGCCACCCAGATGGCGCCCGATGCGCGCGGTCTCGGCGTCTCTTTGTTCGCCTTGGCCCTGTTTCTCGGGCAGGCGCTCGGCGTCGCGCTTGCCGCACCCGTCGTCGATCGCTGGGGTCCTCGAGCCGTCTATCTCGCCGCCGCCTTGGTGCTCCCCTTCGTCGCCGTCTGGTTCCGCTCACGCCTCGCCATCCGCCCGGCCGCTTGACCCGCATGCAATGGCCGCACTCGCACCCCGGACGACAAGTCCGGACAAGCAAGCGCCGCAGCCTGAAAAACGGACCGTGTCGGCGACGATTTGGGGCTTTCCGACCTTAACCGCGTCATCGAATTGCTCTAAGTACAGGCCCATCGAGGCTGGCGCTCCCGACGCGTTGCAGCGCGCACTCTCGTGGTCCATTTCGTCCGCTCCCCCGACGGGCGGGCTCCAGCAAAGGACAAGCCGATGTCGCGCAACGAGAAGAACGAGATGTTCCTGCGCACCTCATTCCTGAACGGCGTAAACGCGGCCTACATCGAAGAGATGCAGGAGCGCTACGAGGCCAACCCGGGATCGGTCACCGACGAATGGCGACTGTTTTTCCAGAGCCTGCACGAGGAGCGCGAGCGCACGGGCGGCAATGGTGAGGGTGTCAACGGCCATGGCCCGTCCTGGGGGCGCCCGGTCGACGAGATGGTCGAGCGCGGCGAGCTCGTCGATGCGCTGACAAGCAACTTCGGCACCAGCGAGCGCGATATCCGCGAGAAGATCGGGCGGCGCGCGCAGGCGTACGGCGTCGACCTGTCGCCCGTTGCCTCGTTCCGCGCCACCCAGGACAGCCTGCGCGCCTTGATGCTGATCCGCGCCTACCGCGTCATGGGGCACCTCGTCGCCGACCTCGATCCCCTCGGGCTCACCGAGCGCAAAACGCACGCCGAGCTGCGGCCCGAGACCTACGGCTTCACCGAGGCCGATCTGGACCGTCCGATTTTCATCGACAAGGTGCTGGGCCTCGAGACGGCGACTGTGCGCCAGATCCTGAAGATCCTGCGTCGCACCTACTGCCGTCAGATCGGCGTCGAGTTCATGCACATCACGAGCCCGGCCCAGAAGCGCTGGCTGCAGGAGAGGATCGAGGGCGAGAACAAGGACATCCGGTTCACCAAGGAGGGCAAGCGCGCGATCCTCAACAAGCTGATCGATGCCGAGGGCTTCGAGAAATTCTGCGATGTGAAGTACACGGGCACCAAGCGCTTCGGCCTTGACGGCGGTGAGAGTCTGGTCCCTGCCCTGGAGCAGATCATCAAGCGGGGCGGCCAGCTCGGACTGAAGGAGATCGTCATTGGCATGGCCCATCGCGGCCGCCTCAACGTTCTCGCCAACGTCATGGCGAAGCCGCTCCGCGCCATTTTCAACGAGTTCAAGGGCGGCTCGTTCAAGCCGGACGACGTCGAGGGCTCGGGCGATGTCAAGTACCACCTCGGCGCCTCCTCCGACCGCGAGTTCGACGGCAACAAGGTGCACCTGTCGCTGACCGCGAACCCCTCGCATCTCGAGATCGTCGATCCCGTCGTGCTGGGCAAGGTCCGCGCCAAACAGGACCAGCTCGGCTGCAAGCCGGGCGAGCGTGAGCCCGTGCTGCCGCTGCTCATCCACGGCGATGCGGCATTCGCCGGCCAGGGCGTGGTGGCCGAGTGTCTCGGTCTCTCGGGTCTCACAGGCCACCGGACCGGCGGCTCGATCCATTTCGTGATCAACAACCAGATCGGCTTCACGACCAATCCGCGCTACTCGCGCTCGTCGCCCTATTGCACCGACGTCGCCAAAATGGTCGAGGCCCCGATCTTCCACGTCAACGGCGACGATCCGGAGGCGGTCGTGCACGTGGCCAAGATCGCCATCGAGTTCCGTATGCGGTTCCAAAAGCCGGTCGTCATCGACATGGTGTGCTACCGACGCCACGGGCACAACGAATCCGACGAGCCTTCGTTCACGCAGCCGATCATGTACCGCAAGATCCGCTCGCATCCGTCGACCTCGGAGATCTACGGCACCAGGCTGGTCGAGGAGGCGGTCGTCTCACAGGCCGAGCTGGACGGCATGCGCGCCCAGTATCGCGCGCGGCTCGACTCCGAGATGGCGGCCGCAGACAGCTACAAACCGAACAAGGCCGACTGGCTCGATGGGCGCTGGTCCGGTGTCGGCCTGCCCGAGGACGACGCGCGCCGGGGCGACACCGGCGTGCCGCTCGAGGTGCTCCTCGACGTCGGTCGCCGCATCACCACGCTTCCTGTCGATTTCAATGCGCATCGCACCATCTCGCGCCTTCTGGAGAGACGCCGCGAGATGGTCGATACCGGCGACGGGCTCGACTGGGCCATGGCCGAGCATCTGGCGTTCGGCACTCTGATGAAAGAAGGCTTCCCCGTCCGCCTTTCGGGCCAGGATGTGGAGCGGGGCACGTTCTCCCAGCGTCACTCGGTGCTCTACGATCAGGAGACCGAGCGCCGCTACACGCCACTGAAGTATATCTCTCCGGACCAGGCGCGCTTCGAGGTCATCAACTCGATGCTGTCGGAGGAAGCGGTGCTCGGCTTCGAGTATGGCTACTCCCTCGCCGAGCCGAACGCGCTCGTCATGTGGGAGGCCCAGTTCGGCGACTTCGCCAATGGCGCTCAGGTGGTTTTCGACCAGTTCCTGTCGTCCGGCGAACGCAAATGGCTGCGCATCTCGGGCCTCGTCTGCCTTCTGCCGCACGGCTACGAGGGCCAGTGTCCGGAGCACTCGTCGGCCCGCCTCGAGCGCTATCTGCAGCTCTCTGCCGAGGACAACTGGCAGGTCGCCAATTGCACGACACCCGCCAACTACTTCCACATCCTGCGTCGCCAGCTCCGTCGCAAGTTCAGGAAACCTCTCATCCTGATGACGCCGAAGTCGCTGCTGCGCCACAAGCGGGTCGTCTCGAGGCTCGACGAGCTCGGTCCGGGCACGACCTTCCACCGGGTGCTATGGGACGACGCCCAGCAGAGGCCTGGCCAAGGCGTCACCCTCAAGCCCGACGCCCACATCCGGCGCGTCGTGCTCTGCTCGGGCAAGGTCTACTATGACCTGCTCGAGGGACGCGAGGCGGCGAACGTCGACGATGTCTACCTGATGCGTGTCGAGCAGCTCTATCCGCTTCCCGTGCAGGCCCTGAAGACGGAGCTTGCCCGCTTCGCCAATGCGGAGATCGTATGGGCCCAGGAGGAGCCCCGGAACATGGGCGCGTGGAGCTACATGGACCCGAGCCTCGAGTGGCTTCTGTCGCAGATCGACATAAAGGCGAAGCGTGCACGCTATATTGGCCGCAACGTCTCGGCCGCCACGGCGACGGGCCTCGCTTCGAAGCACGCGAGCGAGCAGCGTGCCCTCGTCGATCAGGCCTTGGCCACCTAGGGGGCTCGCCCACCATCGCAGTCCGCCGGGGGAGGCGGGCCGGCGCAAAGGACTAGGACCCGGAAGGGCAAAGTTGATACTGGCCGGGCAATCACACGCGAGCACAAAAGCATGACGATCGAGATCAAGGTGCCGGCCCTCGGTGAATCGGTGACCGAGGCGACAGTCGGCAAGTGGCTGAAGCAGGCCGGCGAGGCCGTAAAGGTCGACGAGCCACTCGTCGAGCTCGAGACCGACAAGGTGTCGGTTGAGGTTCCCTCTCCCGTCGCGGGGGTCCTCGCAGACATCCTCGCCGATGCCGGGACGACGGTCGCCGTGGGCGCTGTGCTCGGTCGCATCAAGGAGGGCGCTGCCGCTACAGCAGCTCCCACGGCCAGGCCCGCGCCGGCAGCACCGGCCGCTCCCGCACCCACTGCCGCAGCTTCGACCGCCATGCCGCCGTCGCCGGCTGCGCGCAAGATCATCGAGGAGAAGGCATTGGCAGCCGACGCGATCGCGGGCTCCGGCCGTCGCGGCCAGGTGCTGAAGGAGGACGCCGCGGCTGCTGCAGCACGTCCATCAGCTGCTGCGCAGGCCGCTGCCCACGCTCCCGCCGTATACGTGCCGGCGCCGCCCGCTCCGTCGGCCATGCCCCAGATGCGCGCGCCCTCGCTACCCAACGACGCCGCGCGCGAGGAGCGCGTTCGCATGACGCGCCTGCGCCAAACCATCGCCCGCCGCCTCAAGGAGGCGCAGAGCACGGCTGCCATGCTGACGACGTTCAACGACGTCGACATGTCCGCGGTCATGGCGCTGCGCAACCAGTACAAGGACCTCTTCGAGAAGCGCCACGGCGTGAAGCTCGGCTTCATGGGCTTCTTCGTGAAGGCCTGTCTGACCGCCCTGAAGGAGATTCCGGCCGTCAATGCCGAGATCGACGGCACGGACATCATCTACAAGAACTATTACCACGTCGGCGTCGCCGTCGGCACGGACAAGGGCCTCGTGGTTCCGGTCGTCCGCGAGGCCGACCGCATGAGCTTGGCCGAGATCGAGATAACGATCGCGGACTTCGGCAAGCGCGCCCGCGACGGCCGTCTCGGCATCGAGGAGATGCAGGGCGGCACCTTCACCATCTCGAACGGCGGTGTCTACGGCTCGATGCTCTCGACGCCGATCCTCAACGTGCCGCAGTCGGGGATTCTCGGCATGCACCGCATCGAGGACCGCCCCGTCGTGCGCAACGGGCAGATCGTCATCCGCCCGATGATGTACCTGGCCTTGAGCTACGACCACCGCATCGTCGACGGCAAGGAGGCGGTGACGTTCCTCGTTCGCGTCAAGGAGTGCCTCGAGGATCCGCAGCGGTTCGTGCTGGAGCTGTGACGGACGGGCGACGATGGCCTTCGATGATCCTCCACGCATCCAGGCGCACGTGTGTGTCAAGGATGGGAAAGCTGCCATCGCCTTCTACGGGCGCTCGTTCGGTGCCGTTTGCACCATGCTGCAGCAGGCTGAGGACGGCTTGCGCATCCTGCATGCCAACCTGCAGTTGTTTGGTGGCGAGGTCATGCTGCACGACGAGTTTCCGGAGTGGCAGCCCGACGTGCTCGCTCCAGCGTCGCGCGGCGGAGCGAGCGTGACGATCAACGTGAACCTGCCCACCCCCGCCGAGGTCGACGCCATTGTCGCACGCGCGCAGGCGGCGGGCGCCACCGTTACGCTGCCGCCCGGCGACGTGTTCTGGGGCGCGCGCTACGGTCGGGTGCGCGATCCGTTCGGCCACGTGTGGGCCTTCAACGCGCCGCTGGCGCCAGCAACGATGAAATCGACATGACCATTGCCTACGACCTCGTCATCATCGGCACGGGCCCAGGCGGCTACGTGTGTGCCATTCGTGCAGCCCAGCTCGGGTTGAAAGTCGCCGTCGTCGAGAAACGGGCGACGCACGGCGGCACGTGCGCCAATGTCGGCTGCATTCCGTCGAAAGCGCTGCTCCACGCCAGCGAAATGTTCGCGGAGGCGTCGCATCGCTTCGCGGCTATGGGCATCAACGTGAGGCCCGAGCTCGATCTAGCGAGGATGCTGGCCTTCAAGGACGAGGGCGTCGCCGGCAATGTCCAGGGCGTCGCCTTCCTGCTCAAGAAGAACAAGGTCGATGTCTTCCATGGGCTTGGCCGCATCCCCGCGCCCGGCGCCGTCGAGGTGGCGCTCGCCAAGGGCGGCAAGGAGCTGCTGGCGGCCAAGGCCATTGTCGTCGCCACCGGCTCCGACGTGGCGCGGCTGCCGGGCGTCGAGATCGACGAGAGACAGGTCGTCTCCTCCACGGGTGCACTGACGTTGCCGAAAGTTCCCGGCAAGCTGCTCGTTGTCGGCGCCGGCGTCATCGGCCTAGAGTTGGGCTCCGTCTGGCGCCGGCTCGGCGCGGAGGTGACGGTGGTCGAGTATCTCGACCGCATCCTCCCTGGCATGGACGGCGACGTCGCCAGGCAATTCCAGCGCATGCTCGAGAAGCAGGGCTTCAAGTTCCGCCTCGCCACGAAGGTGACCGGCCTCACCAGGGATCCATCCGGATGCAGCGTGACGGTCGAGCCGGCCGCCGGCGGGGCAGGAGATACGGTCTTCGCCGACGTGGTTCTGGTTGCCATCGGCCGCATTCCCTATACCGATGGCCTCGGCCTAGCCGAGATCGGCGTCAAGCTTGACGACAGGAAGCGTGTGAGCGTGGACAAGCACTATGCGACGAGCGTTCCCGGCATTTATGCCATTGGCGACGTCATCGCGGGCCCGATGCTCGCCCACAAGGCCGAGGACGAGGGCCTGGCCCTCGCCGAGATCCTCGCCGGGCAGGCCGGGCACGTGAACTACGGCGTCATCCCGGGCGTGGTGTACACCGCACCCGAGGTCGCCTCGGTGGGCAAGACCGAGGAGGAGCTGAAGGCAGCCGGCACCGCCTACAAGGTTGGCAAGTTCCCTTTCTTGGCCAACGGTCGCGCCAAGGTGAACCGCTCGACGGAGGGTTACGCCAAGGTGCTGGCCGATGCCGCGACCGACCGCGTGCTCGGCGTCCACATCGTCGGTCCGCAAGCTGGCGAGCTGATCGCGGAGGCCGCGATCCTGATGGAGTTCGGCGGATCGTCCGAGGATCTCGCCCGCACTTGCCACGCCCACCCGACGCTCGCCGAGGTCCTCAAGGAGGCCGCGCTCGCCGTCGAGAGCAGAGCGATCCACATGTAGGCCGGTCGTGCCGTCGCGCGGGCGACAGGGCCGCAAAACGCCACGCCTCCACGACCTTGCACGCGCGGCTGCCCTCCGGTTACCATTCGCGCGACGGGAGGGAGGACGGAGAAGGGCCCGGGACCGGCTCATTCACCTTCCCGACCGTCCAACTGCTGCTTCGCGACGTCGAGGCAGCCCGGCGATCATGACATCCCATGTGACTTGAGCTTGATCATCGAGCCGGCCATGGCGCCGGATGTACTTTTCAAGGTTGAGGCTCCCTGTCCGTTGACGGGGAGCGAAGCGGAAAGCGAGCGGAGTGAACATGGCGAGCGAAGGCAAGTGCCCCGTAATGCATGGCGGTGAGCCGAACAAGCCCAGGAAGGGAACGTCGAACCGGGACTGGTGGCCGAACCAGCTCGACCTCAGCATCCTGCATCAGCATTCGGCGAAGTCGGACCCTATGGGCGAGGGCTTCGACTATGCAGCCGAGTTCAAGAAGCTCGACTACGCGGCGTTGAAGAAGGATCTCACAGCGCTGATGACGGACTCGCAGGACTGGTGGCCTGCCGACTGGGGCCATTACGGCGGTCTGTTCATTCGTATGGCTTGGCACAGCGCCGGCACCTACCGCATCAGCGACGGCCGCGGCGGCGGCTCCACGGGTGGCCAGCGCTTCGCGCCGCTCAACAGCTGGCCCGACAATGGCAACCTCGACAAGGCGCGCCGCCTGTTGTGGCCGATCAAGAAGAAGTACGGCAACAGGATCTCCTGGGCCGACCTGATGCTGCTCGCAGGCAACGTCGCCATCGAGTCGATGGGCGGCAAGACCTTCGGCTTCGGCGGCGGTCGTGCCGACACGTGGGAGCCGCAGGATGACATCAACTGGGGCGTCGAGAAGAAGTGGCTCGGCGACGAGCGCTACAGCGGCGAGCGCCAGCTCGCCAACCCGCTCGCCGCCGTGCAGATGGGTCTCATCTACGTCAATCCGGAAGGCCCGAACGGCAATCCGGACCCGGTCGCTTCGGGCCGCGACGTGCGCGAGACCTTCGCACGCATGGCCATGAACGACGAGGAGACCGTGGCGCTCGTCGCAGGCGGCCACACTTTCGGCAAGGCGCACGGCGCCGGTGACGCCGCCCTCGTCGGGCCGGAGCCGGAGGCCGCTCCGATCGAGACCATGGGCCTCGGCTGGATCAACAGGTTCGGAACCGGCAAGGGTTTGCACACCACGACCTCCGGCATCGAAGGCGCGTGGAAGCCAAATCCCACCAAATGGGACAACGGCTACTTCGACATGCTCTTCGGCTACGAGTGGGAGTGCGTGAAGAGCCCGGCCGGCGCTTGGCAGTGGCATCCGAAGGACTGCAAGCCGGAGCACATGATCCCGGACGCGCACGATCCTTCGAAGAAGGCCCGCCCGATGATGACGACGGCGGACCTGTCGCTGCGCTTCGATCCGATCTACGAGCCGATCTCGCGGCGCTTCCACAAGAGCCCGGAGCAGTTCGCCGACGCGTTCGCGCGAGCCTGGTTCAAGCTCCTCCACCGCGACATGGGTCCGAAGGTGCGCTACCTTGGCCCCGAGGTGCCGAAGGAGGACCTGATCTGGCAGGATCCGGTTCCCTCCGTCGACCACAAGCTGATCGTCGCCGCCGACATCGCCGCCCTGAAGGCCAAGGTGCTCGGCTCGGGTCTCTCGACCTCCGAGCTCGTGCGCACAGCTTGGGCGTCGGCCTCGACCTTCCGCAACTCGGACAAGCGCGGCGGCGCCAACGGCGCGCGGATCCGGCTGGCTCCGCAGGCGCAGTGGGAGGCCAACCAGCCGGCCGAGCTCGACAAGGTGCTGGGCAAGCTCGAGGCGATCCAGAAGGAGTTCAATGGCTCGGCGAGCGGCGGCAAGAAGGTCTCGCTCGCCGACCTCATCGTGCTCGCCGGCTCAGCGGCCGTCGAGGATGCGGCGAAAAAGGCGGGCCACTCCGTGACGGTGCCGTTCTCGCCGGGACGCACGGACGCTACGGCCGCCCAGACTGATGCCGACTCGTTCGCCGTGCTGGAGCCGATCGCCGATGGCTTCCGCAACTTCCAGAAGAAGGGCTGCTCCGCCCCGGCCGAGGAGATGCTGCTCGACAAGGCGCAGCTCCTGACACTAACGGCCCCCGAGATGACGGTCCTGATCGGCGGCATGCGCGCGCTGGGCGCCAATGCGGGCGGTGTCGCGCATGGCGTCTTTACCAAGCGGCCGGGCCAGTTGACGAACGACTTCTTCATCAACCTGCTCGACATGAGCACGCAATGGCAACCTTCGTCGACGCAGGAGGGCATCTACGAGGGCCGCGACCGCAAGACGGGCGCCGTGAGGTGGACGGCGACGCGGGCCGATCTCGTGCTCGGCTCGAACTCGCAGCTCAGGGCGCTGGCTGAGGTCTATGCCCAGGACGACTCCAGCAAGAAGATGGTCGACGACTTCGTCGCCGCCTGGAGCAAGGTGATGAGCCTCGACCGCTTCGAGATCGCCTGATTTCACGCGGCTTGGCAGACAAAATGGGCGGCGCTCTCGGGGAGCGCCGCCCTTCTCCTTGTCGGCACCGGGCTTCTCGCACAGAGCTGCGGGATTAGGACGAGGCGACGTCCGGTCGTTTCAGCCGACGATCTCGTGGAGCCCAAAATTCAGAGCGATCTCGCGCTCGGCAGACGCCGGGCTATCGGAGCCGTGGGTCGAGTTCTCGCCCTTGGAAACGGCGAACAGCTTGCGAACGGTCCCGTCCTTGGCCTCGGCCGGGTCGGTCGCGCCCATGACCTCGCGATACTTGGCGATGGCCCCCTCGCCTTCGAGCACCTGCAGAACGATCGGCCCCGAGGTCATGAACGTGCACAGCTCGCCGTAGAACGGGCGCGCCTTGTGCTCCTCGTAGAACTTCTCGGCCTGGGCGCGCGTCCACAGCACGCGCTTCTGAGCGACGATACGCAGGCCAGCCTTCTCGATGACGGCATTGATAGCGCCGGTCAGATTGCGCCGCGTGGCGTCCGGCTTGATGATGGAAAATGTGCGCTCGACCGCCATTCGGGGCTCCTCGGTTGGCTCAGGATCGCCGGAGCGGCACTGCCGGCCCGGCGCGGCGCGTTATACCGGCCGCCCGCGCCTCATACAAGGCGAGGCGGGAATCGATCGGGCCTACGGGCGCTTACCTGCCGCATCGGCGGGGGCCGTTACGAGCGGAACCGTCCAGCCGGACCCGGTGCCGCCGAGGTCGACGATGCGGATTCCGGACCCGCCCGGCGCCTCGTAATGGATTGCGAGCCTATTCCCCGACAAAGCGATATGGCGGATGCTCGCGCCCGCCGGCAAGGCGACCGCAGCCGGGAGCTGCCCGGACAGCTGACCCGCGGCGGCATCGGGTCGGGGACCGGAATTGACGAGGTAGACGATGCGTCCGATGACGGCCACCAGCCCCGCCAGGAGGATCACACCCATGACGATGACGGCGATCTTCAGAAGTCGGATCTGAGACGGCGTGAACATGTCGGGCACCGCGGCATCGCCCGTCCTCTCGCTCTGCATCGTCTCGGCTGCTCCACGTTCGGTTCACGAGGTTCGGTTGACCAGCATATGGTCTCGGTCACCCATTCCGGGTAGACCGGGGCCATGACCCCATCCCAAGGTACTGCGCAAGTGATCGAGGCCCTCGTCAAGCCGGACCAGGCGGGCGCCCGGCTCGACCGCGCCCTTGCCGACCTCGTCGTCGACCTGTCTCGGTCGCGGCTCCAGTCGCTGATCCGCACCGGCGCCATAACTCTTCAGGGTGAAACGATAAGTGACCCCGGACGGCGGGTCAAACCGGGCGAGACCTATCGCATCGCGGTGCCCGAGCCCGAGCCGGCCACCCCGTCGGCCGAAGCCATTGCCCTGACCATCGTCTACGAGGACGACGCGATCGTCGTCATCGACAAGCCGGCCGGTCTCGTCGTGCACCCGGCCGCCGGCCACGCCTCGGGCACGCTCGTCAACGCTCTGATCGCGCACTGCGGCGACAGCCTCTCCGGCATCGGCGGCGTGCGACGTCCGGGGATCGTTCACCGCCTCGACAAGGACACGAGCGGGCTGCTCGTCGTCGCCAAGACGGACGCCGCCCACCAGGGGCTTGCCTCTCAGTTCCAATCGCACGGCGCCGACGGTCGGCTCGAGCGGCGCTACCGGGCCGTCGTATGGGGAGTGCTGCCCCGACGGCGCGGCATGGTCGACGCCCCCCTCGGGCGCAGCCGCACGCATCGCACCCGAATTGCCGTGACCTCCGGCGACGAGGGGCGTCGCGCGATAACCCACTACGAGGTTCTGGAGGTCTTCGCCGGCGCCGACGGCAAGCCGGTGGCCAGCCTCATCGAGTTGCGCCTCGAGACAGGTCGCACTCACCAGATTCGCGTGCACATGGCGCACCTCGGCCACCCGGTCATGGGCGACCCCGTCTACGCCTCGGGCTTTCGTACCAGTGCATCCCGTCTTCCGGCCGACGCACAGGCTTGCCTGGCACGGCTTGACCGCCAAGCCCTGCATGCCGCAATACTGGCCATCGAGCACCCGATCGATGGACGGCGACTCGTGTTCGAGAGCCCCCTGCCTCAGGATTTGGCCGATCTGCTGGGGTCAATGCGAACGTCATCGATACCGAGGAAGCGGCCCGCTGGCGTCAGAAAGGCACCAGCGACGGAATTGCCCGGCCGCAAACGTTGATTGTTGACGAAGGCTTGAAGTGCGCCGCTGAACCGATGCGCCAGTTGAAACGTAATGACAGGCAAGGACCCTGCCAGCGGTTGCAGAGGTTCGAGGTTTCGGCACTTAGTCGTTCACCGCACCGTGAGCCTGAGTGATCGCTGCGCACGCGATCGTGGTTTGTGAGTGTTGTTCAGCAGGTATAGAGCTAACCCTGCCTTCCGTGGCATGTCGTGGCGGAAGAACGTGGCTCAAGGGAGCAGCTTACAGCCTCTAGATGGGGGCCTAGGGGCTGAGTGCAAGATGGCAACCAAAGCTCTTCCGACGATTGCGGGCGGCTCCGGCGGCCTTGCGCGGTATCTCGAGGAGATCCGCCGGTTTCCCATGCTCGAGCCGAACGAGGAATACATGCTGGCCAAGCGCTGGCAGGAGCATCAGGATTCCGACGCGGCGCAGAAGCTGGTGACGTCCCATCTGCGGCTCGTGGCGCGCATCGCGATGGGGTACCGAGGCTACGGCCTGCCGATCGGCGAGGTCATCTCAGAGGGCAACGTCGGCCTCATGCAGGCAGTGAAGCGCTTCGAGCCGGACAAGGGCTTCCGCCTCGCGACCTACGCCATGTGGTGGATCCGAGCCTCGATCCAGGAGTACATCCTGCGCTCGTGGAGCCTCGTCAAAATGGGAACGACCGCGGCCCAGAAGAAGCTTTTCTTCAATCTGCGGCGCGTGAAGGGCCAGATCCAGGCGCTGGAGGAGGGCGATCTGCGCCCCGACCAGGTCAAGCAGATCGCGACCAAGCTCGGCGTGCCTGAGGAGGACGTGATCTCCATGAACCGCCGGCTCTCCGGCGACGCGCCGCTCAATGCGCCCGTGCGCAACGACGGCGAGTCGGGCGAGTGGCAGGATTGGCTGGTCGACGACACGCCGAACCAGGAGGAGCGGCTTGCCGAGAGCGAGGAGCTCGGTCGCCGCAGGGCCTACCTCGCGACGGCGATGACCTCACTCAACGAGCGCGAGCGCCGGATCTTCGAGGCGCGTCGCCTTCAGGACGACCCGGCGACGCTCGAGGACCTCTCGGCAGAGTTCGGCGTCTCCCGCGAGCGGATCCGACAGATCGAGGTGCGCGCCTTCGAGAAGGTGCAGCGGGCCGTGCAGAAGTCGGCCCGTGGCGACGAGGTGTCCGCGGTCTGATGCGCCGCGCGACGGGTCACGCCTTCGGAGATGAATGGCCGGCCGCCCTGAAGCGGCCGGCGCTTTGTTGTGTCGCGCCGTTTGCTCGGCGCCATTCGTAGCCTTCCCCCTTTTCCCGCGCTCGATCACGCGCCTACACTCATCTCAACGACACACATCTGGAGGAGGTGCCGTCATGGGCAAGCTCGTCGGTCGGATTGCCATCGTCACCGGCGCCAGCCGGGGCATCGGGGAGGAGATCGCCAAGCTGTTTGCCTCCGAGGGCGCCGCTGTCGTCTGTGCGGCCCGAACCCTGAACGAGGGCGATCACCGCATGCTGTCCGGCTCGCTGACGGGCACGGTGGCCCAGATCACCAGGGCGGGCGGCAGGGCAGTCGCGGTCGCCGCCGACGTCTCCAGCATCACCGAATGCGAGCGGCTCGTGCAGGCCGCAGGGACCGCGTTCGGCACGCCCGACATCCTCGTCAACAACGCGGCGCTCACCTACTACCGCAACATCGTCGACTACAATCCGAAGCACTGGGCGAAAGCCTTCGAGGTCAACGTACACGCGCCGTTCAACCTGTCGCGCCTCGTGCTGCCCGGCATGATCGGTCTCGGCCGGGGCGCGATCGTCAACATCTCCTCTGGCTCCGCGATCGGCCCGGGCCGAGCGCCCTTCGAGGGGGCCCGTCCGGTTGGCGGCGGCACCATGTACGGTGCGACCAAGGCTGCGCTCGAGCGCTTCACGCAAGGGTTGGCGCAGGAGGTGCACACGCACGGGATCGCGGTTACGGCGGTCTCCCCGTCCGTCGTCGTTGCGACACCGGGCACGGTCTACCACAAGCTGGTCAAGGCGATCGACGACCCGAACTCCGAGCCGCCGGCTTACATGGCCCGCGCCGCACTGCTGCTGGCGAGCGAGCCGGCCGAGAAGGTCAACGGTCGTGTCACGTACAGCCAGCAGATCCTGGGCGAGTACGGCCTGATCGACAAGCCCACCGGCCGCGGCGTTACCAGCAAGGGCTCCGGCTACTCCCAGATCTAGCCACGGCCTGCCCGAAGGAGTTGCCCCCGCAGCAGCCCTCGCTGGCAATATTGAATTTTTCCAGCTGAGTGATCAGCTTAGAGGATTATCAGGAATTCGAACGTAACCTGCCCGAGACACAGCTTAAGGTTGTGAATAGATTCGCGCAGGAGAAGTTACATGTCCACTGGTCCCATGGCACAGAGCGCGATTGCCTGCGCTCTGATTGCTTACATCGTTTTCTGCTTCCTTTACGGTCACGCCAGTCTCAAGTCCCGCCGCCTGG
The DNA here is from genome assembly GCA_033764055.1 of Hyphomicrobiaceae bacterium. Lineage (GTDB taxonomy): Bacteria > Pseudomonadota > Alphaproteobacteria > Rhizobiales > Hyphomicrobiaceae. The sequence goes on from JANRJI010000145.1 coordinate 77,301, forward strand.
CCGCCGCGGCAGCCCAGGGCCCGGCTATGGGACCGGCGTCCCGCTCGTTGACCCTCGCGCGCTCGCTGCGCCACCTGTTCGGTGTCGCCGGCGGCCTGCTTCTTCCGATCTTGGTCATTGCGACCGTTCTGAGCTTTGCCGGCCGCGAGCGTGGCGGCGTCATCGAGACCGGTGGCCTGTTCACGGTTCCAGCACGGCCTGACGCGACGGTCTCCTTCCTGTCCAGCGGCGCGACTGTCGCCAAGGGCGACATCGTGGCCGGCTTCGCCTCCGACACCATCGAATTCCGGATGGCCGGTCTGCGTGCGCGCCGCCAGGCTCTGATCGCGACGCGCGACGCTCTCCAGAGTGGCTTCGCCCCGTTGAGCCAGGAGCTGCAATTGAAGATCCAGTCCGAGGAGCAGAGGCTAGCCCAGGCCGACCAGAAGCTGGTCGAGATCGAGCGCACTGCCTTTGTCGCTCGCCAGCAGCTGCTCACCGGCGACGCCTCTTGGCAGCGCTCGCGCGCCGAGCTGACGGCCAGGCTACCGGCGCTGGAGCAGTCGCTCGCCTCGGAGAAGGCCGAGCAGGAGGCGGCCTCGCGGGCTCTGGCTCGCATGCGCATCCTGAGCGAGAAGGGCTACGCCACCGTCACCCAGCTCGAGCGCCTCGAGACGGCAACTACGGTCGCCGGACACCGGACAAACACGACGCTCGAGGCCTTGCGCTCGACCCATGACGCCATCGCCACCCTGGACGCCAGCCACCGCCTGACACGCGAGCTCCTCGCGGCCCAGCTCGGCAGACTGGACACGGAGGCGGCCGCCGCGACGGCCCGCAAGGCCGAGGTCAGCAAGACCTTGCTGCAGCTGCGCCCGACGGTCGCCCGCAACGAGCAGGCAGCAATCCTGCGCCGTGACCGGGAGATTGCCGCCGCCAACGCCCGCATCGATGAGCTGGACTCCGAGATCGGCGCGCTCCTCGCCCAAACCGAGGTCAAATCGCCGATCAGCGGCCGGGTCCTCTACCGCAACGCGGCATCCTCGACGCTGTCCGGCGCGCTGCCGCTGATGATCGTCGCCTCCGACGAGGGCTTCCTGATGCGTATCGACGTGTCCCGCGACGAGTTGCCCGCGCTCGAGCGTGATGCCGCCGACGGCCGCAAGCTCGACGCCCTCCTCGACGACTCGAGCGCCCGCCGCCTCGCTCCGGCGCGCCTCGCGCGCGTCGACGATACCGGCCTCGACACATCGCGCGTAACGGCCGTCTTCGCCATCGAGATGCCCGAGGACATGGTCGTCCGCATGGCTCTCAAGGGCTCTGCGCCCCGTGGCTATCTCAGGTGGACGCCGCCTATTCAGTCGGTGGTCCTCGCCAAGATCGCGAGCATCGTTCGCGCTCCTTTCGCGGCGGTTCCGGTCGCAGTCGACACCAAGCGCCCCGCTCCCCAGCCTGTCCGCGCCCCCAAGTCCCAGGGCGGCGACACGAGCCGCGATCCGATCGAGCTGTAGGGCCATGCTCGCCACAGCCGCCAAGGAGCCCATTGCCATGACCCAGACGGTGACACGTGATGTCCGCGCTCCGCTGGAGCGGGAGAATTGGAGCGACCGGCTCGTCTATCCCATCCTGCTCGCAGCCGTGATCGGCATGTTCTGCATGCTCGTCGCGGGGATGGCCATCTATTGCGCGACACTGGACGCTCCGACGGCCCTGATCGGCAGCGACACGCTCGTGCTGGCCTCGCTGGTCGGCGCGAGCCTCGTGATCATGATTCTGACGAGAGAGCTGGTCATTGCCTGCCTCTCGTTCTCCAAGCTCTTCGATGTTCCTCCGCGGCCCGTGTCCGGGAACACGCCGATGCCGCTCGTTTCGGTGGTCGTGCCTGCCTACAATGAGGGCTCCGCCATCGAGGACACGTTGCGGTCCGTCCTCGCCCTCGACTATCCCCGCCTCGAGGTGATCGTCGTCGACGACGGCTCGACCGACGACACGCTCGTCAAATCGCGCCGCATCGCAGACGCTGCCGGAGATGTGAAGGTCGAGGTCATCTCTCAGCCCAATTCGGGCAAGTGGAAGGCGCTGAACGAAGGCATTGCGCGCTCCACCGGCGAGCTCGTTCTCTGCGTCGACGCTGACAGCATCATCGAGCGGGATTCGCTCAGGCACATGGTGCCGCACTTCTCAGATCCCGAGGTTGCAGCCGTCAGCGGGCAGGTCCAGATCCGCAACCAGCACAACCTCGTGACGCGGCTCCAGGCACTCGAGTACGTTGTCGCCAACGGCAGCACGCGCACCTCGCAGGGCCAGAACGGCTGCGTGTTGATCGTCCCCGGCCCCATCGGGTTGTTCCGCCGCAGCAGCCTCGACGAGGTGTCCCGCGCCTTTTTCGCCGGCGCGGGTGAGGGTGGCTCCTCGCGGGGCAACGGGCCGTTCTCGCCGCATACCTTCGCCGAGGACTTCGAGCTCTCCGTGATGCTCTGCGTCCGCAATGGCAAGGTCGTCTACGAGCCTCGAGCCAGGTCGCTGACTCAGGCGCCGGATACGATCCAGGCGCTTCTCGGCCAGAGATACCGCTGGCTGCGGGGCTCGATGCAGGTGGCCTCGCGCTATCATGGCGAAGGCTGGGCCCGGCTCTGCCGCAATCCGTCGGTCCGCCGGTGGATGACCCTGACGACGATCTGCGACCTCTATCTGATCCCGCTCGCCGGCCTTCTCCTCCTCGGCACGATGGTGACCACTTTCGTCGCCGGAGAACTGCAGAGCATGCTGCCGCTCTGGCTGATGGTCTGGTCCATCCAGGCCGGTATCGCTGCCATGTTCATCCGCTCTCACGGCGAGAGGCTGTCGCTGGCGCTGCTCGCACCGCTGCAGAGCATCTACGCGGTCGTACTGCTCCTCGGCGTATGGTCGCACGCGGCCTTCGACCATGCCTCGAGCCGCCCGATGGAGTGGTGAGCAGGCCCCCCGGCGCCTTCGTTGCGAGACGACGGCTCGCGCCGTTTGCGCGAGCCGCTCGGGATGCCGACAAGAACTTTCGTGTCCCCCGTGAAGCTGATCGAGGTGAAATCGGCGAGGGGAGCCTAGGGCGGAACCGGCGGGCGTCGCGGCCCACAGTGATGCCGCCGCGAGCATGGCGGCACAAAAACTTCCAGATATTTTCGATGAGGGGGCTCAGCGTATCGCCTTTCGCTGCCGGGGCAACTCCCTCGGTTTAAGTTTGCCCCTCGGTATATGTTCCCTCGGAATGCGCTCGACCCGCATGCGCGGCAGACGTCAGGGAGCTGCCAGCCATTCGGGCGATTGCTGCCGGTTGAAGCATCAACGAGACGTCATTCGAATCGACTATTCTCGATGCATCGGTCGCTTAAAGGCCGCCGCTGAGCTCAGGACCTATCGGCTCCCTGCTCCGCTCCCAGTCCGCGTCGAAGCGCGGAGCTACGGCTCCGTGAGATCCGGGTGACGATGCTCGCACCAGGCCAGCCGGCCGAGACATGCACCGAGGCGGAATGGATGGACCGCCGAAGCGCCATGCGTGGGTCGCGGGCCCATCCGGAACAGAGCCGTATCCATCCTGATCTGGCCATATCTCGTCTGCCTCCTCGTATCGCGCCGACGCGCAGCCTCCACGGCCTCGTGCGGGCGTCGCGCATCGCGGGAGCAGTCCGGGACAGGTCTCAACGACGATGGAGTGGTCCATGCAGACACGCCGTCATCCACGAGTTCTGCCAGTCCGTATCGCAAGTGAGCAAGGAGCCCGGCGGACCATCGGGCTCGAGCTTCAATGGTGGAAGCTCCTCTTCCGGCGTGTCAAACCGCTCGTGCCCCCAATAGGGCACTGAGTGAGCTCAGCCGGCAGGGCGTGCGACCCGATGCCGGCCACAAATCCGCCAGCCCCGGTGATCCGGGGCTGGTCTTTTTTTGCCGGGTGCCGTGTGGGCATCCGAAGGCACAACGCAAAACGCGTTGAGCCGTCCGCCGCCTGATGCCAGATTGAGCTATGGTGCCATCGGCACTGCCCGGCTTTCCGCCGCTCACTGGGGAGGCAAACTGATGACGTCCGTCACGCTCACTATCAATGGCCGCACCGTCACGGCCGACATCGATCCGCGAACGCTCCTCGTCGACTTCATTCGCAACGACATGCGCCTGACCGGCACGCACGTCGGCTGCGACACGAGCCAGTGCGGGGCCTGCGTCGTTCACGTCGACGGCCGCGCCATCAAGTCGTGCACCACGCTTGCCGTCTCATGCAATGGCGCCAAGGTGACCACGATCGAAGGCATCTCCTCCGGCGGCAACCTGCACCCGATGCAGGCAGCGTTCCGCGAGCATCACGCGTTGCAGTGCGGCTTTTGCACGCCCGGCATGATCATGGCCGGCATCGACATCGTGAACAGGAAGGGCTCGGGCCTCGACGAGCACACCATTCGCGAGGAGCTCGAGGGCAACATTTGCCGCTGTACGGGCTATCACAACATCGTCAAAGCCATCGCCACCGGCGCGACCGCGATGGCCGGCGCCAAGCAGGCCGCCGAGTAAGAACCGGGACATCGGGAGACACCCATGACTGACCAGGGCATCGGCGCATCCGTCAAGCGCAAGGAAGATCTCCGCTTCATCACCGGCAAGGGCCAGTACGTCGACGACATCAATCGGCCGGGACAGAGCTATGCCGTGTTCGTGCGCTCCCCGCACGCCCACGCCACCATCAAGTCGATCGACACGGCCGAGGCCCTCGCATCTCCCGGCGTGCTCGCCGTCTTCACCGGTTCCGATCTCGCGGCCGACAAGATCGGCAGCCTCATCTGCGGCTGGATGATCCACTCGAAGGATGGCTCTCCGATGAAGGCCGGGCCACACCCGGCGCTCGCGCAGGGCAAGGTCCGATACGTCGGCGACCATGTGGCCGTGGTCATTGCCGAGACGCTGGCCGGGGCCAAGGACGCTGCCGAAAAGGTGGCCGTCGACTACGACGTGCTCCCCGCCGCCGTCGATCTGGCCAAGACCCAGGCGGCCGGCCAGCCTCAGATCCATGCGGAGGCCCCCAACAACACGGTCTACCAGTGGCACCTCGGCGACAAGGCCGCTGTCGATGCCGCTTTCGCCCAGGCCAAGCATGTCACCAGGCTCGAGATCGTCAATAACCGGTTGGTGCCCAACGCCATGGAGCCGCGCGCGGCCATTGGCGACTACGATACGGGAACCGAATCCTTCACGCTTCACACGACGAGCCAGAACCCACACGTCGCCCGCCTCGTGCTGTCGGCCTTCATCGGCATCGCGCCCGAGCACAAGCTGCGCGTGATCGCCCCCGATGTCGGCGGCGGCTTCGGCTCCAAGATCTTCATCTACGCCGAGGAGACGGTCTGCGTCTGGGCCGCCAAGAAGGTCGGCCGGCCCGTCAAGTGGACGGCAGACCGCTCGGAAGCCTTCTACTCGGACGCGCACGGCCGCGATCACCTGACGAAGGCAGAGCTCGCCGTCGACGCCAACGGCAAGATCCTCGCCTTGCGCGCCAGCACGAAGGCCAACCTCGGCGCCTATCTCTCGACGTTCGCTTCCTCTGTGCCGACCTATCTCTACGCTCCGCTCCTGTCCGGTCAGTACCAGATCCCCGCCATCTACTGCGAGGTCGACGGCGTCTACACCAACACCACACCGGTCGACGCCTACCGCGGTGCCGGTCGCCCCGAGGCCACGTTCGTCGTCGAGCGTCTGGTCGAGGTCGCCGCCCGTGAGACCGGCCGCGACCCCGCCGAGTTCCGCCGCCAGAACTTCATCCAGGCGTTCCCCTATGCGACGCCGGTGATCATGACCTACGACGCTGGCGACTACGCCGCCTGCCTCGACAAGGCCCTGGCCATGGCCGACTACAAGGGCTTCGG
>JANRJI010000146.1:0-41943 GCA_033764055.1 Hyphomicrobiaceae bacterium
GCGGCGACGATCAGCCAGAGGACGAGAAGGCTGTCCATCTGCGCTCGACCAAAGCGCAGCGAGAGAGCTCCCGGGCGGCAGGCCACGGTCAGCGCGAGCAGGATGGGGTACTCATAGATCTGCGAGAAGACCCGTGGCGCGATCAGGGCTGCAAAGACGCCGCCGAGCACGCCGCCGAGCGACATCAGCAGATAGAACTCCGTCAACCGGCTTGCCGACGGTCTGGTCTCGTACAAGGTTCGATGCGCCACCATCGTCGAGGCGAAAAACACCGCCACACCGGTCGACGCGGTGATGAACCAGCCTTCGTGCTCGGTCTGCGCCAGTGCCAGCAGCGCAAGAACCAGCGTCGCGATGTGCACGGCCCGCAGACCATCCATCGAGGACGCCTTGAGCACCCATCGCTGCGCCACGAGGAACACGAGAGCGAGGAACATTCCTTCGGCAATCATTCCGAAGCGGCTGCTTTCCGCACCCAGCAGTCGCTCCGAGAAGAACGACCAGCAGGCTCCCCCCACCAGCATCACGAGGACCAGCGATGGAACGAGGGCGATCGGCCGGTCGCGAAAGACGAGCACGAAGGTCAGCAGGTAGAGCGCCAGCGGCAGCACCCACAGTAGCGGAGCCGACGCCACGTCCATGGTGATGTGATTGGTGAACGCCGTCAGGAGGGCGGATGGCACGAACGCCAGTCCGACCCAGCCGAGGCGTCGCGCCCACCCCGGCGGCGCGGCCTCCTGGACCGAAGCGGTCGCTGCCGGAGCCGCCGCACTGACGGAGCGGAAGTTGCCAGCCCGCGCGGTGTCGGCCCGCCGCACCGCGAAGAGCGACAGAACGATCAACGCGATCAGAGCGATGAACCCGGCTGCCCAGAATCGCGCCAGCGCCCCCACCCCGAAGGCCGGCTCGAGCACCAGCGGATAGGCGAGCAGCGCCAGCAGGCTGCCGAGATTGCTCGCCCCATAGAGAAAATAGGGGTCGTTCCCGTGCGGATGCCCTGATGCTGCGAACCACGCCTGAAGCAGCGGCGCATTCGCCGATACCGCGAAGAACGGCATGCCGACACCGACGGCGAACAGCATCAACTGCCACGCCACTGGGTCGCCGGGCGGCGGCTCGCCGAGGCTTTGCGGAACGCCGATCGGAAGTGCTGCCGCAGCCGCCGCACACACAGCGATGTGGATGAGGCCGCCGATCCACGGACGCAACGTGCTGATCAGAAGGTGAGCATAGCAGTAGCCCGCAAGCAGCGCCGCCTGGAAGAACAGCATGGCGACCGCCCACACTGACGGCGAGCCGCCGAGAATCGGCAGCACCATCTTGGCGAACATCGGCTGCACGGAGAACAGCAGCAGAGCAGACAGGAACGTCGTCGCCGTAAACAGCGCCAGCACACCGCCTATCCCCACGGCCGAGGCCGGCTGGGACTCTTCAAGCGGCCTCGCGGAGGTGGACGCCAAGGCCGCGGGACCGCGTTGCCCATCGCCGTCCGTTCCAGCCTTGTCCTGCATGGTGCAACTCCGACGCTGAGCCTGCCGCGACTATAACGCCCAGGCCTCAGTGCGAGGATTGGCGCCCCGGCACCATGGCGACTATTTTTTTGCGATCAGACGGTTACTGCCTCGCCGACCTTCGGAACGACAACACTCTGGTCGACCATCTCGGCCTGGAACCTGGAGGCATCGGGGTCGAGCATGCCCGCGAAAGTCCCATAGTGACAGGGAATTATCTTCTTGAATTTGAAGAATTTTTTGCACGCGAACGCGGCCGTCCTGGCGCCCATCGTGAAGCGGTCCCCGATCGGCACGATGCCCACGTCCGGCTTGTGCAGCTCGGCAATCAGCTCCATGCCGCTGAACACATCGGTGTCGCCCATATGGTAAACGACAGGACCATCCCTGGTCTTCAGCACGATGCCGTTTGGATTGCCGAGATAAACACCGTTCGAGGACGACGAATGCAATGCATTGACGAGCGTGAGCTCGAAGTCCTTGTCGGCGACGGTGCCGCCCGTGTTCATCGGCTGGATGGTCTCGGCCCCCATGCCCTTGACATGCAGCGCCAGCTCGTAGGTCGCAAACAGCGGCGCCCCGGTCGCCTTGCAGATTTCGCCAGCACTCCCGATGTGGTCGTCGTGGCCATGCGTGATCGCGACGTGCGTGACACCTCTGGTCACCGCCTCGAACGCTAGTCCGGACTTCTCGAAGGTCGGGTTGCCCTTCAGGAAGGGGTCGATCAGGATCACGCTCGCGCCTGTTTCGATACGGAAGCAGGAATGACCGAGCCAGGTGATCTTCATGCGGCGTCTCCAGTGGTGGAAAGTGGAAGGCTGAACCCGGCCGCACTATAAGGGACCGATGAACGACGACAAACCGCCGACGGCCGATAGAACGCTCCTGGGCCGGGAGCGGGTCCGCGGAGCGGTGCCCATCGATGCATTCAAGGCCGCATTGCCGCCGGCAGCCCGCCTGATCGGCATCGATGTAGGGACCAAGACACTCGGGCTAGCGCTGTCGGACGTCAGCCGCATGATCGCTTCGGCGCTGGAGACGATCCGGCGCACGAAGTTCAAGGTCGACGCCGCCCGGCTCTTGGCCATCGCCGAGGAGCACAAGGTCGGCGGATATGTCATCGGTTTGCCGATCAACCTCGACGGCACCGAGGGGCCGAGGGCTCAGGCGTCACGGGCCTTCGCGCGCAATCTCGCGGCTCTTACCCCGGCCCCGCTCCTGCTGTGGGATGAGCGCCTCTCGACCGCGGAGGCCGAGCGCATGCTGATCGAGGCCGATACCAGCCGGCGCCGCCGCGCCGAGGTGATCGACAAGCTGGCCGCAACCATCATCCTCCAGGGCGCGATGGATCGCATGCGCCGCATGGGCGAGGCGGGCGACATCGCCACCGATGCCTGAAGGCAGCACGCAGCCGTCAGCCATTGGCCGTCAACCGAATGTCGCCCGCACCAACGCAGGCATCCGCGAGCCGAGAGTGACGGCTCGCGCCAGGAACAGCACCATATAGCTGCCCCAGAGGCCGTGATTGCCGAAGGCAGCCCCGAGCACCGAGAATGCGGCAAGAAACAACCCGATGCTCAACACCATCGTGTTGCGCATGTCGCGGGTGCGGGTGGCGCCGGTGAAGATGCCGTCGAGCTGGAAGCACCAGACCCCTGCCAATGGTGAGATTGCCACCCACGGCAGAAAGCCGATCGCGGCAGCCTGGACCGCCGGGCTCTTCGCGCTCAAGGCAATGATGGCAGGCCCGGCCCACCAGATGACCGCACCACAGAGACCCGCGAACAGCAGGGCCCACAGCGTCGAGAGCCTGACGGCGCGGTCGAAGCCGGCCTTGTCGCGAGCGCCGACGGCCCGGCCGACCAGGGCCTCGGCCGCGAACGCAAATCCGTCGATCAGGTAGATGGCGATGGCCATGATCGAGTAGAGCAGGGCGTTGGCTGCGAGCGTGACATCGCCGGCCCTGGCGCCTTCCGAGGTGAACACGACGAGCGCCGCATATCCGGTGAGCGAGCGCACGACGAGGTCGCCGTTGATCGCCAGCGACCGCTTGAGCTTCCGACCATCGATGGCGTCGGACAGCGGGGCGCGCGCACCGAGCTTGCGGGCGATGCCGCCGGCCACGACAAGCCCGGCCAGGGCCGCCACGTTCTCGGCGATCAGCGCCGCCATCGCCACGCCGCCGACTCCACCGCCGAGCCATAATCCGAGCACCAGCGCCAACGCGATGTTGAGCACGTTGAGGAACAGCTGCAGCGCGAACGCCATGCCAGCGCGACCGAGCCCGATCAGCCAGCCGAGCAGCGCGAAATTGACGAGCCCGGCCGGCGCTGCCCAGATCCGGGTGTCGAAATAGGTGGTGGCGGCTGCCAGGACCTCCGCCGAGCCGCCCGTCAGCCAGAACGCGACGGACCGCACCGGCACCTGCAGCAGCACCAGAGCCCCTCCGCATCCCACCGCGACGAGCAGCGCCCGAAGCAGATGTCCGGCGATCTCGCGCGGCTCGTCTGCGCCGAGCGCCTGCGCCGTCAGCCCCGTCGTGCCCATGCGCAGGAACGAGAACGTCCAGTAGAGCATGTTGAAGATGACGGCACCGATCGCGGCGGCACCCATCAGGTGCGCTGCGCCAAGCTGGCCGACGACCGCCGTGTCGACGAAGCCGATCAGCGGCACCGTGGCATTGGAGAGCGTGATCGGCAGCGCGAGGGCGAGCACGTCACGATGGCCGATCGCGACCCGTGGCACCGCGTCCCGATCGGCCTGCCCCCGTCTGTCGGCAGCGGCCGGGGCCGGGTCGGTGACACCACCTCCATGGCCGCCGTCGCTCATCAGCCGCGGTTGTCGCTGCGCCCGCTCACGGCCCCGATCAGGCGCACGATCACCCATACCGGGATCACCACGGCCGCCCCGAGCAGGAAGTAGGCGAAGGCGCTCTCGAAGATGCCGAAGCCGAGGCTCGATATCCGCTGAATGAGCAACCGGATGTGGAAGAGGATGTTCTGCGGATGGATGCCGAGCGCCGACATGACGATGCCGACGATGATCGAGATGACGACGAGGCGCAGGATGACGCCCAGCGGGTTGCCGCCGAAGAGCCTGTCCCTGTCCATGTCGTTATCGTCCTCCGTCTCGATGCGTCGCCGGTGCCGACCGGACGCTCGCCGTTGGCCTCGCTCGTCGTCTCGCGACGGGATAGCATGGATGGGTTGGCGATGCGATACGGCACGCCGCGAGCCGACCACGAGATGCCGGACCAGCCATCCCCATCCAAGCTTGCGCAGATCCGCCGGACCAATTCCGGGGTCGAGCGTTCGCGTCTGTCGGCCATCGCCACGTCTGGTGCGGCCGATATCCCCCCCGCCATGCCTCCCCCACATTTGCCCGAGCTGTTCCATGTCTGGTTCGCCCGCCGCGGCTGGACCCCTCGATCGCACCAGCTCGCCCTCCTGGCACAGGCGGAGATCAGACGCTCGACGCTGCTGATTGCCCCGACGGGCGCCGGCAAGACCCTCGCCGGGTTCCTCCCGAGTCTCGTCGCCGCGAGCCGGCGACCGGCCGGCGCCGAGAACAAGGGCGCGGGGCTGCGCACCCTCTACATCTCACCGCTGAAGGCGCTGGCTGTCGACGTCGCGCGCAACCTGACGACGCCGGTCGAGGAGATGAGGCTGCCCGTTCGCATCGAAACGCGTACGGGCGACACGCCGCAATCGAAACGGTCACGTCAGCGGCTCCGGCCGCCGGAGATCCTGCTCACCACGCCGGAGCAGGTCGCGCTTCTGATTTCCGGCGAGGACGCGTCCTATCTGTTTGCCGATCTCGAGACCATCATACTCGACGAGCTCCATGCTCTGGTGCCGTCGAAGCGCGGCGATCTGCTGTCCCTCGGTCTCGCCCGCTTGCGCCGGCTCGCACCGGGTCTCGTCGTCACTGGCTTGTCGGCCACGGTTGCGCGCCCCACCGAGCTGCGTGCCTGGATCGAGCCGCAGGTCGCGGGCAATGAGGCCATTGCGCTCGCCGATGCGATCGTGCTTCAGGGCGGCGCCACTCCCGAGGTCACGATCCTCGAGACCGAGGATCCATTGCCCTGGGCCAGCCACACCGCCCGCTACGCGGTGCCCGAGGTGCTGGCGGCTATCGCCGGTCATCGCCTGACCATCGTCTTCGTCAACACGCGGCTGCAGGCCGAGCTCATGTTCCACGAGCTGTGGCGCGCCAACGAGGAGAGCCTGCCGATCGCCCTGCATCACGGCTCACTCGACGTTGCCCAGCGCCGCAAGGTCGAGGCGGCGATGGCGGCCGGCAGGCTGCGGGCCGTCGTCGCGACGTCGACCCTGGACCTCGGCATCGATTGGGGCGACGTCGATCTCGTCGTTCATATCGGTGCTCCGAAGGGGGCGAGCCGGCTGATGCAACGCGTAGGTCGCTCCAACCATCGGCTCGACGAGCCGTCGAAGGCCATCCTGGTACCGGCCAACCGCTTCGAGGTGCTCGAGTGCCGCGCTGCGCTGGAGGCGGCCGAGATCGGCGCCCAGGACGCCGTCGTCAACCGCCGCGGCGGCCTCGACGTGCTCGCCCAGCACGTGCTCGGCGTCGCGTGCTCCGGCCCGTTCGAGCCTGCAGCGCTGCGTGCGGAGATCGCGACGGCACTCCCCTATGCCGACATCACCGACGCTGATTTTGCGCGCGTGGTCGATCTCGTCGCCACGGGTGGCTACGCCCTGCGCACCTACGAGCGCTTCGCGCGCCTGAGGCCGACCGGCGACGGCCGCCTGCGCATCGCCCACCCGCGCGTCGCCCAGCAGTATCGCCTCAACGTCGGCACCATCGTCGAGAGTCCGATGCTGAAGGTCCGGCTCGTCGGACGGCGTGGCAAGTCCGGCTCCTCGCTGCGCGCGACAGTGGGTGGCCGCGTCCTGGGTGAGATCGACGAGTGGTTCGCCGGCGAGCTATCCCCCGGCGATGCCTTCGTGCTCGGTGGCGAGACGGTTCGGCTCGAAGGCGTTCGCGACAACGAGGTGCTCGTGTCGCGAGCCACGGCGCGCGATCCGATCGTCCCGAGCTATCCCGGCGGCCGATTTCCGCTGTCGACGCATCTCGCCCGCCGTGTACGCGAGATGCTGGCCGATCCCGCACGGTGGCGCCGCCTGCCTGGCCCCGTCGCCCATTGGCTGTCGCTTCAGGAGCAGCACTCCATCGTGCCAGGCCCCGATGAGGTTCTGGTCGAAACGTTTCCGCGCGGCGGGCGCCATCATCTCGTCGCCTATCCTTTCGAAGGCCGGCTCGCACACCAGACGCTCGGCATGCTGCTGACGCGGCGCCTGGCCCGGGACGGCGCCGAGCCGCTGGGGTTCCTCGCCAACGACTACGCGCTGGCAGTGTGGGGGCTTGGCGATCTCTCCGCCTTGATCGCGTCCGGTCGTCTCTCGCTCGAGCGCCTGCTCGAGGAGGACATGCTCGGCGACGATCTCGACCAGTGGCTGGCAGAGACCAGCCTCATGCGACGCACGTTCCGCCATTGCGCCATGATCGCCGGGCTGATCGAGCGCCGGCATCCGGGCAAGGAGAAGACGGGCCGCCAGCTCACGGTGTCGGCGAGCCTCGTCTATGACGTCTTGCGCCGCCACGACCCTCACCACGTGCTGCTCGAGGCGGCCTACCGGGATGCGGCAACGGGCCTGTTGGACATTGCCCGGCTGGCTGAGTTTCTGCGCCGCATAAAGGGTAGGATCAGGCACGTGGCGCTCGAGCATGTGTCGCCGCTTGCGGTGCCGTTGATGGTCGAGATGGGACGCGAAGGTGTCGGCGGTGACGCCCGCGAGTCCCTGCTGCGCGAGGCCGCCGAGGCGATGCTCCGCGAGGCCACGGACACCACGCAGGAGCAGGGGCAGAGTGGATGACATGTGGGGAGCGTTGGCGCGCGCCGATCGCGGCGACAGGGCCTTTGCGACGAGCCCGGTGCGGCTGGCTGGCAAGCACCTTGTCGCAGACCACTCGGGTGCGCTCTGGTGGCCCGCCGAGCGCATGTTGATCGTCGCCGACTTGCATCTCGAGAAGGGCTCGGCACACGCTGTGCGAGGCCTGATGCTGCCGCCTTACGACACGCGCGACACGCTGGCCCGGCTGACCTCAGTGGTCGAAGCCTATGCCCCGCGCACTGTCGTCGCCCTTGGCGACAGCCTTCACGACCGGGGAGCCGCGGCCCGCCTCAGAAAGGCTGACCGCCAAATGGTGCATCGCCTGCAGCTTGGGCGGACATGGGTCTGGATCACGGGCAATCATGACCCGGAAATCGCGTCTTTTCTCGGCGGCGAGGTCATGTCCGGCCTCGGCGCCTCCGGTCTGGAGCTGCGCCACGAGCCGCAGCCGGCGAGGGGCAGTCACGAGATTGCCGGCCATTTGCACCCGGCCGCCCGCCTCACGACCCGCGCGCAGATCGTTCGAAGGCGTTGCTTCGTCGCCGACGGCAGCCGTATCGTGCTGCCGGCGTTTGGCACATTCGCCGGCGGCCTGAACATCCTCGACAGTGCGTTCGAGCCCTTGCTCGAGGCAGCCGACAGGCGCGTCTGGATGCTCGGCGACGATGGCATCTATCCGGTGCCGCCGGGCCGACTCGTGGCCGACTGAGCGCCATCGCTGAACACAGTCTTCGATCTGTCGGCCGAAATCCGCATGTCGATCGCCGACGGACAGTTTCTCGCCGGCCGCGGGACAGGTGGGTGCGTGGCCCCGCAACCACGCACCCATCCATGCCTTGCTCTTCCGCAGGCGGAGCCGGCTCCGGCAGCGAAGAGCAAGGCGGGCGCGCCGTTCCCGCAACTTTCGACGCGCCCTTGTCGCAGCGCCATACGTGGCCCTTGCAGGCCTGACGCTCGCCAATGGCAAAGCCGCCAGCCCTCTGCGTATGACGCTTGCGCGACGCGCCCCATGAGCGCCCCGATCGTGGTTGGAATGGGGCAGAATCCGGGCAAGGGCATCCTTCTCGGGTGGGCTGTTGCAGTTGCGCCGCGCTGGCCGACGGACTAGGTCGCCGCCTCGGCCTCCGCAGCCTCGAATGCCTCCGTCGCCATCAGCCAGGCTTCCTCGGCGGCCGTCAGCGCCTTGGCCTTCTGGCCCCGCTCTACGACGAGAGATTGTGCCCGCGCCGGGTCGGTCCGATAGAGACTTGTGTCTGCGAGCACCGCATCGAGGCGGGCCATCTCCGCGTTGAGCGTCTCGAGCCGCTTCTCGGCCACCTGCATCGCCTTCCTGAGGGGGGCGAGCTGCGCCCGTCGCTCGGCAGCCTCCCGCCGTTGATCTGCACGCGACACCTTCATGTCGCCGCCGCCGCGCGCCTCGCCGTCCGGACGCGACCGCCCTCCGCGCTCGGCCAGAAGATCGGCCCGATAGCTCTCCATGTCGCCCTGGTAGGCGCGAACGGTGCCGTCCTTGACCAGCCACAGGCGGTCCGCCGACGCGTCGATCAGGTGCCGGTCGTGGCTGATCAGGATCACCGCTCCCTCGTAGGAATTGAGCGCCTGCACGAGCGCCTCGCGGCTGTCGACGTCGAGATGGTTGGTGGGCTCGTCGAGAATGAGCAGATGTGGCGCGTGAAACGCTGTCATCGCCATCAGCAGCCTGGCCTTCTCGCCACCCGAGAGGTTCTTCGCCTTGGTGTCGGCCTTGTCGGCGCCGAAGCCCCAGCTGCCAAGTCGCGTGCGCCGGTCTGCCTCGGTGGCATCGGGCATGAGCTTCGTGACCTGGTCGAACGGCGTCTGCTCCGACGGCAGGTCGTCGAGCTGGTGCTGTGCGAAATAGCCGACCACGAGCCGCGGCGGACGCCGCACAGTGCCCGTCAGTGGTGCCAGGCGGCCCGCGATCAGCTTCGCGAACGTCGATTTTCCGTTGCCGTTTGCGCCGAGCAACGCGATGCGGTCGTCCTGGTCGATCGACAGGTCGAGACGCGACAACACGGGGGCACTCTCCTGATAGCCGGCCGACACCCCGTCGAGCTTGACGATGGGGCTCGCCAACAGCCGCGACGGCGCCGGCAGCGCGAACGGCACGACCCGGTCCTCGACCTGCGCCGCGATCGGTTGCATGCGGGCCAGCGCCTTGACGCGGCTCTGCGCCTGGGCGGCCTTCGTCGCCTTGGCCTTGAAACGGGTGATGAACGCCTCGAGCCGCGCCCGCTCCTCCTCCTGCCGCTTCATCAGCTTGAGGTCGAGCCGCTGCTTCTCGCGCCGGGCCTCCTCGAAGGCGTCATAGCCGCCCGAGTAGAGCGTGAGCTTGCCGCGCTCGAGATGCAGAATGTGGCCGACGCACCGATTCAGCAGGTCGCGGTCGTGGCTGACGATGACGACGGTGTGCGGGTAGGACCTGAGGTAGCTTTCGAGCCACAGCGTGCCCTCGAGATCGAGATAGTTCGTCGGCTCGTCGAGCAGCAGCACCTCGGGCTCGAGAAACAGCACGGCAGCGAGCGCCACCCGCATCCGCCAGCCACCCGAGTATTCGCGGCAGGCGCGCCGCTGCGCGGTCTCGTCGAAACCTAGGCCGGCGAGAATTCCCGCCGCACGTGCTGGCGAGGCATGCGCTCCGATGTCCACCAGACGTTCTTGGATCAGCGCGATCCGATGTGGATCGGTCGCCGTCTCGGCCTCGGCCATCAAGGCAGCACGCTCGGTGTCCGCCGAGAGCACCCAGTCGATCAGACTGTCCTCTCCGCCTGGCGCCTCCTGAGCCACGTACCCCAGGCGGGCGCCTCTGGCCATGGTGATGCTGCCGTCGTCGGGCGCGATCTCTCCCGTGACGAGACGCAGAAGCGTCGACTTGCCGGCACCGTTTCGCCCGACGAGCCCGACCTTGTGGCCGGTCGGGATCGCAACGGTCGCGCCTTCGAGGATCGGCCTGCCCTCGATGCGGTACGTGAGCTCGTTGATGTGCAGCATGGCCGCTGGGAGATAGCGGCTTCGCGCCGGCTTGTCATCGGATGCCGGGGAGGCCAGCGCGGCGTGCGGACCGGTCGACGGGGCGGCGGAACCTGTCCACCGCCTCGCGAGACCTCCAGCAATCGGTCGGCGCTGGTTGCGATCCTGCGCTGGCGAGACGGATCGACCGCCGTCCTCAGTGGCGCCCGTTGCCGCCGCGCTCCCTGATGCGCTCCCAGTATTCCTCGCGGTCGCACTTGTGATTGAGGTTCAGGCTCTCCAGCGGGCGTCCGTTGTCGCGCTGGCAAAGGCCGCGGTGATCCACCGTCGAGGAGCGGCGATAATAGCTTCGCGAGCTGCCGTCCGTCGGCGCCTTGCGGTACTTCGTTCGGCCTTCGCGGGCATCGGCGGTGGTCGTGAGCGAGGCTGCGAGCGCGCAGGCCGCCAAGATCATCGAAGCTTTCATCCGTAACCTCAGGAGGCTGGAAGGAGTGCCGCGATAACGATACGTCGCGAGCACGCTGGCATGCGGTCTTCCTCTCATATGGGTTCGCCCGGCCGAGGTTTCACCCTGCGTCCGCCAGGGATCCAGCCCCGAATGCCACGCTCCGGCCATTCACGCCGGCAGCGCGCGGGCAACGATAGCCGTTGCATCGGCCCAGTCGATCCCCTGTCCGTATGTCGTGCGCGGCAAGCCGGACAATCGGCTGATGATGAACGCATCTGCGATCGCAGCCGGAGCGTGGCCCCGCAGCACCACGCCTGCCGTCACGACTGCCAGCGTCTCGACCAGCTGGCGTGCGCGGCGGTCGAGGAAGCGAGGCTCGTGCAGGATCGCCTCGACGCGCTCGAGGCCGGCCTTGAGGTGCGGGTCGAGCCGCGCCACCTCGCCCAGATCGTCGAGCACGCTCGCTACGGCCTCGGGCTCGCGCTGCAGCACGCGCAGCACGTCGAGCGCCATGACGTTGCCCGAGCCCTCCCAGATCGAGTTGACCGGCACCTCGCGGTAGAGACGCGCGGCCACTCCGTCTTCCACGTAGCCATTTCCGCCGAGGCACTCCATCGCCTCCGCCACGAGCGGTGGCGCTAGCTTGCAGACCCAGTACTTCACGACCGGCGTCATCAGCCGTGCGAATGCCCGGGCTCGTGGGTCGTCGGCCCGATCGAAGGCCCGCGCGAGGCGAAAGACGAGCGCCGTCGCCGCCTCGACATCGAGGGCCATGTCGGCGAGCACCTCGGCCATCAACGGCTGCTCGACGAGACGAAGGCCGAAGACGCTGCGATGCCGTGCATGGTGAACGGCATTGGCGAGCGCCAGCCGCATCAGGCCCGCCGACGACACGGCGCAGTCGAGCCGCGTCAGCGTCACCATCTCGATGATCGTGGCCACGCCACGTCCCGGCCCGCCGACTCGCCACGCGTGCGCGCGCGCCAGCTCAACCTCGGCGGAGGCGTTGGAGCGATTCCCGAGCTTGTCCTTCAGCCTCTGCAGTCGCAGTCCGTTGGCCGTTCCGTCAGGCAGGAACCGGGGCACCAGGAAGCACGTCGGCCCGCCTTCGGCCTGCGCCAGCATCAGGAAGGCATCGGACATCGGCGCCGAGAGGAACCATTTGTGGCCGGTCAGTACATGCTCGCTGCTGGCGCGATCGGTGGCCTCGGCCCGGGTCGTGTTGGCGCGCACGTCGGTGCCGCCCTGCTTCTCGGTCATGCCCATGCCGATGGTCGCACTCGTCTTGGCGGGTGCCGGCAGGAAGCGCCGATCGTACTTGCGTGACAGGATACGCGGCAGCCAGGCCTCGGCGAGCTCGGGCTCCGCCATCAGAGCGGGCACCGAGGCGTGCGTCATGGTCAGAGGGCAGCAGTGACCGGCCTCCGTCTGTGCGGCGAGGTAGAGGCGCGCCGACCGGGCCACGTTGCGGCCCGGCGCGGGCGCCGTGCCCGCCGGTCCGGCCAGATGGTCCCAAGTGCTGCCGGCGACGCCCGCGGCGACGCTGGCCTGCATCAGCGCATGGTAGGCGGGATGGTAGTCGACGAAGTCCTTTCGGTAGCCCTTGGCATCATGGGTCTCGAGCCGCGGCGCGTGGAGGTTCGCCAGCCGTCCCAGCTCCAGCATCTCGGCCGAGCCGCAGGCTCGGGCAAAGGCAGCCAGTGCCTCGCCGTCGACCCCGCCCCCTCCCTCGCGGGCGACCGCCTCGGTCAAGGCCGCGTTCGTTCCCAGCAGATCGACGTCTGCGAACGGCGGACTCTGGTTCGTCACCTCGTGGGTCGTGAATGGCGGCGTCATGGCGGTCGTCCCGGCGATGGCGTTGGCCGGGGACTCTAGGGAGAGACGCGCCGCGATGCCACCCTCACCCGGCCCCGCACCCACCAGGAAGCGGCCACCGCCCGGGCACGACCGCCCAAGTGTCGGCGTTGCACTGGAGCCCGGGGCGGCGCATCATTTTGCGAGACACGGCAATCCGGACGGAGGATCCCAATGGCAGGCATGCTCGAAGGCAAGACGGCGCTCATCTCTGGCGCGGCGCGCGGCATTGGCAGGGCCGCTGCGGTCCTGTTCGCCAAGGAGGGCGCACGCGTCGCCGTCGCCGATCTCAATGCCGACGGCGCCAAGGAGACGGTCGAGCTGATCAATAGGGCCGGCGGCCAGGCGATCTCCGTCAAGGTCGAGGTGACCAAGGCCGCCGAGGTCAAGGCCATGGTAGCCCGCGCCGTCGACGCGTTTGGCCGTCTCGACTGCGCCTTCAACAACGCCGGCATCTCTGGCTATCAGGTGAATGCCGCGGGCGCGAGGACGCATCAGTGGTCTGAGGAGGCGTTCGATCGCATGATCGACGTCAACCTGAAAGGCGTCTGGCTCGCCATGCGCGCCGAGATCGAGGTCATGCTCGAGCAGGGGAGCGGCGCCATCGTGAATACGGCCTCGATCGCCGGCCTTGTGGGGTTGCCAACTTCGTCCATCTACGTGGCCGCCAAGCACGGCGTCGTCGGGCTGACCAAGACGGCGGCCATCGAGTATGCGACGCAGGGCATCCGCGTGAACTCGGTCTGCCCTGGCTACATCGAAACCGACATGACCAAGGACGCGATGGCCCGCCGTGGCGATGACATCATGCGCGCCACCGCAGCCCGCCGCATGGGGACGCCGCAGGAGATCGCCGAGATGGTATGCTGGCTCTGCTCGGACCGCGCCAGCTACGTCACGGGCGCCAACTACAACGTCGACGGCGGCTACGTCGCGGCCTGATCGGCCCGGCTCCCAGCGGGTCGAAATCCAAGTCGCACTCGGGCGCCGTGCCCATCTCGAGCGCCTGCGCAAGCGATCGCATCGCCATCGTTTGCCGGCGGCTTGGCAAGGCGGCGGCCGATCGTCCACCAAATCCAATCGAAAGGCACCGCACATGGCAGTAGCATTGTTCGTCGTCCGCGCGACCATCACCAAGGAGCAGGATGCGGCTTTCGGCAAATGGTACCACGAGGAACACATTCCGCAGGTTCTACAGTATAATGGTGCCGTCAGCGCGCGCCGTTACAAGAAGCTCTTCGGCCCCGACAAGTACGACTATTTGGTTCAATACGAGTTTTCGAGCCAGGAAGTCTTCGAGATGTTCATGAAGTCTGACCATTTGAAAGGTCTCAAGGCCGAGTATGACAAGCACTTCGGTACGACATCCGAGCGCGACGCTTTCGGCTATGTCCAGGTCTGGCCCTGATTTCCGGTCCCGGCGTCCGAGCTGCAGCCGGCCGCGCGGTTTCCGGCCGCTCTCGCGCCCTGGCGGCGCAAGAGCTTCACTCCCCTGGCGTGACCGCAGGATGCCCGGCGTTCTCGCCGGTGCAGCGTTCAGTCGGCGAGATCCACTGCTGCACCTTGTCGAGATAGAGGTAGATCACCGGGGTCAGGAACAGGGTGATCACCTGCGACACGGCGAGACCACCGACCACCGTGATGCCGAGCGGCGCACGCGCCTCGGCGCCGGCACCGTGTCCGATCGCGATCGGCAATGCACCGGCCAGCGCCGCGAACGTGGTCATCATGATCGGCCGGAACCGTAGCCGGCACGCCTCGTAGATCGCCTCCTCAGGCGACTTGCCCTCGTTGCGCTGGGCCTCGAGAGCGAAATCGATGATCATGATGGCGTTCTTCTTCACGATGCCGACCAGCATGATGACGCCGACGAACGCGTAGAGCGTCAGCGGCAGCCCGGCGACCATCAGCGCGATGAGCGCGCCGAGGCCAGCCGCCGGCAGGCCCGAGAGGATCGTGAGCGGATGAATGTAGCTCTCGTACAGGATGCCGAGCACGAGGTAGACCACGAGCACCGCCATCAGCAGCAGGACACCCATGTTGGCCATCGACTGCTCGAACGCCGCCGCCGTCCCGCCGAACGACGTCGAGATCGTCGGCGGCATGGCGATCCGGCGCTCGAGCGCCCTCACCTGGTCGATCGCCGTACCGAGCGAAACCTCAGGCGACAGGTTGAACGAGATGGTCACCGCGGGCATCTGCCCCTGGTGGTTCACCTGAAGCGGCGCCACCTCGCGACGTTGCCGTGTCACCGTGTCCAGCGACACGAGCTTGCCGGTCGAGGAACGCACGTAGATTTCCGAGAGGCCCGCCGCGCTGCGCTGCATTTCCGGCATCACCTCGAGGATGACGGCGTACTGGCTCGACGACGTGTAGATCGTCGAGACTTTCCGGGCGCCGAATGCCGCCGCCAGCACCTGCTCGATCTGGCGCGCATCCACACCGAGCGTCGCAGCCCGATCGCGCTCGATATCGACCATCACGGTCGGGCTGCCGATCTTGAGGTCGCTCGTGACGTCCTGGAAGCCAGGCAGCCGCCGCATCTCCTCCTGCATCGTCGCGACCCAGCGATAGAGGCTCTCGAGATCGAGATCCTGCATCGTGTACTGGTAATCGGCGTTCGACAGCCGGCCGCCCACGCGAATGGCAGGTGGATTGAGCACGAACGAGCGAATTCCAACGACCGTGTTCAGCCGGCGGCGCAGATTCTGGACGATCTTGTCGATGGCAGGCTCCGGCCGCTCATGGCGCGCCTTCAGCGTCACGAACAGCATGCCCTGGTTGGTGTTGGACGAGGAGAACGACGCTCCCACTCGCGACATGACCACGGCGATGTTGGGATCGGCCGACGCGATCTTCGCCAGTTCCGCCTGATAGCCCATCATGGCGTCGTAGGACGCATCGAGCGCCGCCTCGGTGCGCACGAGCAGGCGTCCCGTGTCCTCGGCCGGCAGAAAGTCCTTCTGAATGATGCCGTAGAGATGGACCGTCGCCCAGATCGATCCGAAAAACGACAACAGCACCAGGAAGCGATGCCTAAGGCACCAGCGCAGCAGCGTGTCGTAGACCCACAGCATGCCGTCGAACACCGCCTCGCTCGCCCGATAGAGGCGCCCACCGCTGCCGTGATGACCGGACAGCATCCGGCTGCACAGCATCGGTGTCAGCGTCAGCGATACGAGGCCTGACACCAGGATCGCCGCCGTGATCGTCAGCGCGAACTCGTTGAGCAGCCGGCCCAGCATGCCGCCCATGAAGATGACGGGGATAAACACAGCCACCAGCGAGATCGTCATGGAGATGATCGTGAATCCGATCTCGCGGCTGCCCTTGATCGCAGCCTCCATCGCCGACATGCCGGCCTCACGGTGACGCACGATGTTCTCGAGCATCACGATCGCATCGTCGACGACAAAGCCGACCGCCAGCGTCAGGGCCATCAGCGACAGATTGTTGAGACTGAAGCCGAGGGCGTACATGGCCGCGAACGTGCCGATCACCGAGATCGGCAGCGCGACCGAGGCGATGAACGTAGCCGACAGGCTGCGCAGGAACAGGAAGATCACCATCACCACGAGGGCCGCGGCCAGCACCAGCGTGAACTGCACCTCCTCGATTGAGGCGCGGATGGTTTTCGAGCGGTCGTAGATCACCTCGAGCGTCACCGCGGCCGGGATCTGCAGCCGTAGCTGCGGCAGCACGCCTGCAATCCCGTCGACGATCTCCACCGTATTCGAGCCGGGCTGGCGGTATACCGCCATCAGCATCCCCTGCTCGTTGCCGAACCAGGTCGATACCTTGTCCTGCTCGACGCTGTCGATGGCCCGGCCAATGTCGCGAATCCTGACCGGCGCACCGTTACGATAGCTGACGACGACGTCGTTGTAGCCCTGAGCCGAGCCGAGATTGCCGGTCGTCTTGATCGAGAACTCCTTGTTCGGGCCACTGAGCGAGCCGGTCGGCAGGTTGGAGTTGCCGCCCCTGATGGCACGCTCGATGTCGTCGAACGCAACGTTCTTCGTCACCAGCTTGCGTGGATCGATCTGCACCCGGACCGCATACTTCTGCTGGCCCCAGAACTGCACCTGCGCCACGCCCTTGATCGTAGACACCTGTTGCTGCAGAACCGTCTCGGCGTAGTCGCTCAATGTCGACACCGGCAGCGTCGCCGACGACAGCCTGAGGTAGTAGACAGCGAAGTCTGCAGGATTGATCTTGCGGAACGACGGTGACTCCAGCATCTCTGCCGGAAGGCTGCGCTGTGCCGTCGAGATTGCCGTCTGAACGTCGAGGGCAGCCGCGTCGATGTTCCGATCGAGCTCGAACTCGATCGTGATCTTCGTCGACCCCGTCGAGCTGACGGAGGTCATTGCCTTGATGCCGGCGATCCGCGACAGCTGGTTCTCGATCGGTGTCGCAACTGCCGAGGCCATCGTCTCGGGACCCGCGCCGGGCAAGCTCGCCGAGATCTCGATGGTAGGGAAATCGACGCTCGGCAGCTCGGCCACCGGCAGCGAGCGGTAAGCGACAAGCCCGAACAGCACGATCGCCACCATGACGAGCGTCGTCATGACGGGCCGCTTGATGCAAGTCTCGGCTGGGTTCATTGGCTGGCCGCCTTGGCTTTGCCGCCCCTGTCGCGCGTCGCGCTCTTATCGGTTGTTCCGGTTGCGTCGATCGGCGCGACCCGCGCGCTCGGAAACAGCCTGAGCTGTCCGTCGATGACCACCGTCTCGCCGACGTCCAGGCCACGGCTGATGACGGTCGCATCGCCGAGCTCCTGTCCGATCGTGACCGGCCTCAGCTCCGCCGTCTTGTCCGCCTTGACCACCCAGACGTAGTGCCCTTTCTGGTTGATCTGGACGGCCTTGGCATCGACCACGATCGCCGATGGCAGCGTCGTCATCAACACCCGCGCCTTCACGAACTGACCGGGCACCAGCCGCTCCTCGCGATTGTCGAACCGCGCCATTACCAGGATCGTGCCTGTCGTGGCATCGACGGCGTTGTTGATGAACGACAGAGCTCCCTTCTCGACGGTCGCCTCGTCGCCCTGCACGGTGGCTTCGACCGGCAGCGGCTCGGCCGCCTTGAGGCGTGCTCTCAACTCCCCGATGTGCTGCTCGGGAAGCGCGAAGGCGACGTTGATGGGCCGCACCTCGGTCAGCATCAGGATGGCCTGCGTGTCGTTCGCCTTGACCATGTTGCCCGGCGCCAGCAGGAACGAGCCGACGCGTCCATCGACCGGCGCCTTGATCGTGGCGTACTCGAGATTGAGCCGGGCGATCTCGACGGCTGCCTCCGAGGCGCGGACCGCCGCCCTGAGTGCTGCCACCGACGTCTCGGCCTCCTCGAGCTTCGTTTTCGGCGAGATTCCCTTCTGGGCGAGGCTCTCGAACCTCTTCTCGTCCGACAGCGCCTTCTCGAGATTGGCTCGATCGCGGGCGACGGTGGCCTCGGCCTGCCGCAATTGCGCCTCGAACTGCCGCGCATCCAGGCGGAACAGCAGGTCGCCCTTGTTGACCATTTGGCCTTCCTGGACAGCCGCCTCCATCAGCTGGCCGTCGACGCGGGCCTTGATGGCGATGGTCGACCGCGCCTGGACGTTGCCAACGCCCTCGAGCAGGATCGGAACGTCGCGTCGTCCGACCTTGGCCACGCGAACAGGCGCTGGAGGCAGCACCCGGGCCTTCGCTTTCGGCTGCGTCGTCGCGTTTCCGATCCAGGCATCGACACGTTGGCGTGTGCCCTCGTCGTACCGGTAAACGGCATAGACGGAGGCGGCCAGCGCGAGCAGCAGGACGGCCGCTAGAGAGCGTCGCATTCCAGGGGGCCTCGACAAGAGACTTTCGATAGGGACGGCAGGCTACAGCAGTTGCCGCCCCGACAAAAGCCTGCGCGACCCGGCCGGGTAACAACTTGTCGTGGGCCAGCGGCCGATCGTCAGATCACCTTGCACACCCAGTGGCGTCGATTGCGCGTGAATGGCCGGACCTCCCCGGGCCAGCGACCCTTCTCGCCGGCGACGGCCCATTCGGGGCTCAGCAGCACACCGGGATTGTCGATCTCGTAGATCGCCGTATAGCGTGGTCCCTCGTGCTGCTTCTCGATTCGCTCGCCGCCGAGTTGCATGGTGAACGTCTCGCCCTTGATCCGTGTTGCACCCCGGACACCCGGCACCTTCGAGATGTAGGGCACGTGCTCGGTGTCGTAGACCTCGTTGAAAAGGGCCTCCTTGTCGGCATCGACGTCCATGCTGACGATGAACAGATACTTCGTGGCGATGGGCATTGGGGGATCTCCTTGGCTCGTCCCGAGCGGCGGGCTGCGACGTCTCCTGACCTGCCGGGCCTCCAACTTATGCGGGTATGAGCCGGCCTGCCAATCGCTGGATCATGCTTCGGGTCCGGCCGGAGGCTGCATGACGGCACGGTGGACCCGTGCCGCCGACCTTCTTGCCGCCGCTGGTGGGTGCTAGCTTCCGCCACGATTCGCGTAGAGACGCACATCCGGCACACCAGTCGCAGCGGCAGGCGCGTGCCATCCGGAAGAGGTCCCATGGACAAGATCATCACCCAGATCGCACGCGAGCTTTCGGTCGGCCCGGCTCAGGTGAACGCAGCCGTCGAGCTGCTTGGCGAGGGGTCCACGGTCCCCTTCATCGCTCGCTACCGGAAGGAGCGCACCGGCGGGCTCGACGACACCCAGCTCCGGAAGCTCGAGGAGCGCCTGGGATACCTGCGCGAGCTGGAGGACCGCCGCGCCACGGTCCTCAAGAGCATCGAGGAGCAGGGCAAGCTCACGCCCGACCTCGCCAAGTCCATCGCCGGGGCCGACACCAAGGTCGCGCTCGAGGATCTCTACGCTCCTTACAAGCCGAAGCGGCGCACGAAGGCCCAGATCGCTCGCGAGGCGGGCCTCGAGCCGCTGATTGACAAGCTCGTGTCGAACCCGTCCCTCACGCCCGACGCGGAGGCGGCAGCCTTCGTCGATGCCGGCAAGGGCGTCGCCGACGTCAAGGCGGCCCTCGACGGTGCCCGCTCGATACTGGTCGAGCGCATCGGCGAGAAGCCCGAGCTGGTTGGCGGCTTGCGCGAATGGTTGTGGACCGACGGCATCGTGACGTCGAAGGTCGTCAAGGGCAAGGAGGCCGAGGGCGCCAAGTTCTCCGACTACTTCGACTTCCAGCAGAAGGTGAAGGACATCCCCTCGCACCGCGCCCTCGCCCTCCTGCGCGGGCGCAACGAGGGCGTCCTCGACCTCGAGCTCGACGTGCCCGCGCCTAGCAGCCAGCCGCACCCGGCCGAAGGCAAGATCCGCGTCGCCATGGGTCTCGCCGATCGGGGGCGCCCGGCCGACAAGTGGCTCGGCGAAGGCGTGCGTCTCGCCTGGAAGGCAAGGCTTCACGTGGGCCTCGCCGTCGATCTCCTGACCCGCATCAAGGAGCAGTCGGACAGCGAGGCGATCAAGGTTTTCTCACGCAACTTGAAAGATCTGCTACTGGCCGCGCCAGCCGGGCCGCGGATCACGCTCGGCCTCGATCCCGGAATCCGCACGGGTTGCAAGGTCGCCGTCGTCGACGCCACCGGCAAGCTGCTCGACACCGCCACCATCTACCCCCACGAGCCGAGGAACGATTGGCAGGGATCGCTGGCGGCGCTGGCCGCCCTCTGCTTGAAGCACAAGGTCGAGATCATCGCCATCGGCAACGGCACGGCCAGCCGCGAGACCGACCGTCTCGTCGCCGACCTGATGAAGAGAATGCCGGATCTGAAAATCACCAAGGTCATGGTTTCCGAGGCGGGCGCCTCGGTCTATTCAGCCTCCGAGCTCGCCGCTTCCGAGTTCCCCGGCCTCGACGTATCGTTGCGCGGTGCCGTCTCGATCGCGCGCCGGCTGCAGGATCCCCTCGCCGAGCTGGTCAAGATCGAGCCGAAGGCCATCGGCGTCGGCCAGTACCAGCACGATGTCGACCAGCCGGCCCTCGCCCGCTCGCTCGACGCCGTCGTCGAGGATTGCGTCAACTCGGTGGGCGTCGACGTCAATACGGCCTCCGCCCCCCTGCTGGCCCGCATCTCGGGCCTGAATAAGACGCTCGCTGACAACATCGTCGCCTTCCGCAACGAGAACGGCGCCTTCAAGAGTCGCGCTGCCCTGAAGAAGGTGCCGCGTCTCGGGCCGAAGACGTTCGAGCAGTCCGCCGGATTCCTGCGCATCATGAATGCCAGGAACCCGCTCGACGGATCGGCCGTCCACCCCGAAGCCTACGACCTCGTCGAGCGCATAGCCGAGCGGACCAAACGGCCGCTCAAGGCCATGATCGGCGACCGTGCCTTCCTCAAGTCGATCAAGCCGACCGAGTTTGCCGACGCGCAGTTCGGCGTCCCCACCGTGACCGACATCCTGGCCGAGCTGGAGAAGCCGGGTCGGGACCCCCGCCCCGAGTTCAGGACGGCCGCCTTCCAGGACGGCGTCGAGAAGATCTCCGACCTGAAGCCCGGCATGAAGCTCGAGGGCGTGGTGACCAACGTCACCAATTTCGGCGCCTTTGTCGACGTCGGCGTGCACCAGGACGGGCTCGTCCACATCTCGGAGCTCGCCGACCGCTTCGTGAAGGACCCGCACGAGGTGGTGAAGGCCGGCGACATCGTCGAGGTGCGCGTCAAGGACGTGGACGCGCCACGCAAGCGCATTGCGCTGACCATGCGCTCGGGTCCAATCGATCGGGCGGCGGGCTCGCAGCAGTCGGCACCGGGCCAGGCGCCTCGCGGCGGACAGCCGATCCGCGGCAGCTCGTTCAATCAGGCCGGAGCACGCGGCACCCCCGCCGGTGGCGACAATGCCTTCGCGGCGGCATTCAGACGCGCCCAGGACGGCAACAAGCGCTAAGTCATTCGGCCGGGCGCACGGAGAGGTGCCGCTCCGTTCGCAGTGACGCCCGCCACGCGATGACGAGCCCGGCCAGGATCGCAAAATTGATCAGGTTGGCCGCGAGCCCTGTCGCGAAAGCCGGCTTGTATGAGCCGAAGTGGTCGTAGATGAGGCCGGCGATCCAACCGCCGGTCGCCATCCCGGCCGTGCCCGTCAACAGAAGGCCCGGCATGCGCCACGACGCCTCGTGCGCTGGAAACACCTTCCGCGCCGTCACCAGATAGGCCGGGATCAGGCCACTGAAGCCGAGCCCGAAGGCCGCTGCCACGGCGAACAGGCCGGCCTCGTCCTGCGTGACGAGAAAGCCGGTCACGGCCATGGCCATCGCCCCGGAGCAGATCAGCAGCGTCAGGAGGCCGCCGACCCGATCCGACAGCCATCCCCAGAACTGCCGGCTGGCGAAGGCGCAGACCAGCAGCAACGACAGCATCGCAGCACCCTTGGCCGGCGCCATGCCGAGATCGCCGCAGAACGCGATCAGATGCTGCGACGGCATCGCCATGGGGATGCAGCAGAGAAAAGAAGCGAGGCACAGCAGCCCGAACAGCAGATTTGGGGGGAGGCCCATGAGCCGCCGCGGCCCGGCCGATGCCCCCCCGCGACCGCTGCCCGGACCTCCCGGCTCGGCCGCAATTGTTTGCGGAGCCTCCGGCGGCGGCTTCAGCATGATCAGAGCCAGGGGTACGACCAGGCAGGTCACGACGACCGCAAAGCCGAGCATGGTCTGCCTCCAGCCCCAGGCCGAGATCGCCTGCTCGAACATGGGCGGCCAGATCGCTCCGGCAGCATATTGCCCGCTGGAGATCAGCGCCACGGCTGTTCCCCGTCGCGCCTCGAACCAGCGCGAGACGTAGACGTAGAGCGGCGCGTTGATGGCACCGTTGCCGAGCAGCCCGATCAGCAGGCCATGGCCCATGAACAGCTGCCAGGCTTCGCCGAGCGACGACAGCGCCAGTCCCGCACCGACCATCGTGGCCCCGAACACCACCGTTGCGCGCGTGCCGATTCGCTCGGCGACGAGCCCCATCGCGAGGCCGCCGACGCCGGTGCCGAGCCACGCCATCGCACCTGCCGCCGAGGGCAGCGACCGCTCGCCGCCGAGATCGGCCGCGATCCGCTTCAATGCCACGGTGACCACGTAGGGTGAGCCGAACGCGACGGACAGGATCAGCAGTGCCGCAATGGCAACGCCCCAGGCCTCCCGGCTGTCGATCCCCTTGGTCATGCGTTGCCCCGCTCCCTGGAGCCGTGGAGCGGCTCGCACCGATCGAGCTTGTCACCCCCAGGCTCGCCTAGGCAACAGGTTTGCACAGGTTTGCACCGGCGGGGCTGCAACGCCAGACCACGGAGTGTGCCGGAAGGGGAACGGAACGCCAGCCGGCAGGACGTCTAGCCAGCGATCACCCGATGTCCACCACGTCAACGGCCACTTGCCGTCGCTGACCATCGCGCTCGACCGTCAGGTTTGCCGTGTTGCCGATGCCGATGGCCTCGAGCCGGGCCGAAAGCTCGGCTGCCGTGTCGACCGGCTCGCCGTTGACCGCGACGATTGCGTCGCCGAGCTGCCGCGTCTGTCTGTTGATGCCGGTCAACCCTGCCTGTGCGGCCGGCGCGCCCGCCACCACGTCGATGATCAGCACGCCTTTGCGTCCGAGCTGCGCGGCGAGCTCCTCGCTCGCCACCGACACGCCGATGCCTGGCCGCGCCGCCTTCCCTTTTGCGATCAGCTGCGGAACGATCCTGTTCACGGCATCGACCGGAACGGCGAAGCCGATGCCGGCATAGGAGCCTGTCTTCGAGAGAATGGCGGTATTCATGCCGATCAGCCGGCCGGCGCTGTCGAGTAGCGGACCGCCGGAATTGCCTGGATTGATGGCCGCATCAGTCTGGATGACGCCCTGAATCTCCCGTCCGTTGTTGGTCGGCAGTGTCCGGCCGAGCGCCGAGACGATGCCCGACGTCATGGTCCGTGACAGGCCGAATGGATTGCCGATCGCGAATACCGCCTGACCAATCTGCAGATCGACGGAGCGGCCCACGGGGATCGGCTGCAGCGAGGCTGCCGCCCGTGTCACTTTGAGCACCGCGATGTCGTAATCGGCGGCCCTTCCCACGACGCGAGCGGGTACCACCTCGCCGGCATCGAAACGCACGAAGACCCGGTCCGCGCCCGCCACCACGTGGTTGTTGGTGATGATGTGCCCGGCCTGGTCCCAGACGAAACCGGAGCCGGCTCCCTGGCTCGCCTGCCCGAAGATCGAGTTGCCACCGGTTTCGGTGAAGATGTAGGCGACAGACGGTGCCGCCGAGCGGAACACCGCCGCCGTCGTCTGCTCGAACGCGGCGAGATCGCCCCGGGGTGTCACGCTGCGGGCGGTTCGTGCCGAGAACAGAGCTGTCTGAACGAAGCCGGTTCCCAGCCAGAGTATGGCGCAGGCGAGTAGGGCCAGAACGACGATGCGTTGGTAGCTGCGGCTCGACATGGTCGACGGAAGGTCGCGAGGGACGGATCAGGATCGCTTCGATATGGGAAGGCGCGGCCGCGATGTCACCGGTCAGGGCGGTGCCCGCGCGGTCACGGCTTCAGGTCGGCATCGCACAGCCCGTTGCGCCGCCCTTGCCCGGCGGTGGGCGCGCCGCTAGACCGCAAGGGGGGACATCGATGGCTTCTCGGCAACCGGCTCATCGTCGTGGCTCGGAGCGGGATTGTCGTGCGATCTGCCACACAGGAGCCTCACTGATGTGAAAGGGGTCGCCGGGGTCATGTGTGCCGTCGGCGCCGAGCGAGGCTCGCGCCGATGTCACACGGGGGGAGTGGGACGATGCGCAATACGATAGCGGTGATGAACACCAAAGGTGGCGTCGGCAAGTCGACCATCGTGCTGGCTGTCGCGGAGACCTTGGCTGCCTGGCACGGCAAGAATGTGCTTGTCATCGATTCGGATGCCCAGGCGAGCGTCAGCTCGATGCTCATGGCCACGACCAGCCTGCGCAAGCTCCAGGGCGACGGCCGCACCATTGTCGACTATCTGGTCTCGGCAGTTCTCCGCGACACCGAGATCGAGTGGTCCGACTTCGTCGTCGGCGGCGTGTCCGACGTCGATGATGCCAAGACCGTCTATTTGATGCCGAGCGACATGCAGCTCACGCTGTTTGAGCGGGAGGTGTCGAAGGAAGCGCTGCATGGTCGCCTCAGGACGGCCATCGGCCAGTTGCTGGCACGCGCCCGCCTCGTCTTCGACGTCGTGCTCGTAGATTGTCCGCCGGGGCTTTCGGTATTGACCGAGTGTTGGCTGCGCGAAGCAGACTACCACGTGTCTCCGACCAAGCCGGACTACATCTCCGTGTGCGGTCTCGACGTGTTTCGGCGCTTCCGGGAGCTCAATCCCGAGATGGGCTTTGCCGAGAACCTCGGCGTGCTCGTCAACATGAAGGAGCGCCAGTCCGCCGAGGACGAGGCATACCATCGCTGGCTGGCGGACAATCGAGAGAACCGCTGCTTCGAGCAGGTCCTGCCGCGGCTCAATGCCTTGCAGCAGGCGGCCCGCTACAGCCCCGAGGAGCGCTCGTTCGGCGCCAAGTATCCCGGCGAGATCGGCACGGCCGTGCGCAACCTCACTGTCGAGATCCTGGGCCGCCTGGCAGAGGGGGCATCGAAACCTGCATCGCGACCGGCGCCGGCGCGGGCGACTCCGGAGGCCCCCCCGCCGGACTCCATAGCCCATTCCCTGGCGGCAGCCTCAGCGCCTGCGGCGCCTCCTCACGCGAGGCCTGATGCCGGGCCGCCGCCGGTAGCGCCCGCCGCTGATGCAGCTGCCGCGCCGGCAACCGTCATCGCCGAGCCACCGCGTCCGGACCCGACCGCGTCCCAGAGCCCGCCCGCTCCTGCCACGGCACCCACTTCACCAACCTGATTGTGCCGCGAGCCTGGAAGTGACCATTGCCTCAGTCGGCGCGGTCGAGACCGTTGCGCAACAGACCACCGATGGCCACCATCTCCGGGATCAGTCCGGCGAACCGGTCGACCGTCTCCGATAGCCCCGCGAAACGGCCGAGCGCCGGCAGGGCGGGTACGAACCGGGCAAGCCCCAGGCTCTCGCCCTCGAGTGCCGCAGCGGCTCGCCGCCAGAGGTCCGGCAGCTCGCCCGATCGGATTCGCGGCACGAGATCGTCATGCAGCAGGCGCACCAGCGCCGGGCGCGACGTGAGGTGCCGGTAGAGGCTCGGAACGATGCGACGGCGATCGACTGCGGGATCGACGGCGATGGCGGCAATCAGCGACCGCTCGGTCTGCCCGATCGCCGAGACGGGCATCATCGGCGGCACGCCATGGATCGGCTCTGGCGGCTGCCACTGGGAGGCCGGCACGGACTCTGCCGGACCTGGGATCTGGGCCCGCATCGCCGTCCGTAACAGACATACGCCCACGAAGTTGACCGGATTGGCCCGATTGTAGGATGCGAGCACACGTTCGTAGGCCATGGCCGTGACAGCGTCGACCCCTGCTGCGTCGAGGGCCGATCGTGACACCCCGCTGGCATGGCCGGCAATCGCCGCCGACGCTGCCCGCCAAGCCGCCGACTGAACCCGGCCTGTGACATAGAGTGGCCGCAGGGCACCCCAGGCTTCCGGCAGCACGCCTGGCAAGGTTGCCAAATGTCTCCAGATGAGCGCCGGCATGGGCACACCGGAGAACTCGGCGATTTCATTGAAAATGCTCGCGATTTCACCCGAGGCCTCGGCCACGGGCAGCTCGGCGATTGCATCTGCCATACTGGAGCATTCCCTCGCGGGCACCGGAAGCGCGGCCCACGCACCTGATGCTTTAGGCGACCCCTCCGCCGCAATGAAACCCACACACGTCTATTGCGACGCAATCAGACCCTTCCGATGGGGATCGGGAGATTGTCAGGCAGCTGCCCCAGCAGGCTCGAGCCGGGACAGAGCTGCCGTCGTTGCGACCTCTAGTGGCGGCGAGGCTCCGCCTGCAGCTTCTCGATTTCCTCTTTGAGCCGCAGCTTCTCGAGTTTCAGGCGTCTGATCTCATGCTCGGCCGCCGCCGGGCGGGCTAGCTCCTGCTCTATCCGGCGGTCGAGAAGACGATGCTTTTCAGCCAGCTCTGCGAGGTGTGCTGCCATGGACATCCTGCTCTCCGTTCTGGGGTTGCAGACGACAAAAGTGTGACACGGGATGCCACGGGTGTCCACTTGACTGTCCTTGGCTTGGCTCGGCCTGTTCATTGAGCACGCGTGCTGGTCGCAGCCCCATTGCTCCCGGCACGGCCCGAGCCCTTGCCTTGACCTTTGCCAGCGAAAAAATCCTCGCCGGCACCTGCGACGACTTGGCGCCGTCGGTCAGGTGGCTATAATCCCGCCATGGACAAAAAAGACACCGAAGACCTTTCGTTCCGGCAGGACGAGCTTCCGGCCGATCGCAGTCTTGTCGTCGTCGACGACGACAAGGCGTTCCTGCAGCGCCTCGGCCGTGCCATGGAGCAGCGCGGGTTCGAGGTGCGTCTCGGCAGCTCCGTCGCCGAGGGGCTGGACCTGATCCGCCAGCATCCCCCGGCCTTCGCCATCGTCGACATGCGCCTCGAGGACGGGAATGGCCTCGACGTCATCGCCGAGCTGTCGAAGGTGCGGCCTGCGTCGCGTGCCATCGTGCTCACCGGCTACGGCAACTTCGCCACCGCCGTGTCGGCGGTAAAGCTCGGCGCCGTGGACTATCTCGCCAAGCCTGCCGATGCCGACGAGGTCACCGACGCACTCCTGGCTCCGGCCAACGAGAAAGCCCAGCCACCAGAGAACCCGATGTCGGCCGACCGCGTGCGCTGGGAGCACATCCAGCGCGTCTACGAGCTCTGCAATCGCAACGTCTCGGAGACGGCGCGGCGCCTCAACATGCATCGCCGGACGTTGCAGCGCATCCTGGCGAAGCGCGCACCGAAATAGCTGCCGCATCGCGAACGCGTATCCTTGCCGCGCCGTCATGGCGTTGTGGCGGAGCCGGGCAAGCCCGCCGCTTCGAGAGATCGAGCTACCTCGCGAGATCGACGGCAGTTGTATTCCCGCCGCAGACCAGCACTCCCACCCGCTCGCCATCACTTGGCTCATAGGCGCCCGACACCAACGCCGCGAGCGCCGTCGCGCCGCCCGGCTCGGCAACGATTCGCAGGGCGTCCCACAACAGCCGCTGCGCTTCGCGGATGGCACCGTCAGTGACCAGAACCGATCGAGCCACGAAGGACGCAGCCAGCGGGTAGATGAGCTGTCCCACCTGTCGCGGTGCAAGTGAATCGGCGGCGATCGAGCCCTGCGGCGCGTCCACCGGCCGGCCTGCCGCAAGCGCCATCGAGAGCGACGGGGCGCCGTCGGGCTCCACCGCGACGAGGCGCACCCGCCCCCGGTACCAGCCGGCAATGCCGCCGATCAATCCGCCGCCGCCTACGGCTACCAGCAAGGTGTCGAGGTCCGGGGCCTGCTCCTCGAGCTCGACCGCGAGCGTGCCCTGACCCAGCACTGTCGCCGGCTGGTCATAGGCGTGGATCGACCGAGCGCCACTCTCGGCGCAATAGTGCTCGCACAACGCCAATGCATTGGCATAGCGGTCGCCCTCGACGACAAGATCGGCGCCATAGCCGCGGATCCGGTCGATCTTGGCTGGGGAGGCGATGGACGGGACGAAGATGCGTGCCGGGATCCCGAGCTTGCCGGCGGCATAGGCGACCGCCGCTCCATGATTGCCGCCCGAGGCAGCGGCAACCCCGGCCTTGGGCACGCCCTCGCTCGAGAGGCTCGCGAACGCACCGCGCGCCTTGAACGACCCGGAGTGCTGCATCAGCTCGAGCTTCAATGCCAGCGGAAATGACGCCAATCCGAGCTCTGTGCCATCGAGCGCGAGGATGGGAGTCCTGCGCAGGTATGGCGCAATCTGCTGCCGCATCGCAGCGATCGCATCTGCCGTTATCGCAGAGCCAGTGGACACTCGGTTCGGCATCGCTTCCTCGTAGAACGGGGGCCGCTACTCGGCGCGGAGAGGCACAGTGCGGGCAGACATCAGTGCGGGCAGACAATTGTGCGCAACATGCCCGGATGTTAGCCTTTCGCGGCCGCACACGGTGCGGATGTTGAGACTACCAACAAAATGCGTCTAGGGAGACAACGGTATGACCTTGTTTAGGGGACTGGCCGCCGCTTGCTCGGCGGCAGTCGTCGCGTGTGCTCTGGCGGCGCCGGCCGACGCACAACAGGCACCGCGGAAGCTCAAATTCTCGTCGGCTTTCCCGGCCTCGACGACCATCTACGACAACTTCAAGTGGTGGGCTGATCGAGTAAAACTGATGTCCGGCGGTCGCCTCGAGATCGACATCTCGCCTCCGGGCGCCATCGTGCCGGCCTTCGAGGTGCTTGATGCGACCCACAAGAAGGTCCTCGACGGTGCCCATTCTGGTGCCGCCTACTGGGTCGGCAAGAACAAGGCGGCCGCATTGTTCGGCGTCGCCCCTGGCGGCCCCTTCGGCATGGACATGTACGACTATCTCGGCTGGCTGAGCGAAGGCGGTGGGCAGGAGCTTTACACTGAGTTCTACCAGAAGGTGCTGCAACGCGATATCGTCGTGTTTCCGATGACATCGGTCGCCAATCAGGTGCTCGGCTGGTTCGCGAAGCCGGTGAAGAGCTGGGAGGACTTGAAGGGTCGCAAGTGCCGCGAGACCGGCCTGACCGCCGAGGTATTCTCGAAGGCCGGCATGGCCACCGTCAACATGCCCGGCGGCGAGATCGTGCCGGCCGCACAACGCGGCGCCATCGAGTGCGGCGAGTGGGTCGGCCCGGCCGAGGATATGAAGATCGGCTTCCACATGGTCTGGAAGCACTTCTACATGCCGTCGGTGCACGAGCCCGCCACGGTGCTGGAGATGTTCGTCAACAACGACATCTGGAAGAGCCTGTCGCCGGACCTGCAGGCCATCCTGGTGTCGGGCGCCAACGATGCAACCTTGCGCTCCGCTCAGATCCTCAACAAGGCCAACGCCGATGCCTTGAAGGAGATGACCGAGAAGCACGGCGTCAAGGTCGAGATCACGCCCCCCGACATCCTGAAGAAGATCCTCGAGGCATGGGATGGCATCGCGGCCGAGGAATCTGCCAAGAATCCCTTCTTCAAGAAGGTCTACGAGAGCCAGAAAGCCTATGCCTCGCAGGTGGTGCCGGCGCGCCGCTCGGTCTACCCGAACTACGATTTCTCGGCCAACCACTACTGGCCCGTAAAGAAATAGCATCCAGCGCCGGTCTTGAGGATTGCGGCGGGCGCCCTGCGGGGCGCCCGTTTGCGTCTGAGCCGGCAACTCCGTTCCAGCGACAGTGCTCCCGCGACATTTTGACTAATCGGTAAAGCGAATATACGCTCGCTGAAGCGAAGCCCTCGAAGGCGTCGCATCGATAAGATCAGGGGAGTGAAGCGCATGAGAAGATTGCAGTGGGTTGCTATCGCAGTCGCGCTGGTCCTGGGCATCGCACCAGGCTCAGGCCCTGCGGCAGCGCAGACGACACAGAAGCTCAGAGTTCAGGCGAGCTTTCCCGCTTCATCGATCGTGATGGAAGGCTTCAAGTTGTGGGCCGACCGCGTCAAGACCATGTCGGGCGGGCGCCTCGAGATCGATGGTCTGCCGGCCGGAACCGTGGTCGCCGCATTCGAGGTGCTTGATGCCGCGCACAAGAATGTCGTCGAAGGGGCATACTCGGCGAGCGCATAT
Source organism: Hyphomicrobiaceae bacterium (assembly GCA_033764055.1). Taxonomy (GTDB): domain Bacteria; phylum Pseudomonadota; class Alphaproteobacteria; order Rhizobiales; family Hyphomicrobiaceae. The sequence continues at coordinate 30,400 of JANRJI010000146.1, forward strand.
TGGGTCGGCAAGCACCGCGCCGCCGGCCTCTTCGGCGCCACCCCAGGCGGACCGTTCGGCATGGACGAAATGGATTTCCTCGGCTGGCTCTACACGGGCGGCGGCATCGACCTCTATCATGAGCTCTACAACGTGGAGCTGAAGCGGAACATCGTCGTCATTCCGCTCGCCTGGGTCGGCAACCAGGTGTTCGGTTGGTATGCTAAGCCGATCCAGAGCTGGGACGATCTCAAGGGGCGCAAATGCCGCCAGACGGGCCTGTTCGCCGAGGTCATCGCCAAGGCTGGCATGGGCGTCGTCAATATGCCCGGCGGCGAGATCGTGCCGGCAGCGGAGCGAGGCGTCATCGAATGCGCGGAATGGGCGAGCCCCGTCGACGACATGAAAATCGGTTTCCAGTCGGTCTGGAAGCACTACTACATGCCCTCCGTGCACGAGCCGGCGCCAATTCTTGAGGTGCTGATGAATGGCGACGTGTTCAGAAAGCTGTCGCCGGATCTACAGCAGATCATGAAGACCGCCGCATGGGAGGCGACGGTGATGCAACGACTGGTCACCAATCGCGAGAACGTCGTTGCACTCGAGGAGTTGCGCACCAAGCACGGCGTCCAGACCCACAGGACACCCGACGACATTCTCAAGAAGATTCTCGAGACCTGGGATCAGCTTGCCGCCGAGGAAACGAAGAAGAACGCGTTCTTCAAGAAGGTATACGACAGCCAGCGCGCCTACGCCTCGAAGGTCGTTCCCATGCGTCGGTCGACCTACCCGGACTATAATTTCTCGGCACAGCACTATTGGCCGCAGAAGAAGTAGGAGCCTTCAGGGCGTCCTGGGTCGGGACGCCCGTCCACACCGGCGTGCTCGGCCGAGCATGCCCGCTTCGGGGCAGGCAGCGGCTCCGATGGATCGCTGTGCGTATCGTGGAGCGTCGTCGAGATCACCCTCGGACTTACATTGCTCTTGGTGACGAGCCACGGACGAAAAGTTGTCTTGTCGACGGCGCAGAGTAAGAATGCGGCCTGCATGGCGCCTGCCCAATTGCCGGCGCCCTGCAATGCATCCAGGCGAGTCGCGGCGCGATGGGCAGGAGCAGGGCATTCTCGTGAGCTTCGCCGAACACTTGGTCGCTTCCGGGGTCGTGTCACGGGGCGATCTGGAGCGGGCGGAGCGCCATCGCGCGCAATCAGGCGTCTCCCTCGTCGCCGCGCTGCGGCATTTGGCGCTCGCGGACGGCGCCAGTGTCGCCGGCGCGATGGCGGCAGCACACGGCCTGCCACTCGCGCAGGGGATCGAATGGCCGCGGTCGCTGCAATTCGCGGGAGCGCTGTCGCGGTCCTTCCTGCGCGAGCAGAAGCTGCTGCCTGTGCGCATCGAGGACTCCGGACGGCTCCTCGTTGCCATTGCTGATGCCGGGAACGAGGCCGCGATCCAGGCCCTCGCGGTCGCGACCGGGCGCGATCTTGAGCTTCTCGTCGCCTCTGCGGACGACATCGAGGCCGCGATCGACCGCATGACCTCGGACGAGGTCATCCCGGATGAGGCGGACGCCAGCGCCGCCGCGGCCGGCCAGCCCGACGACCTGGAGCAGCTCAAGGACCTCGCTCTCGGCGCTCCCGTCATTCGCCTGGTGAACCAGCTGCTGATCGACGCGCTGCACACGCGAGCCACGGATATCCATCTCGAGCCCACCCGTAGAAGGTTGATCGTCAGGCTGCGCATCGACGGCATCCTGCGCGAGATCCGCTCGCCGCCGCTGGAGCTGGCGCGGGCCATCGCCTCGCGCGTGAAGATCCTGTCCGGCCTGGACATCGCTGAGCGGCGCCTGCCCCAGGATGGCCGCGCCCGGGTCAGCATCGAAGGGCGCCAGATCGAGCTGCGCGTGGCAACGCTGCCGACCGTCAACGGCGAGGCCGTAGCGATCCGCCTCCTCGAGAACGCACAGCGTGCACTCGATTTGCGCCAGCTCGGCTTCGACGAGCCGACGCAGGCGACATTGCGACGCCACCTCTCCGCCCCGCACGGCCTCGTTCTCGTGACCGGGCCGACCGGCAGCGGCAAGACCACGACGCTCGCCACGGCCCTGACGATCCTCAACGAGCCGGTTCGCAAGATCCTGACCATCGAGGATCCGGTCGAGTACCAGCTCGACGGCGTCAACCAGGTGCACGTGCGCCCCGACATCGGTCTCACGTTCGCCCATACGCTCCGCTCCTTCCTGCGAAACGATCCCGACGTGATCATGGTCGGCGAGCTGCGCGACACCGAGACGGCCCGTATTGCCGTGCAGGCAGCCCTGACGGGGCATCTGGTCCTCTCGACGCTGCATACCAACTCCGCTGCCGGTGCGATCACCCGACTGCTCGACATGGGCGTTGAGAGCTATCTGCTCGCCTCGTGCCTCCGCTGCATCATCGGCCAGCGCCTCGTGCGCATGCTCTGCCTCGCCTGCCGGCAGCCGTGCCACGAGCGGATCGCCCTGCCGCCGGATGTCCTGGCCGCTGCCGGTCTCGATGCCGAGGGCCCGCATCCACATTATCGCGCCGTCGGCTGTGCACGATGCTTCGAGACCGGCTACATCGGCCGCATCGGGATCGTCGAGCTGATCGAGGTCGACGAGCCGCTGAGACGCCTCGTCAAGCCGGACGTCGCCACCAGCACGGTCATGGCGCAGTCGCAGCGGACCGGCACCGTGACGATGGCGGTCGACGGGCTTCGCAAATGCCTGGCGGGCATCACCACCCCCGAAGAGGTTCGGCGTGTTGCTCTGGAGGCGTGACGACCGTGCAGGAGTTCGAGTACGAGGCGTTCGACAGGAACGGCGGGCGGATCAGCGGCCGCATCGTGGCCGAGACGCGCGACGCGGCACTGCGCCAGCTTCGGGAGCAGGGGAATCTGCCCATCGATGCCGTCGCCCGAGGTCGCCCCGGGCTGGCGGGTGCTCTCGGCCGCAAGCTCGGCGCGCAACGGCCGACGACGGCCGAGATCACTCTATTCACCCAGGAGGTCGGCCTTTTGCTGAGCTCTGGCCAGCCGCTGTCGCGGGCTCTCGCGCTGATCGAGGGTGACGGCGACGCCCCCCGCATCCAGGCGTTGGCCGGTCGCTTGCGCGCCGCCATTGCCGGTGGCAAGAGCTTGAGCGAGGCGTTGGCTCTCGAGGGCTCGGTCATGCCACCGTTCTACATCGGCATGGTCAAGGCCGGAGAGGCGACGGGCCAACTTGCCGTGGTGCTGCAGCGGGTCGCCCAGGCCAGGGAGCGCGAGGAGCGGCTGCGCCAGCGCATCACCTCGGCCATGGTCTACCCCAGCCTGCTCGTCCTCATGGCGGTGGCGTCGATCGTGGTCATGATCGTCGTGGTCGTTCCCCAGTTCGAGAGCCTGCTCGGCGAGCAGAAGGCGAGGCTGCCGGCAGCATCGCTGAGCGTGCTGGCCGCCTCGCATTGGCTGACGGACAATTGGAGGAGCCTCGCGGTCGGCGCAGTCGGACTGATTGGCCTCGTTGCCATGCTGGGGCGCCGACCTGGCGGGCGGCGCGCGATCGAGCGGGTGCTCTTTGCGGTGCCTTTGCTCGGCAACCTCATGCGCCTGTCATTGACTGCCGGCTTTTGCCGCTCGCTCGGCGTCCTGCTCGCAAGCGGTCTCGGTCTGCCCGCCGCACTGGCGCTGACCCGCGAGGTGATGGCCAATGCTCGTGCACGGGAAGCCATCGGCCAGATCGGAGTGGCTCTCCGCGAGGGGCGCGACTTCGCGGAGCCGATGCGCCAATCCGGCATCTTTCCGCCTCTCGTGACGTCGATGCTGCGCATAGGCGCGGAAAGCGGTGCACTCGCCGAATCGGCGCTGCGCCTCGCCGAAATGTACGAGGCCAAGCTCGACATCGGCGTGACGAGGCTGGTTTCCGTGCTTGAGCCTGCCATAGTGCTTGGCCTCAGCATCGTGATCGGCTTCATCGTGCTGACGGTGATGAGCGCCGTCGTCGGCATCTACGACTTGACCGGCTCATGAGGTGGGATGCAGGCATGGTCACGCGAGCAATGCTAGGTCGGACACTCTGCGCAAGGCCGGCGGCGGCACGACGGGGCGAGGCCGGCTTCACGCTGGTCGAGCTTCTGGTCATGATGACCATTCTCGTGCTCATCGCCTCGCTCGTCGGCCCCCGGGTGATCGGGTACATCGGTTCTTCCAAGGCCAAGGCCGCCCGCATCGAGATCGAGAGCCTGACGGCAGCCCTGCAGCTCTACCGGATCGACAACAGCCGCTACCCGACCTCGGCGCAAGGGCTGAGGGCGCTGGTGGAACGGCCGGCCGTCGCCTCCGGCTGGAACGGCCCCTACCTCGCCAAGCGGGACGTGCCCCGTGATCCCTGGGGCAACGAGTTCGTTTATCGGTCTCCGGGCCAGCGCGGCGACTTCGACATCATCTCGCTCGGGGCCGACAACCAGGTCGGAGGGACGGGTGAGAATGCCGATATCACCAACAGTCAATGAAGGCTCGCAGGTCGGCTTCACGCTGGTCGAGGTCCTGGCCAGCCTCGTCATCCTGGCACTCGTCGCGGGCATGACGCTGCGCCTCGCGCGCCCGGGGGATCGTCTCACCGTCGGTGCTCTCGCGGCCAAGGCGGCGAGCCTCGCGCGTCGCGCGCGCGACAGGGCGATAGCTACCGGGCAGGACGCGACGTTGCGCATCGACCTCGTTCAGCGCGTGATCATCGCGCATGGAGCTCGGCCACTCTCGATCCCCGAGGACGTCACGGTCGAGGCGATCACCAGCTCATCCGAGCAAGTCGCTGGCATTGGCGGCATACGGTTCTTTGCGGACGGATCGTCGACGGGCGGCGTCATCCGACTCGGACGCGTTGGAAGCCAACATGAGATACGCATCAACTGGTTCTCGGGGCGCGTGCGGATCGACCGGCCGTCGTGAGGCGTGCGAGCGGCGCTGCGCCGGCTTCTCGTTGCTCGAGGTGCTGGCAGCCCTTGTGATCCTGACGCTGGCCATGACCGTGCTGTTCAGGGCCTATTCCAACGCCATGCGGGCTCCGGGGCACGGCGAGAGCCGCCTCGCCGCGTTCCAGCTGGGCCAATCCGTGCTCGAGCAGTATCTGGGCGCACGGGCCCTGAAGGCTGGCCTCGTCCGCGGTCGGAGCGCTCCCTATCAGTGGGTTCTCGACATCTCGCCCGCCGACGAGGAGTTGGCGCCGGAAGGCGGCAGCCGTCCATGGCGCCTGCTCAGCCTTCGCCTGACCGTGGCGTGGCCGCCCGCGCAGAGCATCGAGCTGCACACGCTCCACCTCGCGAGGATCGAGTGACGTCGGATCGGCGCGCCTCGTCGCGACGGCAGGCTGGCTTCACGCTCGCCGAGATCCTGGTTGCCGTCGTCGTCACCGCCGTCCTGATGGCGATGGCCACGACATCCCTGAGGATGCTCGCGGGTGCCAGCGAGCAGGGCGCTCGCCAGGCCGATCGGGTCGAGATGCTGACCCGAGGTTACGCCGCGCTCCGGCGCGATCTGCAACGCATCGAGCGAGGCGTGACCGTCGGCCGCGACAAGGAGGTGCGCTATCTGTTCGAAGGCGGACCGGCCGCAATGAGCTTTCTCGTCGTAGACCCGTCCTTTCCAACGGGCTCTGGCACCTACGTCGTGACCTATACGGTCGCCGGGTCTGGCGGCAGAGCAGAGCTGCTGCGTGGTCGCACCGCCTACACCGAGGGATCACGCACGCCCGCACGCCAGGCGGACGACGAGCGCATCGCCGTGATCGAAGGGCCCTATCGGATTCGATTGGCCTACTTCGATCGAGGCGGCGGCCGCGAGCGCTGGGTCGAGCGCTGGACCGACAAGCTGCGGCTCCCGGCCATGATCAAAATCGAGGTGACGCAGGCGACGGCAGGACAGGCCGCTCCCCCCGCCTTGATCGTCCGGCCCCGGATTGATGGCGAGGCGACCTGCCTTTATGGCCAGGGTTCTCCATGCTCGCTGCGCACCGGCCGACTCACCGTCGGCCAGGGTGCAGGCCAGCAAAGATGGGAGGCAACTCCCAAATGAGCCAGGACTGCCGACGGCCGCACCATGCCTCGTCGTCAATCGCGGCCCGGGCCAAGGCGCTGGGCGATGGGCCCGTCGCGGCCGCGTCCAACCCCGCTCACGCGACCGGCGCCGCCGGCCTCCGAAGTGCCCGTGGCGAAGCAGGCTTCGCCCTGGTGCTCGTGCTGTGGCTCATCGTGGTGCTCTCCCTGCAGATCGCGGCGCTCAACGCCAGCGTTCGGGATAGCGTACGCCTCGTCGACAATGCCATTGCGTCCATTCGTGGCGAGACCCTGAGACACGCCGGCCTCGAGTGGGCTGTTGCCCATCTGTTGGCGGCGGACGAGCGCCAGCGGTGGCAGGCGGACGGCAGCCAGCGCCTGCTGGAGCTCGATGGCGCCGAGGTGACCGCCACGATTACGGACGAGAACGGCCGCATAAACATCAATCTCGCCGATCCGGTCCTGCTCGAGGGCATTCTCCTCGTCACCACCAGGTCGCGGCGCGACGCCGAGACGCTGTCGCGCAGACTGGTAGACTGGCGGTCCGGGAGCCGTCGTGATGCAGCGGCTCCGACAAGTTTTGCCGAGAGCCGTGCCTCCGCTTCGACACCTGCAATGGGATCGGCTGCCGGCACGTCCGAGCCTCCCAGCCGACCCTTCCTCGATACTGCCGACCTGGTGCGCGTGCCAGGTTTCAGCGAAGCGTTGGTGCAACGACTCCGGCCGTTCCTCACGACGGCGACGACCAGTGGCCGGATCAATCCCAGAAGCGCGCCCGAGGAGGTGCTGCGCGCCTTGCCGGGACTTACCGGCGACGCGATAGCTCGGCTGCTCGAGGCGCGGAAGTCCCCCCGGACCAGTGCCGAGGAGCTCGCAGCCTTGCTGGCACCCGCCCGGACCCATCTTGGCACGACGCGCGGCCCCGCCTACCGCATTCGCCTCGAGGCACGCAGCGGGCGGCTGCGGGCTCTGGGCCGCACCGAGGCCGTCATCGTGCTCGGCCAGAATGCGGCCGCTCCTTATGCTATTATCTCATGGCGCGACCAGCTCACCGCGCCGTAGGCGTTTTCGGCCGGCCTGCCAGTCGGCGCCACGCAAGGAGGCACAGCCCGTTGAGCCTGCTCTCAAGTCAGCTTCTCGATGCCTGGGCCGGCGAGCTCGTCCGCATCACGGCCGGGCGGCAGAGGACTCGCCTGCCCTGGCGCGCTCTCATCCTGCGCAGCGGACCGGCGCTCGAGGTCTTCTTGAGACAGGGCAAGGCAGTGCGGCCGATCGGTGTGCTCGCACCCGAGACGAGCCCTGACGAAGCGCGCAGGATCGCAGCCGAGCTCGAGCGGCGCAACGTCACCTCGAGCACGCTGGTGCTACGGCTGTCACCCGCCGAGGTCGTGACGGCACGCGTCTCGCTGCCCGTGGGCGTGCGCGATATGCTGGCTCCCGTGCTGCGCAACCAGCTGGAGCGGCTGGCCCCTTGGCCTGCCGACCAGGCGCTGTTCGCGTGGCGGGAGACCGGCACCGCACCCGACGGGACACAGATTGATCTCGAGCTCTGGATCGCCGGCCGCGCCAAGCTGCAGGCCCTCCTCGACGAGCTGGTAGCCGTCGGCCTGGCACCGGGGGTGGTGGATGTCGGCCCGACCGCCGAGGGCGAGGCGCAATTCAACCTGCTTGCCGAAGGTGAGGCGGATCATATCCGGGCACGAGGCCGGATACGTGTCGCCCTCATGTCGGCAGCCGCCGCCAGTTCCATCGTCGTGGCAGCCGCACTCGCCGTCTCCTACTACCTGGACGCGCAGCGCCAGGCCATCGAGACCCGCATCGGCAGGGAGAGAGCATCGCTAGCTGTCGCCCCGGCAGACGATGCCGCGCGCCGCCAGCAGGAGCTCGTCATTCGCCAGCGACGCCAGACGCCATCCGTAGCGGTCGCGCTCGAGGCCTTGAGCCGCGCGCTGCCTGACGGAGCCTACCTCGAGCGTATGGAGATGTCGGACGGGCTCTTGAGGCTCGCCGGCAAGGCCGAGCGTGTTCCCGCCCTGATCGGGCTGATCGAGGAGACGGGACGCTTCGGCGAGGTGGCATTCGCCGCTCCCACCACGCGTCGCCAGGGCGAGACCCTCGATGAGTTCTCACTCTCCATGCGCCCCCTGCCGGGCCTCGGCCTCCGGAGAGGCGCCAGCCCATGACGGCAAGGATCGGACGGACGTCGGCCCTCCTCGGTCTGCTCGTTGCGGCAATGACGGTGTTCGCTGCAGTCACGCTCGCGGTCGTGCACGTCTGGTCGGCACACGTCGCCCTCGAGGACGCCCGCCTGCGGCTCGAGCTCGTCACCCGCATCGCACGCGATGACCGCGGAGGACCCACGGGGACGTTGCAGGGCCTTCTGATCCCGGGCAGCACGACCGGGCGCTCGGCCGCCGCCTTGCAGGAGCGTCTCGGGGCGGCTGCGCGTGCTGCGGGGGTGCAGCTGCGAAGCATTCAGGTTCTCGACCCGAAGTCCGCTGAGTCCCTGACCGAGATTGCCATGGAGCTGTCGTGCCAGGCGACGACCACCTCTCTCAGGGCGCTGCTGCACGACATCGAGACTGGCGTGCCACTGCTCGTCGTCGCGAGCTTTGCCGCCCGCGCAGTTGCCACGCCTCAGGCATCGGCTGAGGAGCCGGTTCAACTCGAGGTGACCATGAAGGTCACAGGCTTCACGCTGGCGCGGGAGCAGCCATGACTGCGGGGACCAACAGGAGGACGCTGCTCATGCTGGCGACGGCCGTCGGCCTCGGCGTCCTCGTCTACCTGGACAGGCGCGAGCCGCCTCCAGCAACGCGCCTCCCGCACCGACCCGAGCAGGACATCGGCCGCCCCGCGACCATTCGGACCGATGTCCGCCAGGAGGTCTCGTTGGCGCATGGCCATCCCCTGGGCGGGTTGCGATTGGCCGACCTCGGCGAAACGATGGCTCGGCCGCTGTTCGAGCCGTCGCGCCGGCCGCCTGCTCGTCCGCCGCCCCCGCCGCCGGTGGTCGTCGACAGCGGCCCCAAGCCGTCGGCTGCTCTCGCGCCGGCCTTCCGGCTCGTCGGTGTGGTGACCAGCGGAGACCGCCCCCTGGCCCTGCTCTCTGCCGGTGGCCATCGGGCGCAGCGGGTCGAGGTCGGAGATGCGCTCGGCGGCTGGAAAGTGGTCCGTATCGCCCCCGCCGAGGTGGCCATGCAGCGCGACGGAAACGAAATCGTACTGCGACTGTTCCAGAGATAGGCCCATCGCCGCCGGCTCCTTGCGCCGGGCGGCCGCGACGAATAGATGTGTCAGTGTTTCAACGGTTCCGCGTCGCCCGATTCCGCCGCAATGAGAGGTTTCTGATGAAGCTGCCCATGGGCCTTGGAGCTGCGTTGCTTGGTGCCACGGCCGCAATCGGCATGGCCCAGGCCGAGCCTGTCGTCATCAAGGACGGCACGACGCGCGGGCAATTCACTGTAGAGGTCGACAACGCGAGCACACTCGACCTCATAAAAGCGCTGCGAGAGCGCTTCGCGATCGAGTTCGAGGGTGCTCCCCTCGCCAGCGAGACCCGTCACTCCGGAAGCTGGAGGGGTGCGGCCACCGACATCGTCGCTCGCGCGTTGCGCTCCGAGAATTTCGTCATGACCGATGGCCTGACGAAGGATGGCGCACCTGCGCGCGTACGTCTGCTGGCCCAAGGCTCGAGAATTGCCACTCCGATGACGAAGCCGGGTGCTGGGACCAGCGCAGTGGATCCCGTTAAGACCGCAGTTGAGCCCATATCTCCACCTGCGCTTCCGCTCGCCTCTGCCGCCACGGCAACGTCCGAGGCTGTCGGCTTATCCTCGTCGAGGGTTCCTGTGGCTTCCCCATACCGGACAGTCGACGAGAAAATGCTTGCCGATCCGCTTCTTGGAGGCCTCTATAGACAAGCACTGTCGGCTGACGACTCCGTCGATCTCGCCGCCGGTCAAAGCGTCGGGGCACCGACCATGGGTTCTGGGCACCAGATGCCCGTCGATCCGGCAACCGTCGAGAGCCGCTTCACCGAGGAGATGCAGAGGCTCGGTGCTCGGGCCCAGGGCGAGTTCGCGAGCTTCACTCGGAGACTGCGATCGCTCTGCCTCGATCCGTCCTGTGGGCGCTGATGCGTTCGCGCTCGCCACGAACGCTTAGAATTCCGGATACCGTGTCGAGAGGATCTCATCCAGGCGTACGGGCCAATCTATGCTTGGCTCGCAGATCTTGCGCACGATGACGGACGAGGACTCGAAGCCGGCGGCCTTCTCGAACTCGGTTCCTGCCCGCCAGCGGAATGGGATGATGAAGCACTCGTGCGCGAGCGCTCTGTTCTCGATAGCAAATCCCGTTCTCGCATTGAAGATCGCGTCCCAGGCACTGTCCGAGAAGCGCCAGAAGTCCCACGGCAGGTCGTGCATGCCGACTGTCTGGTGAGTATGGAACATGCCGATGCCGCCGGGCCTCAGCACCTTTGCCACCTCTACGGCCACCTTCCACGGCATGGCGACATGCTCGAGAACGGACCGGCAGAACACGGCGTCGAACGAGCCGGGCGAGAAATGCCGCGAAAGCTCGTGCGCGTCTCCGACGACATCCACCCCCGGAGCGGCAACGATATCGAGAACGGTCACTTTCTGGTGCGGTCGGAATTTCTCCTGCCCGACGTGACTGCGATCCCGCCCGCCTAGGTCGAGTATGCGCGTGTAGCCAGGCTTGGCCAGCTCGTTGGCGAATTCATGAGCCAGCTGGGCGGATGCATTGGCCAGCTCCCGCTCGAGAACGAGATCCGCGATCTTGATCTCGACGTCATCGCCCCGGCTCGCCCGGAACCGCATTCTGGCGTCCTCGGGAAACCGGGGGGCATTGAGCAGAAGCTGCACTTCCCAGCCGAAGACGTCCGGATCGCCGTCCACGCCATGGTCGATCACCTGCTTCGATAGGCCGATGATCCCCGAGGCGAGGGGCTCGACGTCTTTCAAAGCGGCTCCTTCTCGCCGGAATAGGCCCCTGAGATAGATCGAATTGAAGAACTTGCTGGCCACGTCGATGAGCACCAGCGTCCCGCCGTCGACCATTGGCAATCCAATCCGCTGTCGGTTCACGAGCGCGCGAGCATCGGCGTCGCGCGACGACTTTGTACAATGGCAGCGGCGAGCCCCTGGCCCCTTGAAGCGTGGCTCATAGCCGCGGCATGGCATCAACCCAGCGGACTGACGTCATCCCGCCACAGCTCACCTGCGAGGCTTCCTCGGGCATATCCGCTGCGGGGACCGCTCTTCCCTGAGATGCAGGCGCGTCCAAAAAGGGGCCAGCGCGCTGCATCATCGGGCTTTTCGGCCCTCCCGCTCTAGTCTCCGAGGGGAGACACCCCGTGGGCTACCGCCTCTGGTCGGCCACCGCTGCATCCGGCGCCGGGACGGTATAGACCGCGAGCGCTGTCGCGCCCCTGGTCTCCCCGCCCGCATCCTTCATGCGGATGTAGATCCGGTTGCTGGCGGCATCCGGC
>JANRJI010000147.1:0-5235 GCA_033764055.1 Hyphomicrobiaceae bacterium
CGACAACATCGTCATCGGCAACAACGGCAACAACCACCTCGACGGCGGCGCCGGCAACGACACGCTCGCCGGCGGGCGCGGCAGCGACACGCTGACAGGCGGCGAGGGCGCCGACCGGTTCGTCCTCGTGGAAGCGTCGCACTCGCGGCCCGGCGCAGCCGACCGCATCACCGATTTCACCGGCGCGTCGGCTCCGGGTGCGGGCGACGGCGACCTGATCGTGCTCGCCGCCATCGACGCCGACACGACGACGGCCGGCGATCAGGCCTTCGTGCTCGACGCGGGCGGCAGCTTCACGGCGGGCGAGATCCGCCAGTGCGTCGTCGGCAGCGACCTGCTCATCGAGCTCAACACCGACGCCGACGCCGAGGCCGAGATGTCCCTCTGGCTCACCGGCCACACCCAACTGCTCGGCGCGGGCGATTTCGTTTTGTGAGGCCGAGTGCACCCGGACTGTTGCCGGGTGCACGGGCCGTGGCGTGAGGCCTACCGCGATGCGTTCGCGGGCGGATCGGCCGTGTCCGTGGGCTCGCCGAGTGCCACAGGGGCAATCGGTGCATCGGGCGCTTCCGGCGCGAGCGGAGCATCGACCTCTTCGGGCGGCCCTCCAGTCGCCACCATGCTCTCCGGCGGCACCTTGGCGACAGGCGCGCTGGCCGGACTGCCGCCGACTGTGCTCGCAATCTTGCCGGAGCCAGCAGCGGGCGCACCGATCGGCATGCCGATCGTGGCGAGGCCGGTTGGCGGAGATGCGGCCGCCGCAAACGGGGACAGCGGAACAACGATCGGCTTCACGTCGCGGATCGGGGCAGCCACGGCCTTGTAGGCCGGAGTCGGCTTGACGACCGGCACTAACGAGGGGCGAAGAGCCGGCGCCTGATAGCGGCTCGGCTGGTGGGTGCGGACGCGGTAGCCGCCATGGTCGTAGCGATGATAGCCGCGGTGCCAGCCTCCCTGGTGGCTGTGAGCCTGGTGGCCCCAGCCACTGTGGCCATAGCTGTGGCCGTGCGCGCGGTAGCCGGCCTCCGCGGCTCCCGCGAAGAGGACGAGGGTGAGGGCTGCGCCGGCGATTCGGATGGTGGTCATATCGGGCTCCTGTCGGTCGATCGGGTTCTCTGTTGGACGGAGGCGGCGGGCGGTGCCGCATCGTCGATGAGCAGAGATTGCCGGAATGAGCCGCAGAAGGCTGTGCTGGCCGGCACAGAGGGAGGCGCGGTCGCGCTTGCCTCAGCATGGTGCGCGAGAAGCGGTGAGCAACCGGCTTGCGTCGGAAGCTAGGCTGGCATGGCCATCTCCACCAGACGCCCCCAGTAGGAGATTCCGGCCGGGATGGCCGCGTCGTTGAAGTCGTAGTCGGGGCGATGCAGCCCGGCGGCGTCGCCGATCCCCATGAAGATGAAGGCGCCCGGACGCGCCTCGAGCATGTACGAGAAATCCTCGCCGCCCATCACCGGGCGCATGTCGTCGTCGACCCCGGCCGGCCCGGCGACATCGCGGGCAACCTTGGCCGCGAACGCGGTCTGCTCGGGATGGTTGGAGGTGACGGGATAGCCGCGCCGGTAGTCGAGCTTGACCTTCGCCCCATAGGCCGCACCGATGCCGGTGCAGATCTCGGCGACGCGCTTCTCGACGAGGTCGCGCACCTTGGCCTCGAGGGTGCGCACCGTGCCGCGGATGCGGGCCGTCTGCGGGATGACGTTCACGGCCTCGCCGGCCTGGAACATGGTGATCGACACGACCGCGCTCCGCAGCGGATCGACGTTACGCGCGACGATGGTCTGGAACGCCGCGTGGAGCTGGCAGCCGACGGACACCGGATCGACGGACAGATGCGGGCGCGAGGCGTGTGCGCCGTAGCCCTCGATGGTGATGTCGATGCCGTCGGTCGCGGCCAGGAGCGGCCCGGGCCTGAGAGCAAAATGCCCAACCGGCGTGCCGGGCTGATTGTGAAGGCCGTAGACCTCCTGGATGCCCCAGCGGTCCATCATGCCGTCCCTGACCATGGCGAGGCCGCCGGCGCCACCCTCCTCTGCCGGCTGGAAGATCAGCACCACGGTACCGTCGAAATTGCGCGTCTCGCACAAGTACCTGGCGGCGCCGAGCAACATGGCGGTGTGGCCGTCGTGGCCGCAGGCGTGCATCTTGCCCGGGATCTTGGAGGCGTGGGGGACGCCGCTCGTCTCCTGGATCGGCAGGGCGTCCATGTCGGCTCTGAGGCCGATCACCTTGCCGGACGCGCTCGACCGTCCCTTGATCACGGCCACCACCCCGGTTCGGCCGATGCCGGGCACGACCTCGTCGCAGCCGAAGGCCTTCAGCTTGTCGGCTACGATGCCGGCGGTGCGGTGCACCTCGTAGAGGACCTCGGGGTTCTCGTGGAAATCGCGGCGCCAGGCGGCGACCTCCTCCAGCATGCCCGCAGCACGGTTGATGATCGGCATCGGCCTCGTGTCCTCCCTCAGACAATTGAACGCATTCGCGGTGGCGGCGCCGAGACGTCTCCCGGCGCGCGACATCAGCCGGCGTCGCCACCCGTGGATTGAGACCGGGCCGGACTGCCGGTCGCGGCGTGCCGAGCGAGATAAGCCAGCACACCCTTGCCTGCAGCATAGCCGGTCGCGAGCGACGCCTGCAGCAGGTATCCACCGGTCGGAGCCTCCCAGTCCAGCATCTCGCCGGCGGCGAGAATGCCGGGGTGCCGCCGCAACATCATGTGCTCGTCGACCTCGTCGAGGCGAATGCCGCCAGCGGTCGAGATGGCTCGATCGAGGCTGCCCAATCCGGTCGTGGTGAGCGGGAGGCGCTTGATCGCGACCGCTAGCCCCCACGGATCGGCAGGCAGCGCGCTGCCGTGCACCTCGCGCAGCAAAGCAATGGCGACAGGCGGCAAGCCAACAACCTTGCGAAGCCAGTTGGACACGGACTGCTTGCCGCGCGGCGCCGACAGGCGGACCTGCAGCGTCGAGATGTCGAGGTCGCGCCGCAGGTCGACCTCGAGGCGGGCCTTGGCCGTCGCAGAGACGGCGCGTGCAATGACGGCGGATACCGCATAGACGGCACCGCCCTCGAGACCGCTGCGGGTCACGACGAGCTCGCCGGTGGCATGATGCTCGCCCTCCACAACGACGCGCACGCGCTTCAAGGGTGTACCGGCAAACCGCGCGGCGAATGTCTCGGACCATGGAAGGAGGATCCCGGCATTCGCCGGTGTCAGCGGCGTGACGCCGACCCCGAGGTCCACCAAGACCGGTACCCACGCACCGTCCGACCCGAGCCGTGGCCAACTCGCCCCGCCGAGGGCCAAAACAACTGCGGAGGCCCCGTCATTGACGATCTCGCCATCGGGTGTCGCGAAGCGCGGCTTCCCCGCCGCGTCGAGCCCAAGCCAGCGGTGGCGGAGGCGGAGCTGAACGCCGCGCCCGGCGAGCCGGCTGATCCACGCCCTAAGCAATGGCGACGCCTTCATGGCACGCGGGAAGATGCGCCCGCTCGAGCCGACGAACGTCGGCTGGCCGAGGGCCTCGACGAAAGCCACGACAGCCGCGGGCGGAAACGCTCTGATAGCGGCCTCGAGGACCGGCCGGGCGTCGCCGTAACGCTCGAGCTGCCGGTCCAGCGGCTCGCTGTGTGCGAGATTGAGGCCGCCGCGCCCTGCCATGAGCAGCTTGCGGCCAAGGCTCGGCATCCGATCGTAGACGACGACGGCCTGCCCAGCCCCGGAAATCACGTCGGCCGCCATCAGGCCCGCAGGCCCGCCGCCGACGATCGCCACATGGCTCATCGAATGGGACCGCCCCGGCCGAGGCTCACCAGATCCCCGTATTCTGCATCGATGCCCAGGGCTCGGCCTTGGGCTTCGCGTCGCCCTTCTGCAGCAACTCGATCGAGATGTTGTCCGGAGACCGGATAAATGCCATGCGTCCGTCCCGCGGTGGGCGGTTGATGGTGACGCCCCCCTTCTGCAGGCGGTCGCAAACCGCATAGATGTCGTCGACCTCGAACGCCAGGTGGCCGAAGTTGCGACCGCCGCCGTACGCCTCCGGATCCCAATTGTAGGTCAGCTCGAGCAGGGGCGCCCTGGCCCCACGGCCACTCGCTTCGTCCTCGTCGGCCGCCAGGAACACCAGGGTGAATCGCCCAGCCTCGTTCTCGACGCGGCGAACCTCTTTCATCCCAAGCTTGTTGCAGTAGAAGTCGAGGCTGGCCTCGATGCTCGTGATCCGTACCATGGTGTGCAGATAGCGCATCGTCATGAGTTCGCCCTCGATCTCTGGCGGGTCCGGTGTCGGCACATAGTGGAGCGCCCGCCCCTGCGATGCAATGGGATGGGCTGGCGCCGTACGGTCCGCCTCGGCTTCCGGTGCAGTCACGACAGTATCGGCGAGCATGAACGATGATTGCTTGGCCCCGCATCACATTGTCCACAGCAACGGTTTCCAGGGCCGAAGCGCCACCGAATCACCACGTTTGATTCGCGCCTTTTCAATCGCTTCGCACCCGTCTGCCGGGCTCGTCGGAGACCCTGTCCACTGCATTGTCTCGATGTGCAGACAAAGTCTTTCAATGGTCATCTGCCGAGATAATTTTTTATTGTATTTCAATGAGGTTATGACCTGGAAGCTAAACCGATGCCATGGCGTCGGAAACCGCCTTTCCGCCACGCCACGGCCGCACAAGAGACTGGACAGGGGCAGCCACTGCGTGCCAATTCGAGACTGTCACGAACGGCCGACGCCCAGGGGGAAAACGAAGCGGCGGCAGCGCGTGACAGGGGCTCGGCATAAAGGGCTGCCGTGGTCCTTCGTAGAAAACACGTAGATGTAAGCGGGGTAAAAGATGGGGGATGCACCTAAGTTGCCTCCTAATGTGCCGGAGATGTTCCGGGAAAGCTTGAGACCCGACGAGTTGTTGAACGTCGAAGTCTTCGAGATCGCTGGCTCGATCAAGTGGTTCGATGCGTCGAAGGGGTACGGCTTCATCGTTCCGGACAACGGCTTGCCCGACGTGCTTCTGCACGTGACGTGTCTGCGGGCAGGTGGCTATCAGACCGCCTATGAGGGCGCCCGTGTGCATGCCCAGGTGTTGCGCCGCCCGAAAGGCATGCAGGCGTTCCGCATCATCAGCATGGATGAGAGCACGGCGATCCATCCATCGCAGCTCCCGCAGCGCACCCATGTCGTCGTCCAGCCCGAGAGCGGGTGGGAGCGGGCCATGGTCAAGTGGTTCAACCGCGTC
>JANRJI010000148.1:0-41597 GCA_033764055.1 Hyphomicrobiaceae bacterium
TACTCCCGAAACAACGCGATACGCTCTTCCATAGGGTTCGTTTCCCTGAAAGGCATCGCCCGATCCTCCTCGAATCGGACGAGCATGCCTGTCAGGAATCAACCCGGTCTGAACTGTCAGGACTCAGCCCGGTTTGTACCCCCCACCCTCTCCTCGCCCCCATACTCCCGGCCAACCGTTCCGGCCGGGGCAGCTCTCGCGAGGCAATACCGAGGCTCGGGATGGTCGCGGCTCCGGAAGCCACCGTCCAACCAACGGGACCCGGACCTCGCACCATGGGGTCCCGTGAAACTCGGGGCGGACGACGCGTCCATAAGCATCTCGTGGCAAGGGGTAGACGCTGCGGGAGGGCGCCGCGAGGCTGCCACTTATACACATACAGGCGGCCGAACGGCGCTCTCCGCCCCTTGGTTCCTTTTGGTCCGGCGTCGCGGGGCGGCCGGCCGCCGACGCTCGCCTTGGCGGCCCTGCGCAATCCTGCTTATCTGCCGCCCACATCACAGGCAGGAGCCCTCACATGAATCTCGGCAAGCTCGGCGTCTGGGCATCGCTCGACGCCCTATCTGCCAACGACGCGGCAGCCTTCGCGCGGCGGCTGGAGGCACGCGGCTTCAAGACCCTCTGGATGCCGGAGAGCCGCGGTCGCAACGTGCTCGTCAACGCGGCGTGGATGCTGGCCAATACGACGACGCTGAACCTCGCCACCGGCATCGCCAACATCTACGCCCGCGATCCGATGGCCGCCCGCGCCGCTCAGCTCGGCCTCAACGAGCAGTCCGGCGGTCGCTTCCTGCTGGGCCTCGGCGTCTCGCACAAGCCCATGGTCTCCGGCATGCGCGGCCACGACTACGGCAGGCCCGTGCCGACCATGCGCGCCTACCTGAAAGCGATGAAGGCCGTCCAGTATGCGGCGCCCGCGCCGACGGAGCAGCCGAGGACGGTGATCGCCGCGCTCGGCCCGCTCATGATGCAGCTCGCGCGTGACGAGGCGGACGGCGCCCATCCCTATTGCGTCAACCCCGAGCACACGGCCGAGGCCCGTAAGATCCTTGGCGCAGGCAAGCTGCTCTGCCCTGAGCAGATGGTCCTGCTGGAGACCGATCCCGTGCAGGCCCGGGCCGGTGCCCGCGTGGCGCTTGCACCCTATATTGCCATGGAGAACTACTGCGCCAACTGGCGGCGCCTGGGCTTCAATCAGTCGGATATCGCCGACGGCGGCTCGGACGCGCTCATCGACGCCAACATCTGCTGGGGCGATGCGGCCAAAATCCGCGCTCGCATCGAGGACCACTGGAAAGCCGGCGCCGACCACGTCTGCATCCAGTCGATCCATCCGTCTGGCGAGCGCGGCAGGCTTGACGAGCGCATTTTCGACATCCTGGCGCCGCTCGTCGCTTGAGCTGCGCTCAGGGGCCGTTGCGTCAGGCGAAGTACGCCGCGATGCCGAGGCCCGCGAGCACCGCCAGCAGCAAAGAGGTGACCAGGACCACCGAGGCGATCCCCGGTCGCTCGCCCTGCCGGGCTTCCGTCTCGTTGAGCACCGGTGCGCCGTCGCTGTCTCTGTGCATGACCGATCCTTTCACGCCGGAATTGCCCCTGCGTCCACGACTGGCCAACGCCTCTGTGGGCAGCTGGTTCCCGACGCTCAGGGACGATTGTCCGTGCCGGAGGCCTCGTCGCTCGTGGTGCCATTCTTCCCGCCGATTATCGGCTCGATCCAGTGCAGCGCCACCAGGATGGCGGCCGCAATCGCCGTACCGAGGAGCGCGAGGAGCAACCTGCCGGCACCGCAGGCGATGCCGATGGCACCGGCCATCCACATTCCAGCCCCAGTCGTCAGGCCCTGGATCTGGCCGCCCGTCCGAATGATCGCGCCGGCAGCGAGGAAGGCGACACCCGCCGTGACCGCCTCGATCACGCGGATCGGGTCGGCGCTCTGTCTCGGCTCCATGCGACCGGCGAGGTCTGCGATCTCGAACGTGAGTACGGTGAATGTGGCTGCCGCCAGCGCCGTCAGCATGTGCGTCCGGAGCCCTGCCGGTCGGTCCTTGACCTCGCGGTCGTATCCGAGCACGCCGCCGAGCAATGCAGCCGACACGAGTTTGATAGCGACCTCGAGGAGGCTCGTCTCACCGTCGCTCGCACGCAGCAGATCGGACCAGGTCACGGCCGTCTGGCTCCTGTCCTCGAGTCCGCGCGGCGCCGATGCGACGCTACCCTTCGGACGACGCATGAACGGATCGAGCTGCAGGTTCGTTCCGCGTCCCTGTCCAGCCGGTTCGGCTCAGGCCAGCCGTTTTCTCACGGCTTGCGATCGGGCTTTCCCGGGCGGCCCCCTTGATCCTATGCTGGTGCCGGCGGCCCCCCTGCTGGTCGGGCCGAACTGCACCACTCGATTGATTCCCGCCGATCGGGCGGCGCGATTTGCTAGTCTCGCTCACCGGCGATCCTGTCGGGAGCACATCGACGACCCTCACCGTGTCCAGCGGAGGAGCTGCCATGGCAGACGCATCAATCAGGACGATCGAGGTTGTCCCAACCGGCGGCCCGCTTGCCGCCGACATCCGCGGCATCGACCTGTCGCGGCCGATCGACGACGCGACCTTCCGCGCGGTCTACAGAGCCTGGAACGACCATCTCGTTCTTCGCTTTCGTGGGCAGCGCCTCGACGACGATCAGCTCGCCGCGTTCTCCGGCCGCTTCGGCCAGCTGGACAAGGCGCCCATCAGCGCCAAGGACGGGCCGCTCGTCCGCCATCGCGACGATGTCGCCGTCATCTCGAACATCGTCGTCGACGGCCAGCCGATCGGCGGTCTCGGAAACTCCGAGCTCGTTTGGCATCAGGACATGAGCTACAACGACCTCCCTCCCAAGGCGAGCTTGCTCTATGGCGTCGAGACGCCGTCGCGAGGGGGCGAGACCTTCTTCTACAATCTCTACAGGGCCTACGAGACTCTTCCGGAGCGGACCAGGCAGCGCATCAAGGGCCTCTCCTGCAAGCACGATGCGACGCGGAACTCCTCCGGCCAACTGCGACGCGGCTACGAGGAGCACTATTCGAACGAGGCTCGGCCCGGCGCCATTCACCCGCTCGTGGTTCGTCATCCGGAGACGGGCAAGCCGTCGCTGTATCTCGGCCGGCGGCCCAACGCCTGGGTGGTCGGCCTGTCCGACGCCGAGAGTGATGCCCTCCTCGACGAGCTCTGGGCGCACGTGCAGAACGGTCCGTTCCACTGGGCACAGGAATGGCAGCAGGGCGACCTCGTCATCTGGGACAACCGCTGTACGCTGCATCGCCGCAACACGCTCGACCCGAGCCTGCGCCGCCTCATGCATCGCACCCAGGTGCGGGACAATGCCCGCCCGATCGCCGCATGACATGATCACGTCATCGCAGGAAGTCGGCCCGAGCCGGCTTCCGTCACCGCGACTACCGTGGCCGGAAGGCCATGGACGCGGCTGATACTGCTGAGCCCGTGCTGACTGGGTGACCCATCTCGATCAGCACATCCTCGAGGTGCATCAGGTCCGTCAGGATGTCGCCGTCGCCGATCGCACCCATGGTGCCGATGCGAATCACCTTGCCCTGCAGCCGGTTGCGTGCTCCTGCGATCACCGTCCGGTGCTTCTGATGGAGACGGCGGATCAAGGCCGTTCCGTCGAGACCGTCCGGCACGTGAAAGCAGGCCACGGTGTTCGACTGTGCCGAAGCTCTGGCGAAATTCTCGAGCCCCAGGGCCGCCGCCCCCGCCTTCAAGCCCCGCGACAGCCGCGCATGGCGGGTGAGCACGGTGTCGAGCCCTTCCTCGTAGATCATGTCGAGCGCGGCATCGAGCCCATAGATCAGGTTGATGGCAGGGGTATAGGTCGACTCGCCCTTGTGGTAGCTGTCCAGCGATCGCCTGAGGTCGAAGAAGAAGCGCGGCTGGCCGCTCTCTCGCCGGATAACCTGCCACGCCTTCTCGCTGGCCGCGATCAAACCGAGCCCGGGCGGGCACATCAGCGCCTTCTGCGACCCGGCGACGGCGATATCGACGCCCCACGCATCCATCTGGAATTGCATCCCGGCGAGACCAGACACGGTGTCGGTCACCAACAGCGTCGGCCGGTTCGCGACGAGCCGCCCCGCCGTCTCGAGATCTCCCATGACGCCGGTCGAGCTCTCGTTGTGCACGACGATGAGGGCTCGGTAGTCGTGCGCCTGGAGCCGCCGCTCGATCTCGGCCGGGTCGACCGTCTCGCCCCACGTCACGTCGATCGTATCGGTTGCCGCGCCCATCGCCTTGCCGATCGTGGCAAACCGCTCGCCCCACTGCCCATTGTTGACGATCAGCAAACGGTCGCCCGGCGTCACGATGTTCAGGATGGCCGCCTCCATCACGCCGGTTCCCGAGGTGGCGAACAGATGCACCGGCTGGCTCGTACCGACGATCGGCTGCAGTCGCTCGATCACGCGTGCCCAGATAGCCCGGAACTCGGGCCCGCGGTGATTGAGCACCGGCCGCGCCAACGCCGCGCGCACGCGCTCCGGCACGGCGATGGGGCCCGGCAGGCGCAGGCGGTACGTGTCGGCGGGAAGGCGGGTCGCCGCGTCGAAGGTCATGCTGATATCCATCTTCTTGGTGGGTGCCCTGCATAACCGCGTCCTTGCATGTCTGCCAGCCGAGACTAAATTGCGTGTCCTTCGGGCCCCTCTGCCCAGCCCCACCGAAGGGGGCGACATCCAGAGGCCGCGCCTCGTCGCGGCCGAGACGCTCCGAGGAGCCTGTCATGAAGCGAGCCTTGTCCACCGCTGTTAGGCTTGGGCTGACGGCGGCCATTGCCGTTGCCGGCCTGACCGCCAGTCCCTCAGCCGCGCAGCAGCCGCCGATCCGCGTCGGCGAGCTCAACAGCTATAAGGCCATTCCTGCCTTTCTCGAGCCGTACAAGAAGGGCTGGGAGCTGGCCGTCGAGGAGATCAATGCCAAGGGCGGCGTCGCCGGGCGCAAGCTCGAGATCGTGAGCCGCGACGACAACGCCTCCCCGGGCGACGCCGTGCGCGTCGCCGAGGAGCTGGTCACGCGCGAGAAGGTCGACCTCCTGACCGGAGGGTTCCTCTCCCACGTCGGCCTCGCCATTTCGAGCTTCGCCAAGCAGAACAAGATCGTCTTCATCGCGGCAGAGCCGCTCACCGACAAGCTCGTCTGGGAGAACGGCAACGCCTACACGTTCCGCCTGCGTGCCTCGACCTACATGCAGGTGCACATGCTGGTCGACGAGGCGGCCAAGCTCGGCAAGAAGCGCTGGGCGATCGTCTATCCGAACTACGAGTACGGCCAGTCGGCAATCGCGTCGTTCAAGAAGCTTCTGTCGGCCCGCCAGCCGGGCGTCGAGTTCGTCGTCGAGCAGGCCCCACCGCTTGGCAAGATCGAGGCTGGCGCCGTCGCGCAGGCCATCGCCGACGCCAAGCCCGATGCGATCTTCAACGTCACCTTCGGCCCCGATTTGCAGAAGCTCGTCCGTGAGGGGACCACGCGTGGCATATTCTCCGGCGTAGCGGTGTTCTCCCTGCTCGGCGGCGAGCCCGAGTATCTCGATCCCCTGAAGGACGAGGCACCCATCGGCTGGTACGTCACAGGCTATCCCTGGGACCAGATCAAGACCCCCGAGCATGATGCGTTCGTCAAGGCCTACCGCTCCAGGTGGAACGACTACCCGCGCCTCGGCTCCGTGGTCGGCTACTCGGCAATCAAGTCGGTCGCCGCTGCGCTGGCCAAGGCTGGCTCGGCCGACACCGAGAAGGTGCGGGCGGCCATGGCAGGGCTCGAGGTCGAGACGCCCTTCGGCAAGGTCGTCTATCGCTCGATCGACCATCAGTCGACCATGGGCGCTTATGTCGGGCGAACCGCAGTCCGCGAGGGCAAGGGCGTCATGGTCGACTGGCGCTACGAGCCGGGCGAGAAGCACCTGCCGCCCGACGCCGAGGTGAAGAGCAAGCGGCCGGCGCAGTGACGCCCACTCGAAAAGCTGCGAAACTTGAACCCAAGGCGGGCCCGCTCCGGGCCCGCCGTTGTTTCGTGCGGCAGTTGCCGCGGCTCGGGCCTGCCCGCCGATGCTCTCCTCCCTGCTGATCCAGACGTTGAACGGCTTGGCCAGCGCGTCTCTGCTGTTCCTGGTGGCACTCGGTCTGACGCTGATCTTCGGCGTCACCCGCGTCGTCAACTTCGCGCACGGCTCGTTCTTCATGCTGGGTGCTTACGTCGGCGTCACGCTCTTCGACCGCCTCGGCGGTGGTGCGCTCGGTTTCTGGGGAGGCGCCCTTGGTGCAGGCCTGGCGGTCGCCACTGTCGGCCTGGCCGTTGAGGTACTCGTTCTGCGTCGCATCTATCGCGCCCCGGAGCTTCTGCAGCTCGTCGCGACGTTCGGCATCGTGCTCATCGTCAAGGATGCCGCACTCTACGTTTGGGGTCCGGAGGACCTGCTCGGGCCGCGCCCACCGGGCCTCGGTGGCAGCCTGCCGATATTCGGCAAGCCGCTGCCCGTCTACGATCTGTTTCTGATCCTTCTCGGCCCGGCGATGCTTGCCGGTGTCTGGGCATTGCTGACCCGCACGACGTGGGGCCTCCGTGTGCGCGCTGCAACCGAGGATCGCGACATGGCGGCCGCACTCGGTATCGACCAGGCCATGCTGTTCTCTGGTGTGTTCGTGCTGGGTGCGTTTCTTGCGGGTTTGGCGGGCGCGCTGGCCCTGCCGCGTGAACCGGCGAGCCTCGGGCTCGATCTTTCCGTCATCGCCGACGTTTTTGTCGTCACCGTCGTGGGTGGCCTCGGCAGCATTCCCGGCGCCTATCTTGCCGCCGTGCTGATCTCGGTCGCAAAGGCGTGGTGCATCGGCATCGGCACGCTGACCCTGGGCGGCATCACCGTATCGTTCACCAAGCTTACGATCGTTGCCGAGTTCCTCGTCATGGCCGGAGTTCTCATGGCGCGGCCCTGGGGCCTGCTCGGCGCGGAGCCAGTCGAGGGCCGCGTTGCACATGGCCGCGCTTGGCCCCTCGACGAGCCGAGGCGCCGATTCTGGCTGACCGTGGCCACGATGTCGGTTGTTCTCCCAGCGATGACCCTGCTCGCCGACCGCTACACGCTTGTTCTCCTCACCGATGTCGCCGTCTTCGCGGTGGTGGCCTCGAGCCTGGGCATCCTCATGGGCTGGGGCGGCATGGCCTCGTTCGGCCACGCTGCCTATTTCGGTGCGGGTGCCTACGGCGCGGCCCTGGCGGCGCTCGGAGGCGCACCTTTCGTGCTCGCTCTCGGCGCTGGCATTGCCCTGTCGGGCGTTCTCGCCGCTGTCTTCGGCCGACTGGCCTTGCGCGCCGACGGCATTTCACTCGCCATGCTGACACTGGCCTTTGCCCAGATCACTTGGGCCGTCGCCTTTCAGTGGGACGCAGTCACCGGTGGCTCGAACGGTCTCGTCGGCATTTGGCCACCTGCGCTTCTGGCGGATCGGCGCGCCTACTATCTGTTCGCGGTCGTGGTCGCCGGCCTGACGATCGCCGGCGTCTGGAGGCTCGCTCACGCCCCCTTCGGCTACGCCTTGCGCGCCACCCGCGATCATCGACGGCGCGCCCAGGCATCCGGCCTCGATATCGAGCGCATTCGTTGGGCCGCTTTCGTCCTGTCAGGCTCGCTGGCCGGGCTTGCTGGCTCAGTCTACGTTTTCGCCAAGGGCTCGCTTTCCCCCGATGCGCTGGCCATTCCGCGTTCCGTCGACGCCCTGGTGATGGTGCTCCTAGGAGGCGCCGAGACCCTGGTCGGACCCGCGCTCGGGGCGATGGTGTTCACTTTGCTGTCGGATTGGATTACGCGGGCGACACCCTATTGGCAGGCGCTGCTCGGCCTCGCCATCGTGGCATTGACCTTGGTCTTTCCGCACGGCATCTCGGGCACTCTCGCGAGGTGGCGCGGGGCAGGAGCCACACCATGACCGAGGCCCCGACACTCGCGGTCAGCGCTCTCGGCAAGTCGTTCGGCGGCTTTGTTGCCGTCGACGAGGTGTCGTTCGTGATACGTCGCGGCGAGATTGTCGCGCTCATCGGACCCAATGGCGCTGGCAAGACCACCACGTTCAACATGATCAACGGCCAGCTTCGGCCCGACCGCGGACGGGTGCTACTCGATGGCGAGGACGTCACGGGGCTGGGTCCGCGTGGCCTGTGGCAGCGCGGTGTCGCGCGGACATTTCAGATCACTGCGACATTCAACTCGATGACCGTTGCCGAGAATGTAGCGGTGGCGCTGTTGCCGCTGCAGTCGAGCCTCTGGCACCCGGCGCGGATGCCGACGCTCGACGCTCCCGAGGTGCAGCGGCTCGTCGCCGACGTGGGGCTGGCGGGTCAGGACAAGCGCATCTGCGGCACGCTCGCATACGGCGACCTGAAGCGCGTGGAGCTGGCGATGGCGCTCGCCAACCGGCCGCGCCTGCTGCTGATGGACGAGCCGACTGCCGGCATGGCAGCGGCCGAGCGCGAGGCATTGATGGCGCTGGCTGTCACCGTAGCGCGATTGCACGGCGCGGCCATTGTGTTCACAGAGCATGACATGGGGCTCGTCTTTCGCCATGCGCACCGCGTGATCGTCATGAGCGCTGGCCGCGTCATCGCCGACGGTGCGCCAACCGACGTCCGGCGGAGCCCGCTTGTCCGCGAGGTCTATCTGGGCCGGGCCACGGCGACAGCCGCAAGCCGTCGAAAGGAGGAATGACCTTGGTATCCGGGAAGGTCACCGCCATGCTCGAGGTCGAGGGACTCGTGGCCTGGTATGGTGGCGCCAAGGCGCTGCATGGCCTGTCGTTCGCAGTCGCGGCCGGCGAGGCAGTCGTCCTGCTTGGCCGCAATGGCGCTGGCAAATCCACGGCCTTGAAGGCGATCATCGGTCTCGAGGTCCGTCGCCAGGGCCGCATTCGCTTCGCCGGCAACGACATCTCCAGCTGGCCGACCCACCGCATCGCGCAGGCCGGCCTCGGCTTCGTCGCCGAGGACCGCCGCATCTTCGGAGGGCTGACCGTGTCCGAGAACCTGGCTGTCGCCCGCCTGCCCCCCCGGGAGGGCCGCAGCTGGGAGCTCACCGATATCTGGAATCTGTTCCCGCCCTTGCAGGCCATCCGCGACCGCCGCGGGGGGTATCTCTCGGGTGGCGAGCAGCAGATGCTGGCCATCGGCCGTACGTTGATGGGCAATCCGCGTTTCCTGCTCCTCGACGAGCCCTCGGAAGGCCTCGCCCCGGTCATTCTCGACCGCATCGGCGACGCCGTCGCCGCCCTGAAGGCACGGGGCCTCGGCCTGCTGGTCGCCGAGCAGAGCGTCGAATTCGCCCGCGGCTTGGCAGATCGCGCGTTGATGCTCGAGACGGGCGAGCTGCGCTTTGCCGGCACCATGGCCGAGCTCGACGCCGACCCCGGCTTGCTGGTGCGATATCTGGCCGTCTGATCGCCGGCGGACGCGTTGCGGATGCCCTGCGCCTCAGCTTCCAGCCCGGCCGTCGGCCACCGCTTTGTGCAGCAGCAGCACCGGGACGAGTCCGACAAGCACGATCGCCACCGCTCCGACGCTCGCCGCCTCGACCTGCTCCAGGGCAGCCAGCGCGAAGACGTGCGTCGACAGCGTCTCGAAGCCGAACGGCCTGAGCAGCAGTGTCGCGGGCAATTCCTTCATGGCATCGACGAACACCAGCAGCGCGGCCGTGGCGAGCGCCGGTAGCAGCAGCGGCAGGTGAACGCGCCGGAGTGCCGAGAGCGCCGTCTCGCCGAGCGTCCGCGCTGCCGCGTCGAGATTGGGCGATATCCGCTCGAGACCGGCTTCCACCGTCCCGTGCGCGACGGCGAGAAATCGCACCGAATAGGCGACCACCAGCGTGACGAGCGTGCCCGACAGCAGGAGGCCCGTGGAGAGCCCGAGCCAGTGCCTCGCGAGGCCGTCGAGCCAGTTGTCGAACGCCGCGAGTGGAATGAGCAGCCCGAGGGCCAGCACCGTGCCCGGCAGGGCATAGCCGAGGCCGGCAATACGCACTGCCGGGCGCGTGAAGCCGTTCTCGGCGACCCGTCGCGCATAGGCCAGAACCACGCCGATGACAACGGCTGCCGTTGCCGCCAGGGCAGCCAGCATCATGCTGTTGGCGGCGGCCTGCCAGAACCCCTGCTCGAGCGCATCGGAGAGATGGGCGAAAGCGTTGTGGCAGAGCGCCAGGAACGGAACGACGAACCCTACGACCACCGGCACGGCACAGATCGACAAGGCCCCCAGGGCTCGCCAGCCGTCGAGATCGGCGAATGGAATGGCTTTGAGCCGCCCGGTCGTGTGATGGACCTTGCCGCCGCCGCGCGCCAGCCTCTCGGCCCAGAACAGCATGGCCACCAGCAGCAGCGCGACCGAGGCAATTTGTGCGGCCCCGGTCAGGCTGGCACGCTGCAACCACGTCGCGTAGATCGCGGCCGACAGCGTATCCACACCGAGATGCCGGACTGCGCCGAGGTCGTTCAGGGTCTCCATGAGGGCCAACGCCACACCCGCAGCCAGTGCCGGCTGTGCCAGCGGCAGTGCCACCGCGCGGAACGTGCCCCAGGGAGTCCGCCCGAGCGTGCGAGCCACCTCGAGCACACAGACGGACTGCTGCACGAAGCTCGCCCGCGCGGTCAGATAGACATAAGGATAGAGCGCCGACGACAGCAGCAGCACGGCGCCCGACGTCGAGCGCACCTGCGGGAACCAGTACTCGCCCGCCGAGCTCCATCCCCCTAGCCAGCGCAGTGCGGACTGCACCGGTCCCGTGAAGTCGAGCAGATCGACATAGGCATAGGCGATGATGTAGGTCGGCATCGCCAGCGGCAGCACCAGCATTCGGTCGACCAGCGCGTGCCCGGGAAAGCGGTACATCGTGACGATCCAGGCCGTCAGCACGCCAACCATCAGCGTTACGATACAGACGCCGGCCATCAGCAGCCCGGTCTCGCGGACCACCCGGGGCAGCACCGTCGTGGCGAGATGCCACCAGGTGCCTTCGCTGGGCCGCAGGGCCAGCAGCATCGTGGTCGCGACCGGCAACAGCATGACCGCGACAATCGCCGCGACAACGACAGTCCACCACGGCGACGCGCGCCGGCGCGCCCGCCACAGGCCCAGCCTGTCTTTCAGGCTCACGAGCCCTTGCACTGGTCCAAGGGCGGGTTCGGGTTGAAAGGACAAGGGCGTCGTCGCGGGTTGGAGGGAACGGTCGAGCCTCGCCGCCGCGCAACCTTGCGTTCGAGCGTGCCCGGACCGGTGCGTGAGCATACGGCCGAAGCGCCGAGCGTCAACGCGCGGCCGCTGCTGAGCGACAATACGCGCTCTTTGGAATCCCTCTAATTCCAAGGTATTAGGTGTCACGGGCGGAGGGCCGTCGCCGCCGTGTGAGGAAACCGTGCTTTCACGCCGCGCGGCCAATTGTGCGCTCGCCGCTCCGACAGCAGTCTGGTGGCGGATTAGCAGGCTGGTAGAAGGCTGTAGGAGCGCGAGCTTTCCAAAATTTAACCATCGCCCCGGCGGAAAGTATGTATTACGGGCATTAACCTTCCCGGCAGTACGGATTTGCGTCATCCGCGGGGGAGGCGGCTATTGGACCACCGCGGGCGGCCCTCAGCCGTGTCGCGCCGAGGGGATTCCTCGGTGCGGCAGGACCAGATCGCCAAGACAGAGTGGCAGGTAATGTACGGCACTGTCTGCCGGCTTGCGCCACTTTGCGCCCAGTTTGCGTCGGCACGAGGAAAGAATGGCAACAACGTCCTGGAACAAGCGTCTGGTGGAGACCGTAGGCAAGTGGGGCGGCTCGCGCGGCGAGTCCGATAACCGCACGTACAAGCCTGCGAGCTTCGCCGAGCTGCCGATCTACAAATCGATGCGGCAATGGGAGAACGTCGGCTCTATGCTCGGCGTGAAGTCCCCGTTCTTCAAGACCATCGAAGCGGCCGACGGCAATTTCACGACCATCGACGGGACCAGCCACCTCAACTTCGCGTGGTGCGACTACCTCGGGCTCAACCAGGAGCCGGCTGTCGCAGCGGCCATGAAGGACGCCATCGACAAATTCGGCCCGTGCACGTCGGCGAGCCGCATGGTCGCAGGCGAGACACCTCTGCACCAGGCGCTGGAGCGCGAAGTCTCCGACTTCCTCGGCGTGGAGGACGCCGTCCTGTTCGTCAGCGGCCATGCGGCCAACGTGTCGTGCATCGGCACCGTGATGAGCGAGGACGACCTGATCGTTCACGACGAGTTCGTGCACAACAGCGCCGTCATCGGGATGCGCCTTTCGCGGGCCACGACGATCAGCTTCAAGCATAACGACTTCGGCCAGCTCGAGCAGGTGCTCAAGCGCGAGCGACACAAGCACCGCAACTGCCTCGTCATCATCGAGGGGCTCTATTCGACCGAGGGCGACATCACCGATCTGCCGCGCGCCATCGAGTTGAAGGAGCGGTTCGGCTCCTGGCTGATGGTCGACGATGCGCACGGCCTCGGGGTTCTCGGCAAATGCGGCCGTGGCATCGCCGAGCATGCTGGCGTCGATGCCAGCAAGGTCGACATTTGGATGGGCACGCTGTCGAAGACGCTCGCGTCGTGCGGCGGCTACATCGCCGGCAACAAGGAGCTGATCCAGGTGCTCAAGCACCAGGCGCCCGGCTTCGTCTATTCGGTCGGTCTGTTGCCCGCCATGACCGCAGCGGCACTGGCCTCGCTTCGCATCATCAAGTCCGATCCCGAGCGCGTCCAGCGGCTGCACGCCCACGGCCGTCTGTTCCTGGACTATGCTCGCGAGCGCAAGCTCAACACTGGCATCTCGGCTGGCTATGGCATGCTGCCGGTGATCGCGGGTGACGTGCTGAAGGCAGTCAAGCTCTGGCACGCCGTGTTCGCGCGCGGCATCAACCCGTCGCTGATCGTTTATCCGGGCGTCCCGATCAAGGCCGGACGCCTGCGCTTCTTCCTGACGACCGCGCACAGCGAGGCGCAGATCCGACAGGCCATTGATGTGACGGCCGAGGAGCTGGCGAAGCTCTGACGCGGCGCGGCCGCCGCCCCGGACCGACAGCACTCTCATCGCTGGCGCTGGCGCTGGGGAGACTGGCATGGCTGCCGAGACGTCCCGGGTCGTCCTGGTCACCGGCAGCTCGTCGGGGATCGGCCGCGCGTCGGCCGATCACTTGTCGCAAAACGGTTGGCACGTGTGGGGCGCCAGCCGCCGCCTGACGGCCGCATCCGAGGTCGGGACCTGGACGCCCGTGCGGCTCGATGTCACCAGCGACGATAGTGTCGCCGCCGCGATGGCTGCCGTGCTCGAGCGCAGCCAGCGGCTCGACGCCCTGGTGCACTGCGCCGGGATCGCGGTGGCAGGCTCGGTCGAGGACGTGACGTTGGCCGAGGCCGAGCACCAGATCGCGACCAACTACTTGGGCACGGTCCGCATGTTGCGGGCCGTTCTGCCGGTGATGCGCCAACAGGGCACTGGTCGTATCATCGTCATCGGATCGATCGGCGGCTTGATCGGCCTGCCATTCCTTGGACATTACTCGGCTTCGAAATTCGCCCTCGATGGTCTCGTCGAGGCACTGCGTCACGAGCTCGCCCCGTTCGCGATCCAGGCGACGATCCTGCATCCGGGCGACATCCGGACGGACATTTCGAGCAACCAGGTCGAGGGCGCCGCGACGGGGCCGTCGTCCGCGTATCACGCCCGCTTTCGTGCGACGATCAGCGCCTACGACAGGAATGTCCGCGAGGCCCGCGGCCCCGAGGTGATCGCAGCGGCTGTCGAGCATGTCCTGACAAGCCGCCGCCAGCCGGCCCGAGTGATCGCTGGAACGTCCATCGAGCGCGCCGGCGTCGGTCTGAAATCGGCCCTGCCACGCCGCTTGTTCGAGCTCATTCTGCGCAAGTCCTATGGACTATGACGTTGCGCGAGCGGGTCCGGCTACCGGCAGCCCACCTCGAGCTCGACGCCCGAATATTTCCTCGAGTGCACGAGCACGCCCTCGATGAAGCGGCAGAGGAATGTCGTATCCTGCGGAGGCTGTCCGCCCCCTGCCACCCTGCGGCGATCATCGCTCTGCCGGTTGCCGCTCGAAGCGCCCCCTTGGCCGCCAGCCTCCTGTGCTCCGCCCGATGCGGCAGGCGTCGCTGCCGTGATACGCGCTGCCTCGAGCGCTGCCAGGCGCTCACGCGCCAGGGCCTGTGCACGCCGTCCATCTCCGTCGATGGCCAGCCGGGTCAGCGATGTCCGGTAATCCGTGATGGCCAGCTCCTGCCGGCCGAGGCCTTCGTAGGCTTGCCCACGCGCGGAGAACGCCTCGGCGTGTGCATCGTTGACGGCGAGACTGGAGCCGATCTCGCGCACCGCCGACTGATAGTCGTGGCGGGCCAGGGCCAGTAGACCGCGGTTCAGCGCCAGGGACGGCTCCTGAGGGATCGTGCGCTGCGCTGCTTCCAGTGAGCGACCCGCCTCGTCGAGCCGCCCTTGTCGGATAAGCAGTCGGCCGAGCGTCAGATGGGCCTGCCCGTTCGTGGGAGTTAGCCTGAGAGACTGATCGATGTCGCGCCGCGCCGCATCGAGATCATCGAGGTAGTAGTTGGCGCCACCCCTGGCGAGCCAGGCGTTGGACGCCTGCGCGCCGGCGATCCGGATCGCCGCGTCCGCGTCGCGCAGCGCCCGTTCTCTCTCGCCCGCGCGTGCCAGCGCTGTCGCCCGCAACATCAGCGGCCAAGGATCCTTCGCGTCGGCGGTGATGGCACGCTCGAATGCCGCGAGTGCCTTGTCCAGCACACCGGCTTCCGAGTGGGTGAGGCCGAGGAACCGCAGCGCCTCCAGCGATTGCGGTTGCACCTTCAGTGCCGCCTCGAATCGCGCCGCCGCTTCCTCGTAGCGCCCCCGCTGGAACGCGACGTAGCCGAGCCCGTTGTGGGCCGCGACATCTGAGGGATTGGCTTTCAGCGCCCGCTCATAGTCCTCGCCCGCTGCCTGCAGCTCGCCGCGGCTGACGTGAGCGATCCCGGCGCATACGGCGGCCGCTGCTGTCAGCCTCGCATCCTGTGGTGCGAGCTGGCCGCTCAGTCGCTCGGCCTCGATGCAATCGGTGGCTGCGCCGTCCGAGTTCTGCGCGGCCTGCCGGATACGTCCGCGATCGATGAGCGAGCGCACCCGCTCCTCGCCTTGCGTGAGCGGCACCGCGGCGTCCGCGTCGGCGAGTGCGCCCGGGATGTTGCCCTTTTCGAGGCGCGCCTGCGCCCGCTGCAGCAGCGCCGCCACGTACTGTGGCGACAGCCGGATCGAGGCATCCAGACTCGCCAGTGAGCCGTCGAGGTCGCCCGCGGCGTGCAACGCGATCCCGAGGCCCAGATGGCCGACGGGATCATTCGGCGCCAGTGTCGTTGCCTGTCGGAGCTCCGCGGCCGCCTCCCGGTTTCGGCCGAGCGACATGAGGACTTGGCCTAGTCCGATCCTGGCGAGCACGTGGCCTGCGTCGAGCCGGATCGCCTCGCGGTAGGACGTCTCTGCGTCTCCTTGGCGCCCCTGCCGGCTGCGATATCCGCCGATCAGCGCGTGACCCTGCGCTGCGTTCTGGCCCCGCCGGATCATCTCCTGCAGATCGTTGACGGCCTCGTCGAGCCGACCGAGCGCCGCGAGTGCTTCCGCACGTCGCCGGAGGCCTGCACCGATCTGTTCGGGTGTGTTACCGCGTAGCGCACCCAAGAGTGCGTTGCACGCCACGATCACGGCCGAAGGCGTAGCGTCCTGTGCCGCCAGACACTCGGTCCCCGGCCGTGGCCCGCCCGATGCCGGCGCCGATTGCTGCGCGCGGCTCAGGGTCGCCTCGACGATGAGCATCGCGGCCAGAAGCGCCGATCCAATACCTATTCGCACCGCTCGTCTGGTACGGGAGCGCATGGCACGTGCTCCTCGCATGGCATCAGTTGCTCAGCCCGAAGCGGGTGAGCCCATTGCGGGCGAACTGGTTGCCCGGTTCGATGCGGAGCACTTGCCGGTAGTCGGCGATCGCCGCCTGGCGCTGGTTGCGCCGCACGTGTGCCTCGGCCCTGATCAGATAGGTATTGGCGTCGCGCACATTGAGATTGATGGCCTGGGTGAGGTCGGCGATGGTCCGCACCGCGTCGCCACGCCGGGCATGAGCGAGACCGCGAATCCGAAAAGCCTCGCCATTCTGTGGTTCGACGCGGATCACCTCGTTGAGGTCGAGGATCGTTCGCGGTATGTCGCCCGCCTGCCATGCGGCCTGCGCCCGCTGCATGCGCAGTTGCGAATTGTTGGGATCCCGCACCAGAGCCGCGTCGAGAGCCGCGGTGGCAGCGGTCGTCGCCTGACCACCGGCTTGACCGGTGGGCGGCGAAATCTCGTTGCGTAGCGCCGTCAGCGCCGCGTTGCCCGGGTCGACCCTGAGGGCCGCGTCGACATCGGCAAGCGCTCCGGCTTGGTCGCCCTGGCGTCGGCGAAGCTCGGCCCTCGTCATCAGGGCGGTGACGCCCCTCGGATCGATCGTCAGGCTGCGCTCGACGTCGGCGCGTGCCGGCTCGAGGCGTCCGGCGGAGAGGTGCAGCGCGGCTCTCTCTTGCAACGCCACGGCATCGCCTGGATTCTGGTCGAGTGCCGCATTGAAGTCGGCCAGCGCCGCCGCCGCATCGCCTTTACGCCGTTGCAGGGCGCCGCGCTCGCGCAATGCCGTCCCCGTGTCGGTGCGCAACCCGAGGGTCGAGGTCATGTCTGCAATCGCGCGATCGAAATTGCCCTGCCGGGCGAACGCCTGCGCCCTCAGTGCGATTGCCTGATGGTTGCGCGGATCGAGCTGGATGGCGGCGTCGAGGTCGGCGATGGCCCCGGCATCGTCGTTACGCTGGAAACGCGCTGCGGCTCGGTTGGCGTAGGCCATCACCAGGACGTCGCGGGTCACCCGGCGGCCGTCGATGACGCGCGTGCAGGCATTGATGGTCGCATCCGTGGCGGTGCCGGTGCAGTCAGCCATCTCCGCCGGCAGGGTCTGACCGGCAGCCGGGGCCGGTGGCGGTTGATTGGCAGCCGTGCCGTCGGCGGGTGGTGTCGCCCCGGCTGCCGGAGGCGGTGGCGCACTGCCCACCGGCGCGGTTCCCGCCGGTGCAGTGGCAGCCGGCACTGCCGCACGAGCGGGCACGTTTCCGGCCGGTGCCGGTGGCGCACCTGCTGCGGGCAGGACGACCGGAGCGCCCGATGCGCCCGATCCTGCGGCGGGGGGTGGTGGCGGCGCGCTGGCTGCGGGAGCTGGAGCCGCGCGGGCTGGCGCTGCCGGTGCAGGTGCCGCTCCAGGCGCCCCGACCGCTGGATTGTCCTGGCTGAGGCTGCGGCGGGGGCGCGTGGCGGGCGCCGTTGTCGGAGCAGGGCCGGCGTTGGGAGCGCTGCCGGGTGCGGGCGCCGTCTGCGCATCGGCTATGCCGGCGAGCGCGGCGGAGGCGAGCAGGATCGAGAGTGTGATCGGGGCGCGCATGTCGGATCTCGGCAACAGGTGGTTGGGGCCCGGGAGAGCCCGGTCTCGTCGTCTGGCTGCTGGTGCAGAATGCCACACCAGGCAGGCCCGGCCACTGCAAGTTTGGCCTGACCTGCCGAAAGCGTTAGCCCTGGATCAATAGCGCCGCCAGATGCGGTAGCCGCCGTGAGCGGGCACGTTGCAGCTCTCTGCGTCTACGGCGGCGCGGACCACGCGGGCCTCGGTCCGCACCGTCGCTGCGGTCGTCTCGACTCTGCCGTTGGGCGCCTCGCCGAGGGGCACGATGGGCGCGCCGACGGAGGCCAGCATTTCGACCGGCGGCAGGCCTGCGTCCACCGTTGCGACGGGCGCGGGCGTCGCCACCGGGTCGATTGGAGCGTCGACGTTGCCGCTGCTCCCGGACACGGGAGCCGCGCCAGCGGGGCGCGACGCCGAGCCGACCGCGACCGCCGTCGCCGCAGCGCCGGCGGCTGCCGCAGTGGGGACGAAGGTTGACCTTGGCGCCGGGCCCCCCGACAGCTGCGGGCGAGGGCCCTGGAACGAGCGGCTTTCGCCTGCGACCGATCCGCCGGGTGGTGGCGGCTGGATGCTGCGGAAGCTCCGGTTGCCAGGTGCGGCGACCGACCCGCCCGGAGGCGGCGGCTGGATGCTGCGGAAGCTCCGGTTTCCAGGCGCAGCCACTGATCCACCGGGCGGCGGTGGCTGGATGCTGCGCTGGCGGAAGCTCGAGCCCGGCTGGTTGAACGTCCTCGGCTGCACCGCCCGCTGCGAGAGCGAGCCGCCCTGGCCCCCTGCGGCGATGCCCGGCGGGCCACCGTTGCGGCCAGCGGTCTGTGCATCGCTTGGCGTCGCGAAGGCCGCAGTGGCGAGCGCCAGCATCGAAGCGGCGAGTTGGGTACGCATGGCTGATCTCCGTATTGGGGCGGCCGCTGGCCAATAGAATTCGTTACGTCTCGAATTTACTTGTACGTCGTTCAGTCCGCAAGGGTTTTCCGCTTCACCGCTGGTCACGTCGTCGTGAGAGGCCGAGCCTTCTCGTCTAGGCGCCACCGCACCCCACCAGGACCGTCGCGAGCCCTGTTCAGCCGCGCGGCGCGAACCTAAGCTGATCGTCGTCGCTCCACCGCAGCCGAGGATGCCCCATGCTCGAGGACCCGCCCATTCTGACGATCAAGAAGAGCTGGCGTCGGCCGGCAAAGACCAAGCTCGCGCGCCTGGAGGGCGTGCAGACCGGCCAGGCGATCGATGCCATGCAGGGCCGCGGCGGGTTGGACTCGACGATCAAGCCTCTCGACCCAGCGTGCTGCACGATCCTGGGCACCGCCATCACCTGTGAGACCGGACCCAACGACAATCTGGCGATCCTCGCTGCACTGGCACTGGCCAAGGCGGGCGACGTTCTCGTCTCGGCCACCGAGGGGTTCGCGCATTCGGCGGTGTTCGGCGACAACACGGCTTGGATGGCCAAGGGCAAAGGCCTGGCCGGCGTCGTCATCGACGGCATGATGCGCGATCTCGCGGGTCTCCTCCCCGTCGGAATTCCGCTTTTCTGCCGAGGCATCACGCCGAACTCCTGCGTCAGGAGTGGCCCCGGCCGCGTTGGATTTCCTGTCGTCGTGGGCGGGGTCACGGTGTCGTCGGGCGACGTCATCATTGGCGACCGCGACGGAATCGTTGTCGTTCCGCAGGGTGACCTCGATCGGCTGCAGCCGATGATCGATGCCATTCTCGCCGCCGAGGAGGCCACCCAGAAGAAGATCCGCGGCGGCTTCACCAACCTCGGTGGCATAGAGGACCTGCTGAAATCCTCGAAGGTGCGTTACGTTGATTGATCAAGGCGGCTCCAAGCATCCTGGCATCCATGCCCGGGCTGCACCGTGGGCAACAGATGGATCCAGCCGAGGGCTTTCCTTCATGCTCTTCCCCGACCACTTCCTTGCCGTCCGCGCCACCGTCACACCTGAGCGCGAGGTCGATTTCAACCGCTGGTACGACACCGAGCACACGCCGGACGCGGTGAAGGCGTTCCCGGGTTGCATCGGCGGCGCGCGCTACAAGGTCCAGCTCGGCGACGGCTCGCATCAGTACGTGGCGCTCTACGCGTTCCCGACGGCCGAGGCGATGGACCGCGCCTTGAATGGCCCGGAGATCAAGAAGCTGCTCGCCATCTACGACGCCGACGTCGGCTCGTTCTCGACCCGCAACCGGACGACGTACTCGAAGATTTTCGAGTTCATGAAGCCGGCCTGACATTTTGAATGCACGGCACGTCGTCGGCGAACCCTGTCGCGACGCTTCCCCGCGGCTAAGCCAAGTGGCCGCCTGAGCTGCGGGGCCACGGGTCTCAGACTGCGATGTGGCGCTCGGAGCTGAATGACCGCGGCCCGAGCGACCTACTGCCGTGGCCCGGGGCTTGCGCACAGCTGGCGCAGCTCTGCCTCGGACCACCGCGATTCCCGCCGCCAGCCGCGCGTGCACTCGGCCGGTGTCGGCGGCACAACTGGCTGCGAGCGATCCTCGATCCTGCCGGCAGTGCCCGCCGCACCACCTGTGGCAGCACCTGTCCGGCGGCCGCCGGTCAACGGCTCGCGGAGGCCGGGTTGCGGCGAATCCAGTGGTCGGGCAGCGCCAGGCCTGAGATCCGTGCCGCGCTCCACCGCCGTGCCCTCGCTCGCCGGTCCCGGCGCTGCTGTCCCGCGGCCGGCGCCGGGGTCGACGGTGCCCGGCAGACGGCTGGCGCGGGGATCGAGCGGCGTGCCGGTCCCGACACCGAGACCTGTCGTCGTGCCGGCTCCTGGTGTCTCAGCTCGCGCAGGTGCCCCCGTCGATGGGCTCACGCCACTGGGTGCCGTCGGGCTTGCCGGTGCCGTCGTCGTCGCGCCCCCCGCGCCTGTCGATGCCCCGCCTGCTCCTCCGGCACCCCCGGCTGGGCCGCCACCCGCACCGCCACTTCCGCCTGCGCCACCACCACTTCCGCCGGTTTGCGCCGAGGCGCTCGAGGCTCCCAGCACGAGTGCCAGCAGTAGTCCTGCGATATCCTTACGCATAGGGCATGCTCCTCTGCTCGCCGGAGCAACGTGGCCAGCTGGAACCAGTTCCTTTTGATCTCGGAACGCGTCAGCATGCAGCCATCGAACGAGCGCGAGCCCGTCCGCCGAGCCACCCGAGCTGGAGCCCTGCATGAAAGTCACCGCGATCGAGACCATCCGCTCCGCCGAGCATCCCAATCTGCTCTGGGTCGAGATCATGACCGACGAGGGCCTGACCGGCCTCGGCGAGACGTTCTATGGGCCGCAGGCCGCCGAGGGGCACATCCACGGCAACATCGCGCCGTACCTGATCGGCAAGGACCCCCGCAACATCGAGGCGCATCAGGCGCATCTGACCGGCTATATCGGCTTCGCCGGTGCCTCGGCCGAGATGCGCGCGCGATCGGCGATCGACATCGCGCTCTGGGACATCCTGGGGCAAGCCAAGGGCATGACGATCTGCGACCTGCTCGGCGGGCGCGTGCGCGAGAGCATCAAGGTCTACAACACGTGTGCCGGCTTCTCCTACGTGCAGGACAAGGCCACGCAAGGCACCGACAACTTCGGGCTTTCGAGTCGCAAAGGTCAATACGAGGATCTGGAGGCCTTCCTCAATCGCGCCGACGAGCTGGCGCACTCGCTGCTCGAGATGGGCATCGACGCGATGAAGATCTGGCCGCTCGACTACGCGGCCGAGGCATCTTCGGGCTACTGGATCAGCCATGCCGACCTGAAGAAGGGGCTCGAGCCGTTCGAGAAGATCCGCAAGGCCGTTGGCGACAAGATGGACGTCGCCTACGAGCTGCACTCGCTGTGGAGCCGCCCCCAGGCCATCAAGATCGCGCAAGCTCTCGAGCCCTATCGCCCGATGTGGGTCGAGGATCCCGTCTTCATGGACCACATGCATTCCATCGGCGAGGTGGCCCGCGCCACCCGTTCCCCGATCGCCGTAGGCGAGACCCGCGGCGGCCGAGCCGATTTCCGCTATCTGCTCGAGCTGGAAGCCCTCTCCATGGTCATCATGGACCTCGCATGGTGCGGCGGCGTCTCCGAGGCGAAGAAGATCGCCACGATGGCCGAGACCTATCAGACCCCCGTCGCCTTCCACGACTGCACCGGCCCGGTCGCCCTCACCGTTTCGACTCACCTCGCGCTCAACGTCCGCAACTGCTGGGTCCAGGAGATCGTCCGCGCCTTCTATTATGGCTGGTATCACCAGTACGTCGGGCCACTGCCTCCGATCGCGAATGGTCAAATCACGATCCCATCGGGCCCAGGCCTCGGCGTGACCCTGTTGCCCGACGTGCGTCGGCGCAAAGGCGTCACTGTGAAGCGCTCCGCGGCAGCCGATCTTTGAAGCAGAGCGCCGCACATCCAGCATGTGCGGCGCGCTGGAGCCGGACGCGGGCGACGTCGGCGACAGTGAAGGCTTCGCGGTGCGCTACCGCTGGCCCCTGAAAATCCTCGCCGAGATGGCGGATTCCTTTGCGATGTGCAGGTAGGTGGGGTCGAACCCCGCCCTGGTGACAAGCCCTCCCCAGTCGAGAATTTGCAGTTTTCCGCCTCGAAGATCGAGCAGACGATCGCGTCGCAACGATTGCAGCGCCCGGTGCACTGTGATGTGTGACATGCCGAGCGTCTGACTGAGCTGGGTCTGGTTCAAGGGAAGGTCGCAGGACATCTCTGCCGCGATCCCCGCCTCGCGTGCCCTGTAGAATTGCTCGCAGCACAAGTGAGCCAGCCGGCTTGGCGGATCTCTGGCGCTGTTGTTGGTGATCGCTTGGCGAAAGATTGCGGCATCGACCAGCGTGAGCCGCCAGAA
Source organism: Hyphomicrobiaceae bacterium (assembly GCA_033764055.1). Taxonomy (GTDB): domain Bacteria; phylum Pseudomonadota; class Alphaproteobacteria; order Rhizobiales; family Hyphomicrobiaceae. The sequence goes on from JANRJI010000148.1 coordinate 22,385, forward strand.
CGCGAAAGCGACGCCTGGCCGCCGGGCGAAGAGCTGCGTAAGCCCGCGGTGATCGAACATCGCGATTTCTGAAGCCATCAAGGCGCTGACGGAATGGTCCATCACCTTGAGAAACAGTGACTGGACGTCCGGCATGTCCCCTGCGATATGGAACGAAAGGTACTGACGATCGCCGTCCGGCAGCGTGTGGTAGCGGGCCAGCATTCCGCGGCTGATGAACACCGCCGAGTCCGGTCGCTCGCCCTGCCGGACCACATCCTCCTCGGTCGCGAGGCTCCTGATCCGGAAGGTTGCTTTGCGAATGGCATCGTTGTCGGCGGCTGTGAGAGTGGCGTGCTGCTCTGCCTTGGCAATGAGCATCTCGCGCACCGTCTCCTTGTCTGTCGGCTCCTCTGTCATCCGATGTTAACGCACCGCGGCGCGACCGGTTCTTTTCATCATTTGATAGTACGTACCCCGGAACGGCCTTCTATCATTCCGCGTGAGTGTGTGGGCGGCATGGCCGCATCGCCCTGGCATTCTGTGCGGGAGGTGCGCAGCGAATGATGAAATTTCGCCAGCAAATCTGGAATCTCGGGCGAACGCGCGCTCCCAAGCGGTCGCTCGCAGTCGAGTTCCTCGGCGATTTTGCATTCGCAGCAGCTCTCGTCGGCTGCGTCTTTGTAGTCCGATGGCTGCTCGGCTTCGTCGGCTCCAGGATCTTGATATTTGCTGTCTGCTATCCGGCCGTGCTGGTCGCAACGTTGATCGCCGGAGCGCGTTGCGGACTGATCGCCCTTGCGCTCTCGATGCTGGTCTTTGGCTTGGCCTTCGGCTCGCCCGGAGAGGCGTCAGACGGGCTTTCGCTGATCCGAGTCGTGAATATCGCGCTTTATGGCTTTTCCAGCGCCGTCATCATCTGGATTGCTCACGTCTATCGACAGACCCTCGAAGGGCTGCGGCTCGAGCAGGCCCGCAACGGGATCCTGGTCCGCGAGCTGAGCCACCGCTCGAGAAACGGCTTGGCCGTCATATCGACCATCGTCAGGCAGAGCCTGCGCCACGATCCGGAAGGCACCAACAGGATCATCGGCCGCATCGCAGCCCTGAAGCAGGGCGAGGAGCTTCTGCTGGCATCCGAGATCGAGCCCATCGAGGTGCGTGACCTCCTGGCCCGCGAGCTGCGCGTCTACGATACCGATCAGCTGTCTCTCGACGGCCCTGCCATGACGGTCGGAGGCGACCTCGCCAAGACGTTGTGCATGGTCGTCCACGAGCTCGCCACCAACGCGATCAAGTACGGCGCCTGGTCCTCGCCTGGCGGCAAGGTCCGAGTTTCTTGGGGCCCCGGGTCGAGCCTCTCTTTCCTGGAGTGGGCCGAGGATGGTGGTGACAGCCTTGCTCGGCCAGTGAGCGGCGGCGACACGCACAGCCGGAAAGCAGGGTTCGGGACCTTTCTGGTGGAGCAGCTCATCGCGCAACACGGTGGTGAGGCGCGCATGTCGCTCGGCCCGTCAGGCGTCGTCTGGCGCCTGACGTTTGCGAGACCGGATCACATACCGGCAGGATGCACCCGCGTGTGTCCGGCGGCACGAGCCTGAACAGACGTGTGAAGATGCCGGACAATCGCGCCGATCGGCGCCGCGCTTTGCCGCGCCAGAGAGGCGGCGAGATTTCCGGGAGAACGAGCGTGGCGGCCTCGCCCCATTATCGCCCCACGTGCATCCCCGGCACCCGCCCGGCCCACGGCATCGCCTGCTCGAGCACGGTCGCCAACTGCAGCAACAGGTGCTCCGTCGCCGGCTTTCCCGCCAGTTGCACCCCGATTGGCAGGCCGCTCGCATGCTGCGCCAGAGGCAGCGAGATCGCCGGCGTGCCCATGATGTTGTGCGGCACGGAATACTGGCACGGCACGCGGTAGATCTTCTCGACGAGATCGTCCATCGTCACGTCGGTGCGGCCGAGGTTGTAGTTGCCCCAGGGCTCCGACACCTTCGCGATCATCGGCGAGAGCCAGATGTCCGCCCGCTCGTAGAATTTGGCGAGCTTGCGCCGGGCGCTGTTCACCTCCGCGACCGCCGCAAAGAAATCCACGGCCTTCAGCCGCCGGGCGTGCTCGTAGATCGCCAGCGTCACCGGCTCCAGCGTCTTGGGACCGACCTCGCGCCCCGTTTTCGCAGCATAGCCATCCATGCGCGCATCGAAGCCGAAGAACCACATGTCGGTGAAGCGCCTGACGCTCGCAGCCCCGTCGAACTCGGGATCGTGCTCGAAGACATCGTGCCCCTGCGCCTCCAGCACTTTTGCCGTCGCTTTCACCGCCGCCACGATCTCCGGATCGACCGCGGCGCCGAGCAGCGGCTTGACGGTCCACCCGATTCTGAGCCGCGGAGCGGGTCTGCCCGCCATGGTGAGGTACGGCTCGTCCGGCTTCGGGATGACGAAGGGGTCGCCAGTCTGCGGCTTGGCGAGGCAGTCGAGCATCGCCGCCGCGTCGCGCACGGTCCGCACCTGGACGAAATTCATGGCGAGACCGAAGCCATTCTCGTCCAGCGCCGGTCCGAACGAGATGCGCCCGCGGGACGGCTTCAAACCCACGCCACCGCACCACGAGGCCGGGATTCGGATCGAGCCGCCGATATCCGAGCCGTGGGCCATGGCGACGATGCCCGCCGACACCGCCGCCGCACTGCCGCCCGACGAGCCACCTGCCGAGTAGCCCTTCCTCCACGGTGTCGATGTCGAACCGTAGAGCGCCGTCTCTGTCGTCCCTGTCAGCGAGTACTCGGGCGCCGCCGAGCGGCCAATGATGTTGAGCCCCGCCGCCTTGACCAGCATGCAGTAGTAGCTGTCGGACTGAGCCGTCATGCCCTGGCACAGCCGGCTGCCGAACTCGATCTTCCGGCCGCCCTCATGGCCGAACACGTCTTTCATCAGGAAAGGCACGCCGCGGAACGGCCCGTTTCCGAGGCTCTTCTCGTCCAGCGCCTCGATGCGGTCTGGATAGGTCTCGACCACCGCATTGAGCAAGGGATTGACCTTCTCGATGCCCCGCATCGCCGCCTCGGCCAGCTCCTTCGGGTTGACTGCCTTGCTGCGGACCAGCTCCGCGAGCCCGGTGGCGTCGTGTCGGGCGTAGTCGGCAAGGCTGATGGTCATCGGCGCGCTCCTCGGGATGGCTCGGTGGCCAAGCTAAGGGACGGGGCGCGTGGCCAGCAAGCCTGATTGCCGGGCGTCCCGGCCCTCGTCTACGCTGCGCTGGCCATCTCTCCAGGGAGCCGCGCCATGGCCTTCATCGACCGCATCGGTATCGACGTCGGGCGCAAGCTCTCCGTGGAGGATGCGATCGCCTGGGCCGCGCGCCACAAGGTGAGAGCTATCGACGTCCAGACCGACATCGCGCCGAACGCGCTCGAGAGCTTTGACGACCGCCGCTCTGCCACCATTCGCGACGCCTGCGCCGCGACCGGCGTCCGCCTGGCACTGCACACGCTGTCGGCCGTCAATGTCGCCGAGATCTCACCGTTCCTGCGCCAGGCGGCCGATCGATACCTCGAAGCCTACATCGACCTTGCCGCACGGCTTCACGCCAAATGGGTGATCGTGCACGGCGGCTATCACTTCACGGCCGACAAGGCACTCCGCAAGAACGCCGCCATCGAGCGCCTCCGCCGCGCTGCGGACCACGCCGAGCGGCGCGGCGTTCTCCTGCTGCTGGAGAACCTCAACGGCGAGCCGGAGCGCGCCGAGGTGCACTACATGCCGGACACGCTGGAGGACACTCGTGAGTTCTTTGCACGCGTAGCTTCGCGCCACCTGAAATGGTCCTTCACCATCAACCACGCACACTACGATCCCATCGGCATCGACGGTTTCGTCGGCGGCATGGGGATGGACCTTTGCGGCGAGGTGCGCGTCGCAGACAACAACGGTCTCTACGAGATTCACATGCACCCCGGCACGGGGACGGTGAATTTCGTGGAGATGTTCCGCCGGATCGAGGGCGCGGGCTACCGAGGCCCCTATACCTGCGGCTGGGGCACTCTCGACCAGATGTTGGAAGGGCGAGCCTATTTGGCCGCCAAAGCACGCGAGGCCGGCGCGGACGGCGCCTGATGCCAGTCGGAGCCTTCGACCTGCCTGCTCGACTCAGAACATCGCCGGGTGCACCCGGTCCGGCGGCGAGTGGCCGTCGAGGAAGGTTTTGATGTTGATGATCACCTTCTCGCCCATGTCGATGCGACCCTCGAGCGTCGCCGAGCCCATGTGTGGCAGTGCCACCACGCGTTCCGACGCCAGCAGCTTCGGATTGACTGCCGGCTCGTGCTCGAACACGTCCAAACCGGCGCCGGCGATGGCGCCCGCATCGATCAGCCGGGCGAGTTCGTTCTCGTCGATCACCTCGCCGCGCGCGGTGTTGACGACGTAGGCCGACGGCTTGAGCAGCTTCAGCCGGCGCGCCGACAGCAGGTGGTAGGTCGCCGGAGTGTGGGGGCAATTGACCGAGATGATGTCCATCCGGGCCAGCATCTGGTCGAGGCTCTCCCAGTAGGTCGCCTCGACCTCCTGCTCGATCTCCTCGGCCAGCCGCCGTCGGTTGTGGTAGTGGATCTGGAGGCCGAACGCCTTGGCCCGCCGCGCCACCGCCTGCCCGATGCGGCCCATCCCGATGATGCCGAGCCGCTTGCCCCAGATCCTGTGCCCGAGCATCCATGTCGGCGCCCAGCCGGCCCAATGATTACGAGGGTCCTTCAGATAGGCGGTGCCTTCCGCCAGCCGGCGCGGCACGGCGAGGATCAACGCCATCGTCATGTCGGCGGTGTCCTCGGTCAGCACGCCGGGCGTATTGGTGACCGTGATGCCGCGATTGCGCGCGGTATCGAGGTCGATGTTGTCGACGCCCGTCCCGAAGTTGGCAATGAGCTTGAGCTGCGGCCCGGCCTGGGACAGCACGGCACGATCGATGCGATCGGTCACCGTGGGCACGAGGACATCGGCCGATTTCGCAGCGTCCACGAGCTGGGCCGCGGTCATCGGCTTGTCGTCGATGTTGATGCGGGCGTCGAACAGCTCGCGCATGCGGGTCTCGACCACATCCGGCAGCTTGCGGGTGACAATGACGAGGGGGCGCTTGGCGCTCTGGGGCATGGGAACGGTCCGGCGTCTCTTGTGCTCGACGGCCAGTACGGACATCGAGCGCCAGCTCGGCTGCCGCACGGAATCCGCCCTGATCCGACTGCTGCTTCCGCGTGTCTAACAGATGACCTGCCGGAACTCCACGCCTGAGGTTGCCTGCCATCCGGCAAAGTGCCTGTTTGGACGGCAGACTGACGGCCAAGCCGCGGCCACAACATTCCGGTAGAATGACAGCAAGGGCCGCTGATTGCCGGCTCCCCGCGAATCCGCGAGATTGATCTACTGTTCCGCGACACGCCAGCGTTGCGATGGAAGGGGGGTTATGCTGACTTCGACGGGGTTGGGGGCCATCATCCGTGCGGGCGCCACTCTCGCGGCCATTCATGTGGCAGGATCGTTGTTGACCGCCCACGCCCAGGACCGGCCCACGCCGGCCCCTGCCGGTACGGGCGCCAGCGGCCTCCCTGTTCCGCGCTACGTCAGCCTCAAATCTGATCGCGTGCATGCCAGACAGGGGCCCGGACTGGACCATAAGGTCCTTTGGGAGTACCGCCGCGCCGGCCTGCCCGTGGAGGTGATCCGTGAGTACGAGAGCTGGCGGCAGGTGCGCGACAGCGACGGCGCCGAGGTCTGGATCGTCCGCTCGCTCGTCTCCGACCGCCGCACGGCGCTGGTCACCCCCTGGGAGACACGCAAGCCGGAGCCGGCCAAGGCTCAGCTCCTGTCCGGCGACCGCGAGGACGCCCAGCCTGTAGCCATCCTCGAGGCCGGCGTCATCGCGAGCATTCGCAGCTGTGACACCCGCTGGTGCCACGTGTCCGTCGGTGACTTCCGCGGCTACATCCAGCAGAGCAAGCTTTGGGGCGTCTACCCCGGCGAGACCGTGCGCTGAGCGGTCACGGCTTCTCCTCCTCGCCCTGCCTCTTCCTCCTGGCGCGCCGGTCCAGCATGTTGAGGCCTTCGACGAGCGCCGAGAACGCCATCGCAGCGTAGATGTAGCCTTTCGGGATCTTGGCGCCGAAGCCTTCCGCGATAAGGGCCGTGCCAATCATGAGCAGGAACCCGAGTGCCAGCATGACGATGGTCGGGTTGTGGTTGATGAAGTTGGCGAGCGGGGTCGCGGCCAGCAGCATGGTCAGCACGGCCACGACGACTGCGATCACCATGATCGGCACATGCTCGGTCATGCCGACCGCCGTGATGATGCTGTCGATCGAGAAGACCAGGTCCAGCATGATGATCTGGCTGAGTGCTGCCGCATAGCCGAGGCCAACCGTCTTGCGGTCGAACACGTCCGGGCCCGGGTCGGGGTCGACCCGATGATGGATCTCCTTGGTCGCCTTCCAGACGAGGAACGCGCCGCCGGCGATGAGGATCAGGTCCCGCCAGGAGAAGGCATGACCCAGCACCGTGAAGATGGGCGCGGTGAGCTTGACGATCCAGGCAATCGCGCCGAGCAGCACCAGGCGCATGATCAGCGCCAGGCCGATGCCGATACGCCTTGCGCTCTCGCGCTGATCCTCGGGCAGCTTGTTCGTCAGGATCGCAATGAAGATCAGGTTGTCGATGCCAAGCACGACCTCCATCACGATGAGCGTGACGAGAGCGGCCCAGGCGGCCGGATCGGCGGCGAGGGTCAGCAGCGCATCCATTTGTTGGGGGATCTCGCGTTGGAGTGCCGATGGAAACACGGGCCGACCGGGCCCCTGGGTAGGAGCTCGTGCCTGCCGATGACCGCCAGATAGTGCTGCGAAGCCGTCTGCCAAGCCCGCCAGGCTGTCTTTTCGCCATGATTTCGCACCGGGCGATCGCGAAACCACTCAGCCCACTGGGTCGACATCCTCGAAGATCGGCGCGTCGGCCCACTGCTTGGCAATCGCCAGGTGCGAGTCGGTTCTCACGGTCCAGGCGAGGAGAGGGATGCCGAGCCCCTCACGCAGGAAGCGGGTCACGGCCGTCGGCAGTGCTGCGACGTGATACGCGAAGAAATGCGGATCCGCAGGACCGCTTTCGATCAGGTGGGACAGTCTGTAGGCCCGCTCCTCGTCGATTTGTCCCGGCCACCAGCTGCCGTCGTAGAGCCCTGACACGATACCGCGCGGCACACCCGGAGCCATCGGCTTCAGCGCCGCCACGACGGTCGGATCGAAGGACATGATCGCGACAGGCCCGTGGTAGGCGCGGACGAGATCTGCGATATCGGACAGGAAACGCGGATCGGCAGCCGACCACTCGCTCTTGACCTCGACCAGGAGTGGCACCCGGCCGGCGACCTGCTCGAGCAGCTCGCCGAGCCGCATGATCCGCTCCGACGAGCCGCGGTAGGAGCGGCGGCCGAGCGCATCTGCGGTGTGATCGGTGGTCTTCCCCGTCGCATCGACCAGACGGCCAAGCTCGAGATCGTGGAACACCACGGCACGCCCGTCGGCCGTAGGACGCACGTCGCACTCGATGCCGAAACCACCCGCGATTGCCGCGGCAAAGGCCCCCGACGTGTTTTCGATAACGCCACGAGCCGTGCTATGCAGGCCGCGGTGAGCCACTGGCCTCAGGAATGTCCCCCGATCGAACATGTCGGCATCAGTCTCGGCTGATGGCGACGATCGCTTCCACCTCGACCGCTGCGTCTCCCGGCAGAGCCGCCACGCCCACCGCCGACCGCGTATGGCGCCCTTTCTCGCCCAGCACGTCGACCAGCAGGTCGGACGCGCCGTTGACGACCTGCGGGTGGTCGAGGAACGTCGGCATCGAGTTGACGAATCCGGTCAACTTGACAATCCGCTCGATCCGGTCGAGCGAGCCCAGCGCGGCACGGGCCTGCGCCAGGATGTTGAGTGCACACACCCTGGCTGCCTCCCGGCCGGCACCGACATCCAGATTGCCACCGAGCTTGCCCGTCAGAAGCTTGCCGTCTCCGGTCCGGGAGACCTGCCCCGAGATGAAGAGGAGATTTCCGATCACCGCCGTCGGCACGTAGTTGGCGACCGGCGCGGGTGCATCCGGCAGCACGATGCCAAGCGACTTCAGCTTGCTCTCGATGGTCATGGATGCCCCTTTTCCGCCCTTTCCGGGCTTGATGGTAATGCACAGGCGATCTTGGCCGCGACCGCTGGCCTTGGCAACGCCCGCGTCACTCCACGTCCGGATTGCACCATGTTCTGCTGAGCGCGCACCGGAGGGACTTGGGTTGTGCGCCGCAACGGCTTATGTTGCAGCCCAGTGAATACAGCGATCCTCGAGGAGCAACGAATGTCGCGGGCAATCGGGTCATGGCGGACGGGGCGGGCCTTTCGCCGCCGTGCGTGGCCGATGGGTGCCTGCGCGCTGCTCGGCGGGGTAATTCTGTGGGCCGATCTGGCGACGGCCCAGCAGCCGGTGCAGACCGGAGGGAGCTTGGCCCCCCATCGCGCCGTCTACGAGATCACGCTCGCCGACTCTCGCGGCGGCTCCAGCGTCACCGACATGACCGGTCGCATGGTGTACGAGCTGACCGGCTCTTCCTGCGAGGGCTACACGCAGAACATGCGCTTCGTGACACGCATGACCAGCCAGGACGGTGCCTCCTCGGTCACGGACATGCGCACGTCGAGCTGGGAGGACGCGCTGTCCAAGGCGTTCCGCTTCAACTCGAGTCAGTACAAGGACACCAAGCTCGAGGAGTCGACCGACGGCGATGCTGCCCGATCGGGCCCCGAGGGCGAGGTCAACGTCGAGCTGTCGAAGCCGACGAAGAAGGCGATGCGGCTGAAGAGAAACACCTATTTCCCGGTTCAGCACTCAATGGCTTTGCTTGCGGCCGCCGAGAAGGGCGACCGCCTGTTCATCGCTGACCTCTACGACGGGTCGGAGAAGGGCGAGAAGGTTTTCTCGACCGCCTCGTTCATCGGCAAGCTCAAGCCACCGGGCTACAACCGTCGCCTGCCGGCCATCGAGACCGCCACGGCTCTCGACGGATTGCGCAGCTGGCCCGTGTCGATCAGTTACTACGAGGCAGGCAACGAGAACAAGGACGCCATACCGGCGTATGAGCTGGCGTTCCTCTACTTCGAGAACGGCGTCTCGCGCCGTCTCTACATCGACTACGGCGATTTCTCGGTGCGTGGCACTTTGAAAAATCTTACTTTTCTCGAGCCGAGCAAGTGCAGCAAGCCGCGCTAGCCCACAGTTGGCGACCGCCGGGCAGGCTGATTCCGGTGGACAACGGGACGGTCGCGCTGACCGCCGGTTCAGTGGCGTCGGGCACTATGCAATGTGGGCGCGAAGGAGGCGGCGCGATTCGCGCGCCTCGCGTTGCGTGCCTCCGGAGATCGAACGCTGTGAGCACCAACATGCAACAGAAAGTCGAGCAAGTCGAAGCCGACAGCCGTATCGCGCCCGACCCACTGTCCGCCGTGCTTCCGGCGCTGTCGGCGCTCGGCGCGATCGCCTCCATCGCTGCCATCAACTGGGTCGCTCAGGAGCGCACCATCGACCGGTCCCGGTCACGCAGAAAAGCCGGGGTCGCACTGCGTGACCTCGAATCCTGCTGCATGGGACTGCAGGAGATCTTCAAGCGGCTACACCGCAATCCGAAGCTCTATGCCGGCGAGGGCCCGACCGCGGCGACCCCCTTGAAGTTCGGCGTCTGCGGGCCCCGCATAGAGCCGGGTCTGGCTCGCTCCTATCACCAGCTCATGAACGACATCGCGTCGATGCTCGTCCTCGCATCGCAGAATGCGTTCGACGTCATGAGCGCTGTCGAGGATGGCGAGATCGTCGCGCCCGAGCACCTGTTCTACGGCTTCGGCGAGCAGCAGGAGCGCCTGACCAAGCTGATCCAGGGTCGAGCGACCCTAAAGGTCGTCGTCGAGACGGGCGTCGAGGTCTCCGAGCAGCTGACGGCGCTTGTTCGCGAGCTCAGGAAGCACAAGATCGAATAGGCGGGCGTCACGCGCAGCCCGGTGCCAAGGCGAGCGGACATCCGCCGCGGGCAATCTGTGCAGTGCCGGCTATACGACCTCCAGCCCGACCGAGAGCTGCCGGACGATCTCGTTGAGGACGAAGCGGCCCCTGGCCGTCGCCCTCAGGCGACGCTCAGGCCGCCTCTCCAGCATCCCCATGGCGATCAGTCTGTCGACCGCGCGCCGTCCAGGGGCACGACCGCTCAGCCGGACCAGACGGTCGAGGTCCACGCCCTCAGCGAGCCGCAGCCCCATCAGCAGCATCTCGTCGGCCTGCTCCTCCGGCGAAAGCCGGGCTTCCTCCACCAGCCCTCGGCCTCGGCCGTCGACCAGGCCGAGCCATGTCTCGGGGCTGCGCTCGTTGACGGTCGCCACCCGGCCGATGCCGCGCACCTCGCGTCCATGGGCGCCCGGTCCGAGCCCGATGTAGGTGCCATAGCGCCAGTAGACGAGGTTGTGCCGGCTCTCCTCGCCCGGCCGCGCGTGGTTCGAGATCTCGTAGGCCGGCAGCCCACCGGTCTCGCACATCTCCTGCGTCAGCTCGTAGAGCCGATCGGCCAGATCCGGCTCTGGCACGATCAGCTTGCCGGCTCGATGCAGCGCCGCGAAAGGTGTGCCGTCCTCGATCGTGAGCTGGTAGAGCGACAGGTGGCCGGCCTGCAAGGACAAGGCGCGGCGGAGCTCCGCCTCCCAGAGGGCTTCCGTCATGCCCGGCCGCGCATAGATCAGGTCGAACGACACGCGTTCGAACGTCGATCGGCCGATGTCGAAGGCTGCCATGGCCTCGCGCACCGTATGGATGCGGCCGAGCCGTTTCAGTTGCTCGTCGTCCAGCGCCTGCACGCCCAGTGAGACGCGGTTGACCCCGGCCGTCCGGTAGCCGCGAAACCGGCCCGCCTCGACGCTCCCCGGATTGGCCTCGAGCGTGATCTCGCAGCCCGGCGCCAGGCCGAATGTCTCGGCGATGGCATCGATGATCGCAGCGACGGTGGATGGCTGCATCAACGACGGCGTTCCGCCACCGAAAAAGATGCTGTCCACTGGCTTTCGGCCGGAGAGCCCCGCCGCAGCAGATTTCAATTCGGCAAGATAGGCCTCGACGTAGGCCGACTCGTCCCATCCGCCGTGTCGGACGTGGCTGTTGAAGTCGCAGTAGGGGCACTTCTGGGCGCAGAACGGCCAGTGCACGTAGACGCCAAAGTTTGATAGACGCTCGTCGCCGTGGACAACACCTCGATTGGCAACCATTCCCATTGCACCGTGACCGCATGCGGCGTTAGCGTTGATCGTTTAGTTTCGCCAAACGGAGACTGTCATGAAATTCTCAATCGCCGTGGCCACCTTACTGGTCACTGTTCTTCCGGCCGCAGCGCAGAATACCTATGTCCAAGGCCACACTCGACGCGATGGCGTCTACGTGCAACCTCACTATCGGACGAATCCTGATCGAAACCCTTATAATAATTATTCTACTCAGGGGAATACGAATCCGTACACAGGTCAATCTGGAACTCGTTCTCCTGAAAGTGTCTACGAGAGCTACCGCGGCAATGGCTCAGGAGGTTCCAATCTTTACGGCAACCGGCGTTACTAATCGCTAAGATAAACATAGCTCCACGAAAAGACGGAAGGCACGAGCCCTGTGCGAGATGGCATGCTTCGCAGCCGGCTCCATCTCGCCGAACGTCAGCCTCTCGCCATCTGCGAGGAACATCGGATCGTAACCGAAGCCTCTCGTGCCGCGTGGCGGCCAGACCAGCTGGCCGAAGACCTTCCCCTCGAAGACGTGGGTCTCGCCATCCGGCCATGCCAGACAAAGGGCTGCGGTAAAGTTGGCCCGCGGCCCTTCCTTCTCCTGCCAAGCGCTACGTGCGAGCAGCGCCTCGTGCACCTTGCCCATGGCCACCGAGAAATCCTTCGATGGACCGGCCCAGCGCGCCGAGTAGACACCAGGGTCGCCGCCCAGTGCCTCCACCTCGAGGCCGGAATCGTCGGACAGTGACGGCAGCCCGGCGGTCCTCGCCGAGTGCAGCGCCTTCAAGCGGGCGTTGCCTGCGAACGTCGTCTCGGTCTCCTCGGGCTCCGACACGCCGAGCGCGCCGGCCGAGACGGTCTCGAGGCCGTAGGGTCCGACCAGGTCGGCGATCTCCCGGAGCTTGCCCGGATTGTGGCTCGCCACCACGAGCTTCATGCCGCGCAACAGCTTGCGTGCCTGCATCAGGTCAGCCCCCAGATCCTCGGCTCGGCAAACTCGAGACAGTTGCCGGCCGGATCGCGAAAATAGATCGATCGGCCGCCCGATGCCGGCCAGACGAAGTCCGCCTCGATCGCGACGCCCTTGTCCTCGAGCCGGGCGCGCCATGCCTCGATCTCATCGGCAGACGCCCGGAAGCAGACGTGCCCCTCGCCGGTCGCCCCGTGGGGAGGCACGGGCAACGTCCCAGGCTTCGGTGGCACCTGAGTGGCGTCCGGGTTGAAGATCAGCAGCACCTGGTCCCCGCAGCGATAGAAGATCTGCCGACCCGGCAACGTATGGAAAGGCTCGAGTCCGAGCACGTCGCGCCAGAAGCGCTCGGTGGCCTCGAGATCGCGCGCATAAAGCACGGTCTCGAGGACGCCTTCGGGTTTCAATGACGCCATGACGGGAACCTCCTCGTCCGGTGCATCGCCGGCACCGCCGGCTCGGCCCCCCATGGTCGCCCGCCCGTCTCGCTCAAGCCACCGTCAGCTTCTGCAGACTGATCAGCTCGCCGATGCCCTTTCGAGCCAGTCCCATCAGCGAATCGAAACTCTCCTGGCTGAACGCCACCGTCTCGGCCGTGCCCTGCACCTCGACGATGCCGCCGGCGCCGGTCATGACGAAGTTGGCGTCCGCCTCCGCGTTCGAATCCTCGGCATAGTCGAGATCGAGCACCGGTGTCGCCTTGTAGAGCCCGCACGAGACCGCCGCCACCTGGTCGCGCAGCACGCCGTCTCGCACCATATCGCGCTGACGCATCCACTGGATGCAGTCGTGGAGAGCGACCCACGCGCCGGTGATGGCCGCCGTTCGCGTGCCGCCGTCGGCCTGGATCACGTCGCAATCGACGGTGATTTGCTTCTCGCCGAGCTTCGGCAGGTCGACCACGGCCCGCAGCGCACGCCCGATCAACCTCTGGATCTCCTGGGTGCGACCGGAGGGCTGGCCCTGCGTAACCTCGCGCCGCGTGCGCTCGGTCGTCGCCCGGGGCAGCATGGAGTATTCGGCTGTCACCCAGCCGCGCGCCTGCCCCTTGAGCCAGGGCGGCACGCGCTCCTCGAGACTCGCTGTGCACAGCACGTGCGTGTTGCCGAACTTGATCAGGCAGGATCCCTCGGCATGCATGGACACCGCACGCTCGATGGAGACGCGGCGCAGCTCGTCGGGCTGGCGCTTGGAAGGTCGCATTTTCGGGCTCGCTCAGGGCCGGGGCGGACCCCGGCGAGTTGATGCGCGAAGCTACGGGAGCCGACGCCCGAGATCAACCGGAACCCTCGGGCCTCTTTCCGACGACTGCGCCGCCTCCAGATTGCCGCCGGGCCGCAAGCGCCAGGATCACGGCGCCGGCGACCGTGTAGATGCTGAACACGCCGTATGTGAGCGCATAGCTTCCGAGACCCCGGTAGATCGTCGCGAACGTCGCCGGCCCAAGCACGATGCCGCCAAACGTGAACGCCAGTACGCCGCCGGTCGCCAGACTAACCTCCCCCGGCCCCGCCGCCCGTGCCACCTCGGCGAGCCACAGCCCGTTCCAGCCGACGAGGCAGAATCCGAAGCCGAGCACGATGACCCCCATCAGCCAGGCCGGCCACTCCGGGGTGGCGCCAGCCAGCACGATCGCGAAACCCGCGGAGCCGAGACCGATCGCGATCAGCACGCCGACGCCGCGACCGATCCAGTCCGCCAGCAGGCTCCACGCAATGCGTCCGATCACCCCGCCCACCTGCATGACCGATGCGGCGGCGCCTGCCGCCACCAGGCCCCAACCGAGGTCCTTCACAAGCATCGTGATCAGGAACGTGAACAGGCAGAACTGGGACGAGGCGTAGGCGAACCCCATCAATGCCAGCGCCCTGAGGATCGGCGTCTCCAGCACCAGCCGCATTCCCGAAAGGACGCCGCCGGGCCCGAGGCGGGCCGCCGGATCGCGATCGTCATCGAGACGGCCCCGCGACGCCGCCAGCGGCACCGCCACCAGAGCCATCAGCGCGGCGCTGAGCGCCGTCGCCGCCTGCCACCCGTAGCGCGAGGCAAGTGGCGGCAGCAGCAGCGCCGCCAGCATGCCGCCCAGTGGAACGCCGGTTTGTTTGAGCGCGAACACGAGATTCTGCCGGTGCCGCGGCGCGAACCGGAAAAGCAGGTGCGACGCCGCCGGATTGGTGAGCCCGTAGGCGGCTCCAATGGATGCAGAGGCCACGATCGCGATCGCCACGTTTCCAGTCGCAATGCCGACCAGTCCCGCCGAGGACAGCGCCATTGCCAGAATGCTCATCGCGGCGGCGCCGTGGCGCCTGACATGAAGTCCCGCGACGCTGGAAAGCATCGCGGCCGCCGCGTAGACGACACTGATCTGATATCCGATCGCCTCCGCACCGACGCCGAAATGCGGCGCCGCGAGCGTAGCCAGGGTCGGCAGCGTCAGCACCGAGAACGTCGCGAGAGCCTGGACGCCGGTCACCAGGCTAAGGAGCGAGACCAGTCCTCGCGTCGATGGTGCCGCGGCCGGCACCTCTTGTCCCTGTGCTGCCACGCCCGCCGCGGGGGCAGAACCTGCACCCGCAACCGGAGTCTCGCCCGCATTTCGATTCACGATTTCCAGTCCCGGTGCTCGGAGTGTATACCTGTCCGGACAAGCACTAGTCCGCTGCGGCCGAGATGGCCAGCGGGTGAAAGCTGCGAAGGGGCCGAGCAACAAGGCTCTCGACGACACGTTGGAGGGTTACCGTGAACGCAAGACTCAATCCCGCTCCCGAGGGATCACTCGAGCGTGCCGAAACTGCCCGCATTGCCGAATCGGCTGCTGCGCAACAGCTGATCTCCGAGAGGTTGGCGTCGTTCGCCACCGCCACCAGCGCAGACGCGATCCCGGCCGAGGTCCGTGCACGGGCCATGCATCACATGCTCGACGCCGCGGGCATCGCTGTGGCTGCTGCTCGCTACGACCATTCCCATCGGGTGCTGACTGCCATGCTCGGCCTCGGCGGCGAGGGCACCGTCCCAGTGATTGGCTTTCCGGCACTCCTGTCGCCGCGCGACGCCGCGACCGTCAACGGCTATCTCTGCCATGGCCTCGACTACGACGACACGCACATTGCCGGCATCATTCATCCAACGGCCAGCGTGTTTCCGGCTGCCCTCTCGGCTGCAGCCATGGTCGGTGCCTCCGGTGCCGAGATGATCACGGCCTACATCGTCGGCGTCGAGGCGGCAGCCCGAATTGCGGCGGTTGCCAAGAGTGGTTTCCATCAAGTCGGCTTCCATCCGACTGGCATCGTCGGCGTGTTCGGCTCCGCCTTGGCCGCCGGCCGCCTCATGGGTCTCAACGCGCGCCAGCTGGCTCACGCCCAAGGCATCGCCATATCGATGGCGTCCGGCAGCCTCGAGTTCGTCGAGGACGGTGCCTGGAACAAGCGGCTGCATCCCGGTTGGGCCGCCCAGGCCGGCATCACCGCGGCAGCACTCGCCCGCGAAGGGTTCGTCGGGGCGACCCGGCCCTATGAGGGTCGCTTCGGCTTGTTCTCGTCGTTCATGGGAGCCTACGCCACCAGCGCCGAGCATGGTCTCGCGACCGCCGGCCTCGGCCGCACGTGGGAGCTCATGCAGACCGCCATCAAGCCGTTCCCCGCCTGCCATTTCACGCATGGCTGCATCGACGCCGCCCTGGAGTTGCGGCGGCAGGGCATCGCGCCGAAGCGGGTGACTCGCATCGATGTGAAGGTGCCGGCGGGAACGCACAAGGTTATCTGCCTGCCGGAGGCCAACAAGTTGAAGCCCGCCAACAGCTACGATGCCCAGTTCTCGGTGCAGTGGTTGACGGCGGCCGCCCTGGTCCGCGGCCGGTTGGGTCTGGCCGAGCTGGAGCCGTCCGAGATCACGGATCCGGAGATCGTGGCACTGACACAGAAGGTCCATTTCGCCGACTATCCGGACAGTCCTTTCCCCAAGGCCTATTCCGGCGAGGTGATCGTGACTTTGAGCGACGGACGCAAGGTCTCCCATCGCGAGCATGTCAACCGTGGCGCCGCGGACCGCCCCCTCACCAACGACGACATCATCGGGAAATTCCGGGCCAATGTTGCCACCGCGGCAGACGAAAGGGTTGCCGATCGGATACAGCGGGCGGTTCTTGGCCTCGAGGCGGCGCCTGACGCTGTAAAGGCGCTTGCTGTCCTCTCGGCGGCCCGCGCGCGGTGACGAGAAAGCGGTACCCCGACAATGAGCTCCAGAACCGATACGGCAACTGACGACGCCGACGCGTTGAGGCGTTCCGACGGAGAGGGCGGCCAACCGCTCTACGTTCAGCTTGCCCAGACCATCGGCGAGCGGATCGCGAAGGGCGCGTATCCCATCGGCACGCTGCTTCCGACCGAGGCCGAGTTGGGCGTCTCCTTCGGCGTTTCGCGCTACACGGTCCGTCAGGCGATTCAACACCTCAGGACCCAGGGCCTCGTGTCTGCCCGAAAGGGCGTCGGCACGCGCGTCGAGGCGCAGATCGCGGCGCCGAGCTATACCCAGTCGATGCGATCGCTCGGCGAGCTGCTGCAGTACGCAACCGAGACTCGTCTCGACGTGGTCAAGGTCGAGGAGGTCGAGGCCCGCGGTCGCCTCGCCGAGCTGCTCGGCTGCCGCCCCAAAAAACCATGGATGCGCATCGCCGGTATCCGTCACGGCGCCCACGGCGAGCCGCCGCACTGCTTCAACGAGGTGCTCATTGACAGCGCCTATAGCGCCCTGGCCCAGGAGGCGGGCTCGTTGCGGACTGCCATCTGGTCGCTGATCGAGACGCGCTTCGGCGAGACCGTGGTCGAGGTCGACCAGGAGATCGAGGCGACGCTGCTCGATGCCGAGACGGCGAGGCTGCTCGAGGCCGAGCCCGGCGAGCCGGCGCTGAAGTTCACCCGCCGCTATTATGTGACGGGTCGCCGCCTGGTCGAGTTGTCGGTCAGCATCCACCCGGCCGACCGCTTCAGCTACCACATGACCATTCGGCGCGAGGGAGCCGGGTGACGGCAGGACGTCGCCCGGCTCCGGGCCTCACAGCACGAGATCTGCCGCCCCTAGCAGCGTATTCCGGCCGATCAGCAGGAGCGTCATCTCTGCCGTGGTGGTGGCGTCGGTGTTCATCTCGACCAGCAGGTTCGAGCCGACGACGCGCTGGCGGATCTCGCCCGCCGAGAACGAGGCGTCCGTGTCCAGCACGAAGGCCTGGTCGTTGGCCAGCGTCGTATTGGCGTCGATGGCGTTGAGCCAGATCCGGTCGCCCGCCGCGAAATCGAGGATGCGGTCTACGGCGCTGCCGGCAGACTCGATCGCGGCGCCATAGACGAAATCGTCGTTCCCGAGCCCTCCGGTCAGGTAGTCGAGGCCGAGGCCCCCGACAATCGTGTCATTTCCTGCCGAGCCGGAGATATGGTCGCCGCCGGCACCGCCGTCGAGGCGATTCGATCCATCATTTCCGGTTATCGAATTGGCACCACTGTTCCCGGCGCCGTCGATGTCCGTTGTGCCGAGCAGCTGCAGGCCCTCGACATGACTGCCGAGCGTATGGGTGATCGTGGCCTTCACCGTGTCGGTGCCGTTGCCAGCCACCTCGCCCACGAAATCCCCAGGATCGTCAACGATATACGTGTCATTGCCGGCATGCCCGAACATGCGATCCGCCCCGCCCCGTCCATCGAGCACGTTCGCACCTGCGTTTCCGATCAACGAATTCGCAAGCGCAGTGCCCGCCCCGTTCAAGTCGCCAACGCCCTCGAGAACGAGGTTCTCGACGTTCGGGAAGAGCGCTTTCGAGAGAAGCGCCCGGACGAGATCTGTCCCCTCCCCGGCGTTCTCGAGCACCTGATCGGCACCGTCATCGACGAAAAAGGTGTCGTTGCCGAGCCCGCCCCGCATGGTGTCCGCCCCGAGACCACCATCGAGTGTATCATTGCCGCCGAGCCCGCCGAGCCGGTTGCCGACCTCGCTTCCGGTGATGCTGTCGTGGCTCTTGCCCCCGATCGCGTGCTCGATCGAGAAGAGCGAGTCCGTCCCCACAGTGGTCCCGCTTGCAAAGCCCTCGAAAACATCCAGCTGCACGACGATCGGTTGAGCATGAGCAGCGTAGTCGACCAGGTCGTTCGAGGTGTCATTCAAGAACAATTGAGCAGGCTGTGTGTTGAATCTGTCTACAAAATCAGCACCCACAATTTCGTCAGCAGCGCTGCCTGGCCGATACGTATTCTCCGTCTGGACACCGGTAGTGAAGGGGACGCCATCCTCGATGTAAAGCTGCACCTCAAAAAAGTCGTAGCTCAGACCCGTGACCGTCCAGGCAGCGCCGGAAATCCCCGCCGGATTATAACGGACCTCGGTGACGGTGCCCGTCGGAAAATTGTTGATCAAGTCATAGTCTAGAAAATTTCCATAAAAAGAATAGTACCCGTCCGGATCCGGATCGGACGGTCCGCCTGACCGGAACCAATGTCCCGGTCCGATCAGCGGGTCATAGTTGGCGAAGAAGTTCTTCGGCCCATTGTAGTTGCCGTTGGCAAAGAACGCACTTGTGAATACAGCCATTCCGACTCTCCTGCACCGCACAGATGGAGACGCTCCCAAGTCCGAAGATTGCGGGGTCCGTCACAGCACGAGATCCGCCGCCCCGAGCAGCGTATTCCGGCCGATCAGCAGGAGCGTCATCTCTGCCGTGGTGGTGGCGTCGGTGTTCATCTCGACCAGCAGGTTCGACCCGACGACGCGCTGGCGGATCTCGCCCGCCGAGAACGAGGCGTCCGTGTCCAGCACGAAGGCCTGATCGTTGGCGATCGTGGTGTTGGCGTCGATGGCGTTGAGCCAGATCCTGTCCCCGGCCGTGAAGTCCAGGATGCGATCGTAAGCGCTGCCCGCCGAGTCGGCCACGGCGCCATAGATGAAGTTGTCG
>JANRJI010000149.1:0-10171 GCA_033764055.1 Hyphomicrobiaceae bacterium
AATGTGGCGCGGATACCTTGGACCCTGCGCCACAATAGTGTGCCACATCACTGTGCCACATTCAGTGACGTAGATGATCTAAGCGACTGAAACGACTGGTGGTTGTGTTCGGTGCGGTGCCCCTCGGCTCCACCAACCCTCTTCCAAGCCCTTTGAAACATTGAGATCTTTGCGGTTGATTCCCAAACTTTTCGAGCGGTTTGGGAATCTGTCGTCGGCCTATGTGGCGAGAGGCGGCGCATCGCAGACTGGGCGAGCTTCCGTTGCTCGGCCGCCTTGGTGTAGCGCGACACCTCTTGCAACGTGGCATGGCCGGTGATGGCGGCGATCTCGTTCGCCGTGCAACCGGCCTCGGCCAACCGGCGCGCCGCCGCTTTCCGGAGCCCATGCGTCACGCAGCGCTTCGGCAGCCCGGCCTTGTCGATTTTGACCGCCATGAAGCCGCTGCCGAAGCCGTTCGAGGTGAACGGCTGGCCGAACGCGGTCTTCAGGATCGTGCCCTCGTCCTCGTCCGCCGCATCGAGCACCTCCTGCAGCGCCGGGTGGATCGGAATCCACAGCTTCACGCCGCTGGTGCGCTTGGTCTTGAGCGGCGTGACGCAGATGGTGCCGTCGCGCACATCGTCCCACGACATGGTCACCACGTGCGAGCGGCGCTGGCCGGTGTAGAGCAGCAGCGCGAAGGCCAGCCGCTCGGTCGTGCCGATCGGCCAGCGCGTCTCGTACTGGGCAATCTCCTCCTCGGTCCAGGTATGGAACTCGCCCTTCGCATACTTCTTGATGCGCAGTGTGGGATCGTCCTTGCGCCAGCCGTTGTCGATGGCGAAGTGGATCAGAACCTTCAGCTTCTGCAGCACGCTGTTGGCAGCGCCGGGCGTCTCGGAGCGCTTGGCGAGGATGCGCCGCACGTGCTCTCGGCTCATCTCCCGCACGAGGCGATGGCCGATGCCCTCGTCGATCACGAGCCGCTCGATCACCGAGCGGTAGGCCTTCTGGGAGGACGGCGCCAAGCGCAGGTATTCGGGCGAGGCGAAGTAGTCCTGCACCAGCCGGTCGAACGTGCCCGGCGCGCCGCGCTGTTTGGGTCCCTTCTCCGGCATCTCACCGACGGTGGCGCGTTCATAGGCGGCCATGAACTCCGGAGTGCCCGGCCGACCCGGCAATCGGATGCGCGGCCCCCGGTCGCGACGGAAGTAGAAGCGCTCGCGGCCATGCCGATCGACGAACCGGTCGATGTATTTCAGCTTGATCAGCGTCACTGGTAATCCGTCCAGCTGTTGCCGCCCTCACCTCCGAACTGGGCCTCCTCGCCACCCTCGCGCGGCAGCGCCTTGAAGGCGAGATCCAGCGCTCTCCTATGTCGATCCGGGCAAGGGCATCGTCGCCGGGCAATCGTTTGGCGGCACGCTCGCCATTTCACTCGCCGCCAAACGCATCGACGGCGTGCTCGCTGCCGTCAACTTCGCGGGCGGGGGCGGCGCGGATTTGGTCGTGGTCGGAGCCGCGCGGAGAGGGGAGCGGCCCGGTCGGTGATCAGGCGTCGAAGCCGAGCTGCCGGCGCTGGATCGCCCAGTCGCAGGCGAGATCGGTGCGCGTGCTCAGGTGCTGCAGCGTGAGGTCGGCTGACGTCGTGAAGGCCGTCATCCGTGCACGCCAAGTCGGAGGGCATGCCCAGAAACTGCTGCGGCGGATCATACCCGTGATGGATTTCCGCGTCAGGCAGCTGCTTTCGGCCCTACCGCGCTGCCCTCGAAGAGCTGATCGGAAGCTTTGAGCCATAGCGACATCGGGCGCGGTCTGGCCGTCTGAGCCGACCGCGCTCCCCATTTGACCCTCCGGGCCCCTTCGCATAGGGTCCGCGGCCAATCCCTATCCATGCTGTGGCGCGCGGGCGCGCGTCCGCGGAGAGAGCCTATGACCGACACGAAGTCGCACGCCACCCCCGGCGCCTGGAGCGAGGCGCCCCTGACGGCACGCCTCGTCCTCGCTGACGGCTCGGTGATCGCCGGGGTTGGCCTCGGCGCCACCGGCTCGGCGGTCGGGGAGGTATGTTTCAACACAGCCATCACAGGCTACCAGGAGATCCTGACCGATCCCTCCTACGCCGGCCAGATCATCGTCTTCACCTTCCCCCATGTCGGCAACGTCGGCACCAACGCCGAGGACATCGAGACCTCGAATCTCGCGTCGCGCTCGGGCGTACGCGGCTGCGTGCTCCGGGCGGGGATCACCGACCCCTCCAACTGGCGCGCGGACGCCCACCTCGACGGCTGGCTGAAGGCCCGCAATATCATCGCCATCGCCGGCATCGACACGCGCGCGCTGACGGCACTCATCCGCGAGACGGGGATGCCGAACGGCGTCATCGCCCACGAGCCGTCGGGCCATTTCGATGAGGACAGGCTCCGAGCCGAGGCCAAGGCGTGGCCCGGCCTGCTCGGGCTCGACCTCGTGCCCGAGGTGACCAGCGGCCAGAGCTACGCCTGGGACGAGATGCGGTGGGCCTGGGGCAAAGGCTACACGCGGCAGGAGAAGCCCGAGCTCCACGTCGTCGCCATCGACTACGGGCTGAAGCGCAATATCCTGCGCTGCCTCGCGTCGGCCGGCTGCCGCGTCACTGTTGTCCCGGCGACGGCCACGGCCGAGGACGTCCTGGCCCGCAAGCCCGACGGCGTCTTTCTGTCGAACGGTCCCGGCGACCCGGCAGCCACCGGCGCGTATGCCGTGCCGGAGATCCGCAAGCTGCTGGATGCCGGGCTGCCGACATTCGGCATCTGTCTCGGGCACCAGATGCTCGGCCTCGCGCTCGGCGCCCGCACGATGAAGATGAAGCAGGGCCATCACGGCGCCAATCATCCGGTCAAGGATCACACCACTGCCAAGGTCGAGATCACCTCGATGAACCACGGCTTTGCAGTCGATCGAGACACTCTGCCGCCGAACGTGGAGGAGACACACGTCTCGCTGTTCGACGGCTCGAATTGCGGACTGCGACTGAAGGACCGGCCGGTGTTCTCTGTCCAGTACCACCCCGAGGCCTCGCCCGGCCCCGAGGACAGCCATTACCTCTTCAATCGCTTCGTCAACCTGATGCGGGCCCGCAAAGGCATGGCCCCGATCGCCGAGCGCTGACCTCGTATCGAGGTGGGTGGCCGTCTGCTAAGCTGCTCTTATGAACGAGATCGTCAAAGCCCCCACCCACCGCAGATGGTCGCTTGCCGAGCTGGATCGTCTGAGCGCACTCGGCTTCTTCGGCGAGCATGAGCACATCGAGCTCGTCGGCTGGGAGCTGATCACCATGGCGCCGAAGGGGATACGCCACGAGCGCATCAGGAGCGTTGTGGCGAGTTGGCTCGCTCGTCGCTTGCCCCAGGGCGTGGAGCTGTATCAGGAGCTCGGCTGGCGTCCGGGAAACGGACACTATCTTGAGCCTGATATTGTTCTTGCCGGCTGCGAGCGGCTGCCACCCGACATCCCACCAGCGAGCATCCGGCTCATCATCGAGATCGCCAAGTCGAGCCTCGCCTACGACCAGGGCCTCAAAGCCGACACCTATGCGTCGCTCGGTGTCGCCGACTATTGGGTCGTCAATGCCGTGACGCTCGAGACGCGCGTCCATCGTCAGCCGATCGCGGGGGGTTACGCCTCCATCCGCGACGCAGCGTCGACGGAGCAGCTCACCCCTCTCTTCGTTCGGGAGCTGTGCCTGCGCCTTGCCGACATAGACTTCGGTACCGTGGCCGTCGCCGACGACGACCCGTAGGCGGCACCGTCACGGGGCGGGGATCAAGCTCGCGGGCGTACATCGCGGATCGGCAGGTAGACCAGCAGCGCCAGCACCGCCACCACGGCTTGCGCCGCAAAGCCGGCCCGGTAGGCGATCTCCGGCGGCACGCCGCCCGGCGCCGACAGCGCGCCCACCAGGCCCCCGAACACGATCTGCATCGTGGCGATCGCCATCATGACGCCCATGTTGGCCGCCGAAAGACCTCGTCCCATGAGGTTGGGCGCGACCAAGCCTCGGGCGTGGGCGAACACGATCATCGGGAAAGAAGCGAAGAAACCGCACACGCACAACAGCCCGGCGACCAGCAGAACAGGAGGTCGCTCGGCCAACGCCATCGCACCCATGGCCGTGATGACGCCTGTCATGCCAGTGATCATGGCCGTCTTCAGCGAGTTGACCCTGCGCGCCAGCATGCCGAGGCTGGTGTGCCCCGCGATCGCCGAGAGCGCCATTGCCAGCAGCACGTTGCCCCGACCGATGGCATCGAGGCCATGCACGTCGCGCAGGTACGGCGCCCCCCACACACCGGAGAGCGTGCTCGTCGCCGAGATCGGCAGCCCCATCAGCAGCAGGCGCCACATGCCCGGCTGCCGCAGCGCCTCGCCGGCACCACGCACGACATCGCCGATGCTCTCGGAGCGCGCAGCCTGCGGCGGCAAACCCGGCGGCCCGTCGCGCACGATGGCCCAGATGCCCACCAGCAGCAGCCCCACGCCGCAGGTGAACAGCCAGTAGCTGTCCCGCCAGCCGAGCAGGGCGATCAGCGCCGCGAGCGGGGTCGTCGCCGTCAGCGTGCCGACGGCCGCGAACGAGTTGAGCCACCCCATCTGCGCCACCACGCGGCCCTGCGGCAGCCACAGCGCCAGCACGTAGAAGGCGCCGGTGAAGATGCCGGCACAGCCGATGCCCATCAGGACGCGACCGAAAGCCAGGCCGGCCACCGAGTGCGCCGCGGCGAACGCCGCCGCTCCGGCGGTCGTGAACAGCAGCATGCCGGTAATGGTCGCCCGCGCGCCGAACCGATCGAGCAGCATGCCCGTCGGCACCTGCATGAAGGCATAGGCGAAGAAAAAGGCACTCGACACCGTCGACAGGGCAGCCGGGCTCAGCGTGAGCTCGCGGGAAAGCTCCGGCGCCATCACGCCGAGGCTCGAGCGCAGGAACAGGTTCGTGAAGGCCAGCACGAACAGGATGCCGATGATCAGCCACAGCCGGAGGGAGCGCCGCTCGGCCGCTGCCACGGTCGGCTTGCTCGCGTCATTCATGTAGGCCTGCAGTCTTTCGCGTCGGCGAGCACGGCCAGCCCCGCACGCCGCCGGGGCGGACAGCCACCGAGACCCGCCCGCTCTCGAGAACCGGTCCAGAAAAGGCCGCTCGGGGAGCCGTCCCCGGAACTGGCAACGGGTGCGTGCCCATTCGCACCGGAAGGCGCGAAGCGCGCGTGCTCATGCTCAGACGATCGCGATCGGCCGCACCGGGCAGCCCGTGGCGCCCTTGAGCTTGATCGCCGACAGCATGAAGCAGAACTCCCGCACGTCCTTCCCAATCAGCTCGTCCATGACCAGGTTCTCGATGATGTGCACGCCCGCCTCCGCCAGGCAGTGCTGGTGGACGGGCATGATCTCCTCGGGATGATTGGTACCTGGCAGCACCTCGAGAGCCATGTTGTCGGCGGCGATCGCGACGCAGTCCTGGGCCGTCAGCCAGCGCGCCGCCTCCTTGTCGATGCCGGGCTCGCCATGCAGATACTTATCGTTGTCCTTCATGAAGAAGCGGCCCCAGCCGGTGTTGATGCACACGACGTCGCCGGGCTGGATCTTGAGCTTGGCGGCAGCGAGGGCCTTCTCGAGATCGGCGACACGGATGGCGCGGCCCGTCTCGAGCCAGTCGCCGCCATCGTGGCGCGAGACGTCGAGGATGATGCCGCGCGTCACCATTGGCGGCATGTGCTCGATGCCGAGGTTCGTCAGCCCGAAGTCGTCCACCGTCTCCGTGGCGCTGTAGCCGCCATAGAGCACATCGCCCTTGGAGAAGTGGCCGAGCGCATCGATGTGCGTGCCGACGTGCGTCGTCATTTCGATCCGCTCGAGGTTCGAGCCGGCATCGTTCTTCGCGCCCATCTTGCGACGGCGGCGGATCGACCCCGCCGACGTCGGCCCGGCCTGGATGTGATAGGGGGACTGATTCGGCGCCATCCGCGGCGCTCCGATCTCGATCGTGTGGCTCATGTCGATGATCTTGCCGTCGCGCACCATGCGCAACGCCGCGAGCGTCCGCTCTGGGGTCAGGAAGTGGCCGGCGCCGAGTTGATCGCCCTTGCCCCACCGTCCGTGATCGTGAATGCAGCTCGTCATCGGTGCTCGCCCTGCCCTGTTTCCACCCGCCTCGTTCAAGGCCTATCATGGCCCACCTGCCGTGCCTCGACAATCGACGGAGCAGCTCCATGATCATTGCAGTCGTGCAGATCCCGATGCCGAAACGCCCCAAGGCCGCGGCAATCGCCGCCCAGACGAAATCGGCGCCAACGTTCCGCGCGCTCGCCGACAAGGGGCTGCTGCGCAAGGACTACCTCAATGGCGATGCTGGCGGGGGCGGCGTCTACACTTGGACGTCGCGCGAGGCTGCCGAGGCCTGGTACACGCCCGAGTGGCTCGACAAGGCCGAGAAGCAATTCGGCGCTCGCCCGACCGTGACCTATTACGAGACCTACGTCACGGTGGACAACGTCAAGGGAGAGACCGTCGTTCGCGAGGGCTGAGGCCGCGCCGGCTCCGACACCCAACTCCCAGCGCTCATCAGGACGACCATGACCGATAGCCTTCCGACTGCCACCCGCGTCTCCGACCCAGGCATTCGTGCCCTCTACAAGCAGGAGAGCCGGTGGCAAGCCTGGCTCGACGTGGAGGTCGCCCTGGCCCGCGCCCAGGAGGACCTTGGCATCATCCCGAAGGGCGCCGGCGACGCCATCGCCAAGGCCGCGCGCCTCGGGCTGATGGATCGCAAACGTATCGACGAGGGCTTCCAGCGCACGGGCCACACGCTGGTGCCCCTCGTCTGGGAGCTCGGCCGCATCACCGGGGAGCCGCACGGCGGCTGGGTGCACTGGGGCGCCACCACGCAGAACATCACGCAGACTGGCGACCTGCTGGTGCTGCGGCAGGCGCATCGCATCTTCCTGCGCCAGATCGGCGATCTCCTCGCTGCGATGGCCGATCTCGCCGAGCGCGGCGCCGACATGCCGCTGCCGGGCCGGACGCACGGTCAGCACGCCGTGCCGGCGACCTTCGGCTACAAGGCGGCCGTTTGGATCGACGAGATGTTGCGTCATGTCGAGCGGCTCGAGCAGGCTGCCCCACGCCTGTTCGTCGCCATGCTGGGTGGCGGTGCCGGCACCTATGCCTCGCTCGGCAAGATGGGGCCACCGGTGCAGGCCGGCATCGGCAAATACCTGGGCTTCGGAACCATGGCCGTGCCTTCCCGCGCGCTCGGCGACCACCTCGCCGAGAACATCTGCCTCCTCGGGCTCTTGGCCGCCACGTCCGCGAAAATCGGCCGCGAGATCTACACCCTCATGAAGACCGAGTTCGGGGAGGTGGAGGAGCCGGTACCGCCGGGCACCGTCGGCTCGTCGACCATGCCGCAGAAGCGCAATCCCAAGCTCTGCCAGGACATCATCGCGCTCGCCGCCGATGTACGCGCGCAGGTGCCGCTGGCGCTCGAGGCCATGCAGACCGAGCACGAGGCCGACCGTACCACGACGCTGATGCTGGATGCCGCCGAGAGCCGTGCCGCGATCGCCACCGGCGACATGCTGGCGCGCCTCACCGAGGTGCTGCGCGGGCTCAAGCTGGACCCGAAGCGCATGCGTGCGAACCTCGATCTCGGCGGCGGCCTCATCATGGCGGAGGCCATCATGCTGGAGCTCGGCACCACGCTCGGGCGCCAGCACGCCCACGACATCGTCTACGATGCGGCGCAGACAGCCTTCGTGGAGGAGCGCGCGTTCTCGGATGTGCTCGCCGCCGACCCTCGCGTAACGAGGCATCTCGACAGGGCGGCCATCGACAAGCTGCTCGATCCCGTCGCCTACACGGGCCTCTGCGCCGACATGGCGCGCGAAGGGGCTGCGCGCGGGCGACGAGAGGCGCAGCGGCTGGCTTCGTCAGCGGGCCAGCAGTGACGCGTCAGAACATGTTCAGCGCCAGCCGGGCCTCGTCGGACATCCGGCTCTGGTCCCAGGGCGGCTCGAACGTCAGCTTCACGTTGCAGCTCTGCACGCCGGGCACAGCCGCGACAGCGTTCTCGACCCACGTCGGCATCTCGCCGGCGACCGGACAGCCGGGCGCCGTCAGCGTCATCTCGATACCCACCGCGCGGTCGTCCTCGATGTCGATCTTGTAGATCAGACCGAGCTCGTAGATGTCGCACGGGATCTCGGGATCATAGACGGTCTTCAGCGCCAGCACGATGTCGGCCGTGAGCTGGTCGAGCTCCTCCTGGGACAACTTCGAGCCCTCCACCGGCGTGCCGCCTTCGGCTACCGATGGCGGGCGCGCAGCATTGGTCGGCGGTGCAGCGAGGTCGGCAGCGCCCAGCTCCATCACGTCTCTATCCACCGGGTTCGGCTCCATGGGCTCGCTCATGCGAAGAAATCGTGCGCCTTGACCAGGGCCTCGGCGAGGGCGTCGACCTCGGCCCTGGTGTTGTACATCGCGAACGAGGCGCGGCAGGTCGCGGTGACGCCGAGGCGGCTCATCAGTGGCTGCGCGCAGGCATGGCCCGCCCTGACGGCGACCCCAGACCGGTCGATGATCGTCGACACGTCGTGAGGGTGCAAACCATCAATGTTGAACGAGACGATGGCGCCCTTGCCGGGCGCGCGGCCATAGATCTTGAGCCAATTGTAGCCGGCGAGCCGCTCATGCGCGTATGCGGCCAGCTCCGCCTCGTGGGCGGCGATGCGCGCGCGCCCCACCTGCATCATGTAGTCGAGCGCTGCGCCCAATCCAATGGCCTGCACGATCGGCGGTGTGCCGGCCTCAAACTTATGGGGCGATTGCCCGTAGGTGACCGTATCCGTCGTCACGGTCTCGATCATCTCGCCGCCGCCCATATAGGGCCGCATGGCGTCGAGGTGGCGCTGCTTCGCATAGAGCGCGCCGATGCCCGTCGGCCCGTACACCTTGTGGCCGGTGAAGACGTAGAAGTCGCAGTCGAGGTCCTGCACGTCGACGGGCAAATGCACGGCCGCCTGGCTGCCGTCGAGAAGCACCGGCACGTCCTTGGCATGAGCGAGCCGCACGATCTCCTTGGCGGGCGTCACCGTGCCGAGCACGTTCGACATGTGCGTTATGGCGACAAGCTTCGTGCGCGGCCCGATCAGCTTTTCGAGAGCTGCCATGTCGAGCGCGCCGTCGTCGGTGATGGGCGCCCATCTGAGGACGCAGCCTTGACGCTCGCGCAGGAAATGCCAGGGCACGATGTTGGAGTGGTGCTCCATGATCGAGACGATGATCTCGTCGCCCGCTTTGAAGGTGGCGCCGAGGCTCGACGCGACGAGATTGATCCCCTCCGTCGCGTTTCGGGTGAAGATGATCTCGTTCTCCGAGCGCGCATTGAGAAAGCGCTGCACGGTCAGGCGCGCCTCCTCGAACCGCTGCGTCGCAGCGTTCGAGAGGAAGTGCAGCCCCCGGTGGACGTTGGCATACTCGAGCTTGTAGGCGTGCTCGATGGCGTCGAGCACCGATTTCGGCTTCTGCGCGGAGGCACCGTTGTCGAGATAGACGAGCGGCTTTCCGTAGACCTCGCGATAGAGGATCGGGAAATCGGCGCGGATCATGTCGACGTCGTAAGGCGCCTCGGAGGCGTCGATCTCGTATCCAGACATCGTCTCGTCCTCGTTGCCGACGCTCATGGCGCCCGCCTCAACCATTGCAGGCTGAGGCCGGCCAGCGCCTCGCGAACCACATCGTCCCCGATCTTCTCGAGCGCATCGGCGGCGAAGCTCTCGATCAGCATGGCGCGGGCCTCGGGCACCGGAATGCCCCGCGAGCGCAGATAGAACATCATAGCGGAGTCGAGCTCGGTGGCCGTCGAGCCGTGTCCGCAGGCGACGTCGTCGGCATAAATCTCCAGCTCGGGCTTCGAATCGAACTCGGCATCCTCGGACAGCATCAGCGCCTGAGCCATCTGCTTGCCGTCGGTCTTCTGCGCTTCGGGCGCCACGATCACCTTACCCTGGAACACGGCCCGCGCCCGGTCGTCGAGGACGGCCTTGAACAGCTCGCGACTCTCGCAGCCCGTCGTCGTGTGATCGATGACTAGCGTCGTGTCGATGTGGTCGGTGCCCCGCCCAAGCATCAGTCCCGACAGGTCGAGCCTGGC
>JANRJI010000150.1:0-7011 GCA_033764055.1 Hyphomicrobiaceae bacterium
CCGGGACGTGGCACGCTGATGGCCGATGCCCTGCGGGCCACCCGCCTCGTCCCTGGGTTCCAGGCCGCAGCACGCGTGATGCTGGTCGAGCCCAATCCCGTGCTGGCCGACTTGCAGCGGGCCACGTTGCGCCGCGCGCCGCTGTCTCCTCTCTGGTGCTCGGACCTCTCAGAGGTGCCTGCTGGGGACGCTACCATCCTCATCGCCAACGAGGTGCTGGACTGCTTTCCGGTCTTCCAGCTCGAGCATGCCGACGATGGCTGGCGCGAACGCGGCGTCTGCCTGGACGCCGCCGGCGCGCTGCAGTTCTGCCGTCTCCCGGAGATCGCTCCCCTCGCACCGCCAGCGCCGGCCGGTGCCGGCGTCGGTGCCGTCTTCGAGCATCGCGACTGGCGGGAGCTCGGCCAGGCACTCCGCCACCGCCACGACCAGGGGCCGTTGGCCGCCCTGCTCGTCGATTATGGCCATGCGGGCCCGGCTCTCGGGGACACGTTGCAGGCGGTTCGAGGCCACGCGTACGAGCATGCGCTCACCTCTCCCGGAGAGGCGGATCTCACGGCCCAGGTCGATTTCGCGGGGTTCGCGCATCAGGTCACCGCGTGGGGACTGGCCTGCGACGGTCCCATCACGCAAGCTGAGCTGTTGGGAGGGCTCGGAATTGCCGAGCGCGGATCGCGCCTCATGGCGGCCAATCCCCGGCAGGCCGCTCTGATCGAGGCAAGCATCGCCCGCCTGATGGCGCCTGGTGGCATGGGCACCCGCTTCAAGGCCATCGCCTTGCGCTCGCCAGCGCTGCCTCCACTGGCGGGATTTCCCGCCATGGACAACGAGCGTCTGCGGCCATAAAGGAGCGAGGACGCACGATTTCTGCCAGGGCCAGCACAGCCAGACGCCCTGTCGCCGCACCTCACGCCTCCCGAGATCAGCGAGCGCCTCGCGATGCCCAACCCCATCACTGCCGACTGCCTCACCGAGATCGCCGGCATCGGCCATGGATTCTTCACCCGCGAGGGAGGCGTCTCCGGCGGCATCTACGGGGCGCTCAATTGTGGCGTAGGCTCCCGGGACGAACGGGCGCACGTGCTCGAGAACCGGAGGCGCGTTGCCAGCTACCTCGGGACCCAGGGCGAACAGCTGCTGACCTGTCATCAGGTGCATAGCGCCGAGGCGGTGGTCGTGACCGAGCCGTTCCCCCCCGGCGCGTTGCCGAAGGCCGACGCGCTCGTCACGCGGGTGCCCGGCATCGCGCTCGGGGCCTTGGCAGCGGACTGCGCCCCGGTGCTATTCGCCGACCCTGAGGCTCGGATCATCGGTGCCGCCCATGCCGGCTGGAAAGGCGCGCTGACCGGCATCCTCGAAGCGACCATCGCGGCGATGGTCCGCCTCGGGGCGCGGCCGGGGCGCATTCGCGCCGCTCTCGGCCCTTGCATCGGCCCCGACGCCTACGAGGTCGGAGCGGAGTTCGAAGACCGCTTCATCGAAACGGACCCGGCCAATGCCCGGTTCTTCCGCCGGGCGGCTCCCCAGGCCCGGCCCCGGTTCGACCTCCCAGGATATGTCCTCGATCGCCTGGCACGCGCCGGCCTCGACACCGTGGAAAGCGTGACCGCCTGCACGTACTCGGACGAGCAGCGCCTGTTCAGCTACCGGCGATCCGTCCACAATGGCGAGCCGGACTACGGCCGACAGGTGTCTGCCGTCGTCCTGCTATAGTTTTTCCACAGTCTGAGTCATAATCCGGCTGCTGAACCGCAATTTGCCACGGAAAAGTCGTCGACGTGGCTGGACGGTGGCGAAGCAACGCACTAGTTCGCATCAAGGCGTGGAAGTTCAGGAGAGTCGCGCAACAGGCCGCAGGGTTGGTACGTCGGCTGCCGAGTGACAGCGGGAAGAACACAAACGAAGGGGACGTCGTCGTGACGGACTTCGACGCTGCTACGGCTTGGAACAGGGTGAAGGCTGCGAGCGCAGTCCTATGCGTTGTCATTGCCGGCTTGGGACTTGGCGGCTGCGAGACGGCCGGCACGATATTGGGTGGCGACCAGGTCGCGACGCAAACGGTGGCACCATCGCCCGTGACACCCGCCGCACCGCAGATGCTGGCCAGCATTGCTTTGGCACCTCTCATCGGGGCGCCCGACCCGATCGCGGCGCAATTGCGCGATCAGGTGGTGAAGGCGTCCGAGAAAAGCCGCATCGCCATTGTTGCCGATCGTGATCCGAAAGCAGACTTCGGCATGCGCGGCTATATCGTTGCAGCCCGCGACAAGGGAGCGATCAAAGTTTCCTACATCTGGGACATCACAGACCCGTCCGGCAAGCGGGTGAACCGCATCACGGGCGAGGAGGTAGCCCCGCAGGCCACCGGCGGCAAGGACCCCTGGGCTGCTGTGACGCCCGCCGTCACCCAGGCCGTCGCCGACAAGATCGCGAGCTCGTTGGGCGCATGGGTGCCGAGCCAGCCGAAGGCAACGCCTGTCGCTGCGGTGAGCGGCCGTGCCGCCGGAGCCGGTGCGGGAACATTGGCCCCAGGAAATCAGGCATCTCCTGGCGCAACTGCTCCCGCCGCGGCGGCAAGTCTGCCGGCGAGCACGACCACCGCATCGCTGCCGCCGTCCGGCGAGCTGGCGGCCGTGGTGCCGGCTGTCGTCGGCGCTCCAGGGGACGGCAACACGGCACTGGCCGATGCACTGCAGCGCGAGCTGAGCCGTGGCGGCGTCAAATTGTCCGATCAGGCCGGCGCCTATCGCGTCGAGGGGAAGGTCGCCATGGGTGCCGTCAAGGATGGCAAGCAGACGATCCAGATCGACTGGCGCGTCAAGGACTCCAAGGGCACGGCGGTCGGCACAGTGACGCAGAAGAACTCGGTGCCACCGGGATCCCTCGACGGCAGTTGGGGCAAGACGGCGGACGCCGCAGCCGCAGCCGCAGCCCAGGGGATCATCAAGCTGCTGCCTCAATCGGGACGCGCCACGAATTGATACTCGAGCTGGAATGACCGGATGCCACCGGCTCATCATCGGTGAAACCTTGCGGACCCGGACGTTTACACGTCCGGGTCCGCTTGCTATGAGGCCGTCGTCTGGTGTGACAGCTTTGAGACAAGACCAGCTCGACGGGAGCCTTCGATGCCGCGTGATCACAACTGGGGGCCTGGAGGCGCGTCCATGAAGCTCGTTGCCGGGAACTCCAATCGGCCGCTGGCCGAGGCCATCAGCGAGGTTCTGCAGTCGCCCCTCACGAAGGGTTTCGTGAAGCGCTTCGCGGATATGGAGATCTTCGTCGAGATCGAGGAGAACGTTCGCGGCGAGGACGTCTATATCGTCCAGAACACGGCGTTTCCCGCCAACGACAACCTCATGGAGTTGCTGATCCTCACTGATGCTCTGAAGCGCTCCTCCGCCAAGCGCATCACGGCCGTCATGCCCTACTACGGCTATGCCCGCCAGGACCGCCGACCGGGTCCCCGCACACCCATCTCGGCCCGTCTCGTCGCCAACCTGATCGAGCGCGCCGGCGTCGACCGGGTCATGACGCTGGATCTCCACGCCGGCCAGATCCAGGGCTTCTTCGACATTCCGACTGACAACCTGTTCGCAGCCCCCCTGTTCGCGCGCGATATCCAGGAGACCTATGACGCCCACGAGGTCGTGGTCGTCTCGCCGGACGTCGGCGGGGTAGTGCGCGCCCGGGCGCTGGCGAAACGCCTCGGAACGGACGTGCCGATCGCCATTTGCGACAAGCGGCGTGAGCGTGCCGGCCATTCGGAGGTCATGCACGTCATCGGCGACGTGGAGGGCAAGCGGTGCGTGCTCGTCGATGACATCGTGGATTCGGGCGGCACCCTGGTCAACGCCGCCAATG
The DNA here is from genome assembly GCA_033764055.1 of Hyphomicrobiaceae bacterium. Taxonomy (GTDB): domain Bacteria; phylum Pseudomonadota; class Alphaproteobacteria; order Rhizobiales; family Hyphomicrobiaceae. The sequence goes on from JANRJI010000150.1 coordinate 3,865, forward strand.
CGCTGCTGCAGCAGGGCGCGACGGAGGTCCACGCCTACATCACGCACGGTGTGCTGTCGGGTGGTGCCGTCTCGCGCATCACCAACTCCAAGCTCAAGACCCTCGTCATTACGGATTCGATCCTGCCGACCGAGGCCGTGAAGGCTGCCCGGAACATCCGCGTCGTCTCGATCGCTCCCCTCCTCGCCGAGGGTATCGCCCGCACCGCCCGCAACGAGAGCGTATCGAGCCTGTTCTACTGACGGCTCGGGGGGAGCGCGACGCGGACCGCACCGCTCGTTCCGGCCGAATGGCCGCGCCGGACCGCGGATTTCGCGACTTGGTTGTGTCTCCTGATGCGAGCGGGCAATGGACCCCACGCGACTCCGGGCGTGCTCCCGCCGATGCCAAGATCATGGCGCAATTCGGCTTTAGTCATCCAGGCTTCGCGTCGTACGCCGTTGGCGCGGGCGACGCCCCACAGCCAACGCCTGGAGGTGCAGAATGGTTGGCTCAGCGCGGCATGTCCTCGCCATCGCCGCAGTCGGCATGCTTGCCACTCCGGCCAGCGCAGCCTCGGTCGGCTTGCCGAAGGCAGCCTCGTCGAAAAAGCTGCCGGTCGATCAAGCTCAGGTCGGCATCTACTTCGACATCGGCCCCCGCTATCGCCCCTATCGGCCGTATTACCGCCCCTACTACCGGCCGTATTACCGCCCGTACTACTATGCCCCGCCACCGCCGCCGGTCACCTACTACTCGACCCGGCCCTACACCGTAGCCCCGGCGCCCTATGGCGATCCCGACGCGATCGCCCGCTGCGCCTCCCGCTTCCGTTCCTTCAACGCCCACACAGGCACCTACATCACCTACGACGGCGAGGAGCGGCTGTGCCCGTATCTGAGGTAGGATCGAGGACGCCGAGGTTCGGCACGCCATGCCGGCAATTTCATCGGTGACGAGAACCAGCGGAACCGAGGCTCCGCTGGTCTGACCGCACTCCGATCGCGCTCGTCCGATCGCGGTCCGATCAGGTCGAGTAGCGCGTGAACGCCGTGGTCGTTGCCCGGGCCTTCCAGTCGGTGACGACGCAGACGAGGGCCGGCTTGCCGGCCTTCACCGCAGCCATGGCACGCTCGAGCGCCGGGCGGATGTCCTCCGGCTTCTCCACGTACTCGCCGTGACCGCCGAAACACTCGGCGAACTTGTCGTAGCGCGGATAGCCGAGCTCGCGGCCGGGCTTCGACTTGGCCGGATCGTTTTTGTCCGGATCGCCAGTCCAGCCGCCGTTCTGACTGATGACGACGAGCACGGGCAACTTGTGGCGGACGCAGGTGTCGAACTCCATGGAGTTCATGCCCCAAGAGCCGTCGCCATGCAGCACGACCACCTGCTTGTCGGGGCATGCCGCCTTCGCGCCCATGCCAAACGGCATGCCAACGCCCATGGTGCCGTAGGCGCCCGAATTGATGCGGTGGCGAGCCGTGTATTGCGGTATCGCCTGGCGCGCGTAGTTGAGTGTCTCCTGCCCATCGACGCACAGCACCGCGTCGCGATCGAGGATGTCGCGGACCTCCTTGCACAGGCGCAGCGGGTGGATCGGCGAGTCGTTGTTGGAGAGCGCCTGCTCCGCCTCGGCCGCCTTCTGCACGTTGCGGGTGCGCAGGCGCTCGCGCCACGTCTCGAAGGCAGCCGGCGTAACCTTGCCCTTGATGGCCTCGGTGAGCTGGCCGAAGGCGATCTTTGCGTCCGCCACCACGCCGATGTCGAGCTTCCGCGGCGCGGTCGCAATCTCGACGGGGTCGATGTCGATGCGCACGACCTTGGCACCGGCATTCCAGCGCGGCGGCGCGGCGTTGCCGATCACATAATTCATCCGGGTGCCGACGACGAGGATGACGTCGGCGTCCTTGAAGGCGGCGGCGCGCGAGGTCAGGTACGAGTACTTATGATCCTCGGGAATGACGCCACGTCCCTGGGGTGTCGTGTAGAACGGAATGCCGGAGGCCTCGACGAAGGCGAGCATCTCGGCGTCGGCCTCGGACCACTGCACGCCCGAGCCCGTGACGAGCACCGGCTGCTTGGCCTTGGACAGCGCATCCACGATCGCCTTCACGTCGTTCGCGTTAATGGCGGGGCGCGCCCGCTTCGCGTAGACGAAGGGCTCCGGATACTCGATCTTCGACTCGTCGACCTCCTGATAGAGAATGTCCCCGGGGAGATCGAGGTAGACGGGTCCGGTGCGGCCGGTCATCGCCTGCGAGATGGCGAGGTTGACGAGCTCCGGGATGCGGCGCGCGTTGTGCACGCGGTCGGCCCACTTGGTGATCGGCTTGAAGAGCGCGAGCTGGTCGGTGTCCTGGAAGGCGCCACGATGCCACGTCGAGACAGGAGCGGCACCACCCAGCGCGAGGATGGGCGTGCAGTCGGCCCAGGCGTGAGCCACCCCGGTGACGAGGTTGGTCGTGGCCGGGCCCGAGGCCGCCATGCAGACGCCGATCTGGTTCTTGAGGCGCGCATAGGCGAAGCCGGCGAAGGCCGCGGCCTGCTCGTGGCGCACGTCGATGCCGCGCAGGCCCAGGTTGAGGCAGGCCTTCTCGACCGCCAGCATCGGGCCGCCCATGATGTAGAAGAAGTCCGATACGCCCTCGTGCTTGAGGGCCTTGGCGACGATATCCGAGCCGATGGCCATGTCTGTGGTTCCTCTCTTGGTGAAGCGTTGCGGGCCCCGCGGTCGGGGCTCTCGGTAATGTCGGTGGGACGGGAGCGGCCGTCGCTGGGCGCTATCCTAGGCGCGGTTCCCGCCGGCTGGCCAGAGCCTCATGCGCGACGACTTGGCCAAGCGATCCAGAGCGCGAAGGCCGCGCCGATGGCGAGCGTCGTCGTTGCCTTGAAAGGTTCATGGGGGACGATGCGCACGCCCAGGCTCGCGAGGTCTGCGAAGACCTTGATCCCTGTCAGGCCCTCCACGCGCGCCGTTGCGAGCATCACGCCCGTAAGGACCAGCCCCGCAAGGAAGGACGCGCCGACCAATAACGTCAGGACGAACGCAGGGGCCGCCAGTGTCGAGGCGGCCCAGTGTCTCCCGACGAGCACTCGAAGCAGGAGAGCAGTCAGGACGGCCATCGGCAGGATGGCCAGGAGCGCGTAGAGGTGAAAGCTCACGACCAC
>JANRJI010000151.1:0-94846 GCA_033764055.1 Hyphomicrobiaceae bacterium
GATGATCATGAGCAAAGTGATGTTACGCAATTGTGGCAGCGGAGGCAAGCGGTCTCTGACAAAAATTTGTCTTGCAAGCTGGCAGACCCGCGATTCAACGCCGAGCGAAGCGCAGGTAGCAACTTCGCCGGCCCTCGCGTAGGGCCTTGGCCTCGTATCGGGTGGCACACCAGTCGTCCGACCGTCGACGCCAGTCGTCGGGGCGGGCCGCCAACCAGACGAAGGCCTCGGTCGCCTGGAATGCCATCAGGATGGTGCGGGCATAGTCGCCGATGTCGGTGGCGATCCTGAGCTCCGCACCGGGCTTCAGCACCCTCGCCAGAAGCGCGAGCAAGCCCGGATTGATCAGGCGTCGTTTGACATGCCTGCGCTTCGGCCAGGGGTCCGGGAATAGAATGAAGGCCCGGGCGATCGAGGCGTGCGGCAACCACCTGAGCAAGGCGCGCGCATCATCGCCATGGACCGCGACATTGCCCAGGCCCTCGTCCTCGATCGCGGCCAAAACCTTGACGACGCCATCCTCGAACGGCTCGGCCCCGATCAGACCGACGCCGGGATTATGGCGTGCCTGCCACAGCAGATGCTCGCCGCCGCCGAACCCGATCTCGAGCCAGGCCTCACGGACAGGCGCAACGAACAGCGCCCGAGCCAGCTCCTGCGGCGCCGGCCGGCCGAGATCCGGCGACACCCTCGGCAACAGCTCTCGCATCAGGCGGTCCTGACGCGGCGACAGCTTGCGACCCCGACGGCGGCCGTAGGACCGCAGGTCTTGCGCGACCGCCGACATGCCCGCCGCCGGTTCGGTCCCCTCGTCGTCCGTCGCGCTTTCCATCGTGGCCAACCTCGGCGACACCAGCGCCGGCCCGCCTGCACGAGCCAGCACATAACAATCAAGGCGCCCGCTCGTCTCGGGCGCCTCCAACTGCAGCGTCCGGCGGGTGGCTCAGCCGCGGTGCAGCGCGCAGATCTTGTTGCCGGCCGGATCGCGCAGGTAGGCGAGATAGAGCTTGGCTGGACCACCCTCACGCCAGCCCGGCGGGTCCTCGATCGACTTACCGCCGTTGGCGACGCCCGCGTCGTGGAATGCCTTCACCTGCTCCGGGGTCTCGCAGGCGAAACCGATGGTACCGCCGTTGGCGTGGCAGGCGGGCTTGCCGTCGATGGGCGCGGTGATGCCGAACATGCCCGTCTTGGTCCGGTAGAACACGCGGCCGCGGGGATCGGCCTTGCCTTCCGGCACGCCAATCGCACCGAGCACGGCATCATAGAACTTCTTCGATGCGACGACGTCATTGGCGCCGACGAACACGTGGCTGAACATTGAGGCTCCTCCTAAAGGGGCGCGACCACGATAGTACAGTCGCGAGCGCCGGATAACAGCATGGCATCGGCAGAGGCGCCAGAGCCAAGCTCCGCCTACCTCGGCGTCAGCCGCGTCGCGCAGCCTCGATCGCCGCGACGTCGATCTTCTTCATGGTCATCATCGCCGCGAAGACGCGTCGCGCCTCCTCGCCGCCGGCCGCCATCCCCTCCATCAGGACGCGCGGTGTGATCTGCCAGCGGACGCCCCACCGGTCCTTGCACCAGCCGCAAGCGTTTTCCTCACCGCCGTTGCCGACGATGGCGTCCCAGTAGCGGTCGGTCTCTTGCTGATCATCCGTCGAGATAACGATCGAGAAGGCCTCACTGTGCTTGATGTCCGGCCCGCCGTTCAGGCCGAGGCAGGGAACACCGGAAACGGTGAACTCGACCATCAGCACATCGCCCTTCTTCCCGGCCGGATAATCGGCGGGAGCGGTGTGAACGGCATGAACGGCGCTGCCCGGAAAGATATGGCTATAGAAGCGGGCCGCCGCCTCGGCGTCTTTGTCGTACCAGATGCAGATGGTGCTCTTGGCCATCGATCGCTTCCTTTCCCTGTGACGACGCTGTCTCAAGGACTGAGGTCAGGCGCTCGTTCCCGACATGGGCCGAGAAATAAAAACGGCCACCCTCAGGCGGCCGTCTACTGATTTGCCCTACGCGGCGTGCCGGAAGCGCTCAGGCACCGACAGCTTTGCGAATGGCGTCGGCGAGGTCGGTGCGCTCCCAGGAGAACCCGCCATCGGCGTCTGGAGCCCGGCCGAAGTGGCCGTAGGCTGCCGTGCGCTGGTAGATCGGCTTGTTGAGCTCCAGCTTGCGGCGGATGTTGGTCGGCCGCAGCGGGAACAGCTCGGCGAGCACCTGCTCGAGCTTGGCGTCCATCTCGGGACCATGCTTGCCGGTGCCTTTGGTATCGACGAGGAGCGACATCGGCTCCGGTCGACCGATCGCATAGGCGACCTGGATCATGCACTGATCGGCAAGACCAGCGGCGACCACGTTCTTGGCCAGATAGCGCGCGGCGTAGGCCGCCGAGCGATCGACTTTCGTCGGATCCTTACCGGAGAAAGCCCCACCTCCGTGAGGGGCATACCCGCCGTAGGTGTCGACGATGATCTTTCGGCCCGTCAGGCCGCAGTCGCCGTCGGGTCCGCCGACGACGAAGTTGCCCGTCGGGTTGACGAGGAAGTCGGCACCCGACTTCGGCATCCAGCCCTTCGGCAACGCGGAGGCGACGGCATCGCCGATCATCTCCTTGATCAGCTCAGGCGTGTAGTCCCGGCCCTTGCCGTTCGCCTTCTGATGCTGGGTGGAGACCACGACCTTGGTGGCACCGACAGCCTTGCCGTCCTCGTACTGGATGGTCACCTGGCTCTTGGCGTCAGGCAGCAGGTCGCCGAGCTTGCCCGAGCGGCGCTGCTCCGACAGCACCTTCAAGATCTTGTGCGAGAAGAAGATCGGAGCGGGCATATATGTGCCCTTCTCGTAGGCCTCGCTGTCGGTGCAGGCGAAACCGAACATCATGCCCTGGTCGCCGGCACCTTCCTCGCCCTGCTTCTCGTCGACGCCCATGGCGATGTCGGGCGACTGCCCGTGCAGCAGAACCTCGACGTCGGCGCCGTGGTAGGAGAAGCCAACCTGATCGTAGCCGATGTCCTTGATCACGCCGCGGGCGATGTGGCCGATCAACTCGCGGTTGATCCGAGCTTCCTTGCTTCCGGGGTGCTGGTGGCTATCGAAGACCTTGAACAATGGGGACTGGCCGCGGCCTTCGCCAGCGATCACGACCTTGTCGGTGGTCACGAGCGTTTCGCAACCGAGGCGGGTGTTGATGGCGCTCTTGTCGGCGATGCCAAGCTTGACGTCGTTGGCAATGAACGCGTCGAGGATTGCGTCTGAGATCTGGTCGGCGACCTTGTCCGGATGCCCCTCGGAAACGGATTCGCTGGTGAACAGGAACGACTTGCGAGCCACGATCTTGTCCCTCTCGGCAGGAGCTCCCAACAGATCGCGGTTGTTTGCCGCTTTCGCTGGTCAGGGTCAAGCCGCCGCGGGCGACGCCCTCGGACGGATAGTCGCATGAAAGGTGGCCCGTCTACTCCGGCAAGGCGTCGCCGTCGAGACCGGCGAGCGCGCGGACCAGCTCGAGAATGGCCCGGCGCGTCTTCGCGTCCTGGATGCGAGCGAACGCCTTGTTGAGCTCCAGGCCCTCACGCGTGCTCAGAAACTCGAGAATGTTGGCCTCGGTCGGCGCCTCGGCGAAGCCCGGCGTGGGCTGCAGCCGGGCCTCGTTCGACGCAAGCCCCTCGTAAAAGAAGCTGACCGGCACGCTGAGCACATTGCACAGGTCATAGAGGCGACTGGCGCCGATGCGATTGACGCCCTTCTCGTACTTCTGGACCTGCTGGAAGGTGAGCCCCAGCCGCTCGCCGAGCTTTTCCTGACTGATCCCCAGCAGCATACGGCGCAGCCTGACCCTGCTGCCGACATGAACGTCGACGGGATTGGGCCGTCGAGAGCTCTTGCTCTCAGTATCGTCGTCCATGGAGAGGTTGCTCATGGTCTCGAGGCGGTCCCGATGCGTGGTGATCGCCGCAATTTCTAGGTGCATTGGAAGAGGTCGTCAATCGATAGCAGTTGCCAATGCTCCTGAAAAGCATTTGCAATCTCAGGTTGATAGATCTGCATTATTGCGATCTGAAATGAGCTTCAGCCCCGCGTGTCGTTTCGCAGGTCTCGGAGACCACGGGCCGCCACGATCAGCAGAAGAGCGAGCCATAGCGCGACAAAGGCGAGGTCGCCCACGCGCGCGTAGAGCGGCGCCGCTGCGGCGCCAGGCAAGTCGGCATCGAGCACACCGACGACATCCAACCCGAGCGTGCCAACGACGCGTCCTTGTGCGTCGATCACGGCCGAGACCCCATTGTTGGCCGACCGGATGAGCGGGAGTCCCTCCTCCACCGCACGCACCCGAGCCTGATGGAGATGCTGCTGAGGCCCGATGGTATTTCCGAACCACCCGTCGTTGGTGACATTGAGCAGCACGGCGGGGCGCTCGGAGCCCTGGATCACGGCGCCCGGGAAAATCGCCTCGTAGCAGATGAGAGGGCCGAAACGAGGCAAGCCGGGAACGGCCAGCAACGGCCGAGGCGAGGTGCCGATATCGAAACCGCCGCGAATGCGCGTCAGCTGCTCCAATCCGATGGCCTCGAGTGTCGCCTGGAACGGCAGGTACTCGCCGAACGGGACCAAGTGAATCTTGTCGTAGAGGGCGACGCGCTGACCACCGCTCCCGAACACCGCAAGGCTGTTGTAGATTCTGCGGCGCGCGCCCAGGCTGCCGTCAAGCGGAGGCTCGACCCGCAGCAACCCGGCGGCCAGGTACGCGCCCTCAGGCAGGGCCCTGCCGATGGCCGCCAGCACCTCGGGAATGTCCAGCGGCAGGAATGGCATCGCCGCCTCCGGCCAGACCACGAGTCGGACGCCCTGCGCGCCGTCCTCGACCCCGGCGGCATTCCGTCCGGTCAGCTCGAGGTGTCGCTCGAAGTTCCGTCGCTGGTTCTCGCGCTGCCACTTCTGGCGCTGCGGGATGGACGGCTGGACGAGGCGAAGGCGGATGACGTCACGGGGTTGGGGCGCCTCGCTGTGGAGACGCAGTGCACCCCATCCGGCCATGAGTGCGAGGGTTAGCGTCGTGGCTACCGCCGCCAATAAGGGTGTACGGGCGGTTACGCGACCCGCGTCGTGCCAAACGACGAGCGGCAGCGCCAGCACCGCCACCGCGACCAGCGTCAATCCGTAGATACCGAGAACCGCGGCCGACTGCAGGAGCAGATCCGGCGCCGTCAGCGCATAGCCGAGCACGTTCCAGGGAAACCCCGTGAGGATGTGGCCGCGCAGCCATTCGGCGGCCGATAGCGAGAGGGCCAGAACCAGCACGCGACGCCATCCGGGCATCCAGGCGAGCGCGGCCGCCGCGCCGGCCCCGGCCCAGAACAGCGCCAGCCCGGCGGGCATCACCAGTACTGCGAACGGCATCAGCACCGCGAACTTCTCGGCCTCGACCAGGAACGCCTCGCCGATCCAGAGGAGGCCCGGCAGGAAATAGCCGAACGCGAACCACCAGCAGATGGCAGCGGCATGGGCGGGCCGACGCCGCGGCGCCGTCGCCAGGGCCGCGTCGATCAGCCAGACGAGTGCAGGTAGCGTGAGGAGTAGAACCGGCCAGAGATGAAAGGGGGCCATCGCCAGTAGCGACAGGCCGCCCGCCGCCGCCGCAACGGCCCGACGGGACCAAGGCCCGATTCCGCACAACCATGTTGGAACGTCGCGAGGCGCAGGCATTTTCGGCATCGACCTCACCGGCTGCGAAGCGAGGTGCGCATGTCCAAGGGAGACCTCGGCCTCGTCAAGTCGCGATTGCGCCGCGCCCTGTCTGCACCGGTCCGGCCAGGCTGTGCACGCTCGCGGCGCCGACGGTGTCAGGCGGTCGCCTTCCGGCTGCGCCTGGCTCTCGACGCCAGGCGTGGCTTCGAAGCCTTGGCCTTGCTCTTGGCGGGCTCCGGCATCAGAGAGCCGTCCACGATCGCCTGGACGTAGGCCGGCAGCGCGAAGGCCGCCGCGTGCACCGCGGGTGTCCAGTAGCGCGTCGTGATCGCCCGTTTCTGCTGGCGGCGGTACAGCTTCTTGACCGACACCTCGGCGAGGTCACCATCGTCGGAGGCCCAGTTGAGAGCGAACGGCCCGCCGAAGTAGCAGGGCTGCGTGCACAGATAGGGTGCGACGCGTCCGAACAAGCCCGCAAGCGACCGCGTCGTCCCAGCAAGGTGATTGGGCAACAGGAACGGCAGGCCGCTCTGCGTCACGAGAATGCCGCCCTGCCGCAGCGCCTTCCGGCAGTCGGCGAAGAATTGCGCCGTATGCAGCACGGCCGAAGGGCCGATCGGCTCGGACGAGTCGACGATGATGGCATCGAACTTTTCCGTCGTCCCGGCGACGTATTTCAGACCGTCGCCGATGACAAGATCGCACCGCGGATCGTCGAAGCAGCCGGCGGCGATCTCCGGATAGTGCTCCAGCGACAGGTCGATCACCGAGCGATCAATCTCGACCAGCGTTGCCGACTCGATGGAGGGATGCTTCAGGACCTCGCGTAGAACGCCGCCGTCGCCACCGCCGACGACGAGCACGCGCCGCGGTTTTGGCAGCGCCATCAGCGGCACGTGGGCCATCATCTCATGATAGACGAACTCGTCCGAAGTCGTGAGCTGGACGACGCCGTCGAGCATCAGCACGCGGCCCCAAGTCTCGTTCTCGAAAATCACGAGTTGCTGATGGTCGGTCTCGACCTCGTGCAGCAATTTCTGCGCTGCGAGGCGGACACGCCAATGGGGATGCAAAGTTTCCTCGATCCAACGAGTGGTCATGGGCGGGCTCCAGCGAAGGGCTCAGCGAATTCCAGCTGCACGGCGCGGGTGAGCGAGCGGACGCACGCAACACGGCACAGGCGGGGCGGCAATGACGCCGGCACGACCACGGTGCCGGGTCGTCGCGACCGCCACCCCATCCTGCCTCACGCCGACGCGGTTGCCATCGGTTCGCACACCCCCAGGCCGCGGTCCATAGGGGACTTCCGCCGCCGCGCCTGCGTTCTGTCTGGTACACCACACAAGAAAACGCGCCCGACCTTGCAGCCGGGCGCGTCATCCAGCGGATCATGGACGCTTCAGGCAGCAACCACCTGCCGCTCTTTCTCGCGCCGGGGCAGCCGTAGGGGGTGCGCCCTCGCGGCCTTCGGATTGGCGACGGCAACTGGCGCCTTGCGGCCGGCTGCCATCTGCCACTCGAGCTGCTCGAGCTCCTGGCCGCGAAGGTGCTCCTTCACGACGACGTCCGAGGCCTCGAAGGCCTCCTTGAGCACGGCGATGGAAAGATGAGGCCTCGCCTCGCCGCACATGAACACGTCCAGGGCCGCGTAGTCGGCCTCGGGCCAGCTATGGATCGAGATGTGGCTCTCCGACAGCACGGCCACCCCAGACACGCCGCCATTGGGCGTGAAGTGGTGGAGATGCATGTGGAGGAGAGTTGCTCCCGCAACCTCTACGCAGCGCTTCAGCGTACGCTCGACATGCTTGATGTCGTCGAGACGCTTGGCGCCAAACAGGTCGATGATGAGGTGCGTTCCCGCAAACCTCACGCCATCGCGCTCTATGAAGAAGTCCTTGCGGACTTCGTCGTTGTTGTGCGCGATGTGCGCGGTCTTCTCGGACAGATCTTCCGTTTGGGCGGGGCTTGAACGAGTCAAGTCCATCCCCAATTGGAAGAGGGCGTCATTGTAGGCCATATGACCCTCCCCAACCAGTAGACAGATTGTGACCCGTCCGCTCCTTACCTTTGGGGTTTGGGGATGTTCCTTGACCTTGAGGGCAGGTGGTCGAACGGCAGCGCGCGATATGAGGCCAATTGCCCCCCGGCGCAAGCGGTATTTGCCCCCCGGGGGCAAAAAAAATCCCCCGCCGCATAAGGCTCTGTTAGCGCGTGGGCGGACAACGATTTTCGTGCGACCGCGAACGGTGCTTTGCAGGGGCCTCGGCAAGCCCGGTGAGAGCGCCGGCCGAGCGGTCCGGACCGCTCCCGCAACGCCCCTGCCGGGTCGCGGTTGCGGCTGACCTTGGGGACTACGGATTGAACAGTCCGCGCAACAGCTCCTTGGCCTTGTCGATCTTCTTGTCGGTCTTGGGACTGTCGCCGAGCACGCTGCGGACAGCGCCCTCGACGTTGCCCTCCTTCAGCTGACGAACGGCCTGCTGTGCCTGCGGAGACTTGAGCGCGCCGGCGATGTCGGGCACGACGCTCGGCTCGTCCCATGGCCCGGCCACCCGCACAGGCACCTCGATGCCGGTGCCACCCGCGACCTGTGGCTTGAACGTGATGTCGACGTTGCGATCGACGAGGTTGATCAGGCCGGCGCCGGAGGCCGTGATGGTCGCACTGTCCAATGCGACATCGCGAGTCCGGGCGACACCAGTCGCGATCTGGAACGTCGCGGAAAGCTGCCGGAATGGCGTCCTGGAGTCGGGCTCGCGGCGGGTCGGGGGGATCTCCCCGCGGCGCAGCGATGCGAGTATCGCTTCGGCATTCCACCCGATAAGCGCCCCATCGGTCGCCCGGAGCTCGGCCTTCCCCGCGAGCGTCGAGACGAGGTCGCGCTCGCTCTGACCGCGCGCGCTGAGCGTGAGCATGCCCCGTCCTCGCCCCTCGATGACATCGATACCGGCGGTCTTGAGCAGCGGGGCGAGAGCCACGCCGTCGCCAGAGAGGTTAGCCCCCACGGTGAGCGCCGGCTGCCGGGCGTCGATGCTGACGAGGCCCCGCACTTTGCCGCCGGCGACATCTCCGTCGGTGATGCTCGCTCTGAGATGCCCGTCCTTGAGCTCAGCAGCGGCTTGCACGGAACTGGCCCGGATGCCCTGCCAGATGAGCTCGGCGATCTGGAAGCGGCCGTCGAGGTCGATGCTGTGCAGCCCCGCGACATCGATCGGCTCGATGTCCCATTGGTTGCCGATCCGCTGGCGAAAGCCGCGCACCTCCGGACCGCCGATGCTCCGCGTCGGCTCGGTATCCGGGCGCATGAGGATGTCGTCGATGGACGCTGGTCCTTTGCTCGCGCCCGGCGGCATGACCGCGACTGGTGCCGCAAAACGCCCCGGAGAAGCCTTTCCGTCGGCCGGGGGCGGCAGTCTGGTGCCGGACGCGATCGCCAGTGCACGGTCGAGATCGAGCGCAGCGAAGCGGAGGCTCGCGACGACGCGTGGCTTTGCCTTGCCGGCATCGACGCTGAGTTGCCCGCTGGCGGTGGAGCCGGCAGCCGACAGCTTCGCGGCCGACAGGTCGAGGCTCGTCGCGGTGGCCTTGACACCGCCGTCGACGGTCACCTTCCCAAGCGCGTCGAGACCGGTCACGGTGACGCCCAGCAGATGCGCTAGGCGGGCGACCGATCCCGAGCTCAGACTGAGGCTACCCTCGAGACTGGGACTTCCGCCCGCGACCACCTTGCCCTCGTACCGGAGCGCGACAGGTGCGCCACCCACCTCAAGGCGCAGCGATGCCGGTTGCTCGGCCATCATCTCGCGGAGGGTGTCGATGCGGCCGACGACGGCGAGGCGCTCTCCGCCGACCACCACATGGCCATCGACATCGAGTGGACCGGCACCCTGCGGCAGGGCGAAGCGAGCGTCGATGCCCTTCAGCTCGCGCTCGATGCCGGCGGTGGCGTCGCGGTAGCGGACCGTGCCACCGGCAACCCGGACATCGGCCAGCGACAGACCTTCCATGCCGAGTGGCGAGCGGGCATCCGAGGCGGTCGGCGGGGTGGCTCCCTTGGCGAATTCGCGCAGCTCCGGCGGCAAGCGGCCGGCATCGTTGATCCGTCCACCTGCCTGAGCATACCGAACCGGGACTGCGTCGGTCTCATTGGCCGCGAAGTCCCAGCTCCTCCGGCCCTGCCCGTCCACCCGGAGCTCCAGCACCGGGCGCGTCAGCGCCATTCGCTCGATCTTCACCTCTCGCAGCACGAGGGGCAACAAGGCGACGCTCACCTCGAGGCGGTCGGCCTTCAGAAGCGGCGGACCGCCCATGCCGGGCGGTGCCGAGAGGACGACGTCGAGCATGGTGACGCCGAGCTCCCCGACGATCGAGACGCCGGCCGAGCCCATGCTCAGACGGCGGCCGGTCTGCCGCTCGACCTCGGCCGCCAGCCGTTGCTTGACGAAATCGGCAGGCGGGAAAATCAACACCAGGGCGCTGCCGGCGGCGAGCAGGCCAAGGAGGCCGTAGAGCATCCCTCTGCCGACACGGCCTTGCGTTCGGCGCGCGTGCCTGCGTGTACCGTGGGGCGCACGGTAGGCCTCGGCGGGCGTGGCGACGTGGCCACGCTGCGCCGGGCCAAGCGGTCCGGGAGCAGATGCACCACCGATACGGTCGGGGCGTACCTGGCCGAGGCTCGGCGGCGGACGGGAGGCCCTGTCGTTCGGCATGGCTCGGATCTCTGGCGTCGGGCGTCGACTCGGACATGAATCACACGGCACTATTCGGCTCAAATAGACCCGAAGTGTGGCCGGGTCATCTCCGGGGTTGGAAAACCCTCGTCCTGCGCCCCGGGGGCCTTGCCGTCGCAGTACCCGCTGCCTCCTGTCCGATTTCCGGTTGCGCCTGCGCCGCCGGCCGCCGTACGAAGCGGCAGAGACTGCGGCGGCTGTGTACGGCCGCCGTCAACGGCATCCGGAGGCTCAGCGCATGGACTTCTTCGTCGATACTGCGGACGTTGCCGAGATCCGCGAGCTGGCCGCCCTCGGCCTCCTCGACGGCGTCACCACGAACCCCTCGCTGATCGCCAAGGCCGGCCGCGATTTCAAGACCATCATCGCAGAGATCTGCGAGATCGTGCCGGGGCCTGTCTCGGCCGAGGTGGCAGCCACCGACGCCGAGGGCATGCTGGCCGAGGGCCGCATCCTCGCGAGGATCGCCAAGAACGTGACCATCAAGGTGCCGCTCACCTGGGACGGGCTCAAGGCCTGCAAGGTGCTCACGGCCGAGGGCACCATGGTCAACGTGACGCTGTGCTTCTCGGCCAATCAGGCGCTGCTTGCCGCCAAGGCTGGTGCCACGTTCGTGTCGCCGTTCATCGGCCGCCTCGACGACATCGGTCTCGACGGCATGGCGCTGATCCGCGAGATCCGGACGATCTACGACAACTATCCGGCCTTGCAGACGAAGATCCTCGCCGCCTCGATCCGCACCGTCAACCACGTCCGCGACGCCGCCCTGATCGGCGCCGACGTGGCCACCGTGCCTCCGGCGACGCTCAAGGCCCTGGTCAAGCATCCGCTGACGGACAAGGGCCTCGAGGCGTTCCTGGCGGACTGGAGGAAGAGTGGGCAGAGGATTGGGTGATCGCAGCCTGGGTTTCCCGGCTGTCGCAATAGGAGCGGGCTAGTCGGGAGCTTTCGCCATCGCGAGCATGCAAAGTTGCGAATCTGCCCTCGGCATGTCCCGAGCCCTGCTTCTGCCCGGGACCGTGTCGTGGATCGACGTCGTGATTGATGCGTCGCTCACGCTACCTGCCGCATCTCTTTCAGCGGGAAGCCGCCGTTGCGCTCGTTCTGGGGGCGGTGTGCGCGGATCAGGCGGCCGGCCTCGACCGCTCGCCCAGCCCGCATCAGAGCGCCGGTGAGCGCGTACTCGACGAGGTCCCTTTGCGCCCGGCTGCCACCGATGCGCTCGTGCTCCGCCATGTGCGGCTCGAGGGCCGCGATCGTGCCGGCCCAATCCTCGCGCGCGAAGGCACCGAAGGCCTTGGCGATCGGTCCCACGACCTCGGCGGCGGCGCCCTTCGGCGCCTCGGCGATTTGGGCCAGGGCCTCGCCGTCGCCGGCCATGGCGTGAGCGAGCGCCGCGTGCACGTCGGCGAAGGCGAGGCCGGGGTTCGGAAACCATTTCCGGGCGTAGGCGCTGAGGTCCTGCCACAGCTCGGCCTTGCGCGGCTCACCGGCAAGCTCCGCACGGAACAGGAACGACGCGCAGTCGGTCAGCACATTGATCTGCGGGCCCCAGGCGGCGCCCGGGTGCAGGCTCTCACGGTAGATGGCCCAGGCGTCGTCCGAATGTCCGAGCTCCATCGCCCAGAGGGCCTGATGCCAGCTCACGTGGCAGTGGATGTGAGCCTTGCGCGGATAGTCGCGCGCCCACGCCTTCAGGAATGCGAGGCCATCCCGCCGCTCGCCCACCTCGTAGTAGAGGTGCGCGCGGATGTGTGCCCCATGCCCGTTGCGGGGAAACGCTGCCATCGAAGCCTCGATGTTGCGATGGGCCCGGTCGGTGAGCCCGACCTCCATCTCGGCGAACGCGAGCAGGCTGCGATACCACCAGTCATTGCCGTAGACATCCGCCAGCGGCTCCAGCAGGGCGAGTTGGTCCTTCTCGC
The DNA here is from genome assembly GCA_033764055.1 of Hyphomicrobiaceae bacterium. Classification (GTDB taxonomy): domain Bacteria; phylum Pseudomonadota; class Alphaproteobacteria; order Rhizobiales; family Hyphomicrobiaceae. The sequence goes on from JANRJI010000151.1 coordinate 12,344, forward strand.
GGCCGGCCAGCCCCGAGAACCCGATCAGGCCGAAGACACTGGTCGATGGCGCCAGCGCGAACGCATCCCGCGGCCAGGTCTTGATATGCTCACGCGTCAAGGCCAACGCCTCGGCGCCCTTGCCGGTCAGCATTCTCTCGAAGATGGCGATATGGCTCTGCTCGCGGGGAGTCGTCCCCGGCGCAAGCTCCAGGGCACGGGCGAGCGGCACCTTCACCTCGCTACCGCGGCCGAAGACCTGCACGGTGCGTGCCAGCCCGATGTGCGCCAGAGCAAAGCCGTCGTCGGCCTCGATCGCCTTGCGGAAGCTCGCCTCGGGATCGACGTTGGCGGACAGGAGCTGGTCGACCGCCGCGACGTAGGCATCGCGAGCTGCGGCCGATGTGGTCGAGATCGGATTATCGTAGCGGTCGTTGAGCATTGATTTTCTCTCCAGCGCCAGCTTTACGCAAACTCTTGCACAGCGCGCCGCACGACCTCAATGGGGGGCGGCGTGCCGCGTGGCCACGCCGCGGGCCTTTCGCAAGCGACGGGGCCGATGCTAGAGGACAACCGTCGCCGCCTTGGGGCTCGATGCGTCCGCCACACCAGCAGAGATCCGCATGCACGCTCCCTTCAGTCGAACCGCCTTCGAGCTTCTCTCCGAGCAGGCGAGCCGCGCGCCCAATGCACCGGCGGTCATCGCAACCGGTGTCACGACCAGCTTCAGCGAGCTCCACGACAAGGCGAGCCGGGTTGCTCGCGCGCTGCGCTCACGCGGCATCCGCCGCGGAGACGGTGTCGGCATCCTCATCAACAACCGATTGGAATGGCTAGAGATCTTCTTCGGCGCGGCCGCTCTCGGTGCGACTGTCGTCCCACTCAGCACGTGGTCGAAGGGGCCGGAGCTGGATTTCCTTCTCACCGACAGCAGCGTGCGATGCCTGTTCCTGGTGCCGGCCTTCGGCGGACAGGATTTCGCCGGGGAGATCGCAGCATTGAGGGCCTCGGGCCGCCACGACGCGCTCGAGCGGGTCGTTCTCGTCGACGGCTCGAGGCGGAAAGGGTTCGAGTGGTACGCCGACTACCGCGAGGCGGCGCCGCTCGGGGAGCTGCCACCGGGCGAGGCTGCGAGTGCCTCGGACACGCTGGTGGTGCTCTACACGTCCGGCTCGTCCAACCGCCCGAAGGCCGTGCCGCTGCAGCATTACGCCGCGATCGAGAACGGCTTCAACATCGGCGAGCGGCAGGGCCTCGTCCCCGGCGACCGCGTGCTGGTGGCGATACCGCTGTTCTGGTCCTACGGCGCCGTCAACGCACTCCCTGCCACCATGGGCCACGGCGCGACGCTGGTGCTCCAGAGCCGTTTCGAGCCGGGCGAGGCGTTGGACCTCATCGAGCGGCATCGCTGCACGGCGCTCTATACGTTGCCGGCCATGACCAACGCCCTGGTCGCGCACCCAGCGTTCGCGGCCGAGCGCACACGCTCGCTCAGGACCGGCGTCACCATCGGTGCACCGCAGGACGTGCGCAAGGCGGCCGAGGTGCTTGGCGCCGCGCGCATCTGCAACATCTACGGCAGCACCGAGACCTACGGGAATTGTTGCGTCACGCCCAACGACTGGTCCCTCGACGAGCGCGCCCAATGCCAGGGACCGCCGTTGCCGGGTGTGCGCCTTCGTGTTCGCCACCCCGAGACCGGCGCCTTGCTCGGCCCCGGCGAGGTCGGCGATGTCGAGGTGACCGGCTATCTGATGCCCGGCTACCGCGGCGACAGCGCGAGGCACAATGCTGACGTGCTCACCGCCGACGGATGGTTTCGCACCGGCGATCTTGGATCGCTCGACGACATCGGGCACTTCCGTTTCGCCGGACGCTCCTCCGAGATGATCAAGCGCTCCGGCATCAACGTCTCGCCGGCCGAAGTGGAGGAAGCGTTGCAGCAACATCCGGCGGTCGGTCTCGCTGGTGTGACTGGGCGCGCCGACCCCGACAAGGGCGAGGCGATCGTCGCCTATATCGTCCCGCGCCCTGGCCGCGCGCTATCGGCTGACGAGCTCGTGGCCCATTGCCGCGCACGCCTGTCAGGCTACAAGGTGCCCGACGTGATCTGCCTCGCCGAGGCGCTGCCGTTGACGCCGACGGGCAAGTTGATGCGGCGCGAGCTGAAAGCGCTGGCGGAGAAGGACATGCAGGCGTGAGCTGACCGCTCCGGCTGCGAGCGTTGGTTGCACCGATGCTCGTGCCGCCGCACGCGATCCTCCGACCGCAGGATTCATGGAGCCAACGATGCGCGCACTTCGCTGCCACACCCTGGGAGACCTCGGCTCCCTTTCGGTCGACGAGGTTCAGAGTCCGTCCTGTGGCGCCGGCCAGGTCCGCATCGGCGTCAGGGCCGCCGGCGTCAACTTCCCCGATATCCTGATGATCGAGGGCAAGTACCAGGTGAAGCCCCCGATGCCGTTCATTCCCGGCCTCGAGGTTGCCGGCGTCGTCATGGAGGCCGGTGCCGGCGTAGGTCATGTGAAACCCGGAGACCGGGTTATCGCCTTCGCACGCCATGCCGGTGGCTATGCGAGCGAGATCGTGCTGCCCGGCGGCATCGTCACACCGATTCCCCAAAGCATGGACTTCGAGACGGCTGCAGCCTTCCCCGTCGCCTACGGCACAGCCCAGTTCGCGCTCGACTACCGGGGCAAGCTGAAGGCGGGGGAGACGCTGGTCGTGCTTGGGGCGGCGGGCGGCGTCGGCCTTGCGGCGATCGAGTGCGGAAAGCTGCTGGGTGCACGCGTCATCGCGGCCGCCGGCGGCGCCGACAAGCTGGCGCTCGCAAGAGAGTATGGCGCCGACGAGGTGGTCGACTACCGCGCCGAGAACCTGCGCGATCGACTGCGCGAGCTGACCGGGGGCAACGGTGTCGACGTCGTGTTCGATCCCGTAGGCGGCGGCTACTTCGATCAGTGCGTGCGCGCCATCGGCTGGGAGGGGCGCATTCTCGTCGTCGGCTTCGCCTCGGGCGAGATCCCGAAGGTGGCGGCGAACCTGATCCTGGTGAAAAATTTCTCGGTCGTCGGCGTCGTGTTCGGTGAGCACAGCGCGCGCTATCCGGACCAATCGCGGGCATTGTTGACGCGCCTTCTCGGAGCGTGGGAGCAGGGCCGCCTCAAGCCACGGCTGTGGCGATCGTTTCCGCTCGAGCGCGCGGCGGAGGCCTTCGCCGAGATCACCTCGCGGCGGGTGCAGGGCAAGATGGTCCTGACGATCTGACCGGACGTTGCAGTGTCCGACGCCCCTCGAGCGCGTGGCAGAAATAAAGAGCCCGCGGCCGGGGGACAGGCCGCGGGCTAAAATCGTGACGCCACTATGGGGGGATAGGTGGGACGGCGTCACGTTTCGGACAGGCCCATAAGAGCCCATCTGTGGCTTATTTGCAAGAGGCAATCGAAAAAATAATTGACGAACCGCTAACGAATCAGATCGAGAGCCGAATAAACGCCCCAATCGGATGACTCGCAGGGACGGTGAGGCAGCCAGCAAACGCCGCTGCCGCCCAACTTCTCCCGCCTGAATTCTGTCAAAACTATAAGGACTTGGCCGCTCCGTCGGCCACCAGTCGGCGGATCTCGGCCTCGTCGTAGCCGAACTCCTTCAGCACCTGGCGCGTATGCTCGCCAAACCGGGGCGCGGGCAAAGTGACGCATCCAGGCGTCGCCGAGAACTTCGCCGGCAGGCCGATCGTCTCGACCCGACCGGCCACCGGATGGTCTACCGCCACCACCATGTCCCTCGCCTTCGTCTGCGGATGTACCAGCATCTGGCCGATCGAGAGCACTGGCCCGGACGGAATGCCTGCCTCCTCGAGCAAGGGCAGCCAGTCGGCCGTGGCGCGCTTGCGGAAGTGAACCGACAGCAGCTCGATCAGCTCCGCCAGATTGTTCATGCGGTCCCTGCCAGTCTCGAACCGAGGGTCGTGGCCGAGCTCGGGGCAGTCGAGGATGTCGCACAGCATCGGGTACATCTTCTGGTTCGATGCGCCGACGTTGATCCAGCCGTCCTTCGTCTCGAACGCCTGATAGGGGCCGTTCAGCGGATGCGCCGAGCCCATCGGCTCCGGCGAGACACCTGTGGCGAGACAGATCGCGGATTGCCAGTAGGTGAGTGTCACGCCGGCCTCGAACAGCGACGTATCGACGAACTGTCCTTCGCCGGTCTTGAGCTTGTGAGCATAGGCCGCGCAAACGGCCATGGCGCCGATGATTCCCGCGGTGATGTCGCACGCCGGCGAGCCGACCTTCACGGGCGGGCGGCCGGGTCCCTCGCCAGTGATCGACATGAGACCCGACATGCCCTGTGCGATGAGATCGTAACCGCCCTGTGTCGCGTAGGGGCCGGAGCGACCGAAGCCCGAAATCGCGCAGTAGATCAGGCCAGGGTTGATAGACTTGAGGACCTCGTAGCCGATTCCGAGCTTGTCCAGAGTGTCATGGCGATAGTTCTCGATCAGCACGTCCGCCGTCTCGACCATGCGCTTCAAGACATCGCGCGCGGCAGGCTTCTTCAGGTCCAGCACGATGCCGCGCTTGTTCCGGTTCATCATCATATAGGCGGCGGGCTCGCCCTTGATATCGGGTGGCAGCATGCGGCGGGTATCATCGCCGCCATCGGCCTTCTCGACCTTGATCACGTCTGCGCCCATGTCCGCCAGCATGCGAGCGCAGGTCGGCCCGGCCATGACGTGGGCGAGGTCGAGGACGCGCATGCCGATGAGCGGGCCGCTGCGGACGGACGTGGTCATGATGTCGCATCTCCCAAGGGTGGACTTCGGTGCGGGCCCGCCCGCCGCGGAGCGGCAGACGGTGTGGCTCTGAGTATCGCGGGCCAATACTGTCCCGGCGAGGCCGGTTGCACAACGAGGCAGGCACCTGAGATGACGGCTATTGCATCTGGACCGCGAGCGGGGGCGAGCCATGGATAGCGCGTTCGAGATCCGCCGCTTCGAGGCCGGCGAAGCCGCTCTCCTCAAGAAGATCCGGCTGGCCGCCTTGCAGGACACGCCGGCGGCCTTCGGCGCCACCTTCGATCAGGAGCGCATCGAGCCGGATGCTTTCTGGGAGGGTTGGATCGCCGGGACGGCCACGTTCGCTGCCTTCACCGCTGGCAGCACCGACGCGGGCGGCCTCGTCGTCTTCAGTCGCAACCGGCACGGCAATCTCGCCCATCGAGGCAATCTCGGCGCCATGTACGTGGCGCCACATTGGCGCGGAACTGGGGTAGCGGCGAAGCTCGTCGCTACGGCCCTGGCGCATGCCAGCGGTCTCGTCCGGCAAGTCCACCTCTCCGTCACCGCTGGCAATGTGCGAGCCGAGCGCTTCTACCGCCGCATGGGGTTCGTCGAGTACGGCCGCGAGCCGGCAGGTCTGCGCTGCGCGGGCGTCGACTACGATGTGCTGCTGATGGCGTGCAAATTGGACCGTCCGTGAAGTCTTGGACTGCCCGTGATGCCGCGTGACGCCACCGGCCGGCGGGGCACCGGCTGCAGCCGAGCCCTTCTCTGCCGCCCCACCCCGCACCTCCCGAATACCAGTTGACGCCCGGCTCGAAGGACGCCCATATGCGCGCCTTCCGAGCGCAACCGCTGGCCCTCGCATGTGGATCGCCTTGCGCCAAAATCTCAGTGCTTGTGCGCAAACAGGTCAGCTGGACGCGCGATCTGACCGGCTCCGTGCAGGGCAATGGCCGTGCACGAATGAATAGAGGCTGCCGCGGTTCGACCCCGCAGCAGAGGACACACATGGCAAGACGCAACGCAAGGGCCGGCGAAAGCGGGCCGCAGGGACCGTCGCAGCGCCAGCTTCGCGTCGGCGAGCTGATCCGTCACAAGGTCGCCGAGATGCTGTCGCGCGGAGACGTGCACGACGACGTGCTGACGGCGCACCTGATCTCCGTTCCGGAGGTGCGCATGTCGCCGGACCTGAAACTTGCGACGGTCTACGTCATGCCTCTCGGAGGCCAGGACGTGAAGCCGGTGCTCGAGGCGCTGGAGCGCAACAAGCGCTACATCCGCGGCGAGGTGGCCGAGGCCGTCAACCTCAAGTTCGCGCCGGACCTGCGCTTCCGCTTCGATGAGACGTTCGACGAGGGCGCCCGCATCGATGCCCTGCTCGACAGCCCGAAGGTTCGACAGGACACGGGGAAAGCATGAGATCACCTCCTCTCCCCATTGCCCCTGCATGCGGCAATGGGGAGAGGGTCGGGGGCCGCAGGCTCCGAGCCCGCATTTGCATCTCCACGTCAGTCAGTTCGCCCGCACGAGCGTCCGCTCCTCACCCCCAACCCTCTCCCCCGCTCGAGCGCAGAGAGGGCGCGAGAAAGCCCATGTCACGCCGCAAAAAAGGCAATCCAATCAATGGCTGGATCATTCTCGACAAACCCGTCGGCATGACCTCCACCCAGGCCGTCGGCAAGGTTCGCTGGCTCTATCAGGCGCAGAAGGCCGGCCACGCTGGGACGCTCGATCCGCTGGCCACGGGCGTGCTGCCGATCGCGCTCGGCGAGGCGACCAAGACCGTGCCCTATGCGGTCGACGGCGTGAAAGCCTACGAGTTCACTGTCCGCTGGGGCGCCGAGACCGACACGGACGACGCCGAGGGTCGCGTTGTCGAAACCAGCGAGCACCGCCCGACGCCCGAGCAGATCGAGGCCATCCTGCCTGGCTTCCACGGGGAGATCCTGCAAACACCCCCGCAGTATTCGGCCATCAAGATCCAGGGCGAGCGTGCCTACGACCTCGCGCGCTCGGGCGAGACGGTCAAGCTCGAGCCGCGCCCTGTGATCATCGACCGGCTCGAGTTGATCGCCATGCCGGACGAGCATACGAGCATCTTCGAGGCCGAGTGCGGGCGGGGCACCTACGTCCGGGCGCTCGCGCGCGACATGGGGCGCCAGCTCGGCTGCCTCGGTCATGTCACTCAGTTGCGCCGCACGCGCGTGGCCGCGTTCGACGTCGAAAGCGCGGTGACCGTTGCGGAGCTCGAGGCCGCTCACGATGCCGAGGACGGCGGCGCGGCGCTTGCCCGCTATCTGAAACCGATCGAGCTGGCACTCTCCGACCTCCTCGAGGTCAGCGTCAGCCCGCCGGATGCGGCCCGGCTCGCGCGCGGACAGTCGATCCTCGTGCGGGGACGCGACGCACCGATCACCTCGGGCGAGGCCTTCGCCGTCTGTAAGGGCACGCTCGTCGCCATCTGTGAGATGGACAAGGGCGAGATGGTGCCGGTGCGTGTGTTCAGCTACCGGTAGCTGCGTCGGGTTCCGATACTGACCGGCGCCTGGCGGCAGGGACGCGTTTCACCCCTGCCCGTCCATGATTGCCCTTCGCATTCGCGCCTCGACTGTGTATAACGCCGCCAGCGCGTGATCCTGATACAGGTCACGGCGCCCGTGACCCTGCTGGACGACATCCCGGCTGTGGCCGCACAGGAGGTACAACGTGCCGAGCCGGCGCGGAGGCTTCCAAACCATAAAGACAAGCAAGGAGCTACCCGATGTCGCTCACCGTTGAACGCAAGACCGAGATCGTCAAGGCATTCGCCGCCAAGGATGGGGACACCGGCTCGCCGGAGGTCCAGATCGCGCTTCTAACCGAGCGGATCAATGGTCTGTCCGATCACTTCAAGATGCACAAGAAGGACAATCACTCACGCCGAGGCCTGCTGAAGATGGTCAGCAAGCGCCGGCAATTGCTGGATTACGTCAAGGCCAAGGACGAGGCCCGCTATCAAAAGATCATCGAGCGTCTCGACCTGCGCCGCTGACGACGCCCGGGGGCGAAAGTCGCCCTCGCGACAAGAGACGACAGGCTTTTACCGAGCTTGAATGCGCCGGCCCCACACGGGGATCGCGGCGCATAAGCCATTTGGCCGGGCCCGCCCCTGAGTTGTAGGACCCCGCCTGCCGAACTGAACGCCCAGAGACCGAGAAGAGAAATGTTCGACATTCACAGCGAAGAGATCGAGTGGGGCGGCCGCAAGCTGCGCCTGGAAACGGGCCGCATGGCGCGCCAGGCCGACGCCGCCGTCGTCGCCACCTACGGCGAGACGACCGTGCTCGCGACCGTGGTCGCTGCCAAGACCGTCAAGCCGGGCATCGATTTCTTCCCGCTGACCGTGAACTACCAGGAGAAGACGTATGCCGCCGGCAAGATTCCCGGCGGCTTTTTCAAGCGTGAAGGACGCCCGTCGGAGAAGGAGACGCTGACCTCGCGCCTGATCGACCGGCCGATCCGTCCACTGTTCGTCGAAGGCTTCAAGAACGAGACCCAGGTCGTCGTGACCGTGCTGTCGTTCGACATGGAGAACGACCCCGACATCGTGTCGATGGTGGCGGCGTCCGCGGCGCTGACGCTGTCGGGTCTGCCGTTCCTCGGGCCGATCGGTGCGGCCCGCGTCGGTCTCGTCAACAACGAGCTCGTCCTCAACCCGCTGATGGACGAGATGGCCAACAGCGCCCTCGACCTTGTCGTCGCTGGCACGAACGACGCCGTGATGATGGTCGAGTCCGAGGCCAAGGAGTTGTCCGAGGCTCGGATGCTCGAGGCCGTGATGTTTGGCCAGCACGGGTTCCAGCCGGTCATAAATGCCGTGATCCGGCTCGCCGAGAAGGCCGCCAAGGAGCCGTGGAGCTTCCAGCCGACCGACACGAGCGCCCTCAAGGCCCGGATGAAGGACCTGATCGGCGCCGATCTTTCGGCTGCATTCCAGACCCCAGGAAAGCAGGCTCGCCACGATCTGGTCGATGCAGCCAAGAAGAAGGCCTTCGAGGCGCTGCTCTCAGCCGACGCCGGGCCCGAGCAGCAGGTGCAGATGGCCGGCGTGTTCAAGGCGCTCGAGGCCGACGTCGTCCGTGGCGACATCATCCGGACGCACCGGCGCATTGATGGGCGCGATCTCGTCTCGGTGCGCCCGATCACGTCTCAGGTGCAAGTGCTGCCCCGCGCGCATGGCTCTGCTCTGTTCACGCGCGGCGAGACGCAGGCGCTGGTCGTCGCCACGCTCGGCACCGGTGACGACGAGCAGTTCATCGACAGCCTCGAGGGCACACGCAAGGAGCGCTTTCTCCTCCATTACAATTTCCCACCATTCTCGGTGGGCGAGACGGGCCGCATGGGCTCGCCTGGTCGTCGTGAGATCGGTCACGGCAAGCTCGCGTGGCGCGCCGTGCGTCCGCTGCTGCCGGAGCAGGCCGAGTTCCCCTACACCATCCGCGTCGTCTCGGAGATCATGGAGTCGAACGGCTCCTCCTCGATGGCCACGGTGTGCGGCGCCTCACTCGCCATGATGGATGCAGGCGTGCCGCTCAAGGCTCCGGTCGCCGGCATCGCCATGGGCCTCATCAAGGAGGGCAACGATTTCGCGGTGCTGTCCGATATCCTCGGCGACGAGGACCACCTCGGCGACATGGATTTCAAGGTGGCCGGCACCGAGCGCGGCGTCACCTCGCTGCAGATGGACATCAAGATCACCGGGATCACCGAGGAGATCATGAAGGTGGCGCTGGAGCAGGCTCACAAGGGCCGCCTCCAGATCCTCGGCGAGATGGGCAAGGCCATCAATGCGGCCCGGTCCGAGCTCGGCGAGCACGCGCCGCGCATCGAGACGATCAAGATTCCGGTCGACAAGATCCGGGAGGTGATCGGGTCTGGTGGCTCCGTGATCCGCGAGATCGTGGCCGAGTCCGGCGCCAAGATCGACATCGAGGACGATGGCACCGTCAAAATCGCCTCGGCGAAGCGCGAATCGATCGAGGCGGCGCTCAAGCGCATCCGCGGCATCACGTCCGAGCCCGAGGTCGGCCAGATCTACAAGGGTAAAGTCGTCAAGATCATGGAGTTCGGCGCCTTCGTGAACTTCTTCGGCTCGAAGGACGGCCTCGTGCACATCTCGCAGCTGACACAGGGCCGCCCGGCCACCGTGGGCGAGGTCGTAAAGGAGGGCCAGGAGGTCTACGTCAAGCTCCTCGGCTTCGATGATCGCGGCAAGGTACGCCTCTCGATGAAGATCATCGACCAGACCACCGGCAAGGAGATCCCAGGTGCGGTTGACGACGACCGGGGCGGCGGCGGTGGCGGTGGCTTCCGTGGCCGGGACCGTGGTGATCGCGGCGGCGATCGTGGCGGCGACCGAGGGCCTCCGCGCGATCGTGGCGAACGTGGTGGCGACCGCGGTCCGCCGCGTGCCGCGGCTCCCGACTTCCTGGGCGGCGGCGAGTTCCAGGGAGAAGGCGATGGCGGTCGCGGCGGCCGTCCGCAACGCCGCGAGCGCCCCGAGCGGCGTGAGCGCAAGGAGCCGGATTGGGATTGAAGTGAGCCGAGGGGCCGTCTCCGTCCATTGATGAGATGACGATCGGGCCGTCGGCATGAGCCGGCGGCCTCTTCACGACTGGAGGGCATCGTGTCGACCACGCCTCTGGTAGCCGGTGCCGTGACGTTCATGCTGGCGCTCGGCCTCGTGCGCGCGCTGTGGAGCGAGCAGCTGGCCAGCCTCGTCCTCGATGTTCCGAACGATCGCTCCCTGCATGTCCGCCCGGTACCTCGAACCGGTGGTGTCGGCATCATGCTGGCGGTGGCCATGGTGGTGCTGCTCTTCGCTGGTGGACCACGCGCCATCGTGATGCCGGCGCTGCTGCTGGCGGCATTGTTCCTCGCCGACGACGTGCGCGGTCTCCCTGTGGGGCTGCGCTTCGCGGCGCAAATCGCAGCGGCGATCTGGTTCCTGGCCGCGACCGGACCCTATGGCGTCATTGTTCTGCCGCTGCTGGTGATCGGCATCGCGTGGTCGATCAATCTCTACAATTTCATGGACGGTTCGAATGGCCTGGCGGGCGGCATGGCGGTGATCGGCTTTGCCGCCTATGCGCTGGCAGCCGATGCGGCCGGCTCTGCCGACCTCGCGCTACTGTCTGCCATCGTCGCCGGAGCGGCAGCCGGCTTTCTCGTCTGGAATTTCGACCCCGCACGGATTTTTCTCGGAGATGCCGGCTCCATACCGCTCGGCTTTCTCGCGGCGACCATCGGTGTCCTCGGCTGGCAGCGGGGCATCTGGCCGTTCTGGTTCCCGGCCCTCGTCTTCGCGACCTTCATCGTCGACAGCGGCTTGACGTTGGCGAAGCGCCTCGTCCACCGCGAGAACCCGCTTCAGGCCCATCGCTCACACTACTACCAGCGGCTGATCCGCATGGGCTGGAGCCACCGGCGGCTCGCCCTCAATGCCTACATGCTGATGGCGGCGACTGCAGGAAGCGCCCTGTGGCTGCGGCAGTCCTCGCCCGTCGTGGCCGGCCTCGCCTTGATGGCATGGGGTTGTGCGCTGGCCGTCGTCGTTGCGAAAGTCGACGCGAGCTGGCATGCCTCACCCCAACGGCGCGAGGCCTTGAAGCAGAAGGCATGACGCTCGCCCCTGCGGCGAGCCAGATCACCGAGGCCGCGAGCACCCCTTCACCCGACGGCACCATGCAACTTCAGTCGCCACGCACCATTAGTAAGTCGCCCGCCCGCCCGAGATGTCGAGCACGCTGCCGGTCGTGAACGAGCAGTCCTCGGACGCCGCGAACGCGATCAGCGCCGCTACCTCCTCGACCGTGACGAAGCGCCCGCGCGGGATCTTCGAGAGCATGAAGTCGATGTGCGCCTGCGTGATCTGGTCGAAGATCGCGGTCTTCGCGGCGGCTGGCGTGATGGCGTTCACCGAGATGTTCTTCCCCGCCACCTCCTTCGCCAGCGACTTCGTGAGCCCGATCACGCCCGCCTTCGACGCCGAGTAGTGCGCCGCGTTCGGGTTGCCCTCCTTGCCGGCGATGGAGGCGATGTTGACGATGCGCCCGTAGTTCTGTGCGATCATGCCCGGCACCACCGCCTTGCAGCAGAGGAACGGCCCGTCAAGGTTGATGCGCATCACGCGCTGCCATTCCTCGACGCTCGTCTCCCAGACGGTGGCGTTGGCGCCCGCGATGCCGGCGTTGTTGAGGAGGATGTCGATGCGCCCGAAGTCGCGGAGCGTCGCGTCCCGCGCCTTCTCGATGGCCGCGAGGTCGGTGACGTCGCAGGCGTAGGCCTTCACGGCCGGCCCGATCGCCGCCGCCGTCTTCTCCGCGAGCGTGACGTCGTGGTCCCAGATCGCGACCTTGGCGCCGGAGGCGACGAACCGCTCGGTCGCGGCCCGCCCGATGCCCTGCGCGCCTCCGGTCACGACGGCGATGCGGTTCCTGAGGTCGATGGCGTTGGGCATGGGCTGGTCCTCGATCGATGCTTTCCGCCAACCGTAGTCCATCCTCGCCCCCGTCGCGAGGACCCATGGAGCCGCAAGACCGCACGGGATAAACCCGGCGAAGGGACGCCGCGCGGCCCGCGCGGTGCCATCGGCGGTGAGCCGATGCTGGGCGAATTCCGCGTCTCGTCCCGCGGTGGGCAGGATCGTGTCGATAGGACACGCGGCGCTTGCAGCCTTAGGTCGTTGCGGCGAGAATGAAGGGCTGCCACTCGAGCTTGTGGCTTTCTGGGTCCGGCATCATGCGCACGTTGCTCACAAACGCCACTCTCATCGATTGCGTTCACCCAACGCCCAGGCCACGGACGACGGTGGCTATCGGGGATGATGGGCGCATCACAGAGATCGCAACCGACCGGCAGATACCAAACGCAAGCAACACCGAGGTCATCGATCTCGACGGCGCATACCTGCTGCCGGGGCTGTGGGATGTGCATATCCATCCCGACTATCTGTCGCTCGCCGACATGCCGCTCGCCGATCAAGTGGCGCTGTTCGGCCACCGCCTCATGAGCTCGCTCACCGAGTCCGGGATCATCGGATTCCGCTGTGCCGGCACGCACAGCTTCATGGACGTGGCGTGGAAGCGCGCGTTCGATACGGGCCTGTTCGTCGGGCCCCGACTTTATGCCTGCGGGCACTTCTTGACCACGACCGGCGGTCATTTTCTTACGTCTGGCCATGCGATGGAGTGCGACGGCCCATACGGGTTCGTCAAAGCGATCCGGGAGCAGATCAAAAATGGCGTGGACCACATCAAGCTCAACCTCTCGGGCGGCATCATGGGCCCGGCATGGGACCGCCACTGGCATTCGTTCCTGCTCGAGGACGAGCTGATTGCGGCGTTCGAGATCTGTCGGCAGCGCGAGTTCAAGGTCATGGCGCACGCCACCAACCCTCACGCGGTCAAGCAGGCGATCAAGCTCGGCGCACACAGCGTTGAGCACGGCTACGTCATGGACGACGAGTGCATCGAGAAGCTCCTGAAGCACGGCACTTGGTATGTGCCGACTCTCGCGATCAGTCACTTGACGCCCAATCAGGCGGGCAACGAGTGGGAGCGTGCCTATCTCAAGCACCGCAATCTTGCCCCATCGCTGTGTTGCCGCGCCGATGCGGCCAGCGACGTGCATGCGGCGTGGTTCCGCAAAGCGCTCAACGCAGGCGTCAAGATGGCGCTCGGCTCGGACATCCGCCCACTGAAAGATGCCGGACTGCTGGAAATGGGGCTGTGGGTAAAGGACGGCGCCACGCCATGGCAGACGTTGCTCGCGGCGACGAAGTACGGCGCGGCTGTGTGCGGCGCCGGCGATGATTTGGGCACGGTCGAGGTGGGCAAGCTCGCCGACTTGATCGTTGTGCGCGAAAATCCCCTGGACGATATCAACAACGTGCGACAGTTGCTCCTGGTGTTGAAGGAAGGGCGCGTGGTGTCGGATAAGCGCGCACCTGTCGAACGCAGGACGTGATCGGCCCGTCGGAGCAACCCCACCGTCATGTCGGAGACGCGCCCGCACAGGATGCCCTGCCGCTAGCGCCCTGCGCCCGGCTTGCGCCGTGGCGTTGACCGCTCCAGAGGCCGGATGCTGCAGTCTGTCGTCTTGCCGGAGGCGAGCCAGAAAGAGTCTTCGTACGCCTCGCGACGCGACCCGCGGTGCGACAGACCGGGGCCGCGTATGGGGGAGGCGGCAGGGGGTGGGGATAAGTGGGGGTGTGGCGGGGTGTGCTATGCGGAGGGGGCGGACGTTGACCGCCCGGTCAGCCCGGCACGGTCGCGCGCTCTATGTGACCCCTGAGTTGGCTCTAACAGCGGAAACGTGCACGCGAAGCGTTGCTCTGTCGGATATGGCACTGCCTTTCAGGTGTCATCCTCGCGCTTGCCTGCCCTCGGCGGAGGCCGATGGGTCGCGAGGACCCATTTCTCCGCGGGCTCTGTCGACGCGGTTTCCCGGCAGCGTCAGCAGCATAGGGTAAAGGTCAACCCAATGCGGGTTCTCGCGCTCGATCAGGTTGATCTTCCACTGCCGCACCCAATGCTTGAGCGCCTTCTCACGCTGAATGGCCGCCTCGATGTCGCCGAACGGCTCGTGATGGACCAGCATCTTCACACCGTAACGGGCGGTGAACCGAGAGCCCGTTCCCTGCGATGCGCCTCGACACGGCCGAGCAGGTTGTTGGTCAAGCCGATGTAGAGCGTCCCGTACGGCTTGCTCGCAAGGATGTAGACCCAGTACGTGTGCATGGAGCTCGCATTGCTCAGCCGAGAGTATCGAGCGTGCTGCACGATGGGTCCTCGCGACAAGCGCGAGGATGACACAGGGGGAACGGCGGGCAATGATGCGAGCGGCATGACGGGAGGCGGCTTTGCGGAGAAAGCAGCCCTCGCCGCATCTTCCAGGGCTCCCCGGCCGGCGCGTTCGACGACGTCCGCTTGACCTCCGTCACCGGTCGACAACAATGCAGACCTGATTTTGGCGTGAGTCGCTTCGTGATGGCGTGGAAGCAGGACAACAAAGGAACGACCTGGGTAGCGTCGCCGGTTGAACTCTCCCACCTCAACTCCAACGGGCACGCAAAACACAACGGAGGACGTTAAGGCCACGACATGTTTCTTCGAGAAGACGTTGAAGGACAAGGCAGACAAGTCGAACACGCTCGACATGGAGTTCTGATGCTCGTCGTACTTCGATGGCGAGAACCTTGTTTATCTTCGAGTAGACGATCAGGCGCTAATCATGAACGAAAAGCAGGGCCGCGAGTTTTGCGAGCAGGTCGCGGCGCTCGGACGTTATCTTGGCTACGTGAAGTCTTAGGAGTGGATTGTGGCCGGGCAAGACGAATTCGTGGCGCTGGGTCGCTGGGGAACTTTGATTTTGCTCAGGCATATTGTGCCTATTTGTGAACGCGATGCGCGGGGGCACACTCAGGGGCACGGTAGTGCACTGCTAGTCGAATACAGCGGGTCCAACTTCCTCGTTACAGCGAGCCACGTGTTGGCCCCGATCAGAGAGGGCCGCCGTCTCTACTTTCCAGCTGCGACGCACCAAGAGCGCACAGTAGTTGGGCCGTGTCTCGTGACCAAAGGGCAGAACGGCTCGGTCGATGAGCGCGACGTTGCAGTCGTGCGCTTACTTGGCAATGGGCAGCCGCCGTATCCGGAGGTCGATAAAGCGTGCTTACCCTTCGCCAATCTAAAGCCTCACTCGGCGCGGCGATCATCGATGGTTTACTTCGCCACCGGATTTCCTGCGACGCGCACCAAGACCCACGTAAAGCGCCAAAGGGTTGAAGTCGAGCCATTCGGTCATCGCGTCCCCTCCATCGATGAGGCACGATATGCCTCGCTTGGGCTGGACCCGCGAATGAGTATCGCGATGCAGTTTGATGTGAAGTCCGTCATGGTGGCTACTGGACAGCGCCAACGCGCTGCCGATCCTCACGGAATGAGCGGTTCGCCGGTTTGGGAACTCTACGACCATGCGGGGCCGAATGATCTTCGAAGCTGTGTCGCAGGGATCCTCATCGAGCACCGGCCCAAAGACAAGGTTCTCATCGCTACCGACATCAGCGTTGCTATCGACATGATCAAGGCGCTTGCGACCGAGGCAGCCAACACGGCTCAGGCCATCCCCCCAAAAATAGCCGGCCCATGATCGTCGCTAGCCCTGCGTGGCTCTAATTCTGGGCGTGGTCAGTGCGCGATCGACATCGCGGGTATCGTTCGCCTAGTACATCAATTCCACTGAACCTTTTTGGCGTGGATAAAGCTGTCCAATGTTGACGCGATACCCCAACGAGCTGACATGGTCGGCGGCGATAAAGTTGCAGCCGATTTCTGAGGGCCGATGTCCGTAATTGTATAAAAGCGCCCCGCATCAAAAAGGAGGGGGTTTGGGGGACACGTCCCCCAAACGGGTGCGGGCCCGTGGCCCGCTCGCGCGCCGCGCGAACGGCTGCCCCTCACGCCGACCCTCTGCCCCTCACCCTGACCCTCTCCCCATGCACGTGTAGGGCATGGGGAGAGGGAGTGTCCGTGCGCGCTGGACGCCCGGCGCGGGATCGCCCGCCCGACTCGGCTCACCCCCCTACCCCCTCCGTCTCGCATGCGCCTCCAGGAACGGCTTCACGAGTTCCGCCGCGGGGCCCTTCTCGAAGGCGGGGACGCCGGCGGGGAGCGGGGCCGAGGCCGGGGCGCGGGACGTGAACACGGCGACCGAGGGTGTGAACGCGCTCGGATCGTCGAGGCTGCCTGCCTGGATGAAGGCGATCTGCGGCGTCTCGGGCCGGCGGATCAGCACGGGGCTGCCGCAGGCGCCGCAGAAGCCGCGGTTCATGGTGCGACCGCTGTCGGCCTTGGCGGTGTGGTACGCGGGCTCGGCGCCCGAGAGCGTCAACCGGTCGTCGGCGACCAGCATCACCTCGGCGAACGCGCTGCCGCTCGCGCGCCGGCAGTCGTCGCAATAGCACTGCACCTGCAGGATCGGGGTCTCGCTCATCTCATAGCGGATGCGGCCGCAAGCGCAGCCGCCGGTCAGCTTGGTCATCGTCATTCCCTCCGCGCTCCGTCGTGGTCGTGACGGGCTACCCGAACCTCTCCCGTAGCGCCGCCACCTGGCTCCCCGTCAACGTCCGCACCCGCTCGCCGCGGAGCAGAAGGAACAGCTTGGCCGTCTCCTCCAGCTCCTCGATGGCGTCCTGGGCGGCGGAGAGGGAGGTGCCGGCCACCACGGGGCCGTGGTTGGCGAGCAGCATGGCGTGGTGCTTGCCGGCGAGCCCGGCGACCGCCTCGGCCAGCGCCTCGTCCCCCGGCGGGAAGTAGGGGACGAGCGGCAGCGTGCCGACGCGCATCACGAAATAGGCCGTGATCGGCGGCAGGCAGCAGGCCGGGTCGATGCCGTCGAGGCACGAGACCGCCACCGAGTGCGTCGAGTGGAGGTGCACCACGGCGCCGGCCTTCGGGCGCTCGCGATACATGCACGTGTGGAGGAACGCTTCCTTGGTCGGCTTGTCGCCGCCGATGTGCCGGCCGCTGGCATCGAGCCGGGAGAGCCGCGCCGGATCGAGCGTGCCGAGCGAGGAGCCCGTCGGCGTCATCAGCCAGCCGCCGTCGGGGAGCGCCGCCGAGATGTTGCCCGTCGAGCCGTGCGTGAGCCCGCGCTCGAACAGCGATTGCCCGACGCGGCAGATGTCCTCGGCGAGCTTCGCGTCCGCGCTCATGCGAGCTTCTCCCAGGCTTTGACGAAGAAGTCCGGGCCGCCGAAGTTGCCGGACTTGAGCGCCAGCACGAGGTCGTGGCCAACGGCGCGGGTCCACGGCACGCCGGGGTCGATCTCGGGGCCGATCTCGAGGGCCGTGACGCCGAGGCCGTTGACGACGGCGCCCGACGTCTCGCCGCCGGCCACGATGAGGCGCGTGACGCCGCCCGCGACGAGCTCCCGGGCTACGGCAGCGAGCGCGCGCTCGACGATGGCGCCGGCCTCCTCGCGGCCGAGGCGAGCCTGCACGGCCTTCACGGCGGCGGGCTCGGCGCTCGAGTAGACGAGGAACGGCTTCTCCGCCGGCTGTCTCGCCGCCCATGCGACCATCGCGGCCGGCGATTGCGTGCCGTCGGCGAGGGCCAGCGGGTCGATCTCGAGCGCCGGGAGGCCTGCCGCCTTCGCCGCCGCCACCTGGCCGCGCGTCGCCTCCGAGCACGAGCCGGCGAGGATGGCGGCCCGCCCGGGCGGCGCCGTCATCGTGCGCGGGGCCTCGGCCGCCTGCATCAGCCCCTCGGCGATGAAGTTCGCCGGCAAGCCGAGCGCCACGCCCGAGCCGCCGGTGATCAGCGCCATGCCGGCGGCGGCGGCGCCCATCTCGACGAGGTCGCGGTCGGTGATGGCGTCGACGACGACGAAGCGCTCGCCCCCTGCGCGGGCGGCGGCGAAGGCCCCGGCGATGGCGGCGCGGCCCTGCTGCACGATCGGGTAGGGCACGAGCCCGACCTTGCCCTTCGACTGGCGCTGCATGACGCGCACGAGGTTGCTGTCGCGCATGGGCGTCAGCGGGTGGTCCTTCATCGGGCTTTCGGCGAGCGGCACCTCGCCGACGAACAGGTTGCCCATGTAGACCGTGCGCTTGTTGGTCGGGAAGGCCGGGCATACGAGCGCCAGATCCGCGTCGAGATGCGCCATCAGCGCCTCGGCCACGGGGCCGATGTTGCCTTCGTCGGTCGAATCGAAGGTCGAGCAGTACTTGAAGAAGAGCTGCCGCGCGCCGAGGGCCTGGAGCGCGCGGGCGCTCGCGAGCGACAGCGTCACAGCCTCGGCGACGGGACATGTCCGCGTTTTCAAGGCCACCACGATCGCGTCGAACGGCGCGAGCCTCGCGTCGTTCGATCGAGGCACCTCCATAACCTGCAGCGTGCGCATGCCCGCCCGGGTCAGCATGATGGCGAGGTCCGTCGCGCCGGTCAGGTCGTCGGCGATGCATCCGAGTAGCAAGGGCGGCTCCGTGGCGTCCGTGGTGCAGCCGTCAGCTGCTGCATGATTCTAGGACGAGAGACATTGCGCCGGCAATGACGCGGACGACAAAGGCGGCAGCGCTCGCCAAGATGTCCAAGACACCGCCGACGCCGAACGAGAGCACCTCGAAAGCGATCTCCCACCACGCGCTCTGCTGGCGACGCTCGTCTTCGTCCTCGTCTTCGTCGCGGCTCGGCGCCGGGGGGTCCACGGGCGTGTCGGGCAATGGCATGACGCGTGTCCTTCATTCTGAACAATCGTCAGCATGCCGGCGGAGTCGAGCGCAATTATGGTCGCGGCGATCACGAATTCGCCAGCCGGGCACGAGGTGCCGTCATGGCTGACGCGTCATGCGCCGCCCCGGCGACACCGGGCGAGGCCCAGCTCCAGGGCCGCGGTCGCCGGCAAGCTCGGCTGGACGCATCAGCACGAACGCGACAAGTGCGAGCCCCATGAGCCCCGCGATAGCAAGAAAGGCAGCCGTCCAGCCAGCTCGTGACATGCCCCCGGAAGCGTCGAGAATGACCCCGACCAGAAGCGGCCCGACGAAGCCACCGGCATAGCCCAGCATGGAGTGCACCGCGAGCGTCGCGCCGCGGCGCGACGGATCGGCGGTGCCCGCGGCGCCGGCCGTCAGCGACGAGGAATCGAGCCACACAACGATGCCGTAAAGCATGATCAGTCCCGCGGCCAACCAGTAGGACAGCGTACCGAGCCAGCCGAGCGAGCCGCCGACGACGATGGAGGCAATCATCGCCAGCACGATCAGGTGCCGTCGCCCGACGCGGATCGCCGCCTCGTTGCCCATGACGCTCGCGACTGTCCCGACGAGGCCCAGGGCCGTGACGACCACCGTCGGTGACAGTGCGCCGGCAGCCGCGCCGGTGCTCGCGGCGACATAGCCGAGGAAGGCGACACCCCAGCCGCGGAGCGCGTTCATCTCGAGGGTGTGAACGCAATACCCGATCGCGTAGGCCATGGCCGACCGATTGCGAAGCACGGGAATGAAATTGAAGAGGCCGCCGCCATCGGCCGGCTTGGCCGCGGGGGCCGACTTCGCGGGCACGCCGAGCAGCACCATCAGCCAGGCGATCGCCGCTGTAGCGGCCGCCATCCCGAAAGCCCATGACCAGCCAGCGGCGCTCGCGATGAGGTCGGCGACGAGGAACGACAAGGCGCCGGAGAAGCCGATCGACGCTGCATGGCCCGCCGTGGCGCGCGACATCATCTTGGCATCGACCTCGTCGGCGAGGAGCTTGAGGCCAGTCATGTAGGTCCCCGCCCAGCCGAAGCCCGCGAGCGCCCGGGCGCCGAAAGCCGACCAGAAGTCGCTGGCCAGCAGCGCGAACGACGCGTGGCCGAGCACGGTAGCCCCGACGCCGATGAGGTAGATTCGCTTGGGGTCGAAGCGGTCGGTCAGCGTCACAAGCACCGGCACCGAAAACATGTAGGCGCCGTAGAAGGCGGACGTGATCCAGCCGGCCTCACTGTTCGTGAGGCTCCATCGGGAGGATAGGCCGGGCAAGAGCGCCGGCCAGAAGAACGCGCCGAGTTGCACGAGCACCTGCGCCGCACAGACCAGCACGACCAGCCGACCCGCGCGTGTGGCCCACCACGACTTGCCCTCATCCGCCACGTCCGCCCGCTCCCCATCCCCATCATGGAAGTGTCACGAGTGTGCGCCGGGGGGCAGAGGGAGGGAAGGGGGTGGTTTTGACCCGTTGCGGAAGTGGAAGCTGCGGCTTTGTGTGTCTCATCGGCGTCCGCTTGCGATCACATCACGTCGGCAACAGAATGTTCGCTGGCCGGAAGCTCGCAAACTCACACAATGAAGAGCTTCCGGCACGAAGACAGTACGAGAATCAGACTTAGTCGAGGGCGACGAGGATTGAGTGACGGATACGCCCGTCAACCGCCCGGCCGAGATGCCCTTTTCCAGTTACGTCTTCCAGCAGCAGCACCTCCCCCGGTCCTATGATGCGGCTCTCTCCATCACTGGCGGTTATCTCGACGGCCGCATCCAGGTTGATCACGAACTGCTTTCGGGGCGGATTATGCCAATCGTTGAAGTAGTCCGCCGGAGTAGAACGAAACACGAGAGTCTTGACGGCAACGGGAGCAGAAAGAGTTCCGTCTCGGCTTGAAGCCGTCCAATCGATGGCGAGATCTCGGAAATGGCTCTCGCCATCCTCATCGGCGAACAGGTGATGTACTTTCATTGTTTTGGCTTCCTTAAGCAGTAGCAATTTTTCACTGCACCGAGATGTTGGCGGCTTTGATGATGCCCCCCCATTTGGCCGCTTCCCCACGGACAAACGCCGTAAAATCAGCGGGCGTACCAGTCAGCGGCTTGAGGTGCGCCGGATCCAGATGCTGTGCCTGGAACCGACTGTCTGCCAGCAGGCGCTGCAGTGCTTGATTGATCTCAGTGACAATGTCTTCCGACGTGCCTTTCGGAGCAAAGACACCGAACCACGAAATGGCCTGGAAGCCCGGCAGGCCAGACTCTGCGATCGTTGGTATTTGCGTGAATGCCGGATTGCGGCTCGTGGCTCCGATAGCAATCGGCTTCAGCTTCCCGCTCTGGATCGGACCCGCAGCCAGGCTCATGCCAGTAAAGGCAAGCTTGATGTGGCCAGCGAGCAGATCGTTCATCATCGGCCCAGCACCTTTGTAGTGTGCCGGTGTCATCTTCGCCCCGGAAGCCAACGCGAACATCTCCATGTTGAGATGTCCCGAGGAACCCGGCCCGAATGTGCCGTACGGCAGTGCACCCTCCGAGCGGCGCGCTTCGGCGACGACCGCGTCAACCGTGTTACCCGGGAACGTAGGATGAGCTACGAGCACATGCGTGCTGACTGCCAGACCAGAAACCGGAACGAAGTCGCTCAAGGAATACGGCAAGGTTTGGAATATGAATGGGTTCACCGCGAAAGTGGCTTCGGCTGTCACGAGGAGCGTATAGCCGTCGGGCGATGATCGAGATACGGCCTCCGCGCCGATGATCGTGCTCGCCCCGGCCCGGTTCTCGACAATGGGCGCAGTACCCCAAGCTGGAACAAGGGCTTGCCCGCAGAGCCGGGCGATCAGATCCGTTGTCCCGCCTGGCGGATAAGGCACGACAAACTTGACCGGTCTGGCAGGAAATCCTTGAGCCGAGACCGGCATCGGGATGGCGATCGCGCCGCCAATGGCGGCCGCCAGCTCAAGCAGCACGCGACGAGTCATAGTCATAGTCAACCTCCAATGTCCATTCTGTGGACATAATGTCCACATATCATGATGGTCGTTCTCCGAGTGCCGGGTCAACAATTTTGGACTATATGTCCATCCTATGGACATTGTGGTAAGGAAGCGCTATTCTTCGTTCTTGCAAACAGTGGAGCGACGTATGGCTCGCAAGAAGTCGACGACTGAGACGGCCGGCGTTCGTTCGGTGGAGCGGGCCATCGCCATCCTCAATGCTTTCAGCAAAGAGCGTCCGTCCTTGAGCGTTCTGGAACTTCAAGAGATCGTTGGTCTAAGCCGTCCGACGCTGTATCGGCTTCTGGAAACGCTCGGTTCGCACGGATTGATCCGCATCCACGGAAGTCCACAGCGGTTCTCTCTCGACTATGCCGCCGGTCGCATCGGCCATGCCTGGTCATCAGGGTTGGCTCCTGTCGCCGTCGCGAAGCCCATCCTCGATCGCTTGCATGACATCACACGCGAGACAGTCGCGCTGGTTGCCCGACGAGGTCATGAACACCTGTACGTAGTCGAATTGCCCAGCCCCCATGTGCTTTCCATGTCACGTGGTATTGGCCCGATGGATCATCTGACGAAAGGCGCCAGTGGGAAGACGATACTGGCGGCGATGAGCGACATTGATGTCGAGAGCGCACTGGCGTCAGCGCCCAAGGGGACTGATCTCAAGAGAGTGCGTTCGGATCTGGAAAAGATACGAGCAGATGGATACTTCGTCGCCCATAGTGAGATTTTCTCGGGAGCGGTAGGCATTGCCGCTTCGTTCTTCGATCACTCACTCGCTGTTGCCGGCGCAGTAATCGTCTTCGGTCCGACGGTGCGCTTCGACGAAGCGACTATTGCCAAAACGATTCCATTAGTCACGACGTCAGCAGACGAGCTTTCCAGAGCCCTTGGCGATGTCCGTCCACGCCGCCAGCGCATTCCTATCTCCGGATCGGTGCGGTCGGCCCGTCTGCGCAAGTAGCACTTGGTATACCAAACTCGGTTGTGCCTCCGATAGAGTAGGCCTCTGATTGGCATCGCGTCCGGTTTTCACCCAAGGGTGACCGAGCAATTTGGCATTATGAACCCGCAACCCAATGTCTCAAAGTGGCCCCAAGCTGCCGCGCCTCCGGCGCCCGCCCGGGCTCAGGTGCTGCCTGGCACTCAGGCGACGAACTCCGCCATCACCCTCGCCCTCGCCAGCCAGCGCCGAAGGCCCCGGCGACGGCGCCGAGCCGGGCGACAAGGTCCATCCCTTAGCGGATAATCCCGGAATCCCAGGCTCGAGGCGCAGTCCCCCACGGGGAAGCTGTGGATCGGCTATTGGCAACCGGGCGGTCGTTGATCCTATGCTAGGGGCGAAGGTGGCCTGCTCGGTGCCGCCGCCACTTCGGGAACTGCCGCATGTCCGCTTCTGCCACCCAACCGTCCAACGTCGACGTCGTCATCGTCGGGGCCGGCTTCTCCGGCCTCTACCTTCTCCACCGCTTCGAGAAGGAGGGGTTCTCCGCCCGCTGCTTCGAGCGCGGCGACGGCGTCGGCGGCACCTGGTACTGGAACCGCTATCCCGGCGCGCGCTGCGACGTGGAGAGCATGCAGTACTCCTACGGCTTCAACGAGGGCTTGCAGCAGGAATGGCACTGGCCGGAGAAGTTTTCGGCCCAGGCGGACATCCTCGCCTACGCCAACCACGTCGCCGACCGGTTCGATCTCAGGAAATACATCACGCTGGAGACCGAGGTCCGCGCCTCCCGCTACGACGAGGCTGCCCGCGTCTGGCACGTGGAGACCGACAAGGGCGAGACGGTCACAGCCAAATATTTCATCATGGCGGGCGGGTGCATCTCGACCGCGCAGATCCCGAAGTTCGAGGGGCTCGCGGACTACAAGGGCGAGAAATACCACACCGGCAACTGGCCGCACGAGCCGGTCAGCTTCAAGGGCAAGCGGGTCGCGGTGATCGGGACCGGCTCGTCCGGCATCCAGGCCATTCCAGTGATCGCGGAGGAAGCGGCGCACCTCACCGTGTTCCAGCGGCAGGCGAACTACTCGATCCCGGCGCGCAACATGCCGATGACGGACGAGTACGCCAACTTCTGGAAGGACGGCTACGCCGAGAAGCGCGCCGAGATGCGCTACCAGCCGAACGGCATGCTCAGGGAAGCCAACCCGGTTTCGGCGTTCGACGTGAGCGAGGAGGAGCGCCAGCGCATCTACGAGCAGAAATGGAAGGAAGGCACGGGCGCGTTCCTCGGCGCCTTCAGCGACATCCTGACCAACAAGGCCGCCAACGACACCATGGCGGAGTTCGTGCGGAACAAGATCCGCTCCATCGTGAAGGACCCGGTGACGGCGGAAATCCTCTGCCCGAAGACGCACCCCATCGGCACGAAGCGCATCTGCATTGACAGCGGCTACTACCAGACCTTCAACCGCGAGAATGTCGAGCTCGTCGACATCAGCCAGAAGCCCATCGAGCGGCTCACCGAGAAGGGGCTCGTCGCGAACGGCCGCGAGTTCGAGTTCGACGCCATCGTCTTTGCGACCGGCTTCGACGCCATGACGGGAACGCTCTTCAACGTCGATATCCGCGGCCGGGACGGGCTGGCGCTCAAGAAGAAGTGGGAGGCGGGGCCGCGGACCTATCTGGGCCTGATGACCGAAGGCTTCCCGAACATGTTCATCATCACCGGACCGGGCAGCCCGTCCGTCAAGGGGAACATGATCAACACCATCGAGCAGCACGTGGACATGGTCACGGACACGATGGTCCACATGCGCAGCCGAGGCCTCGACCTGATCGAGCCGGACCTGAAGGCGGAGGACGAGTGGGTCGACCACGTGCAGGTCGTTGCGCACAAGACCCTCTTCCCGCAGGCGAACTCCTGGTACATGGGCGCGAACATTCCGGGCAAGCCGCGCCTGTTCATGCCGTATATAGCGGGCGTCGGCGCCTACCGCCGCACCTGCGAGGAGGTGGTGGCCGACAATTACCGGGGCTTCCATTTCGAGGCGAAGCGATCGGCCATGGCGGCCGAATAGCCTGCCGCCTCGGGCAATGAAAAGGGGGACGGCGGGGATGCGCCGGCCCCTTTTGTCTTGCTTCAGTTTGTTTTCGGCTCGTTTTCGGCCGCCCGCCAGGCCGTGAGCACACCGCTCCCCACAAAGATCCCGGCCAGCACGAGCGCCATGCCGGCGACGAGCTCCACCGTCAGCGTCTCGTCGAGGAGCGCGATGCCGAGGACCATCGCCGCGATGGGGTTCAGCGTCAGGTAGAGGACCGTCGTCGTCGGCGGCAGCCAGCGCAAGGCCCACATGAAGAGCGAGAACTGCACGGCCCCGGCGATGGTCCCGAGGAAGGCTACGGCGAGCCAGCCCTGCATCGAGAGTTGCGGGAAGGCGACGCCGGGACCGAGCGCGACAACCGGCAGCAGGATCGCCACGGCGAAAGCCATGGCCAATCCTGTCACGAACAGGGGTCCATGGCGCATCAGGGTGGCGCGGCCGAAGACCGAGTAGATCGCCGCGCAGAGTACGCCGAGGAGCATCAAGCCGTCGCCAGCGAGATAGTCGGCATTGCCTTCGCGAAAGGCCGCGGCGCCGAAGGCGGTCAGGATGCCGAGAAAGGCCAACAGGATGCCGGCGACCTTGCTCGCGGTGATGGCCTCGCGCCCGAAAGCGGCCGCCACCAGCAAGGTCTGTATCGGGATCGTCGCGAGGCCGACCGCGCCTCGCGCCGCGGGGATCGTCCGGAGCGAGGCGTTGAACGCCCAGGGGAAGAGCACGAAGAACAACACCCCCAGCCCGGCGATCTGCACGTAGTCAGCCGCGCCGAGGCGGTGCTTCGGCCACAGCAACGGCAGGACCGGGGACAGACAGGCGACAGAGATGAGATAGCGATAGAAGACGAGCGAGACGGGGTCCGTCTCGCCGATGACGATACGGGTCGCGACGACGGCCGTCCCTGCGCTCAAGGCCGCGACGGCCGCAGCCAGATGAGCCTGCACGATCTTGGTCATCGCATATCCTTGCAGTTCGAGCCCCAAGCCGGAATAGTCACTTGCATAACAAAAGTGACATTACTCAAGACACTTTAAAATTACAAGTGACTCGATTAGGCTCTCGGAGGATCGCGTCCGACTGTCACGGATTGTCGAGGTGAGGAGCGTTGTGATGGACAACCACCATTTCCGATCGACATGCTCGATCGCGCGCACGCTGGAGCTCGTGGGCGACAAGTGGACCTTGCTCATCGTCCGAGACCTGATGTGGCACGGGAAACATACCTTCCAGGCCCTGCAGGACAGCGCTGAGCGCATCCCGTCGAACATCCTGTCCGACCGGCTGAAGCGGCTCGTGGAATGGGGTCTGGTGCGGCGCGAAGCCTATCAGGAGAGGCCCGTTCGCTACGCTTACCATTTGACGGCCGAGGGGCGCTCCCTGGAGCCTATCCTGATGCAGATCATGACGTGGGGCCACGAGCGCCTCGGCGGTGGCCGTTACGATCCTGCTTCAGGCGAGAGTGGGCATCCAGACTGAGACGTGCAGGAGGAGCTCTACCGCCCCCGCCCGTTCCCCTTGAATCCACCGACGCTGTCCAGCGCCGCCCAGTTCGTCTGGAACAGGGCGAAGGCGACCAGAAGCATCCAGAGGTTCGTTGGCAGTGCCATCCAGAGGCAGAGCGCCGTCACGGCGAGGCCGAGACCGGCCACCACCCGGATCGACCAGACGGGTCCGAGCAGCGGGCCGAGCAGTGCCTCGAGCGTGCGGCCGCCGTCGAGCGGAAAGGAGGGTAGCATATTGAACACCATGAGCCACCAATTGATGACCCCGAGCGTGCCCATGGCGATGGCCAGATGCGGCTTGCCGATCCCCCAGGACCCGGTCGAGAGCGCCTCGAAGCCTTGCCACAGCCCGAGGTTGGCCACCGGCCCGGCGAGATAGATCGCTGCCCGTGCCAGAACGGAGTTCGGCAGCGACGTGGCAAACCGCGCGAGGCCGCCGAGGCCGCCGATCTCGATCTCGCTGGTCCGCACCTTGAACAGCCGTGCGACGACCATGTGGCCCATCTCGTGCAGCAGGATCGACGCGAGAATCCCGATCACGATCAGGATGCCCGCAGAGAACAGCTGGCTGTCTCCCGACGTGAAGTAGCGGTAGCTGAACACGATCAGGATCAGCACCAAGAACATGTCGAGGAAGATCGGCACACCGCCGACGCGGCCGAGCTCGAGCCGGGTGTTCATGCCGTT
This sequence comes from Hyphomicrobiaceae bacterium, assembly GCA_033764055.1. GTDB lineage: Bacteria > Pseudomonadota > Alphaproteobacteria > Rhizobiales > Hyphomicrobiaceae. The sequence continues at coordinate 39,626 of JANRJI010000151.1, forward strand.
TGCCTTCCGCCGCCGCCCATCGACTGCGAGTGATACAGCAAGAGCACCGGCGCGCCTATAGTGCGACGGCAGCGATTGCCTCGCAGCCGAAGACGGCGGGGCGGCAAAGGCCGTCGTCCGCCAATTTGCCGGACCGCGTCATTCCGGGGCGTCGGAGAGGCCGGCCGCATCTCCACCGCCTCATGATCCGATGCCTTCGGTTGACCTGTGTCAGGTGGCCGTCGCCCCGATCCGGCGCAGGTACCACTCCGCATCGCCGAACAGTGTCTCGCACATCGTCAGACGCTTGTAGTAGTGACCGACGACGAGCTCGTCCGTCATACCCATTCCGCCGTGAAGCTGGATGCCTTGCCCGCCGACGAAACGGGACGACTGCGCGGTCTTGACCTTGGCCATGGCAACTGTGCGCCCAGCATCCTTGGCCTCGTCGTCGAGCGCCTGCAGCGCGGCATGCACGATGGCCCGCGCCTCCTCGGTCGAGACGCTCATGTCGACGAGACGGTGTTGCAGCACCTGGAATTTGGACAGCGGCTGGCCGAACTGCTGCCGCGTCTTGAGATACTCGACCGTGATGTCGGTGACGGCCGCCATGGCGCCGACGGCCTCGGCGCAGGCCGAGATTGCCGCCCGGTCGATCAACGCGTCGATGACCCCGAGCCGGTCCGCGTCGCTGTCCCCGAGGCGTGCGTCGGTCCCGACCTTGACTCCGGTGAGCCGGACCGCCGCACCGTGCCGGCCGTCGAGCGCCGGCGCCTGATTGAGGGACACACCCTCCGCCGTCCGCTGCACGAGGAACAGGCCGACGGGGCCGCTTGCCGAGCCGATCCGTGCCGAGACGACCAGCAGGTCTGCGGCATGTGCGCCAAGCGTGAACGCCTTCTCGCCGTCGATCCTCCAGCCGGTGCCGTCCTTGCTCGCGACGGCCCGCACATAGTCGCGGTCATAGCCCCCGCCCGGCTCGCTATGGCAGAACGCCAGGATCATGTCGCCGGTCGCGATCCGCCCGAGAAACGCCTTCTGGCTGGAGGTGCCCGCCCGCTCGATCGCGTTGGCTCCGAGCACCACCGTGCCGATCAGTGGCTCCAGCAGCAGGAATCGGCCCGCTGCAGCCATCACGATTCCGAGCTCCGTCATGCCGCCCGCCGAGCCGCCGGACTCCTCCGGCAACGCGATGCCGAGCCACCCCATGTCCGCGTATTGCTTCCACTCGGCACGGCCGAAGCTTTCGCCACCGGGTGCTCGCGCGAGCTTTTTCCACTGCTCGAACGGATACTTGTCTGTGAGCATCTCGACGAGGCTGTCGTGGAGTTGCTGACGCTCTTCGCTGGACAGGGAGGGCATGGTTCTTCTCGCGGTGGCGGTGGTGTTGCTGCCGGAGGGCTCGTTGCCGGGCAGGAGAGCCCGGCAAGGCCGGCAATCCGATTGATTGGGAGGCGATTTGGTGGGCCAGCCGGCCGATGCGGCCAGCGAGCCCGGTATCTCCTGGAGTGAATCGGCGTTGCGCCAGAGCTCACCCCTCGGTCCGCGGCTCAGAGGCCGAGCGCCCCCTTGGCGATGATGTTCTTCTGCACCTCGCTCGAGCCGCCATAGATGGTCGCTGCACGCCGATAGAGATGCTCGTAGATCACATCGGCCGAGGACTCCGGGCCGATCATCTCGCCGTTCCAGCCGGCATGGAGCGCATCGCTCTGGTAGACCATGCCGTGTCGGCCGAGCACGTCGAGACCGGTCTGCAGGATGCCCTGCTGCAGCTCGGTGCCGCGCAGCTTGAGGGCGGCAGCGCCCATCAGCGTCGGAGCACCGCTCTGCTTGGCGGCCGCCAGCTGGTCGGCCATCAGCGCTTTGACCGTCGCGAGGCCCACCTCGAGCTCCGCCAACCGGCGGCGGAACGACGGATCGTCCGAGAGTGGCTTGCCGCCCTCGCGCGTCTCGGCCATGAGCTGCCGGATCTGCTCGATATTCCCTTCGACCTTGGCCACATCGACGTTGCCGACCCGCTCGTTGGCGAGCAGGAACTTGGCGTAGGTCCAGCCCTTGTTCTCCTCGCCGATGCGGTTCGACACCGGCACGCGGACGTTGTCGAAGAACACCTCGTTCAGATGGTGGCCAAGCGTGATGCCGATGATCGGACGCACCGTGATGCCGGGCGTCTTCATGTCGATCAGCAGGAATGAGATGCCTTCTTGCTTCTTGGCCTTCTGGTCGGTGCGCACCAGCGCGAACATCCAGTCGGCCCAGTGCGCCGTCGACGTCCAGATCTTCTGGCCGTTGACGATATAGTCGTCGCCGTCACGGTCGGCGCGCGTCTTGAGCGCGGCGAGATCCGAGCCGGCACCGGGCTCGGAGTACCCCTGGCACCACCACACGTCGCCCTTGATGATGCCGGGCAAGTGCTGCTTCTTCTGTGCCTCGCTACCGAAGGTGTAGATCACGGGACCCGCCATCGTCGGCCCGAAGGAGACGACGGGGGGAGCGCCGGCACGGCCGAGCTCCTCGGCGAACGCGAGGAACTGCGCCGGCTCCCAGCCGTGACCACCGTGCTCCTTGGGCCACTTGCCCGTGTTCCAGCCCCGCGTGCCCAGGCGCTGCAACCAGCTGATGTACTCGTGCTTCTCGAGGTGCTGACCGCGCGCCTGCTTGGCCTTCACCGCGGCGGGCAGCTCCTGCTCGCAAAAGGACCGCACCTCGGCGCGAAAGGCGTCGAGCGACGTGTCCCGCTCGACCGTTCGGATGAACATGGGGCTGCCTCCTCCGGCTCGTTTATCTGAGTGATCCACCCCGAACGCTAGAAGGCCGGCGGGCGCTTTGCAATCGGCTCCGGTCGCGCACCTCGCGTGGCCGCGGCGCACGGACCCGCGAAAACGCATTTCTTCATGGCTTGAGCGGAACTAGCCCGCACCGGATGAGGTTCAGTGGACACAGACGGCGGATGCACGCCCGCCGTTGCCAGCCGAAGGCTGACGGATCCAGAGGAACAGGCGCAATTCGCAGCGGAGCGTTCCGATGCTGCCGACCATTTTGATCATCCTGCTCGTACTCGCCCTTATCGGCGCGATCCCCGCGTGGCCGCACGCCTCCAATTGGGGCTACGGCCCATCCGGCATTCTCGCGACTGTCCTGGTCGTAGTCGTCCTGTTGGCTCTGCTGCAGAGGATCTGAGCCCCGCCGTCAGCCATTCATGAAGGAGTATCCACACCATGACCGTCGTACCTGCCGCGGAGAGCCATCTTCCGCACGACGCCGCGTTCGCGATTCCACCGAAGCATTCGTATGTCGACTGGAGTGCCATCCTCGGCGGCACTGCAGTGGCGGTCGCCATGGGCCTCGTTCTCTCGATGTTCGGAGCAGCCGTCGGCCTCAGCCTCGTCTCGCCGTGGAGCTACGAGGGCATCTCGGCCTCGACAGCCGGCATCGCAGCGGCCATCTGGTTCGCTCTCGTGCAGATCTACGCCTCGGGGCTGGGTGGCTACCTGGCTGGACGCATGCGTCCGCGAGCCGGCGATGCCGTGGTCCATGAGGTGCGGTTCCGCGATGGCATCAACGGTCTCGTCGTATGGGCTCTCGCCGTTGCCGTGAGCGCCATGCTCTCGATGTCCATCCTCTCCGGGCTCGCGCGCACGGCCGGGTCGGTGGCGTCGACCGCCGCCACTGCCGTCGGCCCTGTCGCGGAGCGTGTGATCGATACCGCGATGCGGGCCCCTGTCGCTCCCGCAGGCGGCGATCAGGGTCGGTCCCCGGCGGCGGCCGGCGAGCGTACGGGTCTGAGCGACCAGCAGCGCGCCGAGCTGACGCGAATCGTCACGGCCGCGTTGGCCAAGGGAGAACTTAGCCCCGAGGATCGTGCCTACCTCGAGCAGGTGGTCGCCCGGCAGACGGGCGTCGCTCCTGAGGTCGCCAAGCAGCGTGTCAACAGCGCCATCAACGACGCCATCACCACCGCCAAGTCGGCGGCCGACAAAGCCCGCTCGGCGGCGGCATTCGGCGGCTTCTGGACCGCGGTCGTGATGATGCTCGCCGGCATGGCGGCCTGGTGGGGAGGCAGCCTCGGCGGAACCCACCGTGACGAGGAGCTCCTCACACCCCGGTGATGACGGACGCCCGTCTCAGCACAAACCCATGGAGGCTATCATGTTGCCAGGACTCGTCATGTGGCTGCTCGGTGTTCCGCTCGCGGTCATCGTCCTTCTCTATCTCATCTTCTGAGACCGTAAGGCTGCCGGCTGGCGTGCGCTTCCAGGAGGATGAGCCCGCCGGCCGGTCGGCGATGGACGACAGGGCTCAACGTTGCTGATCGAGGATGTGATAGACGCCGAACCGTGAGGTCAGCATGCACAGCGCAGCGATCACCACCACCACCATGACCAGCACGCCGTAGCCCGCCAGGTCGAGAATGCCCGCTCCGAACAGGCGGCGCACCTCGGCCGTGGTCACGACGTTGCCTTCGAACATATCCATCGCCGACGGCATCAGCAGAAACACCAGCATGGCGAACCCGGCGCCGACGAGCCCGGCGCGAACGCCGAGACGAAGGAAATGCCGCTCGAACTCGCGCGCGATGTACCGGTCCGTCGCGCCGACGAGATGCAGCACTTCGACGATCTCGCGGTTGGAGGCCATGGAGCTCCGCGTTGCCGAGATGATGATGGCGGTCGTCGCAGCACCGACCAACATCAGGATGGCCAGACCACCGAGTGCCAGCGTGTGGGTGAACGTTCGAATCTGCGTCTGCCAGTGGCGATGATCGTCGAGGTTTGCACTCTTGAGCTCGGTAGCGATCAGCGCGCGCAAGGCATCCATGTCGGGCGGCGCGACGGCGTCGATCTCAAGGGCGATCAGTCGCGGCACAGGCAGCGACTTGAGGGCGTCGTTCTTGCCGAGCCAAGGCTCGAGCAGCGCCGAGGACTCGTCGAGGTTCAGCGGCTTCACGGATTTAATGCCCGGCTGGCGGGCGAGAAACGCGGCCGCATCCCGCACCGCGCGGTCGGTATCCACGTTCTCCCGCGGCTCGATCTGGACGGTCACCTCCCGCGCGATGTCACGCAGCCAGGAGGACGCCGACTGGTTCAGGATGTAGACGCCGCCCGCCGTGAGGCAGGCGAGAAAGCACATGATGGCGATCACCAGGGTCAGCGAACGGCTGGTCACGGAGCCCGCGGGCACGACGACACCGCCGGATGTCCGGGGCTGCCGCCGGTCCGACGGTCGCTCGTTTCCTGTCAGCTCCGGCTCGAACGCCGGCTCCGGGGACGGGGTCGCCTCGCTCGCGGGATGTGGCGTGGTGCGCGCCGTGGCCTGCTGCTCGGGGTAAGGCTCAGGGTAGACCTGGGAATCGGCGTGAGGTGTCGCGGCCCGTTCGCTCGGCGCCGAGTAATAGGGCTCGCGGACCCGGGCGCGCGGAGCCGGTGGAGGCGGCAATGGCGATGGCTGGCCGGGAGGTCCCGGCGGCCGGTCATACGATCCTGACATGGCCGTCGTGGAGCTCCAGCCGCGGCGCCTTGAACTGGCGCATCAATTGATGGTCGTGCGTGGCGATGATGACTGAGGTTCCGAGCCGGTTCAGCTCGATGAAGAGGCGCAGCAGCCGTCGTGCCATCTGCGGATCGACGTTGCCCGTCGGCTCGTCGGCAAGGAGCAGCTCGGGCTTGGCGATGACGGCGCGCGCGATGGCCGCACGCTGCTTCTCGCCGCCCGACAGCACAGAGGGATCGTCATGCATGCGGTCGCCGAGACCCACCCACTGCAGCAGGTCGGTCACGTCCTCACGATAATCGGCCTCCCGCTTGCCCGCGACACGCAGCGGCAGGGCGACGTTCTGCCATGTCGACAGATGATCGAGCAGCCGGAAGTCCTGAAACACGATCCCGATGCGTCGGCGCAACTCCGCTCGCCGTGTCGCGTCGGCGCGGCTGACGTCCTGGCTGAACAGCATGATTTGGCCGCGGGTCGGCTGCTGGGCCAGGAACATCATGCGCAGCAATGACGACTTTCCCGCGCCCGACGGCCCCGTCAGAAAGTGGAACGATCCGGGCCGGATATGGAACGTGACGTCGTGGAGCACCTCGCGCCCACGGCCGTATCGCAGCCCGACGTTTTGCAACCTGATCACGTCTGTCCCCGTGGCGCGAGCCGCCATTCCCGCGGCCTCGTCGAGGCCGACGCAAGGCCACCTCGGCCCTTATGCGTGATGCGCTGCGCCCGATCAATTGCCGAGGAATGTGGCCGGCCTGTGAGTGGAAAACCCGGTCGCTGCCCGGATCGTGTGAAAAGCAGCGCCGCCCGCCGGTGCCAGCCGCAAAATTGCCTGTCCATGCCACTCTGTTGCATCGGCTCGGCTCGACAGGCGGCATCACCACTCTCCCGGCTGTCGTCGAATTCTGCTAGGGGCAGGGCGAGATCGACGGAAGGAGCCACGGGCGTCAGCGCCCGAATCAGTGATCGCACGGGGCGGGCGGTGCGACGGTCGCCTCGGCGGAGCCACGGGCAGGAACGGAGACGACATGAGCGATACGGACACGAAGGCCGGGCTCGAGGTGCTGTTCTCACCGGAGGCCATTGCCCGACGCATCGACGAGCTCGCGCTGGAGATTGCCGCAGCGGAGCTGGAGCGCCCGCTGGTGGTGCCGATCATGACCGGCAGCTTCATGTTCTCGGCCGACCTGCTGCGCGGCATGCACCGCGCCGGCCTGACACCCGAGGTCGATTTCCTGTCCCTCACCAGCTACCGTCATGGCACCATCTCGTCCGGTAGCGTCGGTTTGGTACGGGACATGGAGCTGGACGTTGCCGGACGCGATGTGCTCGTTGTCGACGACATCCTCGATACCGGCCGGACCCTCGCCTACGCAAAGGACCTGATCGCCGCCCGCGGCGCCCGGCGTTTGCTCACCTGCGTACTGCTGAACAAGCCCGTGCGGCGCGCCGTGCCGATGGTGGCGGATTTCGTCGCCTTCGAATGCCCGCCGCTGTTCGTCGTCGGCTATGGCATGGATCTGGCCAATCGCTATCGTGAGCTGCCCTTCGTCGGGCGGGTGGTCAGTCGCTGACACCGCCCTTCGCCTTGCCTTTCGCGCGCTGATTCCGGAGGTTGCAATGGCACGGATACTTCTCGCCGATGACGACAGAGGGGCCCTGGACCTCGTCCGCCGGGCGCTCGAGACCGACGGACACGTGGTGACGGCGGTAGGTGATGGCAATGACGCCCTTGCTGCCTTGAAGACCTCGGCCTTCGATGTTCTCGTCGCCGATGTCGAGATGCCCGGCATCGATGGCGTCGAGCTGGCCCGTCGTGCCCGCGCCGTCGCCACCGGCATCCGCATCGTCTTCATCTCCGGCTCGGAGGAGTTGCTGGAGCGCGCCCGCAGCCTGGTCATTGTCGGGGCACGCACCCTTTCGAAGCCGTTCAGCATCGACCGAATCCGCTCGGAGGTGCGCGCCGCACTTGAGTAGCTTGGCTCCGCCGGGCATTGTCGCGGCTTGAGCTTTCGATCTTTCTCAATCCGCCCGAGCTGACAACGACGGACCGAAATCTATGCTGTTCATGATAATCTCGACGCCCCGTCCCGAGCCGCCATCGGCGATGGTGCCGAAGCGGAAAGCCTACTGGGAGTGGCTGGCGCCGCTGCAGGCAGCAGGCCTGTGCAAGAATGTCTGGGCCCGAACGGGCCGCGGCGCGGTTGCCCTGCTCGACGTGCCCGACAACGAGACGCTGCACCGCATCCTCAACGAATGGGCCGAGATCATCCCGGCGACGTTCGAGATCCTGCCGCTGATCGATGCCGGGCCGGCGAAGGCCTACCTCGATAAGCACGCATAGCACCGGCAGGCTCGCCACCTGATGCCGGGTGGCAGCATAGCCGGCCGCAGAGCGTCACCGCCTGGTGTCCAGCGTCAACGAAAGCGTCGCCGAGATCGCCGTCAGGCGATCGAGCTTGCGGCGCGCCGCGCTGCGATCACGCGGCGTGCCGGACTCGAGGAGCGCCGCGACCTCCTCGAGCAGTTGCATCATCGTTGCCAAGCTGGTCATCTCGACGCCGCCTATTTGCCTTCCTCTACGACACAGGCATCGCCACGCAAGCGATAGGGCTTGGCACAGTTCCAGGCGTTACCCGACGAATCCAGAAACGCATTGGCAGGCACGACGATCGCATCGCAGGAGTCGCGACTGCGCCTGTAGCCGCGGTCGCACTTCCAGTCGCGGCCCGACGAATCCAGATATCCGTTCTTCGGCACAACCACTGGCGCGCACGCATCGCCCGACCGCCGGTAACCGCGGTTGCATTCCCATCCGCGACCGTAGCTGTCGCTGGTGACATAGGCGTTGATCGGCACTGTCAATGCCTCGCAGTGGTTCGCCACCTCTCGAAAACCGCGCTCGCATTGCCAACCTCGGCCAAAACCCGATTCGGACAGAAAGGCGTTCGGCGGCACCTCGATCTCGACGCACTGGCTATCCGTCTTGCGATAGCCGCGGATGCACTCCCAGCCAGCACCATATGTCGAGCCGGAGAGGAACCCGTGCTTTGGGACGTCGATTTTCGTGCACCTCTCCCCTTCCCGCACGAACCCGTGACGACACTCCCAACCGCGGCCGAAGCCATCGCGACTGATGTAGGCATCCTGCGGGAGCTCGATACGGGCGCACTCGCCGCCCCGGCTGACGAAGCCGGCTTTGCAGTCCCATCCGCTCCCGTAGCTGCGACCGACCGCGTTCGCGGGCACGTCAGGCGAAGGCGATCGGGCAAGGGATGACGGCACCGCGATCTGCAGACAGAGCAACATCGCGCCCACGCGCCAAGCCAACGCGGATCTCGGTTTCCCGGTCGAAGCGATCGCAGCACGCAGTGGCGGAGAGCCTGGACCTTCCCCCGTCTCGACCGCGTTGCGCCACCGGATCTGCACGCGCGGTATCCTACGGCCCGCTTCGCGAGGCAAGCCTTGTCCGGAATCGCAGCCGTGGAGTGCATCACCCAGGCCCAACCGCCAGACAGTCGTCGTTCGCCGATTGACTGGCATGGCCAGATTTGCCTCCACTTCGCGAGCGACCCATTCGCTCACTCGCAGCAGGAATGCTTGGCGCATTCCCGAGCATTGCAGCACGTCGCGACCGGCAACCCTGTCACTCCTGGTGCGACAGGGCGTATTCCTTGACCACGCGCTCGACGTTCTCGTTCGTGCACTTGATGCGATACTGCGGCTCGCTGCCCTCGAGAGGGAGCAAGCGCACGACCTTGCAGTACTGGGCGCCTTCGGTGGACCCCATCCGACGTGCGGAAAATTTCAGACTCTGACCGATGCGGTATTTGTGTGTGCTCACGAATGCTCCTTACAGGACGCCGACCGGTGGCGGAGGGCTGAGGGCGAAGGCATCACCGGCATTCAGGAAAACCACTCGGATGCAGCTTCCGCGACGCCGTTCTCCCGACGTGGCGCAACCGACCGCGCGCGGGGCCACCTCTCATCGTGCCCGGCGTCGGAGACGCGCAATTTTCCGGAATTGTCGAAAGGCCAAATCCGAGCAGTCGGATGGCCCATTTTTTCTAACGACGCTATGATGAATTGCATGCGCCGTGCCAAATGTCAATTTAATCCGCATTTATCGCCATATTACGGGATTTCGAGGATCGGTTGTGCAACGTCAAGGGCCGGCCATAGCGACGGATCGCAATTTGAACACAATCGACGAGACGACCGATTGCCGCCGTGGTCATTCGCGGCTGATCGACATCGGACGCGAAATTTCTTGCAATTTCGGACCGGCCGGCCCATCTACCCGGTACAGCTGCGCGACCCATGATGGGTCTTTGACTCGGCTTTGGCAAAGACGCATAGCGCCATCGGCTCATTGCCTTTTCCAAAAACTAAGTGTTGCCCGGGCAATGCGCGTGCACGGGATGATCAGCTTCATCGCGCATGGAAAAGGAGACCCTCTATGCGGGTTTCAGGAATCGTCAAGTTTTTCAACTACGACAAGGGCTTCGGCTTCATCACGCCGGAGGGCGGCTCGAAGGACGTGTTCGTCCACGCCAGCGCCCTCGAGCTTGCGGGCATCCGCACCCTCAAAGAGGGCGACAAGGTGAGCTTCGTTCTCGAGGACGACCGCAAGGGCCGAGGCAAGCAAGCCGGCCAGATCGAAATGGCCTGATCGGCCACGACGGATCCGCCCGCCAGGTCCGCAAGCCGTCGGTCCTAGGGCGCAGAGCAAGGGGCAGCCGAGACGTCTCGGCTGCCCTTCGACCTGAGATGGCGCCGAATCTCCAGCTCCGCGAGTTCGAGCAGCTCGCGTGACGAGCGTCGGATCAGGCGCCCATGCGACACCGGCGTTCAGATCGCCGTGACAATCGCCGTTTTGCGTGCTGCCATGCGCCCCGCAACAGGGAGCATGTTGGGCATGCCGAAGCACCGTGAGATCCATTTCGTCAAGACTCCGACAGGGCTGCCCGACTCGAGCTGCTTCAGGCTCGTCGACGCGCCGGTTCCCCAACCTGGTCCGGGACAGGTGCTGGCGCGGACGCACTATCTCTCGATCGATCCTTATATGCGGCGCATGATGGCCGGTGGGCACGGGTATGCCACGCCGCTGCAGCCGGGCAATCTCATGGTCGGGCGAGGCGTCGGGATCGTCGTCGAGAGCCGGCATCCCGATTTCGCGCCGGGCGACGCTGTCCAGTCAGAGTTCGGCTGGCGGGAGCACGCGGTGCTCGACGGGACGGGCTTGCGATTGGTCCCCGCCGACCTGCGGCCGCTCTCACTCTCGCTCGGGATCGTCGGTCAGTCCGGTGCGACGGCGTGGGTGGGGCTGCACGATGTCGGCCGCATCAAGGCTGGCGAGACGGTCGTCGTGTCGGCGGCAGCCGGCGCGGTCGGCAGCGCCGTGGGCCAGATCGCGCAGCTCGAGGGATGCCGGGCTGTTGGTATCGCAGGCGGGCCAGCAAAGTGCCGGCACGTGGTGCAGGAGCTCGGTTTCGACGCCTGCATCGACTATAAGGCGCCGACCTTCCAGCAGGATCTCGGGGCGGCACTGCCCGGCGGCGTCGACATCTATTTCGACAATGTCGGCGGCGAAATCCTCGATGCCGCGCTGCGCCACATCAACGTCGGCGCCCGCATCCCTCTGTGTGGGCTGATCTCGCAGTACAACACCAGCGAGCCCCGCGGCATCGGCCATATCGGGGCCTTGCTCGACAAGTCGGCGACCATCCAGGGCTTCCGCATCGGCACGCGTCTCGACCGGCGTGACGCCGCGCTGGACCGGCTGATGAGCTGGTTCCGGGAGGGGCGTCTGAGGTGGCGCGAGACTGTCGCCGACGGCCTCGAGCAGGCGCCCGCCGCACTCGTCAACATGCTGACGGGGGGCAATGTCGGCAAACAGATCGTGCGGCTGGCAGCCGCGGAAGGCCGGCAATGAGTCGGTCTTGCCCATCGCGGAAACGCTGATCTCGGCGTGCTTCCTGATTCTGGCCTCAGCCGAGACGCCAGACCGCCGTTCGCTTGATCTCGGCATCCTCGAGCTCGCGGGTGACCGGCACGCGATACTCGGCCGCTTGCACGAACCGCCCGCGAGGAAAATAGCTGCGCTGAGGATCGCCGATCAGCACGACGGCGTCCGCGGCGGCCGCCTTCTCGATATAGGCCAGGACACGGTCGGCGAGCTCGCGCTCGTAGAACAGGTCGCCCACCAGAACGACCGAGAATGAGGGTGACGGGTCCGCAGCCAGAAGATCGTCGGCCGTCGTCGACACCATGACCGCATTCGCCGCCGCATTCATCCCCGTCGCCACGAGCGCGAGGCGATCGATATCGGCTGCAAGGACGCACGCCGCGCCGGCCTTCATGGCTGCGATGGCCGTCAAACCGGAGCCGGTACCGAGATCGAGCACCGCTGCGCCTCCCGAGCAGGACGGCGTATCGAGGAGATAGCGCGCCAGTGCCTGACCGCCCGCCCAGGCGAACGCCCAATACGGCGGCGGCACGTTCATCTCGCCTAGCTCCTCCTCGGTCTTGCGCCAGATCGGCAGCGAGTCCTCGGCCAGGTGGAGCTGGATCTCCGGCACGAGCGGCGGGGGCATCAGGCGCGTGTTGGCACGGATGAAGCGGGGCCAGTCCTGAGCATCGGCTGCATGGGTCACGTGGTTGTCGACCTCGACCTGCGGCGCGCCGGGACAGTGATCGTCGGCGGCAGCCGCCAGATGCGCGCCCGCTCCATCTGGTCCATGCCGAGATCCGGCGTCAGTGGGGCAACGACCTCGGTGACCAGCTCGAGGCCGAGGGCAGGGCGGCGAACGCTCGTGCGGTCGGCGAAGATCAAATCGACCCCGCGGCTGCGGGTGCGTTCAAGAAACGACGTCACCCGCATCGCCATCTCCGGCTCGTAGAACACCTCGCCGACGAGGATGAGGTCGACGTCACTGTCGGTTGCGAGCAGGTCAGTCGCCCTCGTCTCGAGCGAGACGCCATTGGCTGCAGCATTCAACCGGGCCGCAGCGCATGCAATCGGATCGGTGTCGTTGGCGATGGCCGTCGTGGCGCCTGCCTTGAGCGCCGCAATCGCCGCCAGGCCGGAGCCGGTCCCGATGTCGAGAACACGCCGGCCGCGCACCTCGTGCGGATTGTCGAGCAGAAATCGCGCGACGGCCTGTCCGCCCGGCCAAGCGAAAGCCCAGAACGGCTTCTCCGCGCCGATCTCGTCGGCGGTCTGAAAAATGCGATAGGGCTCGGTTGCGAGATGGAGGGCGATCTCCGGCACGAGACCGGTGCGTTGAAGGTGGGTGGTCGCGGCAATGAAGGCGTCGGGGTTGAATAGGTGCGTCATCCTGTGACCGAAGCGGGGTCCAGCCCACCCATGCGACACACCTCTCGCCATTCCTCCCGCTTGACCGGTTGCACGGACAGTCTCGTGGAGGTGACCAGGCTCATCTTGGCCAGGCGCTTGCTCTCCTTGACTTCGGCCAGCGAGACCGGTCGCGGCAAGTCACAGACGGCGATCACGTCGACGCACTCCCATTTGCCCGAGTCGTCGGAGGGGTCCGCATGCGCCAGTGCCTTGACGCGAACGATGCCGACGATCTCCTTGCCGATGTTGGAATGATAGAAGAAGGCGAGGTCGCCAATCCGCATGGCGCGCATGTTGTTGCGCGCCAGGAAATTGCGCACGCCTGTCCACGGCTCTCCCGCCTCGCCCCGAGCCTTCATATCGTCCCACGAGAAGACGTCCGGCTCCGACTTGAGGAGCCAGTAGGAAGGGCCCGCCCTCCGCCGAGACGGCCGTGCATCTGCCGGCACGGCGGGCGAAGGCGCGACATCAACTGGAGCAGGCAGCTTCTTCGTCTTCTTCGCCATCATGGCATCATCCGGTTTGGTCCACCGTCGCATCTCCCCACATCCCAAGTCATCCCGACGGCGGCCGCGTGACGAGCGCGCGACGGTGAGAGGTTCCTCGAGCTTCTCGCCCTGCGCGCACTCGACAAGCCCTGAGAAGCGCCTGTTGCGCACAGTCGCCCTTAACGAGATGTCGAACAAGGCCATACGCCGCTTCGAGGCGCTTTGCCGGAAGATCTAGCACGTCCTGCGCCACGGGCTACGAAGGCAACTGACTGTACGGCGAGCGGCCGCGATCCGTCTTCGACATCGACGCGACCCCTCGGCTCCATCACGAAACGCAACCCCGGGGCTCAATCCGAGAACCACTCCGAGCACCTGACCGGCGGCACCGTTCCCCACGGCATGACAGCCACTGTCGAGGTGGAGTTCTTCGGGCTGCCTTCGATCAGCTTGTCGCTATACACGAGATAGACCAGCACGTTGCGCTTGGTGTCGCAGCCCCGTACGATGCGCATTCGCTTGAACAGGAGAGACCGGCGCTGCCGAAAAGCCTCGCCGCCTTGCTCGAGTTTCCGCTTGAAGACGATCGGCCCGACCTGCCTGCACGCGAGCGAGATGTCAGATAGCTCCTCGGATAGGCCGAGCCATCCGGTCCATCCGCCTTTCTCCGGCACGGTGAAATGGCAGGCGACACCATCGATGTCGGGGTCGTCGATGCCGTAGGCCGCCAGCTTGTGGTCCGGCGAGAGGAACTTCCAGACGGTCGATTTGCGAAAAATCAGGTCGGGATCCTCCGCGTGCGCGTTCGCATTGGACAACGCCGCAACGATGGCCACGACCAGCGGGACTACGATCTGTGCTCGCGTCACCATAGTTTGTGCTCCGGCGTTCGATGGGATTTGGCGGACCGGGTCGGTTGCAAGATGTCTGATAACGCCCGGACGCAGGAAAGCGTGCCGGAAATCCGCGCATGGAATGCTCGGTAGATCTCGAGGCGTTGCCGAGCAGAGCTGGAGCTGGCGCCCGCCGCCTTGCGCGCCGCGACGCTGCGGCTACCATCCTCGGCACGGCCACGTCCGGCACGCCAGCGGAGCGTTCCCATGAAAATCACCGATGTCACCGTCACGCTGTTCGCCTGGGATGACATTCCAGCGACGCAGTATGGCCGCCATACAGGGCGCTTCGCCGGTCGAAGCGACCTCGGTCTCGTCACCATAAGCACCGACGAGGGGCACGTCGGGCACTCGTTCCTCGGCTCCGCCAGCAGACCGGCCAGCAACGATGCGCAGCTCATCCCGCGCATCCTGAAGCCGATGCTGGTTGGCGAGGATCCGCTCGACCGGGAGCGGCACTTCCAGCGTATGTGGGGCCGCACCCGCATGAACAACCAGCTTCGCGTGCTCGGCGCCATCGACGTGGCCCTCTGGGACCTCGCCGGCAAGGCGGCGGGAATGCCGGTGCACAAGCTGATGGGCAGCTATCGTACCAGCGCACCTGCCTATGCCTCGTCAGCCGTCCTGCCGTCACCGGATGCCTACGCCGAGGAGGCTCTATCGTTCAGATCGCGCGGCTGGGGCGCCTACAAGATCCATCCCCCGACGCAGTGGGAGGCCGATATCAAGGTTTGCGAGGCGGTGCGAAAGGCCGTCGGCGACGACTATCGCATCATGCTCGATTCGACATGGTCCTACGATTACGTGGCGGCGTTACGTGTCGGCCAGGCGACGGAACGGCTCGGCTTCTACTGGTACGAGGACCCACTCGTCGAGGACGACATGGCGGGATACGTCAAGCTGAAGAAGCAGCTTTCGATTCCCATCATGGCGACCGAGTACTCGCCCGGCGGGCATACCGCCTACGCGCCCTGGCTGATCGCACAGGCGACCGACTACCTCAGGGGCGACGTGGCGGTCAAAGGTGGCCTCACCGCCTGCCTGAAGACGGCGCATCTCGCCGAGTGCTTCCACATGAACTACGAGGTGCATCACGGCGGCAACTCGTTGAACAACGTCGCCAACCTGCACCTGATCATGGCCATCCGGAACTGTGAGTACTTCGAGGTGCTGCTGCCGGATGGAGCACAGAAGTACGGCTTGGCGAAGGACATCGAGGTGGATGGGAAGGGCCTCGTCCATGCACCGATGAAGCCGGGCCTCGGCGCCGACATCGATTTCGATCTGATAGCGCGCAAGCAGGTCGCGGTCTTGAGCTGAGCGACCGCCCGCGCACGACGGTCGCACACTCACTGACAGGCAGAGCGGAGCCTTTGCCGCCGCTGGGTGCCCCCTATCCGAGGACTCCGAGGCCCTTCAGCCGATCGATGTCCTCACGGGAGTAGCCTGCGTCCCTCAGCACGGCCGCCGAATGCTCTCCGACCGATGGCGCGCGGCGCGGCGGTGTCTTCTCCACGCCGTCGAGATGGAACGGGCTCGATACCGTGAGGCCATCGCCATCGGCAAACGGCACGAGAGCGCCGATCTCGCGCGATTGAGCGTCGTCCGCCGCCTCGTCGACGGAGTAGACCGCGCCAAACGTGACGCCCGCCCCCTCGAGAATCCGGCGCCACTCGACGAGATCCCGCGTGGCGAAAATCTCGTCCAGGATGGCGGTGAGCGCACCTGCATTCGACCGCCGGGCTGGCATCGTCGCGAAGCGCGGGTCCTCTGCCAGATGCGTAGCTCCAATCGCCGTCAGCAGGCTCGCGAGCTGCCTCGGCTCGTTGTGCAGCGCCATCAGGAACCAGCGTCCGTCGCGGCAGCGGTAGTGGTTGGCAAGGGCGTTGGGCGCCTTGTCGCGAGGCGGCCGAAGCGTCACCCGCTCGCCGAACAACCGATTCTGCACGAAACAGCCGTTGGCCCACAGGCCGTTCTGAAGCAGCGACGACTGCGCGATCCCGCCCCGCCCCGTCCTCTCCCGCCGGTAGAGGGCCGTGACGATGGCGGCGTAAAGTGCGGTCGCAGTGGGATGATCGCCCATGCCCGGCATCGAGCGGGCCGGCTCCGTCTCGGTATTCGCGCGGACCATGTGCATCAGGCCTGTCCGGGCCCAATAGGCGGTTGCATCGAAGCCGGTTCGGGCAGCCTCCTCGCCGGCCTCGCCATAAGCCGTCATCGAGCCGTAGATGAGGCGCGGATTGATCGTCAGGAGATCGCTCGCACCAATTCTCAAACGCTCTCTTACGGGGAGCGGGAAGTTGGTGATGAAGACGTCCGTCGAGGCGATCATCCGATGCAGCACCGCGAGCCCGTCAGGGTGCTTGAGATCGAGGGCGAGGCTCCGCTTGTTGCGCGACGTGAGCTGCCACCAGTAGTCCGTCGTCTTGCCGGGCACAGGTGGCGACGCCCGCCAGGGATCACCCGCGCCCGGTGGCTCGATCTTGACGACATCAGCGCCGAAATCGGAAAGAATCGTGGCTGCCGCCGGCCCCGCGATCCAACTCGCGCAGTCGATCACTTTCAGGCCGGAAAAAGGTCCGTCTGCCATGCTGTTTCGCCCCTTCCCGCCAGGCTCGCCGATCTGCGCCCGCCGGCCATCTGTCGCGGAGACGGCCGCAGTGCTGCGGGTCGATGCTAGCCGTCCGACGCGGGCCGAGTCACGACCGTCGAGCGTATTGTTCGAACGGGATGAGCGCGCCATGCTCTTGAATCGACCTCCCGCAAGCGACAACACTGGTCGGCGGGAGAGGCAACCGGACGCGCGGGGACCCGACTGCGATGACCACTGAGGACGAGTTGCGCGACAAGCTTCGCAAGATCGAAGCGCTTTTTGCGGGTGCGAAAACCGACGGCGAGCGGGAGGCGGCGGGGGCTGCGGCGGAACGTATCCGGGCGCGTCTCGGCGAGGCGGCCACGCGCGAGGCCGCGGTCGAGATGCGCTTTGCAATCCACGACCCCTGGTCTCGAAAGCTGTTCCTGGCCTTGAGCCGCCGCTATGGCATCGAGCCGTACCGCTACCCGAGAATGAAGCGCCAAAGCCTCGTCGTACGGGCGCCGGCTTCGTTCGTGGAAGGTGTTCTGTGGCCCGAGTTCACCGCCCTGAACGAGGCGCTGTCGAGCTATCTCCTCCAGGTTACCGAGCGGGTGATCCGCGACACGGTTCACGCCGACACGGGAGAGGCCACGGAGCGCGCCGAGCCGAGGTCAATCGAGTGACACAGCTGTGAGGCGCGCAGCACCGGAGCCGTCTCGGCAGCCCGGCTCCGGCCGGACCGCTGCTGCAACGAGCAGTCGGGTCGCAGCGTTCACAGGGCGTTCCTACCCTCGCTGAGGATCGCATCTGACACAGCCGGCCGGGCCGCTTATCAAGATGCCTTGTCAACGATTGTCGGCTGGCGCATTACGGCCTAATCTTCATGACGCGATCTTGCCCTCACGGAGGTGATCGGCCGTGCAGCCAAGACCCGAGAACTACGAGTTCGATCTGGACCAGGCTCTGACCGCTGTCGTGGGTCTCAAGTCCATCGTTCCCGCGGATGCCTACACCGCAGAGACGCTCGGCACCGAGCGGCTGGGCCACGGCGTGCTGATCGGCGAGCATGGCGTGGTGCTCACCATCGGCTACCTCGTGACCGAGGCCGAGACGGTTTGGATCCGGCTTTCGAGCGGCAAAGTGCTACCGGGCCACGTCATCGGCTTCGACCAGGAGACGGGCTTCGGTCTCGTCCAGGCTCTGGCCCGCGTGGATCTGCCGAGCCTGCCGCTCGGCGACAGCTCCAAGGCCCAGATCGGCGACGCCGTCGTCGTGGCCGGCACCGGTGGACGACAGAACTCGGTCGCTGCGACCATCGTCGCGCGCCAGGAGTTCGCTGGGTACTGGGAGTACGTGCTCGACCAGGCGATCTTCACATCGCCGAGCCACCCTCACTGGGGTGGCACGGCCATGATCGGCCCGGGCGGCAAGCTGCTGGGCATCGGCTCCCTTCAGGTGCAGCAGGTGGTGAAGGGCGGCAAGTCCGAGGACATCAACATGATCGTCCCGGTCGACCTCCTGAAACCCATTCTCGAGGACATGCTGACGCTCGGCCGACCGCGCCGACCGGCAAGGCCCTGGCTCGGTCTCTACGCCACCGAGGTCGGCAATCGCATCGCCGTGGCAGGAGTGGCGCAACGCGGTCCTGCGCGCCGCGCCGATGTCAGGTCCGGCGATGTCGTCCTCTCCGTCGCCGGCAGTGACGTGCGCAATCTGGCCGCGTTCTTCAGGGCGGTCTGGTCTCTCGGCGAGGCGGGGGTCGAGGTGCCTCTGACGATCAGCCGCAACGGGCGTACGCTCGACCTGTCCATCAGCTCGGCCGACCGCCGGCAGTTCCTCAAAGGCCCCGTGATCCACTGATCGGGATCAGCGGGCGACCCAGCCGCCGTCGATGGAATAGTTGGCTCCGGTGATCGAGCGTGCCCCGTCTGAGGCGAGGAACGCCGCCAGGGCACCGATCTCCTCGACAGTCACGAAGCGGCCCGATGGCTGCGAGGCGAGAACCTGCTTCTTCGCTGCATCCTCCGTGATGCCCTGCGACGTCGCGAGATCGGGAATCTGCTTCTCGACCAGCGGCGTCCACACGAAGCCGGGCGAGATTGCGTTGACCGTGATGCCGGTCTCGGCCGTCTCGAGCGCTACCGTCTTTGTCAGACCGGCGAGGCCGTGCTTGGCGGCGACGTAGGCCGCCTTGAAGGGCGAGGCGACCAGTGAGTGCGCCGAGCAGACGTTGATCACTCGGCCCCAGTTCCGCTTCCTCATCCCAGGCAGCGCCGCGCGAATGGTGTGGAACGACGACGACAGGTTGATGGCGAGGATCGCATCCCACTTCTCGATCGGAAACTGCTCTATGGGCGAGACATGCTGGATTCCCGCATTGTTGACCAGGATATCGACCGAGCCGAGGTCGCGCTCGGCCTTCTCGATCATCTCCGCGATCTGATTGTGACGAAGCATGTCGGCGGCGTCGAAGACGACGCGCGTTCCATGAACGGCCACCTTCCGAATGGCCTCGGCGTTGTCGGCCTCGGAGCCGAGGCCGTTGACGACCACCCAGGCCCCCGCCTCGGCGAGGGCACAGGCTATGGCGAGGCCGATGCCGGAGGTCGAGCCGGTCACAACAGCGTTACGTCCCTTGAGCGTCATGCTTGCCATGTCTCCTCTCAGATGTGGCGGACCCCCGAAGGGAAGGCAGTTCAGTTCGGGCGATACCCATCGAGCACGATGAAGCGCACGTGACGCGGCGTGCCGAGGCCGGCGGGCACCGCTTCCTCGCGGACCGTCGCTGCGCTGCCGAAACGCCCGGTGATGCGATCGCTGTCTCGCCTGGTTGCGACCAGAAGCAGCGGCGTCTGCCTGGCGCCGGCAAATGGGCGCGACATCTCGTAATGGTCGAGAGGCCGGGGGCCGTCGCGCCAGGCGACGATCGGCGTCTTCTCGTGACGGAGATAGTAGAGCAGGGAGGCTGTCACCGCCCGGTCGTCGGTCATCACCGCGAGAACCGGCCGTCCCGCGGCCCTGGCTTCGGCCACCACCCTGGCCGTTCGCTCGCCGAGCTCGGACCAGCCGAGCGTTCGCTGAAAGGGATCGCCGGCGAGCGGCACGATGAAGCGGCCCGCCGCCGCGGTGCCGGCCATGAGCACTGCCATGACCGCGAGGTGGAGACCGAGCGATGCCCTCAGCCAACGGCTGAGCCCCAGCCGGAGAAGCACGGCCGGGACCAGGACGCTGCCCGCGACGTAGGCGGTGGCCGCCCAATTGGCGTGTGCGCGTGAGACGAAAGCCTGCGCCGTGATCGCCGCCAGAACGGGCAACGTGAGGCACAGGAGCAGCCGGTCGCTCGGCCGGGCGCCTTCGACCCATGCTCTGCGGCAGATCAGCGCCAGACCTGCGAGGAGGATTGGACCGAACACCGCGAGCTGCGCGCCGATGAACTCGAGCCCCTTGCCCGGGTGGATGAGACTGCCGGTCCATTTGGCATTGTCGGCGGTGTGGGCGAACGTGGCGAATTTATTGGCCGCGTTCCAGGCGAGGTTCGGCACGATCATCGCGAGGCCGAGGCCCATTCCCAGCCATAGCCTCGGATCTCGCAGCAGCGCGCGTGCCGACGGCGTCACCAGAAGATAGATCGCCAGCGACGCCGGCAGGAAAGCCATCGCATATTTCGCATTGAGGCCCAGGCCCAGTCCAACTCCGAGCGCCAGCGCCGGCATCCAGCCCCGTCGCTCCTGAAGCAGGCCCACGAGCCCAAGGACCGCCAGCGCCCAACCGAAGAGGAGAGGAACATCCGTCGACACGATGCCGGCCGACAGCGAGACACCCGGCAGAGTGGCGAAGGTCAGCGCGGCCCACAGCCCCGTCTCCTCGTCGTAGAGTCGACGCCCGATGAGGAACAGAATGCCCGCCGTCGCCGTGTGCATGAGAGGAGCCGACAGGCGCACACAGAAGCTGCTGTCTCCGCAGAGCGACGTCGTGGCGCCGATCAGGGCCGCGATCAGCGGAGGCTTCGAGTAGTAGCCGAACGCCGGCTCTTGCGCCCAGGTCCAGTATTGCGCCTCGTCGAAAAACAGATCGGTACCATTGAAAGCCAGAGCGAGCAGCCGGAGTGCGAGCAGCGCGGCGAGTGCGGCCCATATCAGCGGCGCCGCAGCGGGACGGGCGAGCCCCGGCGCAGCCATGGCAACGGACCGTCTCATCGGCGATTGCGACCCATACGCGGAGAGCCCTCGTTGATCGCCGGCTACGCACCGGCCGACCCGGGTCCCGTGAGGAACGTCGAGCCAGTGCAGCAGCGATTGCTGGCGGTGGACAACCGCGCCCAGGTTGGGCCGTGGTTTCCCTCGTTGCCCAGATTGTGGCTCATTTACCGCGTTGTGTGCAGTTGCGAAAGCCCGTTGTTGCGTCAGCTCGGCGCATGGGCTTGCGTCGGCGCCTGTGACATGCGGAATCGGGTGGGTCCGATTGGAATCGGTCCGAGCTGCCTGCTCGGCGACGGCTACGTCATCTTGGAGAAAGGGCGGCGCGGCAATGCGTGTCTCTGTCGTCATCCCCGCCCTCAACGAGGCCGGCAATATCGGACGCCTTGTCGAGGAGACCTACGCCGTAGTGCCTGCCGAGATGCTCGGCGAGGTCATCGTCGTGGACGATTGCAGCGAGGACACCACCGGCGCCGAGGTCAAGACGCTGATCGCGCGCGGCACCCTGCCCGGCCTGCGTTACCTGCGCCACGGCGCGAGGAGCGGCCAGAGCGCGGCCATGCGCACCGGCATCCTCGCGGCCACTAGCCCCGTGATCGCCACAATGGATGGCGACGGCCAGAACGACCCGGCCGACATCAGCCGGCTGATCGGCCGTCTCGCGGCCCCGGGTAGCAAGGGCCCGGCCCTGGTCGGCGGCATCCGCACCGACCGCAAGGCCGAAGGCTCCAAGCGCATTGCCTCACGTTTCGCCAACTGGTTGCGGGACCGGGTCCTCAAGGACGACTGCCCGGACACGGGTTGCGGGATCAAGGCCTATTGGCGGGAGGCGTTTCTCAGGCTGCCGTATTTCACCTCGATGCACCGCTACTTGCCGGCCCTGTTCCTGAGCTACGGTCACGAGGTCGCCTACGAGCCCGTCAATGACCGACCGAGAGTGGCTGGCAAGTCGAAATACACCAATCTCGGCCGTGCCCTGGTCGGGGTTTATGATCTCGTCGGCGTTGCCTGGCTGCGTCGGCGAACGACGGTGCCCGCCATCATCGAGGATTTGCCGGAGGGCCGTCAGGTTTCCGATCTGTCGAGCCGGCTGAGGAGGGTCGACGGTCCCCGCCGCTCTGGCGGAATCGACAAGCCATGAGCTGCTGTCGCCACCATTGGTCGTTTGTCGGAGGAGAGGGCGTCTCATGAGCCTCACGCAGCTCGGAGCCTGGTGGGCGTCCATCTCCACCGCGGAGTTGATCTGGCTCGCCGTCGGCTTTGTCGCGCAACTCATGTTCTCCATGCGATTCATCATTCAATGGATCGCGAGCGAGCGAGCGCGCGCGTCCATCGTGCCGGAGGTCTTCTGGTATTTCTCCGTGGCCGGTGGGGCACTCTTGTTCGCCTACGCGGTCTACCGCCTGGATCCGGTGTTCATGCTCGGACAGGGCTCGGGCCTGCTGATCTATGCGCGCAATATCCACCTGATCTGGCAGGAGAAGGCGAGAGATGGCCGCGTCGGCGACGCCACACGGGCGTCGTAGACGACGCGGCCGGGCGTCGCCACCCTGCTCCCCATCGCTCGGCCGGAGAGCACGGCTGCACTTATGCCGTTGACGGCCGTCCTCCAACCCGCGATGAAGTTGGCGCTCACCGCCCTTGGACGCGGTGTCGATGCAGGAACCGGCTGCGCGACGAAGGAGACGCGCAAGACATGGCGACGACGGACGCCCGTGGCCGGCCTGGATGCGTCGATCATGACGCCGCATGGCGGCAACCGTCTCTGGTCGAGCTGCTCGGTCGGCCGCTGCCGGAGTTGGGCCTGCTGGATCGCTCACTCACACGTCTCGTCTCCTACTGCGTGCTGCATCGTTTTCGCTCGATCTCCGGCCTGCAGCACGTCGCCGCGACGGCCGATCCATTCATTCTCGCGCTCAATCATTCGACCCGGCTCGAGGCACTGGCCTTGCCGGCTCTGCTCATGTATCACCGGGACGGCCGTAGAGTTCACTTTCTCGCTGACTGGAATTTCCAGATGATTCCGGGCGTTGGTCTCCTGTATCGCCGGTCCGGCGCGATCGTCGTGACGCGTAAGTCGGCGCGTCCACGCTTCCTCAACGTGCTGAAGCCCCTCTACGCCCATGCCGAGCCGTCACTCGAGCGCGCGCGCACGCATCTGAAGTCCGGAAATAGTGTCGGCATCTTTCCCGAGGGCACGGTGAATCGGGACCCCGAGCGTCTGCTCCGAGGCCGCCTCGGGGCAGCCCGCCTGTCCCTCGAGACAGGCGTGCCGATTGTTGCGGGTGGTATCCGTGTCGTCGGCGGTACACCGGAGCGGCCCATCCTGGACCTCGCGTTCGGTGCCCCGATTCGGCCGCCCCGGGCGGTGCCAGGTCATGCGGCCTCCGACAAGGCTGCGAGTGCTGACGTAAGACTGTGGCACTCGCAGATTATGACAGAGATTGCGCGACTCTCGGGAAAGGCCTGGGAGCCACTTCCACAGGAGCCCCGCCATGGGACGCCATGAACGCTCGATCACGCGCCGTGTCACCGACGAGGCCGAGCGTCAGCAGGTGATCGAGGTCCTCCGGCAAACCTACGCGAGGGAGAAGGGCTGGATCGTCGAGCCCGAGAGCCAGATCCCGGCGTCGGACCTGACCAAGGACAATATCGCCTGGTTCGTCACCACGATGAATGGCGAGCCTGTCGGCGTGCTGCGCATCCTGTTCGATCCGCCGGTCGAGCAGTACGCCAAGTACAGCCTCAAGCTGATCGACCCGAGCTTCAAGGTCGAGGAGATGATCGCCAACTCGCGCATAGCCGAGGTCGGCCGATTCGCGGTGGTAGCCAAGCGGCGCGGCCGGTTCACGGTAGCGACCAGCCTGATGAGCGCCGCCTTCAGCGAGATCATTGCGCGCGGCTACACGCACCTCGTCACCGATGTCTTCGAGGACGATCCGCACAGCCCTTACGGCTTCCATACTCGGGTCATCGGGTTCCGCCCCATCGCCACACACGATGTGGGCGAGCTGATGAGCCGGAGCCGGCGGATTACTCTCGTGCTCGACATCAAGGCTGCTTACCGGCGGCTCAAGGAGCACAGCCGTTGGCTGTTCGTGGCGCTCACCAGCAACTGGTCGGAGCGGATGCACCACAAGGCGATGGGCTGATCGCCCACTGTGAAAGATTTCCCGAGCGGTGAAGGTCGCCGGGGCCGGCGATTGCCCGGCTGCGGAGATGCGGTGCGGTCTCCCGCCCCCGCATCTCCTTCCAGTTGCTATGCGGTTGCCTTGGCCAGCGCCTGATCGAGGTCGGCGATGATGTCCGCCGCATCCTCGAGGCCGATCGACAGCCGCACGACGTCGTCGCCGGCCCCCGCCGCAGCCCGCTGCTCCTTGGTCAGCTGGCTGTGCGTCGTGGAGGCCGGGTGAATAACCAAGCTGCGGGTGTCGCCGATATTGGCGAGGTGCGAGAACAACTCCAGCGCACCCACGAATTTCACACCGGCCTCATAGCCGCCCTTGAGGCCGAATGTGAACACCGCACCGGCACCGGCCGGGCAGATGCGCTTGTGGATCGCGTAGAACTGGTTGCTCTCAAGGCCGGCATAGTTCACCCACGCCACGCTCGTATGCTTCTCGAGGTGCCGCGCCACCGCCAAGGCATTCGCGCAATGGCGCTCCATACGCAGCGGCAGCGTCTCGATGCCCGTGAGGATCATGAACGCGTTGAACGGCGAGATCGCCGGGCCGAGGTCGCGCAGGCCCATCACGCGACAGGCGATGGCGAAGGCGAAGTCGCCGAACGTCTCGGCCAGCACCATGCCGTTGTAGCTCGCGTTCGGCGCCGTCAACGTCGGATATTTCTTGCCCGACTTCGCCCAGTCGAAAGTGCCGCAATCGACGATGACGCCGGCGATCGAGTTGCCGTGACCGCCCATGAACTTGGTCAGCGAATGAACGATGATGTCGGCGCCATGCTCTTTCGGCCGGCACAGGTAGGGGCTCGCCAGCGTGTTGTCCACGATCAGCGGCACACCCGCCTTCTTGGCGATAGCCGAGATGGCAGCGATGTCGACTACGACACCGCCAGGATTGGCGATGCTCTCGATCATGATCGCCTTCGTCTTGGGAGTGATCGCCTTCTCGAACGAGGCGGGATCGGTCGAGTCCGCCCAGACCACGTTCCAGCCGAACTTCTTGAACGAGTGATTGAACTGGTTGATCGAGCCGCCGTAGAGCTGCCGCCCCGCAACGAAATCGTCGCCGGACTCGAGCAGGGTGTGAAACACGAGGGCCTGTGCGGCGTGCCCGGAGGCGACTGCCAGCGCGGCTGTTCCGCCTTCAAGCGAGGCGACGCGCGCCTCGAGCACACTCTGGGTGGGATTGCCGATGCGCGAATAGATATTGCCGAACGCCTGCAGACCGAACAGGGAGGCTGCATGCTCCGCATCATTGAACACGAAAGAGGTCGTTTGATAGATGGGCGTCACGCGCGCGCCGGTCGCCGGGTCGGGGGCAGCGCCGGCGTGTATGGCGCGGGTGGCGAATCCAGGCATGGTATTCTTCGTCATTGTGGCGATCTCCCAAACCATTAGCAGTAGCCATGAACCGGCGGGCCGGCCGCCGAGTCAATGGGTAAGTATTGGCGCCGCGCGTGCATCGCGGCACGGCGAGATCGAGGAAATGATCTCCATGTGGCCGGTCGGTGGCGGACAAATCGCTTCGCCGGCAGCCGTCGACCAACCAGGCTCGGCAGGTGGTTGGCATGCCGTCGTCGTCCGAATGGGCTGCGGCGCCGCTTCTGGGGCTCGCCCGCATCGCAAGCTGCGCTGGCATGGATTTCGGCCCTGCTATGGGCGCGCCCGTCAGCGCCTGTTCAACTGCTCGGCAGCAATCGAGGCCGCCCGGCGCCGCACACCCTCCAGCCGCTCCGCCAGCGTGGACGGCCGTTCCGCAGGGACAGGCGCAAACCGGCGAGCCGCCTGGGCCAGCCACCTGTCGTCGGCGGTCGCGCTTGGCGTGAATGGGTCGGCCCGGAACGTTGCCCCGGCGGCCCCAGCGAATGCTCCGATGGCTTGAACCATCTCGCCCGGACCTGCCGCATGCACGGCGTCGCCCGGCGCGATCATGGCGGCGAAATCGACGGGCGTTCCGGTCTTGATGATCGGCGTGAGGCTCTGTGGCTGGGCGGTGACCGGCAGAACTGTCACGTTGGCGCAGCGCGACATGCGCTCGAGCGCTTCCGCCATGTAGAGGTTCTCGAGGGCGCGTGTGCCGGACACGACGACGATCCGGCGCATCGCGTTCTCACGGAGTGCTGCGTCCGCGATGGCCCAGATGGGGGCAAAGCCGGTGCCGCTCGAGAACAGAACGAGCCGCCTCGTGCTGTTGGGCTCGAGCACGGCCGAGCCGAGGGGGCCCTCCAGGCAGACAGGATGCCCGACATTGATGCGTCGCCCGAGCTCGCTCGAAACGACGCCGCCAT
This sequence comes from Hyphomicrobiaceae bacterium, assembly GCA_033764055.1. Taxonomy (GTDB): domain Bacteria; phylum Pseudomonadota; class Alphaproteobacteria; order Rhizobiales; family Hyphomicrobiaceae. Next base: position 66,076 of record JANRJI010000151.1, read on the forward strand.
CCAGGCGAGCGACGTGCAGCCTGAGGCTCGCAGGTCGGTCGCTGCCGTCGAGCGCAACGGTGGTGCTGTAGGCCCGGGCCGGGAATCCCGTGAACGTCACGTGAGCATACTGCCCAGGTCGCCAAGAGTAAGGACCCGCGAGCGAGATCGTCACCTCGGTGACGTCGAGTGTCAGATCGGTTATTGCCGCCACAAAGCCGGCGGTCGGGGCCACGGTCGCGCGCTCGCCAAGCTCGAGTCTGAGATTGCTCTCGACCCGTGCCCTGCAGGCCAGAATACCTCCCGCAGCCGTCGAGCCGCCTGCAACCTGTCCTTCGACCAGCCTCAGCGGACACAGTCCGCAGGTTCCGTTGCGACAGTCGCCTGGAAGGCTCAGCCCTGCGAGGTGGAGGGCGTCCAGCAGACGGTCCCCGCGGAAAGCGGTGATCGACTTGCCGGCGATTTCGATGGTGACGGGTTGGCTCATGGGCGGGCCTCCGACGAACTCAGGACATGGGCGGCGCGGCCGGTCGGCGCTCCCCCGCTGGGACTGTCACGATGCTACGGTGTGCTTGGCCACTGGGGCCAAGTGCAGCGGCGGCGTCCGTCGACGAGCCGGTCGCCGACGCTGCACTGGTTCCGCCAACTGCAACGAGGTCAACCGTGGGCTCTGCGGACGCGGGACATCTCTCTCCTCCGAGGGTCCTTGCTGCGGCGCTCGCCACCTTTGGCGCCCGTCCGCGGCTGCTGGCCACCTCCCTTGCCCCCGTTCCGCTCCGCGATCAGTCGTGACATCGACATGCTTGCGAGTGGTCCGTAGCTCTTACCCCGATCGCATCTGCACCGCACAAAAATGATGATCCTGTGGCGACGCCCGACAGGGCTGCCATAGAAATTCACTGTTTCGACGGGATCCGCAGGAACGGTTTTCATCCGGCTCGAAGCCCTGCCCGGCGGAGGAAGGCATTCGCCGCTCGGCTTCGCGCGTCGACGCCGCAGGCTCCATAGAGTGCCCGCACCCAGGGTCGAAATCGCTCAAGATGCGGCAGACGCTGACGACACCTCCGTCACTTCGGCTACCCCCGGCCCGTCTCCTGGGAGCACGCTCGCTCGCAAAACTCGAGCGCCCGCACCGGGATCGGCGCGGGCGACCTTGCGGCACCGCACAGCTGCTGCAGCCACCATTCGATCAGATTGCAAAGTCGTCCAGCTTCGCGCCCTTCTTGAGTGCGGCGACCAGCCATTTCGGCTGGCGCCCGCGACCCGTCCACGTGTCTGTCGGATTATCGCGATTGCGATACTTCACGGGGACCTTGCCGCCGGCTTTCACGCTCCGGCCACCGCCGAAGACCTCGTTGATCGAGAGACCGCGCTTGGCGGCGATGGCCATCATCTCCTGGCGGATCTCGTTTTTCTCTCGCTCGCGCGCGACAACAATCGCTTTCTTGACGCGGCTCTCGAGATCCAGAAGCTCCTTCAGTGCGAGCTTATCGACGTTGATCGCAGCCATTCAGATCGATCCTTCCATGCTGGTCCAGGCCCATACGAAGCGCGCTGACTTATCATTCCGAGAATCACCGCGCAATTGACACTCGATCGATGATCTAATCCTACGAATAAATCCTTTACAATAACATTGCCCGCACGAAAATAGGGAATTCAATACCAATCGCCACGTGCGGCCCTCTCGGGAAGGCCGTGCAATGCGCTGGCCCGGAGAACGGCCTGCCTGCGTCTGGGTGGCGAGGTTAGCAGCCGTGCGCGACTGCTGCCAAACAATTGAGACCGAAAGAAAAAATGGTTGCCGGCCGGAAACCGCGGGCTATCCTCGGGGTTATCTTTCATCAGTCGAGTCTTCCCTCATACAGGAGACGACGCGCCAATGGCAGACCGTGACTTCCTCGCTCAGCTGGCCGGTTACAGCCTCACGACGGCCGAGATTCTCTATCGGCTTCCTGACCATCCGTCGCTGCTGCAGAGCTACCTCTGGCAGGATTACGATCTAGCGCCGCGTTTCCCGAAGCTGCAGCGATTCCTCGAGTTCTGGACGGGCAACCTCGACGGCGGCCTCTATCGCGTCCGGATCGCGCACTCCCGGCTGATCGAGCCCCGGGAGATGCAATACGTCGCCGGGCAGCTCAGCATCAATTGAACGCGAGCCACGACTCCCTCTCGAACGGCCACTTGGCACGAGGGACGAGGCAAGCTACGTCTGGTCGTGTGATCCGCTTTCCAGCCGCAGGACCAGCCTGTGCCCACCTCGGACTATCGCCCGGACCTCATGGGGTCGGCCAAGCTCGAGCCCGCCGGGGCCTTCGAGGCCGGCTCCCTGCAGTCCTTCACGTTGACCTATACTGCGGGGCGGTTCGGTGTCGACGACACCGGCTCGATCAAGATCGGCTTCCGATTCGCGACCGACTTCGGTCCGGTCCAATTCGACGACCCCCAGGGCCAGGGCTACACCACGGCCGTGGCATCGAACGGTGCCGTGCTCGAGCTGAAATGGGAGTTCAAGCGCAACATCCGACCCTGGAGCCGATCGCTCTATATCGGGATTGCCAAGCATTTCCTAGCGCCGGGAGATACAATTACCATCCGCTTCGGAGATCGCCGGTTCGGCGGACCCGGGATCCGGCTCCAAACCTATTGCGAGAAGCGCTTCGAGTTTCACGTTCTCGTCGACGCCATAGCCACCTACGACTACGTCGCGCTGCCGGAGAGTCCGGCGATCGAGATTGCGCCGGGGCCGGGCATCCAGTGGCGCGCAGTCCTGCCGACGCTGGTTCGCGCAGGCGAGCGCTTTCGGTTGGCGGTCAAGGCCGACGACAAATGGGGAAACCCATCCAATTTGCTCAGCCAGAGATTGCGTCTGGAGCCGGTCGGCGAATTCGACGGATTGCCCGGCCAGCTTGATTTCAATCCTGGGGACTTTGCTGCGATCGTCGACGGCCTGACTGCCCGCGGCAACGGTCATATCGATGTGCTGGACGGGGCCGGCCGGTTCCTGTGTCGCTCCAACCCGATCATGGTCACGGGCGATGCCGATGCGGCGCGCCACTACTGGGGCGATACGCACGGCCAGTCTGACGAGACCCTGGGCACCAACTCGGCGCGTGATTATTTCCTTTTCGGGAGGGACAAGGCGTTTCTCGACGTCATGGGGCACCAGGGCAACGACTTCCAGATAACGAGCGCATTCTGGAAGGGGCTCAATGATCTAACGGCGGAGCTCGACGAGCCTGGCAGGTTCGTTTGCATCCCGGGCTACGAGTGGAGCGCGAACACGGCGGTGGGTGGCGATCGCAACGTACACTTCCGGCACGAAGGCGAGACGATCCACCGGTCGAGCCATGCCCAGATATTCGACTGCGTCGATCGTGCGGATGAAGCGACGGACGCCCACGATGCCAACGAGCTTTTCCGCAAGCTGGACGGTCGCGACTGTGTAGTGGCGGCCCACGTCGGTGGTCGCTACGCCGACATTCTGTTTGCCCACGACGGACGGCTGGAGACAGCGGTCGAGGTGCATTCCGCCTGGGGCACATTCGAATGGTTGCTGGCGGATGCCTTCGAGGCGGGCTACCGCGTCGGGGTGGTGTGCAACTCCGACGGACACAAGGGGCGACCGGGCGCTTGCTATCCTGGCGCCTCCTTCTTTGGCAGCTATGGCGGCCTCACCTGCTTCATCGCACAGCGTCTCGACAGGGACGCGATCTTCGAGGCCATGCGCCGCCGCCACCACTACGGCACGACCGGCAACCGGATGCTGCTGGATGTCGCGGTCAACTGCACCACCGACGCCGAGGTCTATCTCCGGGACCCCGCGGTTCACGACGGCGCCACCTCCCTGCGGTCTCGCAAGCTCATCATGGGGGATATCGCCCGCGTCGCGGACGAGGACGTCGAGGTCGCCGTGACCGTCGTGGGCTCGGCGCCCATCGAGCGTGTCGAGCTCCTGGATGGCGACCGCGTCGTCGAGTGCCATCGGCCTTACAGTTCTGCCGATCTCGGGGCCCGCCTTCGCCTCATGTATCAGGGAGCCGAGTATCGGGGCCGGGCCCGCACCACGACTTGGGACGGCACGCTCGCCATCGAGGACAACGAGATCCTACGAACCGCCGTGATCAACAACTGGAACCTGGACCGCGGCATCTACAGGCAGGATGCAAGGTGCATCGCTTGGCGGGCCGTCACGACAGGCAATTACGGTGCGATCGACATCTGGCTCAAGCGCGGGCTCCAAGGTCGCGTGTTATTCGAGACCCGGCATGCCCGGGGCCAGCGCTCCATCGACGCGTTGGGCTACGAGCGTCATATCTTCTCGGCCGGTGGCCTCGACCGGGCCGTCACGCTCTACCGACTGCCGGAACGGATGACCCAGACCCGCGTCACCCTGCGCCGGCGCGTTCGCCTGAATGCCGCCGGGGATACGCGCCTGTATGTGCGCGTCACTCAGGAGGACGGCCACCGCGCCTGGTCGAGCCCTCTCTATCTTTTCCGTTGATCTCTGGGGGGACGACAGCATGGCGCGCGATGTGCAGCGCTTCGAGGTGAGCCTCAAGGCCTTCATCGTCGACGGTGGTCGGGCGCTGTTCGTCCGCGAGGCCGATAGCGGCTATTGGGAGCTTCCCGGGGGACGCATCGACGTCGGCGAGGAGTGGGAGCCGCACGCGACGGTGCTGGCGCGCGAGATTCGCGAGGAGCTGGGCACTCATCTGTCGTTGCGGGTCGGTTCAGAGGCGGTGACCTGGACGCGTCGAAGGCCCTCAGATGGCGCCTTTCTGTTCATCATTGCGCGCCCCAGCGTGATCGTGACTGGAGGACCCTTGCTCTCGCCCGAGCATGCCGAGATGGCCTGGCTCGGGCCGGACGCCTGGGAGACGCTCAATTTTCCACCCGACTCGGGATACCATCGCGGCGTTCGCGAGTTGTGGCGACTGGTGCGCTGAGGCATCGGCTGCGTGAGACCGATGCCTTGTGGGAGGCGAGGTCGCCGCTGTGGCACGATTTGGGACGCCCCGGCCGTGCCTTCGGGCACCCATCTCATGGCGCCTCACGGCCACGCGGCTGTCCTCGGCTCACCGCCCATCATCACCGGGCGACAGGCTCACCGCGCGGCGGTCAAGCCCATCGGCCGGCCTGTCCTCGTGCTCGCGGTAGGCGTATCCGCCGACGGAACCCGCTCGGGCGGCAGCGGCTCGATGGGAGGCGAGGTTGCCGGAGCCGGGCCGCCGGCAGGAGCACCGCTTGGAGCCGCGGCCGGCTGCGGCTTCTGCGCGGGCGCTCCGCCGGGCAGCAGCTTCTTCCACTGGCGGCTGATCCAGCTTCCTTCCGTCTCGTGAGGCTTCAGACCCTGCTTGCCCAGCAGAGCATAGGAGTTCTCATACCATTTTGAGCTCGGATAGTTGTATCCGAGAACCGCTGCAGCGGACTGTGCCTCCGGCATGATACCGAGTGCCACGTTCGCCTCCACGAGACGGTGCAGAGCCTCCTCAACATGCTGGGTCGTCTGATAATCGGAGACAACGGTCTTGAAGCGGTTGATAGCAGCGACGAACTGACCGTTCTTGAGATAGTATCGACCGACATTCATCTCCGACGCCGCAACCGAATCCTCCGCCAATCGAATCCGATTCTCGGCTTGCCGGGCATACGGGCTGTCGGGATAGCGCGATGTAATGATCTTGAGCTCTGCCAGCGCCTTGCGCGCGGCCGTCTGGTCGTGCGCCGGATCCTTGATTTCGGCGAAGTACGACGATGCAATGACATGGTGTGCCAATGCCGCATCTTTGGTGCCGGGATGCAGCGTCGTGTACCGCTTTGCCGAAGCGATCGCTTCCGGATGCTTGCCCGCCTTGTGGTAGGAAAAGGCGGCCATCACCATCGCCCGACGTGCTTCGGCTGCGTAAGGATGGTCGCGATCGAGGTCCTCGAATTTCTTGGCTGCGTCCTCGAACCGCCCTTTCGCCAGCAGTGCGTCGGCATCGGCATACATTTTCGCTGGCGGATCAGGGTTGAGTGCCTTTGTCACGTCGCTGGACGAAGCGCACCCGCAGATGCACACGGCGATTATGGCGGCTGCCGCGATCTGGCGCCACGCTGGTCTCGTCCTCGTGCGGTCAATCATCATCGTGCCCCTTATCCTCGGGCCAACCGCCCGTCGAGCGACACCCGCACCCCGCCCGAAAATCCCGACGTGACTTCTGCTTGCATCTCCCCACGATCATCTCTGCCCTTGAAGCGTGACGACAATGGGACGGCTCCGCTGCGATCTCGTCTCTGAACCGCACGGACCGCTCGGTCACTGGAGAGCGTTGGACGAATCGCGATCTTTCGTGGCCCCTGGTATCACGCTGCCAGTCCCACCACAAACGAGGCGACACATCAGCCCCTGATTCCGGCGAACCTGCAAAGCGCGACGAACGAGTGGCTGGCATCGAGAGCGCGGAAGGACCTGAACATCTCGGAGAGGCGACGAGATCGGACTGCTTCTCACGACGTCTCGACGGCGTAGCCGAAGGTTGGTGCGACCAAGGAGCGGTCCAGCTTGACCACGTCGCGCACGCGCGGCGCCTCGACCAAAGCCCATGCCTCGCTGTCGGCAAAGAGTGTCTGCAGCACGGTCGCGTTCAGCCGATGCCCGCCCCGCACGGACCGGTAGGCGCCGAGGAGAGGGAGCCCTGCCAGCGACAAATCCCCGATGGCGTCGAGCAGCTTGTGACGCACGAACTCCTGCGGATAGCGAAGCCCCTCGGGATTGATGACCCGGTCGTCGCCGACGGCGACGGTGTTCTCCAGCGAGGCTCCGAGCGCGAGGCCGGATTTCCAGAGGCGCTCTACGTCACGCATGAAACCGAACGTGCGAGCCCGCGCCACCTCGTTGCGATAGGTGCCGGGGTTGAGATCGATGCTGATCCGTTGCCGGCCGATGACCGGCGACGGGAAATCGATCTCCACGTCGAGGTGGAAGCCGGCATGGGGTAGCAGCTCGCCATAGGCGTCCCCGTCCCTGACCTGCACCGGCTTGAGCACCTTGAAGAATTTTCGCGGAGCCGGCAGCTCACGGGTGCCAGCCCGATCGATCGCCTCGACGAACGGCTCGGCACTGCCATCCATGATCGGGACCTCGCGGCTGTCGATCTCGATGTAGCAGTTGTCGATCGAGAGGCCGCGGAGCGCGGAGAGAAGGTGCTCGACCGTTCCGACGGTCTGGCCGCGCTCGTCACCGATGACAGTGCAAAGCGTCAAATTCTTGACTGCCGTGTATGATGCCGGGATCTCCGAGACAACCCGACCTCGTTTCGACACCAGGAACTTGAACCCCGCATCTGCCGGAGCCGGGTGGAGAGTAACAGAGACGGGCGCTCCACTATGAACTCCCGTGCCCTCGATCGTCACGTCGCGCGCGAGTGTCGTCTGGCGAGCGCCGATGAATCGCTTCGACATTATGCGCCGTCCCCTCATCCCCTGCGATCTCGCACGCCGGCCTGTCGGCCTGTACTCTCGAGATCGCCCCCTGGATACGCCAATGCACTTGCTGCTCGTTACGCGGTCGACCTAGGTCGATGTTCCCCCCGCGTCCGGCTGATTCGGCGTATCCCCTGCAGCGACACTACGAACTTGCATCATTGTCGCCAAATCACGCTTTCTTTCGTTCTGTTACTCCTGAGAGACGACATTCAACAGGATTTTCTAGCTACTGTTTTTGTTGAAAAAACCGCCAGTCCTGGCGCCACTGTCATTGCGGCGTTGCATGCCGCTATCATCAGTCTTCGCCTCATGCCGCCTGCCACCGCCCATCATGCGCTGCAGCAAGCCCCCGCGAGGCCCCGCATCACGGGCGCCGTGGCTGTCGTGCACTGGCGGCGGAGGCCGGTGTCCGGCCTCGTCGTACTGGCCTGACTTGGCAAGGTATTCCCTCTGTCCCACAGCCGGGAACTCCTCGAGGTCGGGCAGCCGGCGAGGGGCGGCGCGACGGAGCTCCTCCGGCGGACCGGGCTTGAACGGATCCGGCGTTTCCGCGGGTGCCAGCGGCGGGGGCTGCGATCGACCCGCAGGTCCCTGCGACCTCGGTGGCCGCGACTCCTCGATGATCACGTCGTTCGGCCCCCGCCAAAGCTCGCGGGGCTCGGCGGGTGCGGTCTCACCAGCATGCGAAGCCGGAGGAGGTGACGGAGCCGCGAGCGCTCCGGTGGTGGGCTTGGATGCCGGTGGCGGCGGATGACCGCTCGTTCCCGCCGTCGCTCCTGCCAGCCCCCAGCCAGCGACGGGTGGCGCACCGGCCGGCTTCGAGCCGTGCGGGGCTGGCGGCGGTATCGCGTCTGCAGACGGATGCTTGACAGCAGGCTCGGCCGCGGCCGGCCCGTGCCCCCGCTCGGAATGTCCGGTCGGCTGCGCGTAAGGCCTCGCATGGCCTTCGTCCCTCAGCGAGCCGTTCATCCCGGACGCGACGATAGCGACGCGAATATGGTCGCCCAGCTGATCGTCGAACGTGGCACCGACGATGATATTCGCATCCGGGTCGACCTCCTGGCGCACTCGGCTCGCCGCCTCGTCGACCTCGTACAGCGTCATGTCGCGACCGCCGATGATCGACAGAAGCAATCCCTTCGCTCCCTTGAGCGTCACCTCGTCGAGGAGAGGATTGGAGATGGCCTCCTCTGCGGCGCGCATCGCGCGTCGCTCGCCGGAGGCCTCGCCGGTGCCCATCATGGCAGTTCCCATGCCGCTCATCACCGTGCGGACATCGGCGAAATCGAGATTGATGAGGCCATCCTTGACGATCAGGTCGACGATGCAAGCGACGCCCGAGTAGAGCACCTGGTCGGCCAGCACGAAGGCCTCGGCGAACGTGGTCTTCTCGGTGGCGATCCGGAACAGATTCTGGTTCGGGATCACGATCAGCGTATCGACGTACTTGCGCAGCTCAGCGATGCCGGCCTCCGCCGTCCGCATGCGCCGCGTGCCCTCGAACAGGAACGGCTTCGTCACGATACCGACGGCGAGCACCCCCATGTCGCGCGCTGCTCGCGCGATTACGGCCGCCGCACCCGTGCCCGTGCCGCCTCCCATGCCGGCGGCGATGAACACCATGTGCGCTCCAGCGACCTGGGCGCGGATGTCCTCGATCGCTTCCTCTGCCGCGGCCTCGCCGATCTCGGGCTTGGAGCCGGCACCGAGCCCCTCGGTGAGGCTTGCGCCGAGTTGAATGCGGCGCTCCGCGCTGGAGCCGACCAGGGCCTGCGCATCGGTATTGGCGGCGATGTACTCCACCCCGGTCAGCCCCGAGGCGATCATGTTGTTGATGGCATTGCCGCCAGCGCCACCGACGCCCACGACGATGATGCGGGGCTTGAGCTCGGTCAGTTTCGGCAGCTCGAGATTGATGCTCATTGGCTCGCATCCCCTGAACTCGTCGCGGCGCGCCCTCGGCGGCCGATGCCCATCGGTGTCCCCGGTGGCGAGCACGCCGCCGGTTAGAAGCTTTCGCGGATCCAACGCTCGATTCGATCGAGGTAGCCGCGGTCTCGTGATCCCACACCGCCACTCGCGCGCTGAACGTCCGGCGGCATGCCAGCCACCTGCAACAACCCGATAACAGTCGAGAACGCTGGACTGCACATGCTCCCGGGCATACGGCCAACCGGTTGTGGCCTGCCGATCCGCACGCTGCCGGGAAAGCGCCGACTCCAGACCTGGTCCAGGCCGAGCAACTGGCTGGCGCCGCCCGTGATCACGACGCGACGTGTGGCCATCGCGCCGAGCCCGGACTCGTCAATACGCTCGGCCACCTGCCCGAGCAGCCCTTCTATTCTCGGGGCTAAGATCTCTCGGACGTGGGCCTTCGACGTCTGATGCAGGCCACCCGGCTCGTCGCCACCGGCAACGGGATACGCGATCATCTCGGCATCGTCGGAGGAGGCTTTGATCAGTGTGCCATAAAGCGTCTTGATTCGCTCGGCCTCGGCAATCGTCGTGACGAGCTCCCGGGCGATGTCGTAGGTCAGATGATTGCCGCCGACCGGAACCGCATCGACATGGACGACGCGACCCTCTGCGAAGATCGCCACCGACGTCACACCGGCTCCCATCTCGACCACGAGCACGCCGGCCCTGCGCTCTTCCTCGGTGGCGACTGCGACACCGCTGGCGTAGGGCGCCGGCACGAGCCGCTCGGCGAGCATGTGGCTGCGCTCGACGACACCGACGAGGTTGCGCACGGTGCCCTCATCGGCGGTGACGGCGCTGAGGTCGACCGCCAGCTCGCGCCCCGCAAGACCGCACGGATCGGCAATGCCCGTCGCCTCGTCGAGCCGCCAGCCCGAGCGGCCAAGCTGGATCACGGCGCGGCCGGACCTGTCGAGCCATGCCTCGCCGTCGGCCAGGATGCGGTCGATGTCGCTCTCTCGGACGACGCCACTCTCGAGCGTCGCGCGCGCCACGAAGCTGGTAGACCTCATGCGCCCGGCGCTGATCGACACCACCACCCGGTCCAATGAGACCCCTGCCATGCGCTCGGCCTGCCCGACGGCAGCGCGCACAGCTCGCTCTGCCTCGTCGGGATCGATCACCATCCCGGACTTGATGCCACGGGCCTTCTGGTGGCCGAGCCCGAGCAGCATCGGCACACCGTCGGAGTCCGCCGCTGTGATCGCGGCACACACTTTGGCCGTGCCGATATCGAGCACGCCGATCGGTCCTTTGCCTCCGGTCTTTCTGAGGGAACTCATCACGACTGTCCTCCTAGAGCTGCCGCGAGGGACGCGAGGCCGAAACCGGCGTCGTGGCGCTCACCGCCGCCGGAGCCACCGCTGAAAGCGGCCCGATGCCGACCACGTCAGGCAGCCGGAGATCGATCACCCGCCCGGGATGGGCGAGCAGTGCCGCCTCTCCGTCGAGGCGCACGAGACGGGCGAGGCCGTCGGCAAGGCCGTCCACCGGCAGCCGGATGCGCGTGCCGTTCGCCAGCTCCAGATCCCAGCGCCGCAGCCCGAGCCTGTGGGCGACCGCCACACTCGCCTTGAGCCCCGGATGGACGTCGATCTGCGCAAGCAGGTCTGCCGCGGCGTCCGGCGCACCGGGGCCGGACACGCGGGGCAATTCCGCCGGGATCCGGCTGCCGAGAATGGCGAGCTGTCGGCCCGTCCGGTCGACGAGAACGCTACGCTCGCCGTCGTGCCAGACCGCGAGCGGCTTTCGCTCTCGGATCTCGATCCAGAGCTTGTCCGGCCACACGCGGTGGAGCACCGCCGTCTCCACCCAGGGCAGTGCTTCGATCTGCCGTCGCGCGACTGCCACGTCGAGGCCTGGCAACGACCGGTCCAGCTTGCCGAGCGCCCGGAAAACCTCGCCTTCGAGCGTCCGGCTGTGCCCCGTCACCGAAACCTCGTTGATGCCGAATCCGAGCTTGGCCAGCGCACCGTCGAGCTGCTCCGAGAGAGGCGTCACCGATCGCACGTTCTGGCCAAAGCCGCTGGCCAAGGCGTAAGCGAGGGCCCCGGCGAGACTTGCGGCCATCAGATAGGACCGCCGGCCTCCGAGCAGCCCGTCCCTCCCCAGCCTGGGACGTCGACGGGCGGGAGGCTGCGGATCCGGCATGGCGTCTCGGGGCATAACCGGGTCGCCCGCGATCTCGACGTGCAGGGCAGGCGCATCGCGCTCCGCAGGCGCGCCAGGGCGCAGGTCCCCGAGCTTCGCACGCCCGGCATTGCGCGGGTCTTCAGCCGGGAGGGGCGCCGCGGCGGTGGACGGCAGCCGCGGCTGCTCGCCCACGGGCTCGGCGAGCCCACCGGCCCCGTGCCGAACAGCCGCCGGCGGCGCGAACGTGGGCGGCGACGCGGGGAAGGGCTCCGGGGGATCGATGGGTCCGAGCGGCATGGGGCGCGCCGGGATAGGCTCCGCTGCGCGCCACCAGAATCCCGCCCCTCGCTCCTGCCTCGCCTGATCCATGTCCGGAATACCTATCGGCCGCGGTCCGCGTGCGCCTTCCACTCTCCTGCCGACCGGGCGAGCCGGATCGGCGTGGGAGGGAGCGGCATGGCGCGGCGCGGACCGGGCCATTAATCCGACATTTGTTGAGTTCGGTTAATTTTGTGTTGACGGCGCAGCGGGTTGCAGTCGGCCGTCGGACGCGTGCGGCGGACAACACCGCGCATGTGACGCGGGCCAGCACCTCAGCGGTCGTTCGAGGCGTCCTCGACCAGCCATCTGACGAGCTGCCGGTAGCTCATCCCAGCATGCTCGGCGAGCTCGGGCACCAGGGAGGTCGGAGTCATACCCGGTTGCGTGTTGATCTCGAGGAAGGCGAGTGCATCCGTCTCGTCGTCGTAGCGGAAGTCTGACCGGGTCACCCCTCGGCACCCCAGCGCCCGATGAGCGGCGAGTGCATGCCGTTGGATGGCGCTGGTGACCTTCTCGGGGAGTGACGCGGGCAGAATGTGCCGGGATCCGCCGGGGGCATACTTTGCCTCATAGTCGTAGAACTCGAGGTGCTCCGCAGCCACGATGTCGATGATGCCAGTCGCCTTGTCGCCGATGACGCCACAGGTAAGCTCACGGCCGGCCACGTACCGTTCGACCATGATCAGCCCTTCGCGGGTGGTGGCGATGCTCCGTATCGCATCGGGCGGGCGATTGGCACCACCCCGGACGATGACGACACCGACGCTGGAGCCTTCCGCAACCGGCTTCGCCACATAGGGCGGCTCCATCGCATGCCGGGCCAAAGCCTCCTCGCGCCGCACCAGCACGCCTTCCGCGACGGGCACGCCGTGCCGCGCGACGATCTCCTTCGTCGCCTCCTTGTTCATGGCCAGAGACGACGCGAGCACGCCCGAATGCGTGTAGGGAATGCCCAGCACCTCCAGCAGTCCCTGCACGCAGCCATCCTCGCCCCAGCGTCCGTGCAGCGCGTTGAAGCAGCAGTCGGGGCGCAGCTCGGTAAGCGTCGCCGCGAGGTGCCGGTCGACGTCGACCCGAGTCACGCGGAAGCCCTCGGCCTCGAGCGCGTCGGCGCATTCCTTGCCCGACGAGAGCGAGACCGCTCGCTCGGCGGACCAACCGCCCATCAGAACGGCGACGTGCCTCGTCTCGGCCTGCCCAGTCATGTGCGTTACCCCGTCGCTCTCGACAAACCCGCAACCGGGAGCGCCAGCGCCTCGCCCATTGCATGGCCCGCCAGCGGCTCGCCGATGCGGATGATCTCCCATTCGAGCGTCACACCCGACTGCGCCTCGACCCGCGCGCGCACCGTCTCGCCGAGTCGCTCGACGTCCTCGGCGGTGGCACCCTGGTCGTTGATGAGGAAGTTGCAGTGCATCACGGAAACCATGGCACCGCCGACGCGAAAGCCCCTCATGCCGGCCGCATCGATGAGCCTCCAGGCGCTGTTGCCCGGCGGGTTCTTGAACGTCGAGCCACCGGTGCGCTCCTTGATCGGCTGGTTCTTCTCGCGGTACTCGGCGACCTCGTTCATCTCGGCGAGGATGCTCGACGGGTCGCCGGGCTGGCCGGCGTACGTCGCCTCGGTGAAGATCCAGTCCTCGGGCACGCTGCAATGGCGGTAGGTGAAGCCCATGTCGGAATTCGTCAGCACGTGCACGGCTCCGATGCGATCGATGGCTCGCGCCTCGACCAGCGCGTCCTTCGTCTCGCGCCCATGCGCACCCGCGTTCATGCGCAAGGCGCCGCCGATCGATCCCGGAATGCCGCGATAGAACGCGAGCCCCGTGATGCCGGCGTCGGCCGCCGCGCGGGCGACCTTGACGTCCGGCACGGCCGTGCCCGCGCGCAGGCGGTGCCCGTCCTCCACGCCGATCTCCCCGAAGCCACGGCCGAGCCGGATCACCACGCCGCGTATGCCGCCGTCGCGGACGAGCAGATTCGAGCCGAGCCCCAGCGTGAACACCCTGACCTCACGCGGGATTCGCGACAGAAAATAGGCGAGGTCCGCCTCGTCGGCCGGCGTGAACAACACCTCGGCCGGCCCGCCCACACGAAACCATGTGATGTCGGCGAGACGCACGTCGCCCGTCAGGCGCCCCCTCAACCCAGGCAGGGCCGACGCCAGCTCCGCGATCAGCCCCGCCATCAGCCAGCGCTCCCGGCGAGCTTGGGCGCCGTCTCGGCCAGCCAGTCGGGGAGCGCATGCGCCCATTCCGTCGAGTTCCCGGCGCCGAAGCAGAGCACCATGTCGCCGGACCGGCCAACCGCACGAATGGCGGGCGCGAGATCGCGGGGGCTCGCGACGGACGTCACCGAGGCGTGCCCGGCCTTGGCGATGGCTGCCGCCAGCGAGACGTTGTCGATGCCCGCCACGGGCGACTCGCCTGCCGAGTAGAGCGGCGCGACGATCACCGCGTCGGCATCTCCGAGGCAGCTCGCGAACTCGCCGAAGAGATCCTTGACGCGACTGTAGCGGTGGGGCTCGACCACGGCGATGACGCGCCCCTTGGCTCCGGCGCGCGCCGCCTTGAGCACGGCCGCGATCTCGACGGGATGGTGTCCGTAGTCGTCGTAAACAGCGATGCCGTTCCAGGAGCCGGTCGGCTGGAAACGCCGCTTCACGCCTGCGAACCGCGCGATGGCGGCACGGATCGCCTCGTCGGCTATGCCGGTCTCGGCGCAGACCGCGATGGCAGCCAGCGCATTGAGCGCGTTGTGCTCACCCGGCACTGGCACCGTCCAACTGTCCAGCCTCCGGGCCCCGCCCGCAACCCGCGACCCGAGGGACGCATCGAGGATCGTGCTGGTGCCGTCGACCCTGACGCGCTCGAGCCGAAGGTCGGCATCCGCCGAGGTCCCGTAGGTCAGCAGCCGGCGGCCGTCCCGGCGCAGCTGCAGCCTCTCGATCATGGCCCTTGCGACGGGATGGTCGATGCACGCCACGGCAAGGCCATAGAACGGGATGTTGCGGAAGAACGTCTCGTACTCCCGGTGCATGTTCTCGACCGAACCGAAATAGTCGAGGTGCTCCGGGTCGATATTGGTCACGACGCCGATCTGTGTCGGGATCTTGATGAAGGTTCCGTCGGACTCGTCGGCCTCGACCACCATCCAGGGGCCGGCGCCGAGCCGGGCATTCGAGCCCCAATCGTTGATGATGCCGCCGGTGATGACTGTCGGCTCGAGACCGGTGTCCTTCAGGACGTGGGCGATGAGGGAGGTGGTCGTCGTCTTGCCGTGCGTACCGGTGACCGAGACTGTCGCGTAGAGGCGCATCAGCTCGGCCAGCATCTCGGCACGCCGGATGATCGGAATGCCCTTGGCCCGAGCCGCCTCGAGCTCGGGATTTCCGGCTTTCACCGCCGTCGAGATGACAACGAAGCGCGCGCCTGCGACATTGGCCGGGTCGTGACCAACGAAGATCTTGATGCCCTTGGTGCGCAACCGCTGGAGGTTGGCGCTCTCCTTCTGGTCAGTCCCCTGCACTGTATAGCCCTTCGCCCGCAATATCTCTGCGATGGCGCTCATTCCGATCCCGCCGATGCCGAGAATGTGGATGGGACCGAGATCGCCGGGCATCTGCATGGTGTTGCTCCCCTCGAGGTCTTGTGGATTTCCGCCGCGGGCCACCCTCCCGACGGCGAGGACACTTGACACTAGGACGCTGACGCTCACCCGTTCCCGGGAACGCCACTCATCAGGCCGATCACCAGATCGGCGAGCCGCTGCACCGCGTCCGGCCGCCCCTGGCTCCGCGCTGCCTCCGCACCCGCTGCGAGCTGATCCGGCGCCGCCATCAGCTCGGCGATGTGGGTCGCGAGCCGCTCAGGAGTGATCAGCTGCTGCTCGAGACAGATGGCGCCACCGGCCTCGGCCAGCCGAGTTGCGTTGGCAAGCTGATCGTTGTCAAGAGCATGAGGCAGCGGCACCAGGATGGACGGTCGCCCGAGCACGGTCAGCTCGGCGACGGAGGACGCGCCAGCCCGCGCGATGACAAGGTGCGACGCCGCCATCAGCTCCGGCAGGTTCTGGAAGAAGCTCTCGACCGTGGCCGCGATCGGAGCGGACCCGGCGCGGTAGGCGGCGATGACGCCGTCCTTGTCCTCCGGTCTCGCCTGCTGAACGACCCTCAGCCTCTGTCGCATCGGCTCCGGCAACTGGGCCAGCGCCGGCGGCACGGTCTCGGAGAAAAAGCGCGCGCCCTGGCTGCCGCCGAACACGAGCAGGTGAAACGGCTCGCCCGGTCCGCTCGGCTCGTATGGCACCCGGGCCCATTCGATCACGGCATCGCGCACTGGATTGCCGGTGAAGCGCGCCTTGTCCTTCGCCGTCCCCTCGAGCAGCTTGACCGTCTCGAACGACGTGGCGATGGCCGTCACGCGACGCGCCAACATGCGGTTGGCGCGCCCGAGAACGGCGTTCTGCTCGTGCAACGCCGTCGGAATTCCCTTGAGGCTCGCTGCCACCAGGGGCGGGAAGCTCGGATAGCCGCCGAAGCCGATCACTGCGCCTGGCTTCACCTCTGCCAGGATACGGCCGGCGGCACGAACGCCCTTGGCGAGCGTGAGCACCGTCCTGGCCGCAGTCAGGGGATTGGCGCCGGCCAGCGTCGCGGCCGGGACCTGATAGACCTTGCGCGCCGGAAAACCCATGCCGTAGCGGTCCCCGCGCATGTCCGTGATCAGGTCGACGGCCAGTCCGCGCCGACCGAGCTCCTCGGCGAGCGCCTGGGCCGGAAAAAGATGCCCGCCTGTGCCGCCGGCAGCGAGCATGACGCTCGCGCCCGCTTCCCGCCGTATGCCTTCGCTGGTCTCCCTGATCACGCCGTGGCTTCCCCTCTCATCGGACGACGACGCCATCGAGGGTCGACCGCAGTTGTGGCTTTTTCAGGTGGGAGAGACCCGGCCGCCGCCGCGTCAACCCGAGCAGGAAGCCCGCCGCCAGCGACGTGGCCAGGCTGGACGAGCCACCCGCCGAGATGAACGGCAGCGTCATGCCCTTGGCCGGCAACAGGCCCACGTTGACGCCCATATTGATGACCGCCTGCAACACGATCAGCAGCGCGAGACCGATCACGGCCAGCCGCACGAAGACATCTGGCTCTCGCCACGCCCGCCGGAACGCGGCGACGGCCACGAACCCGTAGAGCGCGAGCAAGGCCAGGCAGGCGACGGCGCCGTACTCCTCGCCGATCACCGCGAAAATGAAATCGGTATGGGCGTCCGGCAGGCTCGACTTGATGGTTCCCTCGCCGGGGCCACGGCCCATCAGGCCGCCCTCGGTGAAGGACTGGATCGCCCGATCGGTCTGGTAGGTGTCTCCCGAGGACGGGTCGATGAACCGCGCGACGCGGCTCCGGACGTGGGCGAAGGCAAGCCAAGCCACGCCAAAGCCGGCACCGGCGAGCGGCGCCAGCATGAGAGCCCATTTCAGCGGCTGGCCCGAGAGCAGCAGCAGCGAGCCCCAGACCATCACCAACAGCAGCGTCTGGCCGACGTCCGGCTGCATCAGCAGCAGGCCCGCGAACACGGCCCCGAGGAGCATGGCGAGCGGCAGTGCCGGCACGTCCTTGCGGATCGCACTCTCCGAGAACAGCCAGGCCAGCAACACGACGAGGGCCGGCTTTCCGATCTCGGACGGCTGGAGCGAATGGCCCGCGATGTGCACCCAGCGCCGCGCTCCCTTGATCTCGACGCCGGAGACGAGGCCCCAAACCATCAGCCCGATCGATGCCACGAGCACAACCAGCGCGACGCGCCGCATCGTCCGGGGGGTGAGCGCCGAAACCGCCAGCATGACGATCATGCCGAGCCCGGCAAACACGAAATGGCGCTCGGCGAAATAGAACGGTGGCAGCCCCTTCTTCACTGCAACCGCCGGGCTCGCGGCGAGCGACAGCACCAGCCCTGCCCCGATCAGTACGAGCAGGGCGGCCAGCAGTTGCCGGTCGACGGTGAACCACCATTCGGCGACGAGGCTCCGGTCGGAGCGCGTCAGTCTCATCGGCGCGGTGGCCTCCGCGCTGTCATCGATGAGCTCCCGCGATCACCCCCGGCATAGCCTGCACGAGCGCGCGGAACGTGTCGCCGCGGTGCTCGAAGGACCGGAACTGGTCGTAGCTGGCACAGGCGGGCGAGAGCAGCACGACGGGCTCGGCCTCCGTGGACAGGCTCGCATCTGACGCCGCCCTGACGAGCGCCACATCGAGCGTGCCGCACCGCTCGTAAGCCACTCTGCCGTCGAGCGTCGCCGCGAAATCGTCGCTCGCCGCACCGATCAGGTAGGCCTTCGCGACGCGCCCGAAATAAGGCTCGAGCGGCCGGATGCCACCCTCCTTCGGCTTGCCGCCCAGGATCCAGAAGATCTCGCGATCCCAGGATGCCAGGGCCTTCTCCGTCGAGTCGGCATTGGTTGCCTTGCTGTCGTTGATGAAAACGACCCGGCCCAAACGGCCGACCTGCTCCATGCGATGCGGCAGACCCGGATAGCCGGCGAGCGCGGCCTGCCAGTCGATCGTCAACAGCCAGCCCAACCTGTTGCCGAGCTCGCGCACGGCGGCGACAGCCGCCAGTGCATTTTGCGTGTTGTGCAGCCCTCGCAGGGTGGTGATGCCGGTGGTCGTACCGAGGTTGAGGGCAAGCCCCGTTGCATCCGCACAGATCAGCCGCCCCTCGTGCACGCTGTAGCCCGGCCGGATCGCGCGCTTGACCGAGAGAGGCGCTGCCGGCCCAGCGGCAACACGTCGCTGCAGCACGGCGAGACAATGCTCGTCGTCGACACCGACCAGCGCCACCTCCGCGGCCATCACGAGCCGCTCCTTGATCGCCGCGTAGCGACGCATGGCAAGACCCGCATCGTCGGCAGGACCGTGCCGATCGAGATGATCCGGCGAGAGGTTCAACAGAACGCCTATGGTCGGGTCCAGCGAGGGCGTCAGGTCGATCTGGAACGACGACATCTCGATGACGTGGACGCGCGGCGCCGTCGCGGTGCGAGGCGCCGGTGACGGCTCTGCAGCCGAAGGAGCAGCGAGCGGCTCCTCGAGCGACAGGATCGGCACGCCGATGTTGCCGCCCATTTGCGCGTCGATACCCGCAGACTTCAGTATGTGCGCAATCAGCGCTGTCGTCGTGGACTTGCCGTTGGTGCCGGTGATGGCGATCAACGGGCTGCCCGGGGCGTGGGCCCGCCGCTCGCGGCAGAAGATCTCGATATCTCCGATCACCTCGATCCCGGCCGCTTGCGCCCTCTCGACGGTCCAATGCGGCTTCGGGTGGGTCAGCGGAACGCCGGGAGCCAGCACCAGTGCGGAGAAGTCCGACCAGTCCGCCACTCGCAGGTCGACGAGGGGCACGCCGGACTTTTCGGCCGCGATGCGCGAGCGCTCGCCGTCATCCCATGCGGCGACGTCGGCGCCACCCGCGACGAGCGAGGCGACCGTCGCGGTCCCAGAGCCGCCGAGACCGAGCACGGCGACGCGCTTGCCGGCGAATGTGGAGGCGCGAATCATATCGCCAGTCTAGCCGATGCGCCCGTCCGATGCCCGTATCACGTCGGCGCAGGACCGCGCGATAGGGCGACGTGCAGGCGAAAGGCGTCCTGGCGGCACTCAGTCCGTCGCGGTGGATCACCGTTCACATTTATTTTACTACGGACCGATCCGTTCCATATTTACATTCTGAGTGAACGGCGTTAAGTTCATTTCATCGGACGGGACGAGCGAACGCCCCGGACATCAGAGACAACCAGCCACTGAAGGAGACCACCCATGAAGACCCTCGTCGCCTCCATCCTCGCCCTCGGCCTGCTGGCCGGCGCGGCATCGGCCTCGACCCTCACCTCGGCCCAGACCAGCACCTCGACCGTCGAGTGGTGCCCGCCCCCCTACTACGGCCACTGAGCCGACACGGGCACTGGCTCGCTTCCGGAGCTGCGAAAGCCCACCAACACAACGCCAACTGATGCTGAATCTCCAAGGAGACCTCCCATGAAGACCCTCGTCGCCTCCATCCTCGCCCTCGGCCTGCTGGCCGGCGCCGCATCGGCCTCGACCCTCACCACGGCTCAGACCAGCACCTCGACCGTCGAGTGGTGCCCGCCCCCCTACTACGGCCACTGATCGGGTTTCTACGGCGCCGGCTGCTCCTCCCTCGTGCCGTCGCCGAGCATATTGTCCAAGAATATTCCTGCATCCGCCCTCGAAGCTCACGCTTCGAGGGCTTTTTCCTGTCGGTCATCTCAGCCGTGCCAGATCGATCCTGAATACGATTGGAAAGAACGTCGCCCATCCGGCCCAGCGCATGGCACCCGCCTCGCTGACCGTCCAGATGTGGCCGTCACCGTCGAAGCTCAAATCCTCGACGCCATCGGGCAGGCGGTATCGTGCCGTCACAGCCCCCCTGGCAGGGTCAATCCGGACGAGCTCGCCGAGATTCGCTCCGCTGATCGTGATCCAGAGCTGCCCGCCAGGGTCGAACGCCGCGCCCTGAGCCTTCTGTGGCAGCTCGATGCTGTGAGACGCGTCTTCGGCCCGAAGCCTCATCACGCCGTCACCGATCTGCCCGAGGGCCACGCGATAGATGCGGCCCGGCTTGTCGCGCTCGTAGGTCCCGAGCCAGATGGCGTCGCCGGCTCCGGCTGCAAACGAGCCCTTGAGCGGCGGCTCGAGTCGGACCTCCCGCAACACGCGGCCGATGGCAGCGTCCTCGGGCGGGCCGAGTGCGATCTCGTGCATGATGTGCGTGTCCGTCACCCACAGCCTGCCTGGCCTGCTCCTGGCGAGGCCGCCTGCATGACCGCACGACGGCGGCAGGCTGAGCATGCCGGTAGCGCGACCGGCCGCAGGATCGATCCGCCACAGCCGGCAAGCCCCGCGTCCCCGGCTGGCCTCGGTGCTGTGATATCCGCTGACATAGATCGCGCCGTCGATGACGCTGATGCCCTGCGGCACATAGCCGTCGTCCAGCCCCGGCGCCCAGATCCGCGCCGTGATGGCTTCAGCGTTGGGGAGGGGACCGCCGGGAAGGGTGCCGGGCAGGCGGCTCGAGTAGCTCGGGGCTACGCCGAGCACGTCCTGGGCTCCAGTGGTGCAAACTTGCGCCAGAAGGGCGGCTCCGGCAGCGACCGCTCCGAGGCGCACGATCACGGCGGCCTATCTGAGCTTCAGAGTGGCCAGCCCGACGAGGGCGAGCACTACCGAGATGATCCAGAAGCGCACCACGACGGTCGGCTCCTTCCATCCCTTCTGCTCGAAATGATGGTGCAGCGGCGCCATGCGGAACACCCGCTTGCCGGTCATTTTGAACGACGCGACCTGGATGATCACCGAAAGCGTCTCGAGCACGAACAGGCCGCCGACGATGGCCAGCACCACCTCGTGCTTGGTGGCGACGGCAATCGAGCCGAGCGCGCCGCCAAGTGCCAGCGAGCCCGTGTCGCCCATGAAGATCATCGCCGGCGGCGCATTGAACCAAAGGAAGCCCAATCCGGCACCGATCAGCGCACCGCAGATGACGGAAAGCTCGCCCGCGCCAGCCACGTAGTGGATCTGCAGGTACTTTGAGATCACGGCATGACCGGTGAGGTACGCGATCAGGCCGAAGGTCGCCGCCGCGATCATCACCGGGACGATGGCGAGGCCGTCGAGACCGTCGGTGAGGTTCACGGCATTGCCGGCCCCGGCGATGACGACAATTCCGAGAAGAATGAACATGTAGCCGAGCGGGATGACGACGGTCTTGAAGAACGGCACCGTCAGCGCGTCGGCGAAGCCCGGCTTGCCGAGCCCCATCAGGAACCATGCTGCGGCACCGGCCACCAGAAACTCGAGGCCCAGTCTCGCCTTGCCGCCGAAGCCGGAGGCCGTCTGCTTCGTCACCTTCAGATAGTCGTCGTAGAAGCCGATGGCGCCATAGGACAACGTCACGCCCAGCACGATCCACACGTAGGGACTCTGCCAGTTCGCCCACAGCAGCGTCGACACCAGCATGCCCGACAGGATCATCAGACCGCCCATGGTCGGCGTTCCGCGCTTCGACATGTGCGAC
This sequence comes from Hyphomicrobiaceae bacterium, assembly GCA_033764055.1. Classification (GTDB taxonomy): domain Bacteria; phylum Pseudomonadota; class Alphaproteobacteria; order Rhizobiales; family Hyphomicrobiaceae. The sequence goes on from JANRJI010000151.1 coordinate 88,044, forward strand.
TGCGGCCCATCATCACGAATGGGCTGCCCCTTACCTTGCTTGACGCGCAACTTGTCGATGATCGCCGGCCCGAACAGGAACACGAACAGCAGTGCCGTCATGATGGCACCGCCGGTCCGGAAGGTGATGTAGCGGAACACGTTCAGCGGACCGAACACGTCGCTGAACTGGACGAGCTCGTAGAGCATCCCTCGACCTTTCGTGTGTCCGCGCCGGCGGCGCAGTAGGCTTCCCCCGAAGCGCGACAGCCCTTCTAGCCCCCCTGCCGGGATGGCGCAAAGTGCTTCTTGATGGCTTCAACGACGGGCGCCATGCGCGATCCCAGCGAGCCCTTGACCATGACCGCGTCACCCGGCCGGATCGTGGCAATGACATGGGGAATGAGCCCAGCCGAGGTCGGCGCCCAGGCACCGCGCCTTTCGACGGGCAGGGCCTCGAAGAGATGCTTCATCTGGGGACCGCAGCACAGAACGAGATCGGTGCGGCAGGCGGCGTCCAACAAACCGACATGATAGCGCGAGGCCTCTGCACCGAGCTCGAGCATATCGCCCATGATGGCGACACGACGCACCTCGCCCGGGACGCCCGCGAGGTTTCCGAGCGCCGCGCGCATCGAGGCCGGATTGGCATTGTAGGCCTCGTCGATCAGCAGGATAGGCCGCTCCCCGGTATCGATCAGCTGCCGCGCGCCGCGTCCGCCGACCGGCCTGAGCCCGCCCAATCGTCTCAGCGCCGCCGGCTTGAGGCATCCGAGCTGCTGCAGCGCGAGGATGACCGCCAGTGAGTTGATCGCCAGATGCTCGCCGGGCATGCCGAGATCGTACTCGACACCGAAACCCTCGCCGCCGTCGTTGACGCGCGTCGAGATCGCAGTGATCGGCTCGGCACCCGCCCCTGGCTGCTCGCTGATGTCGACGAGCGAGGCATCGGCCCCCCCGCCTGGCCCGAAGGTGAGCACCCGCGCGCCGGCCATGGCTGCCGTGGCGCGAAGCAACTCGGAGTGCGGGCTATCCTGCAGGATGATCGCCGCTCCGCCCGGCTCCAGTCCCTCGAAGATCTCGGCCTTCGCTTTGGCCACCCCCTCCATGCCGTCCGCGAAATTGCCGACGTGCACCGGCAGCACGTTCGTCACGACGGCGATGTGCGGACGCACCATCTGCGTCAGCGGGCGGATCTCGCCCGCGTGATTCATGCCAATCTCGAGCACCGCATACTCGGTATCGGCCGGCATGCGGGCGAGCGTCAGCGGGACGCCCCAGTGGTTGTTGAACGACTTCTCCGGCGCGTGCACCCTGTCCGGCGAGGACGCGCACGCCATCAGGCACGCGCGCAACATCTCCTTGGTGCCGGTCTTGCCGGCGCTGCCCGTCACCGCGATCACCCGCGCTGAAGGCGCCAACCGCCGGCGGGCGGCGACACCGATCCGCTCGAGCGCCCGCAGCGGCTCGTCCACCCGGATCAGCGTGCCGTCACCCGGCTTCCGGTCATAGTCCCGGCGCACCAGCGCCGCGGCCGCACCACGCGCGAACGCACCATCGACGAACTCATGACCGTCGCGCTGGTCGGTGAGCGCGACGAAGACATCCCCGGGCGCCAGCGTCCGCGTGTCGATGGAGAGGCCCGTGACCTGAACCGCCGGCCGGCCGTCCGCGGTGCCTCCCGCCACGCGCACCAGCTCATCGAACACCCAGAGCGGCGCACTCATGCTTCCAGCTCCTTCGCCGCCTGGAGAATCTCTTCGTGGTCCGAGAACGGCAACACAGCGTCGCCGACGATCTGGCCGGTCTCGTGACCTTTCCCTGCGACCAGCAGCACATCGCCGGGACCGAGCATCCGGACACCCGCCCGAATCGCCTCGGCCCGGTCGCCGATCTCGAGCGCCCCCCGGGCATCCGCCAGCATCTCGGCGCGGATCAGTGCCGGCGCTTCCGACCTCGGGTTGTCGTCCGTGATAATGGCGACGTCGGCCCCCGCGGCCGCGATGCGCCCCATGATCGGCCGCTTGCCGCGGTCCCGGTCGCCGCCGCAGCCGACGATGCAGACGAGCTTACCCGTAGCGAATGGCCTCAGCGCCGCCAGCGCCGCCTCGAGCGCCTCGGGCTTGTGGGCGTAATCGACCACGGCAATGCCACCCCTCGTCTCGGCCACGACCTCCAGCCGGCCCTTGACGCCCTGCAGTGAGACCAGCGACCTGATGACCGGCTCGAGCCGCTCCCCGCACTCGATCGCCAGAGCTGCGGCAACCAGGGCATTGCCGGCTTGGTAGGCGCCGATCAGCGGCACGTCGACCGTCCACTCCACGCTGCCGTGCGCGATCCGCAGCCGCTGCCCGAAACCGACCTGTGCAACGTCGACGAGACGGAGCATGTCCCCCGTCCGGCCCGTGGTCACGACGCGGAGACCTCGGGCCCGGCCAGCGGCGACCGCTTCTGCCCCCGCCTGGCCGTCGGCGTTGACGACCGCCGGCTGTCCGGGCTCGAGCAACTGCCATAGCCGCAGCTTGGCCGCCAGATAGGCCTCCATGGTCGGATGGTAGTCGAGGTGGTCCCGGCCCAGGTTGTTGAAGGCACCCGCCGCAAGCCTGACGCCATCGAGTCGGAACTGGTCGAGCCCATGCGACGACGCCTCCAGGGCGAGATGCGTCACCCCTTCGGCAGCAAGCCCGGCAAGCGTCCGATGCAACGTCACGGGGTCGGGCGTCGTCAGCGAGCCGTAGATTGCACCGTCGGGCTTGACGATGCCGATCGTCCCGAGCGAGGCGGCGGAGCGACCGCAGGCGGCGAAGATCTGGCGGACGAACTCCGCGATCGAGGTCTTGCCGTTCGTGCCGGTGATGGCTACCACAGTCGCCGGCTGCGGGGCGTACATCCGCGCGGCCATCAGGGCCAGGGCCCGGCGCGGCTCCGACGCGCGAACCACCGCCACACCGGCAGGAATCTCAGGCCTTGCCTCGTTCCCGAGCAGGATCGCCGAGGCCCCGCGCTCGATCGCGTCGGCAATGAACCGCGCACCATCGGTTCGACTTCCGGCCAGGGCGGCGAAGAGGGTGCCCGGATGCACGGCACGGCTGTCAGCAGTCAACCCAGTGATGTCGGGGTCGAGGGACGACGTCTCGATGGCGACGCCCTTCGCTATCAGTCTGGACAGGTTCAAGCCGGCCGAGCCTCGTGCATCGCGCGCTGCAGGGAGCATTGTTAACGTATTATGAGTCGTTCGGAAGGCCGTCAAACGCTGCTTGCGCGGATGGATCACCGCCTGTCTGCTTTGGCGCTACCGCAGGCGTCAGCCCGGTCTCACGGCCCGCCGCAAGGCACGTCCGCCGGCGCAGGCACGCGAAGCGACGAATAGAGTCCGATCCGCTAACGAATTGGTGGTTGACGTCCTGTATCTTGTCCGATTGTGCGTAGGTAGCGAGTGGGCCGCGGGATGTTCTCACTAAGATTGTCGGACGCGATATCGCGGCTGAGCGCCTCGATAGCTCTACCCTCCACCGCAGGCACTGGGTGGGTCGAGCAGGCCCGCCATGGACTGGCAGCGGCGGCCAAGGCCGCTGGCCGGGCGATGGCACCGTGCTCGGGCCCCTTCCATCTCGTCCGATTTTTCAGCATGTTCGCATTGGCTGTGACGGCCGTCGCCTCGATCGCGCTCATTGCCCATCACAGCGCGCACAGCGCCTCCATGCTCCTCAGAGTCGCGGAGAGCCAGAACAGCGCCCTGGCGCGGGCCTTGTCCAACGAGATCTGGATCGAGCACGGCAGCTACCTCGCCTCGGTCCGCCAGACGAACGGCGATGCGCTGCGAGCGCTCCCCGAGACGAAGGCGCTGGACGAGCAGGTGCGCAAGCTGGTGCACGGCCTGCCCGTCCTGAATGTGAAGATCTACAATTCCCAGGGCCTGACAATCTACTCGTCGGACAAGTCCCAGATCGGCGAGAGCAAAAGCGACAACGAAGGTCTGCAGAAGGCCGTGAGAACTGGCGCGCCCGTGAGCCAAGCGTCCTACCGCGGCGAGTTCGCGGCCTTCTCGGGCATGGTTGCCGATGTCGATCTCGCTGAATCTTATGTCCCCATCGTGTTCGCCTCCGGCGTCGTCGGCGCCATCTTTGAATTGTATACCGACATCACGCCGCACGTCGCGCAAATGCGGCAGGACAACCTGATCCAGTCCGCTCTGACGCTCGCAGGGGCGCTGATCACCTATCTCGCCATGCTGCTCGGCGTATGCCGGGCCGATGCGATCCTGCGCCGCCAGCACGAGCAATTGACGCAAGCGAATGTGGATCTCGTCACCGCCCACGCGGTCGCCGAGCGGCTCAACGCCTCGCTGCAGGAGAAGATCGGTCAGCTCGAGAGGTCGAACCGCGATCTCAAGGACTTCGCTCACGTCGCAGCCCACGACATGCAGGAGCCGTTGCGGAAAATCGAGGCTTTCGGGCAGCGCTTGGTGACGCGCTACGGTGACCGGCTGCCCGAGGACGGTCGCATGTTTGTCGAGCGGATGAACGATGCAGCCACGCGCATGCGGCGCCTGATCACGGACCTGCTCGCCTACGCCCGTCTCAACAAGGAGGGCCAAACATTCTCGGCCGTCGACCTGAACACGATCCTCAGCGAGGTGCTGGCCGACCTGCATGTCCGCATCGAGGAGACTGGTGCAGACGTGAGCTTCGCTGGACTACCCACCATCGAGGCCAATCCGGCTCAGATGCGCCAGCTCGTGCAGAACCTCGTCGCAAACGCCCTCAAGTTCACGCGCCCGGGGGTCAAGCCGGTGATCCGCATTGCCGGCGAGATCCTCCAGGGAGAGGGCGACTTGCCGAGCCTGCAACTCACCGTGTCGGACAACGGCGTCGGCTTCGACCGGAAGTCCACCGAGAAGCTCTTCAAGCTGTTTCAGCGCCTTCACGGGCGCACCGAGTACGAGGGAACGGGCGTCGGGCTCGCCACCTGCCGGCGCATCGCGGAGAACCATAAAGGCGTGATCGCAGCCGATGGCGTGCTCGGCGAGGGCGCGACATTCACCGTGAGACTGCCGTTTGCCCAGACGCCTTCGCCGCACCTCGATCCTGCACGCTCGCCGCCTGCAGCCTCCCCCGCGTCCGCGCTAGCACCGTCACGGTCCAGCCTCGAGGCGGCGCGGTAGGATGCCGAGGATCGGCGCAATCCGGGCGATGACGGCACCTGTCACCGGCGCGGCGTTGAGACCCGCCGTGATGCCCCCCTTGGCCTCATCCTCTGGTTGCGGCTCGTACAGAGAGACCAGCACCACGTAGCGCGGCGCTTCCATGGGCAGCGCGCCCAGGAACGATGCGATCACCGCCTTCGACTGATATCCCCCCTTGCCGGGCATCTCGGCAGTTCCCGTCTTGCCACCGACCCGGTAGCCCGCAACGTCGGCGCGGCGCCCCGTGCCGTAAGGCAGCGTAACGTTGAGGCGCATGATCTCCCGCATGGCGTCACTGGTGCGCGGCTTCAGAACCTGCTCGCCCTCGACGTTGGGCCTACCGACGGCGATGAACGTCGGCTTCACGCGTCGCCCGCCGTTGACGAGGCTCGCAGCAGCAGCCACGAGTTGCATGGGCGCCACTGCGAGGCCGTGGCCGAAGGCGATGGTTGCCGTCTCGGCCTTGCCCCAGCGAGCCGGCAGCAGCGGCGGCGCGACGGGCCCCACCTCCGTCCGGATCGGCTCGAGCAGCCCCATGCGCGCCAGGAACACGAGCTGGCGCTCCGTGCCGGCCTCGAGCGCGATCGACGCGGCTCCGACGTTCGACGACCGCACGAAGATGTCCCGGACGGTCATGGGGCCGGGATGTGGGTGCAGATCACGCACCGTGTGCGGCCCGAAGACGATGGGCTGCGCGATATCGTAGGTCTTGCCGAGCGTCGCGAGGCCGTCGTCGATCGCCATCGCGACCGTCATCGCTTTCAGGATCGAGCCCAGCTCGTAGACGCCGCCTTGCACCCGGTCGGGTTTGCTCCGGTCCAGCGCCGCGCCCGGCACGTTGGGATCGATCGGCGGCCACGAGTAGGCGGCCACGATCTCCCCGCTGGAGGCCTCCATGACGACACCCCCCGCACCGCTCGCCCGATAGCGCCGCGCCGCGGTCGCCAGCTCGTCGGCGAGGGCGTGCTGCACCCCGAGATCGAGGGACAATCGCAACGGGGCCCCGGCTACCAGGCCCATGGCGCCTTGAACGGCCTCGCTGCGCAGGGTCTCGTCGATGTTGAGCTCGATGCCCGCGACGCCGCGGTTGTCAGGACTCACCTGCCCGACGATATGGCCGACCAGGGTCCCGCCCGGATAGACCCGCCTCGGCTCGCGACGGAAGCCGAGCCCCGGGAGCCCGAGATCGTGCACGCGCTGCGCCTCGAGCGGGGTCAGTCCGCGCCGGATCCACAGGAAGCGGCGGTTGCGGTCGGCGAGCTGCCGCCTGAGCTCCGCGGCGTCGAGGCCCGGGAGCGTGCGCGCGAGCCGCTCGGCCGCCTCGTCGGCGTCGAGCAGCATGGCGGGATCGGCGAACAGCGAGTGGCCCACCACATCTGTCGCGATCAGATGGCCGTTGCGGTCGACGATATCCGGCCGCGAGAACGTGCGGGTGATCGGCTCCGCTGATGCGGTCCGCGTCTCCCCCGATTGCACCAGGGCGAGCCGCACGAGCTGACCGGCGATGCCGAGGAGAGCCAATGCCACGCCGGCCGCCACGGCCAGCATGCGCAGCCTGGCCGAGACGGGCGACGCTGTGGGGGCACCCATGCTTCTGTCCCGCGTACTGGACGACGTCTTTCGACCCGCTTCCGGTCCGG
>JANRJI010000152.1:0-3417 GCA_033764055.1 Hyphomicrobiaceae bacterium
CAGGGGTGGTGAGGCGAGGTAGTTGGCCTTCACCTCGGCGTGAACGCGACCCTCGAAGTTGCGATTTCCCGAGAGGACGGCCGCAGCGACGAGATTGCCGTCGTGAATGGCCTTCGAGACGTGCTCGGGCAGCGGCCCCGAGTTACCGATGCATACTGTGCAACCGTAGCCCGTAAGGTTGAAGCCCATGGCGTCCAGGTCGGCGGTGAGGCCGGCCTTGTCGAGGTAGTCGGTGACGACCTGCGAGCCCGGCGCGAAGCTGGTCTTGACCCACGGCTTCACCTGGAGCCCCTTGGCGCGCGCATTGCGGGCGACGAGGCCGGCGGCGATCAGCACCGAGGGGTTCGACGTGTTGGTGCACGAGGTGATGGCGGCGATGACCACGTCGCCGTCGCCGAGCTCGTAGCTCTGGCCGTCCACCTTCACCTTGTGCCCCGGTCCGGCACCCTTGACGATCTCGGGCGCGGATTTGGCAAAGCCGGCCTTGGCGTCGGCGAGAAGCACGCGGTCCTGCGGCCGCTTCGGGCCGGCGAGCGAGGGCTCGACCGTCGAGATGTCGAGCTCGAGCACGTCGGTGAAGACCGGCTCGTGGCCCGCCTCGCGCCACATGCCCTGGGCCTTGGAATAGGCCTCGACGAGGGCGATGCGGTCCGCGGAGCGGCCCGTGGCCTTCAAGTACTTCATCGTGTCGGCATCGACCGGGAAGAAGCCGCAGGTGGCGCCGTACTCGGGCGCCATGTTGGCGATGGTGGCCCGGTCCTCGAGCGAGAGGTGGTCGAGGCCGTCGCCGAAGAACTCGACGAACTTCTCGACGACGCCACGCTTCCGGAGCATCTGCGTGCAGGTGAGCACGAGGTCGGTGGCGGTGATGCCTTCCTTGAGCCGGCCCTTGAGGCGGAAGCCGATCACCTCGGGGATGACCATCGCCACCGGCTGGCCGAGCATGGCTGCCTCGGCCTCGATGCCGCCGACGCCCCAGCCGAGCACGGCGAGGCCATTGACCATCGTGGTATGGCTGTCGGTGCCGATGCAGGTGTCGGGGAACGCCTGCTCGAGCTTCTGGCCCTGTTTGGTCCAGACGGTCTGCGCGAGGTACTCGAGATTGACCTGATGGCAGATGCCGGTGCCCGGCGGCACCACCTTGAAGTTGTTGAAGGCCGAGCCGCCCCACCGCAGGAACTCGTAGCGCTCCTTGTTGCGCTCGTACTCGACGGCGACGTTCTTCTTGAAGGCGTCGGCCGTGCCGAAGTAATCGACCTGCACCGAGTGGTCGATGACGAGGTCGACGGGGACCAGGGGATTGATCTTGGCCGGGTCGCCGCCCATGGCGGCCATGGCGTCACGCATGGCGGCGAGGTCGACCACGCAGGGCACGCCGGTGAAATCCTGCAGCAGCACGCGGGCCGGGCGGTAGGCGATCTCGGCTTTCGAGGTCTTGGTCTCGAGCCACTTCGCCATGGCACGAATGTCGTCCGCCTTGACCGAGCGGCCGTCCTCGTGGCGCAGCAGGTTCTCGAGCAGCACCTTGAGCGAGAACGGCAGCTTCGAGATGCCGGCAAGGCCGTTCCTCTCGGCGTCCGGCAGCGAGAAATATTCGTAAGTCTTGGTGCCGACGGTCAACGTCTTGCGGCACTTGAATGTGTCGAGCGATTGTGGCGTGAGGCTCATGGCGTGCGTCTCCAGCAACCCGTGATGCAACCCGGGCACGCGAGTGCACGGCAAAGGGCCGGTCCTTCAGGGCTGGCCTCCGGGCTCAAGCGCGCCTTATAAGGCTCTTGCGCCGGTGTCGCCAAGGGGGAGTGGCGGGCCGTCTGTCCGTCCCGTGCCCTCCTCCGACTCGATTCCCGTCCGGACCCGCATGGCCCTGGTCGTCGACAACCTGAGCGTGCGCCGTGGCGAGCGCATCGTGATCGCCGCCTTGTCGTTGCGGGCCGAGCGCGGGCAGGCGCTGCTGCTGACGGGTCCCAACGGCGCCGGCAAGACGACGCTGCTGCGGACCATCGCCGGGCTGCTGGCGCCGTCTGAAGGCTCCATCCACCTCGCGGCTGGCGAAGGCTCCAGCGCAGGCAACGGCGACACCGAGGTCGGCCAGCAGTGCCATTTCGTCGGCCACCTCAACGGCATCAAGTCGTCACTCTCCGTCGCCGAGAATGCCCGCTTCTGGGCACGCTATCTCGGCGGGCCGGGGGAAGGGGTGCCCGCCGCGCTCGACCGGCTCAACCTCGCCGACCTGGCGCCGATCCGCGCGGGCTATCTGTCGGCGGGGCAGAAGCGGCGATTGGGGCTTGCGCGCCTCATGCTGGCTCCGCGGCCGGTGTGGCTGCTCGACGAGCCTGCCGTCTCGCTCGATACGGCGAGCCAAGGGCTGCTGGCCGCGACCGTCAACGCCCACCTCGCCGACGGCGGCATCGTGGTCGCGGCGACGCACCAGCCGCTCGGTTTCGCGCCGATGCGCGAGCTGGCGCTGACAGCGGGCGGGGTGGCGCCATGACGGCTTTCCGAGCGCTCCTCGCGCGCGACCTGACGCTGGCCTTCCGCGAGGGCGGCACGCTCGGCACCGCGCTCGGCTTCTACCTCGTCGTCGTCGCCATGCTGCCCTTGAGCCTCGGGCCGGACCTCAACCTGCTCTCGCGTATCGCCGCCGGCATCCTGTGGGTGGCGCTGCTGCTCTCCGCGCTGCTGTCGTTGCCGCGGCTGTTCGAGGCTGACTACGAGGACGGCGCGCTCGAGGTGATAGCTACGGCGTCCCTGCCGCTCGAGGCCGCCGCCGCCGCCAAGGCGCTGGCGCACTGGCTCTCGATCGGCATTCCGCTGGTCGGCATGGCGCCATTGCTCGGCCTGATGCTCAACCTCGAGCTCGCCGCCTACCCACCGCTTCTCGCTACCATGCTCGCCGGCTCGCCGGCCATCAGCTTCATCGGCTCGATCGGCGCGGCGATCACGCTCCGCAGCCGCCGCGGCGGCCTGCTGATCGCGCTCCTTGTGCTGCCCCTCTACGTGCCGACGCTGATCTTCGGCATCGGCGCCATGGAGGCGAGCGTGCTGGGCACCGGCGCCTTTGGCGCCTCGTTCCTGATCCTATCGGCGATCTCGCTCGCGAGCCTCGTGCTCGGCCCCCTCGCCGCCGCGGCGGCCATTCGTATGCAGGTGGGGTGAGGCCTCAGCTCTTCTTGGCTTGCCGCTTGGCTCGGCCGTCGCGGCTCACTCGATCCGTGCTCGGCGCTTGCCCACGGCCGCGGCTTCCCCACCTCGTGGGCGTGACAGTGGGCGTCGTCTCTCTGTCAACAGCACTTGGAGTTGTCCGGTTTTGATAGCACACGACATGGCCGCTTCTCTGTGGTCGGATCGTGTCCGGCGGAAGCGGGGGACGCCGGTGTCGTGGGGGGCCCGGGTTTCAGGCCGGGCACCCTCTTCCTT
>JANRJI010000153.1:0-57090 GCA_033764055.1 Hyphomicrobiaceae bacterium
GACGATCAGCTTGGAGAAGAGTCTCGTCATGGTGTGATGCCCTGTTTTGGCTCGCTCTGCCGAGGACCGACGTGGTGGCGAGTCGGTCGCGACGTTAATCATAAAGCGTGAACGGAGCGCCGCGGCAAGACGGCTCACGAGGGCTGCTCGTGCGGATCACCCGAAACCCCGTCGTCATCACCGTCGTCGACCGGAAAGACCAATACACGCTCGGGCTCGATCCGCACTCCGACGTCGGCGGACTGCGGCAGCTCGCTTTCGCGAATGCGTGCCCGGAGCAGTGTGTCGAAGCCTTCGACCGCAAGATCGACCAGAGCCGCGTCGCCCAGCGGTTTGACGCGCACGATGCGCGCGGGAAGGCCCTCCCCTTGCGGCGCCACCTCGATGGCCCGTTGCCGGACACAGACCACGGCCCGGTCGCCCTCCACGAACTCCGGCACGATGAACGTGCCGACTGGCGTTCTCAGCGCGCCACCCTCGACGCTCCACGGGATCTCGTTGATCTCCGAGAACAGACGCGCCACGAACAGGTCGACCGGATTGCGATGGAGATCGCGCGCGCGGCCCATCTGCACAAGCCGGCCTCGCCGCATGACGGCAATGCGATCGGCGAGGCGCATGGCTTCCTCGGGGTGATGCGTCACGATGATCGAGGTGGCCCGCGTCTCACGCAGCAGCGACAGCGTTTCCTCCTGCAGCCGCTCGCGCAGATGCACGTCGAGGCCCGAGAAGGGCTCGTCCATCAGCATGACGGCGGGCCGCGGCACGATGGCCCGGGCGAGCGCCACACGTTGCTGCTCGCCCCCCGACAGCATGTGCGGATACTTGTCGGCGTGGCGCAGCATGCCGACCCGCGCCAGGACCGCACGGGCCTCCCGGGTCGCGTCCGCCTTCGGTAGCGATTTCAAGCCGAATGCGACGTTGTCGAGGATGGTGAGGTGGGGGAACAGCGCGAAGTCCTGGAACATCAGTCCGACGTGGCGAGCCTCGGGTGGCACGAACCGGCTGGGTCCGGCCACCTCGCTGCCGGCGATCAGGACGCGCCCCGCCGACGGCTTCTCGATGCCGGAGGCGATGCGCAACAAGGTCGTCTTGCCACACCCGGAGGGTCCCAGCAGGCAGACCACCTCGCCGGGCTCTATAGCGAGGGTGACGCCAGCCAGCGCGCTGACCTCGCCGTAGCGGCGCTCCACGTTTTCGAAGGCGAGGCTCGCGGAAAACGCCGCGCCCGCACGCGGAGGGTGGCCGGTCTCGCTCTCGGCCGGCTCCTGGTTCCGGCCTCGCGGCATCAAGTAATCCGAAAGCTTCACGGAGGTCGAACCTCGTCTGTGCCGGACTGTCCGGGCCGACTGGCGCGGGACAATAGGGGAGCCATACCGGTGCGGCAACGGCGCGGGCACGATCGAGGACAGCGGCCATGGCCCCGCCAGCATGAGCGTTGCTGGCGGCTCCTGCTTGGTCCTACAGTCGGCCACATCTTCCAGCAAGGAGCATACACGATGGCCCCGTCTTCCGACGTCATCCGCGAGCTTGCGCCAACGGGCACGCTGCGCGCCGGCATCAACATGTCGAACTTCCTGCTCGTCACGGGCAAGACGGCCGACGGCGACCCGACAGGCGTATCGCCGGACATGGCGGTGGAGGTTGCCCGCCGGCTTGGTGCGAAGCTGAAGCTCATTCCGTTCAAGTCGCCGGGCGAGCTCGCCGACCAGGCCGAGAAGGACGTCTGGGATATCGGCAACATCGGCGCCGAGCCACAGCGTGCCGCCATCATCTCCTTCTCGGCCGCCTATTGCGAGATCGAGGCGACGTATCTCGTGCCGGCAGGCTCGCCGATCAAGAGCATCGCGGAGGTCGACAAGCCGGGCATCCGCATCTCGGTGACGGGACGCAGCGCCTATGGCCTCTGGCTGGAGAACAACATCAAGCACGCGACGCTGGTGCGCACCGACACCCTCGATTCCTCCTTCGACAAGTTCGTCAGCGAGAAGCTCGACGTGCTGGCGGGCCTTCGGCCGCGCCTGATCGATGACGTCAAGAAGCTGCCGGGCGCACGCATCCTCGACGGCCAGTTCTCGGCCGTGCAGCAGGCCATCGGCACACCCAGGAAGAACGTAGCCGCTGCCAAATGGCTGGCGGCCTTCGTCGAGGAGGCAAAGGCGTCGGGCTTCGTGCAGGGGCTGATCGACAAACACAAGGTGAAAGGCTTGTCGGTGGCGCCGCTTGTGAAGTGATCGTAGGCCCGCCGTCGTATTTCTACTCGGCGGCGGGCTATCGCGGCGACGGTCTCGGGACCGGACTATTCCATCGGACGAGCGCGAAGGCAGGCCCGCTTTCGATGGGACATATTCTCTTGACTTTTTTCTTTTCGACGGAGAAAAGGACGTCGATAGTTCCGGACAGCAGCGTGAATGCTGCTCAGCCAAGAGGCCGCCCGATGCGTATCGCATCACATAACGCCAACGCGCGCTGCGCCACGTCGGCCTGGTCGTATCGACCCGGCTTCGGCGTCGGCTCTCATGTGTGCGGCTATGGCGGGGCGATGCCAGGTCATCCGGGTCCCAGCGCGAACGATGGGCTTCTGGATCAGGCCTGACCTGCGGAAACCCCCTCCTCTGCTCGCTTGGGGGGGCGACACGCCGTCAGCTGTGACAATCGACGTTTCCTGGCGTCATGGGAAGGCGTAGCGTCGCCGGTTTCCGAGCACGCGGGCCGTTGCGCTTGGCGGATTGCGCTGCTGCAGGTGCAAGCTGAAGCCGGCGTCTCGGACCTGTCGTTGGCTCGCGTTCGACGAAGCTTTCTCTTCGACCGTTTGTCGCGCGCTGAGAGGAAATGGATCCGGTCGTCCCGCAGCCATAAATCGGAAGCCGAAATCTGCTCGGCTTTCGATATTCCATTCCAATTTCACACTCGGAGCCAGGTCCCGGCCCAATCGTGCGTTGGCGACCGGAAAGGAGATCGTCGTGCGTCCCGATATCCACCCCGCACTGCTGCTCAATGCCGATTTCCGGCCGGTGAGCCTGTTTCCGCTCTCGCTGATGTCCTGGCAAGCTGCCGTGAGCGACGTCGTGTCGGGCCGCGTCACGGTCATCGCCGAGTACGAGGCCGTGGCTCGCAGCCCGTCGACCGAGCTGCGGCTTCCCGCGGTCGTCGCCCTGCGGCGCTATCGTAAGGGCCGGCAAAAGGTGGCGTTCACGCGTTACAACGTGTTCTTGCGTGACCGCTTCACATGCCAGTACTGCCGCGCTCGGCTGCCGGCGTCGGCGTTGACGTTCGACCACGTCCTGCCGCGCTCGAAGGGCGGCGAGACGAGTTGGACCAACGTCGTCACCGCGTGCGGGCCTTGCAACAGTCGGAAGGGCTCGTCGCTGGCGATGCGACCGGCGACGAGGCCGCGGGTGCCTTCGTGCCGGGAGCTGCTCGCGGCGCGCAAGGGCCTGCCGAGCGGACACCTGCACAAGAGCTGGCTCGACTATCTCTACTGGGACAGCGAGCTGGGGGCATGATCCGCTGGCCGATCACAGACGCCTCTGCAGGGCGTCGGTTGCGACCCACGAAGAGGAAGGCCCCGCCGGAATGGCTGGCAGCCCGCCTCGAAAGCGGGTGGGCACTCTCGTGGACGTGGCGTTCGAACCGTCGGCCGTCCGCCACTTGGCGTCCGTAGCTCAATGGCAGAGCCGAGCGTAGCCAGCGCTCGAGATGCGGGTTCGACCCCCGCCGGCCGCTCCACAATCAGGACCTGACCGGGAGGCCGTCGGCGCCCCGGTCGGCAGGACAGCAATGGGAGCGCTACCCCGTCATCCGGCTGTAACCCGGAGGGCTGTGAAACGGACGGGTGTTGCCGAGGGGTTCGATTCCCTGGCGCTCCACCAGATCGGAGGAGGTGGGCTGCGAGCCGGGCGCTGCAACCCTCGCCTCCGAGTGGGACGCGTGCGAGGCCGAGTTCGGACCGGAGCACGGGACTACCGGGCGCTCGCCGTCACACTGTCCGGCGGGCGCCAACTCTGCTAGTGAGGCCCGATGGCAAAGGAAAGACGGGCGGGCAAGGACCGCAGGGCCGGCCACGGATCAGACATCTCCCGGAGGCCGGCGGCTCCCGTCGGGCGCATGCCGACGCGCGAGGAGATCGTGCGCTACCTCGAGAACGCGCAAGGCAAGGTCGGCAAGCGCGAGATCGCCAAGGCTTTCGGCATCAAGGGCGGCGACCGCATCGAGCTGAAATCGCTGCTCGCCGATCTCGCCGCCGAGGGCGCCATCGTCGGCAATCGCAAGCACTTGAAGCGTCACGGCCAGGTGCCGAGCGTCGCCGTGCTGGAGATCATCGACCGCGACGAGGAGGGCGAGCTGGTCGCCGAGCCCGTCACCTGGGAGGAGGATGCCGGACCGCGACCGCGCATCCTGGTGATGTCGCCCAGAGGCCGCCATCGCGACGCCGACATGGCCATGGGGCCCGGCGACCGCATCCTGGCGCGTGTCACGCGGCTCGACGTCCAGGACACGGACGGCTACGCCCATGAGGCCGAGCCGATCAAGAGGCTGCCTCGCGAGAAGCGCCGTCTGCTCGGCATTTTCCGGGCCGGTGCGCGGGGCGGAGGGTCGATCGATCCCGTCGACAGGCGCGACCTGAAGACCTGGCCCGTGCGGGCGGGTGGCGAAGGCGAAGCCAAGGACGGCGATCTCGTTCGGTTCGACATCGCCGGCCGGCACCGCGGCGGCTTGCCCGAGGCGCGGGTCGCGGAGACGCTCGGCAATCCGAAGGATCAGCGACAGATCAGCCTCATCGCGGTGCACGCCTACGGCATCCCCGACGAGTTCCCGGAGGTGGTCAGGCGCGAGGCCGAGGAGCTGCCGAAGCTCGACACGCTGGGCCGCGGGGACCTCACGGCTCTGCCCTTGCTGACGATCGACCCGGTCGACGCGCGCGACCACGACGATGCCGTTTGTGCCACCCCGGACACGGATCCACGCAATGAGGGCGGCTACATCGTCACGGTCGCCATCGCGGATGTCGCATCCTACGTGAAGCCCGGCACGCGACTAGACCGGGAGGCCGAGCTCAGGGGCAACTCGGTCTATTTCCCGGACCGGGTCGTGCCGATGCTGCCGGAGCGCATCTCGAACGACCTGTGCTCGCTGCGCGAAGGTGAGCTGCGGCCGTGCATGGCCGTCACCATGACGTTCGATCGGAACGGGGCCAAGCGGCGGCACATCTTCCAGCGCGGCCTCATGCGCTCGGCCGCCAAGTTGTCCTACGAGGATGCCCAGGCCGCGTTCGATGGAAAGCCCGGTGAGAAGGCCGCGCCCTTGATGCAGCGTGCGCTCGAGCCGCTCTGGGCGGCCTACCAGTGCCTCAAGCGCGGCCGCGACGCGCGGGGGCCGCTCGACCTCGATCTCCCCGAGCGCAAGATCGTCATGGACGGGGCAGGGCACGTCGCGCGCATCGTCATCCCGGAGCGGCTCGAGGCACACCGGCTGATCGAGGAGATGATGATCCAGGCCAACGTGGCAGCTGCCGAGACGCTCGAGCAGCAACGGACACCCTGCGTCTACCGCGTGCACGACCGGCCCTCGAAGGAGAAACTGGCGGCGCTGGGCGAGTTCCTGGAATCGCTCGAGATCAAGCTTCCGAAGGGCGAAGGCCTGCGCCCTTCCGAGCTCAACCGCATTCTGGCTCAGGCCCGGTCGCTGCCGGCGGGCGACCTTGTCAACGAGGTGGTGCTGCGGGCACAGGCGCAAGCCGAGTACGCGATCGCCAACATCGGCCACTTCGGGTTGCATCTCCAGCGCTACGCGCACTTCACCTCGCCGATCCGCCGTTACGCCGACCTGCTCGTGCACCGCGCCCTGATCCGAGCCTTGAAGCTCGGCGACGACGGCTTGCCCAAGGAGGCCGAGCCCCGCCTCACCGACGTCGCCAAGGCGATCTCCGACGCCGAGCGCCGGGCGATGTCCGCCGAGCGGGAGACCTCAGATCGATTGCTGGCAGCCTATCTCGCCGACCGGATCGGCGCCGATTTTCCGGCCCGAATCTCCGGCGTGACCCGCTCGGGTCTGTTCGTTCGGTTGCGCGATACGGGCGCCGATGGGTTCGTTCCGATATCGACCATCGGGCGCGACTACTGGCATCACGACGAGAGTCAGCACGCGCTCATCGGTGAGCGGACCGGCGTCGGCTATCGCCTGGGTGACACGGTCGAGGTGCGTCTGGTCGAAGCGATCCCGGCCGCCGGCGCCCTGCGCTTCGAGATACTGACCGAGGGGCGAGCGTTGCAGCGCGCCGGGCGCAAGAGCCGACCCTTGCCCGGCCGCCTCGGCCGGGGGCGCTCGAGGCGCCGCTGACGGCGCCGCATGCGACACCGTGGGGCCGGCAGCTCGCCGGGGCCGGACAGGCGGCAAAGGCCCTGCGCTGAGGCGCCGCTTGACCGACCGCCTGCATTGCCTACTCAATGACCGTCCAGAGTGGAGTCGCTCCCGATGCCGATCGAGATGACCACGTCCGGCGCGCCAGCCGCCGTGACTGAGCCCCGTACTGCCATGACTGCTGCCCTCAGAGGCGCGAGAGGGCTTTGCCCGGCTTGTGGCAAGGGCCGGATGTTCCGGGCCTACCTGAAGGTCGCCGACCACTGCCCGAGCTGCGGTGAGGCGCTGCATCATCAGCGCGCCGACGACGCGCCCCCGTATTTTACGATGTTCATCGTCGGTCACTTCATCGTCGGCGGCATTCTCAGCATGGAGCAGGCTTTCGCGCCACCGACCTGGGTGCAGCTCGCCGTCTGGATGCCCATGACCATCGTCCTGAGCCTCTTGCTGCTACCGGTCGTCAAAGGCGCGCTCGTGGCGTGGCAATGGGCGCTGCGCATGCATGGCTTTGGTGTCGGACCGGACCCAGCGAGCCCCGAGCCGCCTCCCGGCGCCGCCCTACCTACGCAAGCCAACGGAGGCCGAGCATGAGCACGACGCCCTCGCAGCCCGCAGCCGGCGAGCCAAGCGCCGCGTCACCGGGTGCCCGCGCTGGCGCAATCCGTCCGCGCGATGCCGCGACCCTGATTCTGGTCGACCGTGCCAAGGCGCTGCCGCGCGTGCTTCTCGGACGCCGCCGAGCCGACATGAAATTCATGCCCGGCAAGTACGTCTTCCCCGGCGGCCGTGTCGACAAGTCCGATCGCGTCGCGGCCGCCGCCGACGAGCTCGCAGCCCACGAGACCAGCAAGCTCCTGGTCGACATGAAGGGTGGAGCCAGCGCGAGCAAGGCGCGGGCCCTGGCCCTGGCCGCGATCCGTGAGACCTACGAGGAAGCTGGCATCATCATCGGCACCGCACACCAGGTCGGCGCAGGCGTCGCCGACGCCTCTTGGCGACGGTTCCACGAGCAGGGGTTTCTGCCGCGCCTCGCACCCTTGTCGTTCTTTGCCCGTGCCATCACCCCCCCTGGGCGTCCTCGGCGCTTTGACACCCGCTTTTTCTGCGTCGAGGCATCGGCCATCGCATTCCAGGGCACTCCGCCCGAGGACGAGCTGTCGGATCTCGTCTGGATGTCGCTGGAGGAGGCTCGCAGTCTCGACCTGCCGCCCATCACACGCGTCATCCTCGAGGATCTCGGGGATCGCCTCAATCGTGGCCCGCTCGGCGACAGCGCCTCGCCGGTGCCCTACTATTTCAATCGCAACGGCTCGTTCAAGCGTCAGCTCATAACCCTCGAAGGCACGGCAACTTGAGCTTGACTTGGCAGCCCCCGAGGCTATGACTAGCAGCAACATCGGAGCAGCTAGGCTCCCGCGATCTCGTTGGAACCCCCATGGCAAAGCCTGTCACTCAGAAAATCAAGTTGCTCAGCACCGCAGGCACCGGCTTCTATTATGTGACGAAGAAGAATCCGCGCACCTCGACAGAGAAGATGGTCATGCGGAAATACGATCCTGTGGCACGCAAGCACGTTGAATTCAAAGAGACAAAGATCAAGTAGAGCGCCGATCTCCATAGCCGACGCGCCTGGAGCAGCTACGAGCACCTGACAGAATGGTGGCTACTGAATGAGCCATTTTTTGGGCCGTGCGCCAGATGCGGCGCCGGACCCGTCGCTCGTCTCGGCAGCGGGGTAGTGTTCCGAGCTGCGACAGGTCCGGCTACCAAGCGTTGAACCAAAGAGGGCGTTGGTTCTTCGCTCGGTGTGGGAGTGGCACTAGAGCGCCAAAATCAGCCATTGGAGCTTGCGCTACCGTTGGTATTCGGTACCGTACCGCGAAACTGATAGCGCCACAGCCAGCTGTGTTTTCACGTCCGTGGGATGCTCCGTCGCGTGAACTTGACAGACTTTCGGGCACCTCGCAAGGCCGATCCTTGCGTTGCCGCTCGCGGCAGAGTGTACGATTGCGGCGGATTGTGACATTATACCATCGCTAAAGCCGAATTGGGGCAGCCGGCGATAGAATCGCGCGGCGGCCTCAACTTCGCGTATCGACCTCCTACTTGCTGTCCAACGCCATGGGAGACGCAGACCTGTCTCTCCGTAGTCGTCAGCGACCTTGTCGGCTCACGCCGCTTCTGCGACGACACGATTGCGGCCGTCCCGCTTGGCTGAGTAGAGTGCCAGATCAGCCCTTTTGAACAGTGTATCCGGAGTATCATCGGTGCGCTCCAGCGTCGATACCCCGACGCTGGCCGTGACGCGCAGCAGCCCGCCAGCACCGAGTTGGAAGGGGTCGGCAGCGACACAGGCTCGCAACCTCTCGCCGACCTGTAGCGCCCGCCCGAGGTCGGTATCCGGCATGATGATGACGAACTCCTCGCCGCCCAGTCGACACGCCAGATCGATGCCGCGCGTGTTGCGGCGCATCCGGGCGGCGAACTCCCGCAGCACATTGTCGCCGGCATCGTGACCGTAGGTGTCGTTGACCTTCTTGAAATAATCGATGTCTGCGATGAGCACTGACAAGGCCCGGCCGGACTGCAGGGCCTGCGCCAGCAGGGTGCCGAGATGCCCCTCCATGTAGCGACGATTGTGCAGCCCCGTCAGCGCATCGGTGATGGCATGCTCCATGCCCTGGTCGAGGCGGGCTCGGAGCAGGTCGGCGTGGCGCTTGCGCTTCACCTGGGTGCTGATCCGAGCCAGAAGCTCGCTGCGATCGATCGGGCGCAGCACATAGTCATTGACCCCCATATCGAGGCCGCGAAGCAGGCGAGCCTCGTCGCCCGGATCGACCATCATGATGATGGGGAGATGGCGGGTGCGGTCGAGCGAGCGGACCTGTGAGCAAAGTCTGAGCCCATCCGCCCCGACCAACGACAGGCTAACGATCAGGATGTCGAAATTCTGCTCGGATAGCCGCAGAAGCGCCGCCTGAGGGTCGCGCTCGACGGCAACGGTATGTGATCTGGACAGCCCGTCGACGATGCGCTGGGCCGTTCGCGCATGGTCCTCCACCAGCAGCACGCTGCCGCTGGCGGCCGCCTGGGTCCAGTCACCTGGCGCACCGGCCGGCAAGCCGAGATCCTGCGACGTGGAGGCGCGCATCATCAGCTCGTCGGCCAGCACTTTCAGCCGGGCCAGGCTTTTCACGCGGGTGATGAGCGCGATATCGTCGACCGGCTTCGTCAGGAAATCATCGGCGCCGGCCTCCAGGCCCTGGACCTTGTCGGAAGGCTGGTCGAGGGCGGTCACCATGATCACCGGCACGTGCGAGACGCGGGGATCGCGCTTGATGCGGCGGCAGACCTCGAACCCGTCCATGCCCGGCATCATCACGTCGAGCAGCACGACGTCCACCCGCTCACGCGAGACGATGTCGAGGGCCGCCTGGCCGTTGTTTGCCGTGAGGACCTCGAAGTACTCGGCCGAGAGCCGGGCTTCCAGGAGCTTCACGTTCGCGAGGATATCGTCGACGACGAGCACGCGGGCAGTCATGGGGAGACCTTCCGGACAGAAAGCAGAACGATCATGCGTCGCCGATGAATCGGCGCACGGTATCGATGAACGAGCCGATGCTGATCGGCTTGGAGAGGTAGGCCTCACAGCCGCCTTGACGGATGCGCTCCTCGTCCCCCTTCATGGCGAAGGCGGTGACCGCGACCACCGGTATGCCTCGGAGGCTATCGTCCTCCTTCAGCCACTTCGTGACCTCGAGCCCCGACACCTCCGGGAGCTGGATATCCATCAGGATGAGGCTGGGACGATGCTCGCGAGCGAGCGCGAGGGCGTCCATGCCGCTGCGTGTCTGAATGGTCGCGTAGCCGTGAGCGTCGAGAAGGTCGTGGAAGAGCTTCATGTTGAGCTCGTTGTCCTCGACGATCAAAACGGTCTTGGACGAAGGCCCGGGCCTTCGCGAGCGGCTATCGAAACTGCGCACGTTTTCCTGGTATGTCATCAGCCTGCCGCCCGCCCGGCACGTTTCAGCGTTCATGCACCGATTCGAGAACGCGACCCGACATGAGTGTCGCCTAAAGAGCTGACCAACCATTTAAGATGTGGACAGTGTCGCGGCTTTCGGTCGCCCGGGGAGCTCCGGGCGGTGAGCTAGCAGGAGACAGACGATGCAGTACGGCCGCCGCGCGGCGCGCATGACGATGGACCGTGCCCAGGATATCGCCGCCAGGGCGCTGCTCTTCATCGCAGAGGATGCGTCACGCCTTGGACGCTTCCTGGCAGTCACCGGTCTCGACCCGGAGACCTTGCGATGCCAGGCCCGGTCCCCGGAGATGACCGGGGCTGCGTTGGCGCACGTCATGGAGGATGAGTCGACGCTGCTCGCCTTTTCGGCCAATTGCAGCGTTCCTCCCGAGGACCTCGGGGCAGCGATCCGCATGCTCGGGGTGTCGAGCCCATGGGACAGTACATGACCGAGCCAGTTGCAGAATCGGACCGATTGCGCGTCGGCATCGATCTCGGAGGCACCAAGATCGAAGGCGTTGCACTCGGTCCGGATGGCAGCGAGCGGGGCCGCCTCCGCATCGCGGCTCCGCGCGGCGACTATGCGGCGACGATCGAGGCGGTGGCCGGGCTCGTCGCGGCCCTCGAGCAGTCCTCGCCAGGCAGCGGCTCGATCGGAATCGGCGCTCCCGGATCGACCTCTCCGCGCACCGGTCTCATGCAGAATGCGAATTCCGTCTGGCTCAACAGCCGCCCGCTCAGGGCCGATCTGGAGGCACGCCTCAACCGGCCGGTGCGGCTGGCCAACGATGCCAACTGCTTCGCGATCTCCGAGGCGGCTGACGGGGCGGGGGCCGGCTGCCGCAACGTGTTCGGAGTGATCCTTGGCACGGGTTGTGGCGGCGGCATCGTCTTCGACCGGCGCATCGTCGACGGGCCGCGGGGCATAGGCGGCGAGTGGGGCCACAACCCACTGCCCTGGATGACGGCCGACGAGCATCCCGGTCCGATGTGCTGGTGCGGACGTCCCGGTTGCATGGAGACCTGGGTGTCGGGCACGGGCCTTGCTGCCGACCACGCACGCGTGACGGGCGAGGTGATCGGCGGCGAGGAGATCGTCCGCCGGGCGGAGGCCGGCGACCTGGCGGCGGGTCGGACGCTCGACCGCCATGCGGACCGCCTCGCCCGGGGCCTGGCGCAGGTCGTCAACTTGATCGACCCAGACGTGATCGTCCTCGGCGGCGGTCTCTCCAAGCTCAGCCACCTCTATGATGCCGTGCCGCGGCTGATGGAGCGATGGGTGTTCGCCGACACGCCGCGCGTCACCATCCGACCGCCCCGGTGGGGTGATGCCTCGGGCGTCCGCGGCGCGGCCTGGCTCTGGGACTGAGGGTGCTTGTCGATGAGGGATCCGACACAGGCGGCGGCCTAACGCGAGCCACGACGGGGCTCTCCGCTCTCGGGGGTAACGGTGGGAGGCCCCACCATATCCCGCCCGCGCGGTGCCCCCGGCGCGAGCAGGCGCATCTTGAGCGCCTCTACCGACAGGCTTGGCTCGGCCGAAAGCAGCCTCGCGGCAAGCGCAGACAGGCTGGCTGCGGCATCATCGACGGATGGCGCCGGGATCGGCGGCGCGCCGACGCCCCCCGCCTCCGCGACCTCGTGCGCCGCGATCAGCAGCCCATCGCCGGCCGGCCCGCGCGCGTCAGTGACCAGTCGTCCCGGCACGACCAGCAGGAGGCCTGGCAGACGCCGTGCAGCATCGGCGAGATGCGCCAGGGGAATGGCGGCGGAGACCTGCGGCAGCAGGAGGACAACCCGAGCCGGCGTCCGTGCTGCAAACTCGAGGGCCGGGGCCAGCATCTCAGTCCTTCCATCCGGCACGCGCACGATGACGAGGCGCACCTGACTTCTTTCGCCGACGATGACCGACGCGGCTCCCGTGTCACCGCCCTCGGCCGGTGCCAAGGGGCGGGCGTCGTTGTCGACGAAATCCCAGGCGATGGCTTCGCCTTCGCCGTCGCGCGCGAGGCGGGAGGCGATCTCGGGTCGCGTGTAGTCGACGCCGCGCCCGACGATGGCCACGGCCACGCCGCCTGGATCCGCTCCTGGAGGGATCCTTGGCTTGCGGGGCTTGGCGGTGACGGGCGTGGCCGCGACCACGGCGATGAGCAGCAGGCCTACAAGTCCTGGAGCCGTCCACCACCGAGCCGTCACGACGAGGCCTCGCCGCGCTCGGTGCGGGTTGGCGGGCGTCGTAGCACGGCCCTCTCGATGAGGTCGGCCAGCCCGGCGATGTCATCGAGCGCGTAGACCGGCCGTCCGTGTGCCTCAGTCGGATGGTCGGTGGCGATGGCAAGGATGTGCTCGTCGGAGGGCGCCAGCGGCTCGCGGCTGAACGATTGCGTGCGGCGCGCCTCGATCTTCGGCACAGGCGCCGACTTGTAGCCCTCGACGACGATCAGGTCGCACGGATCCAGCATCGCGACCACATCGGCGAAGTCCGGCTCCGGCCCCGCTCCGAGCTCCTTGATCATGGCGATACGCTCGGCAGAGACGACGGCCACCTGCCGGGCTCCGGCACGCCGGTGGCGGGCGCTGTCGGTATCGGCCTCGTCGATCTGGAACTTGTGGTGTGCGTGCTTGACCGTCGCGATGGCGAGGCCGCGCCCGGTGAGCTCGGCGACCAGCCGCACAGTCAGCGTCGTCTTGCCGGACTTCTTCCAGCCGACGATGGCGACGATCGGAGTGCCGTTGCGGCCCGTGATGGCGGTCATGGTGCGAGCGTTGCCAGGAGGCGCCGGGCCTCGTCCAGCTCGGCCGGAGTATTGGCGTTGAAAAAGGGATCCACCTCGATGCAACCGACCTGGAAGAACGGAAAGTCGACCGGCACCGTTCCGTGACGATCGGTCCAGTCGAGGACCTTGCGAACGCCGCCCCGGAGTGCGGCCTCGAGATCGTGCGCCAGCGCGACCGGCCAGAGCCCGATCACGGGATGCAACTCGCCACCAGAGCGGGCAATGGCAATGCGGCCGCCACCGGGCAGAATGGCGTCTGCGAGGCGGTCGACCAGGTCCGCGGGCAGGAACGGCGCGTCGCTCGACACCGACAGCACGTGGCAGGCGGCGGGAGCATGTGCCGCGGCCCAGCGCATGCCTGCGAGAACGCCCGCGAGAGGGCCGACGAAGCCTTCGACAGGATCGGCGACGACGGGCAGCCTAAACACAGCGAACCGTGCCGGATCGCCATTGGCATTGAGCACGAGGCCTGCGACCTGCGGCGCGATGCGGGCGAGCACGGCATCCAGCATGGTCGAGGAGCCGAGACCCAATAGCCCCTTGTCCCCTCCCCCCATCCGCCGGGACAGGCCGCCCGCGAGGATGACCGCGACGATGCTATGCCGTGCCGACTGATCCATGCGCGATAGATAGGGCGGTCGCACGTTCAACGCCAGCGCCCTGGCGGATGACCCGATCACGGGTGGACGCCGATGAAGCGCCAGACGTGCTCGTAGAGGCCGTAGCGGACCAGCGAGGTGTGCCCGCCCTCTGCGATCTCGACGAAGACCTTGGGCGCGTTGGCTCGAGCGAGAAGGCGGCGCCCATGCTCGATCGGTATCACCGTATCGCGCGCGCCGTGCACGATCAGGACCGGCATGCGAATGCGGCCGATACGCTCCCGGGAGAGAAACGTGTCCAGCATCAGCCAACGCACGGGTAAGAATGGATAGCGATCCGCCGCCACGTCCACGGCCGCCGAGAACGGTGCCTCGAGGATCAATGCGCGGGCCTCCACACGCTCTGCCAGCGCAACGGCAACGCCCGAGCCGAGCGACAACCCGTGAATGACGATCAGGTTGGCCTCATGACGGCGCCGAAGCCAGGCATGGGCAGCCTCGGCATCGCGGATGAGACCGGTCTCGCTGGGGCGGCCCGTCGAGCCGGGATAGCCGCGATAGGAGATGGCGAGCACCCCGGCGCCCGCGGCCCGGAGCGCCGCCCAGCGACCGGTCATCCAGGGCAGGCCGCCGCCCTGTCCGTGGAAGAACAGCATGACGGGTTTTGCAGCCGACGGGGAGACGTACCAACCCGCCAGCCGCTCGCCATCGGCCGTGGCGATCTCGACACGCTCGCTGCCGGGAATGGCGAGGCCGCTGGCGTCGGCCAGCGCGCCGCCGTCGGCGGTGTTGTAGAGCAGGCGGCGCTGCCCGAGGAACATGATCCCGGCCAACGCGAGATAGCCTGTCAGGGCGACGATCAGCAGCCGCCGCAGATGATGTGACGCGGGCAAAGGTGCTCCATGCTTGCACGCGAAGCCGATCGCCCCGAGCGGGCGACCGAGCGCGCCTATTGATTGAGCCAGACGTCCACGAGATCCTGCGAGAGATAGTGGGTGGGTGTCATGTGCCAGCCCTGCACCTTTCTCGGCATGACCACGATTCGCTGGGTCCACAGAAACGGAACGGAATAGGCCGTCGTCAAGACGTAGGTGTCGAGCTCCCGGGCTATACGCGTGCGCTCGATCGGATCCAGGGTGCGGCGCTGCTTGTCGTAAAGCTCGTCGATTTTCGCGTCCTCGTGGCCGGCATAGCCGAGCGGGGTCAACTTTTTCGACAGGAACTTGACGAAATTCTGCGTGGGATCATCGAGATAATCCGAGATGAACTCCATTGCGACGTCGAAATTGCCCTTCGCCAGATTGTCCAGATAGAGCTTCGTCTCGAGCTGCTCGTGGGCTGCCTTGACACCGGCACGGCGCCACTGGTCGATCGCATAGATGCCACCGGTCGTGTAGCTTTCGATGCCGGAGCGGTTCAGGAATTTGAACTCCAGGCTCTCCTGGCCAGCCTCCTTGAGCAGGCGCCTCGCCTCGGCGCGGGCCGCCTCGGAATCCTTGCCGAATCCTGGGATCTTGACGAGGTCGGCCTCCGGAAGAGCCATCTGCGAGCCCGGCCGGTTGACGCCTCCTACGTAGCGCAGCGACGAGATCTTGCCGATGTTCTCCCCGCCGGTCCAACGATCGATGGCGAGGCTCAGCGCTTGTCTCACGCGGATGTCGTCGAACGGCTTTCGCTTGGTGTTGAAGATGAAGATGTTGCCTGCCAGCAGCGGCTGCTCGTAGACGATGGCCTTGTCGCCGAACGCTTCGACCAGGCGGTTGCGCTCCGGCGGCGTGATGAACCGGAACTCGGCGTCGAACTGGTTGCCGACGAGCCCAGGTATGACGGCCGTCGACTTGACGAAATAGGCCTTGAAGCCGTCGAGGTAGGGACGACCCGGACGGAAATATCCGTCGAACCGCTTGGCCACCCAGTGTGAGCCCTGCACGTGCTCGACGAACTGGAAGGCACCGGAGCCCATCACCTCGCGCGCGGGATAACTGCCGCCTTTCGCCAGCTTGGCGGCGCTGTAGATGCAGTTGAACGGCGACGCCAGCAGTTCGAGAACGCCGGCCACGGCCGTCTTCATCTTGAAGACGACCGTGCTCTCGTCCGGAGTCTCGATGTCGCCGAAGTCGTCGTAATAGGACTTGCGCACCGACGTCACGCCGGCCGGCGGCCGGATGATGCGCTCGTAGCTCGCCTTGACGTCGGCGGACGTCAGTGGCGAGCCGTCGTGAAACCTCACGCCTTTGTGCAGCTTGAACGTGTAGGCGAGACCGTCCGGGGCGACGGTCCAGCTCTCGGCAAGGTCCCCGGCAACCTTCGGATAGTTGGAAGCATCGATCCTCAACAGCAGCGAGTAGTGCGGTGCGAGCGGGTGCACTGCGCCGAAGGTGATCTCGGCGTGGCAATCATAGCTCGGCGGGCTCGCGACCACGGCGAAGTTCAAGATACCGCCGCGTTTCGGCGTCTGGGCTTCGATGGTCGTCGCGGCCAGCGGCAACGCGGCGATGACGACGGCGGCTCGAGTCAATATGAATGGCGGCTTTTGCATTATGGCGTTCCTCCCATCGGGGCGATGGTGGGCCATGGTTGCAGAAGCGACATGATGACCGCAATCGGCGGCTGCGGACTCGTCTCGCAGGTGCAGCGGGCGCTCACCCGGTTGCTCGAGACGTCACGCCCGATCGACGCGGCACTGGAAGCAATTGTTCGCCGCCGAGCGCACATGCACGTAGGCGACGCTCGGGTCGGCAAGCAACTCGGCGGCGCGTGCCGGGATCCGGCGGGTGTCGACGACACCACCTGTTCCATAGACGATGCGATCGGCCTGGCCGTAGGCCCGGACGATGTAGGCGGGGCTGGCGAGGAGAGCGGGAATTTCCGGCCCGCCGCCACGCGGACACGTCTCAGCATGGAGAAAAATCGGCCCGATCTCGGCATACGGTTGCGGCCTCGGGAACGGGCGGTAGGCGAGAACCAGATACGGCTCGCCCGCACCGATTTGCGCCAGGCAGTGGCGGCACGGCAGTCCGCCGGTCGAAATGTGGCGCTCGGGCAACTGCCCGTTGGCATCCAGGCTGCCGTTGCGAAATTCGGCGACGGTGGACGTGTCCAGCGCGACGAAACGGATCGACATTCGGCCATCTCTCATGCTGATTTCGAAGTGCACGCTCGTGTGCTCGATCCGGTCTATCAGGCGGTGCCGTCCAATCCGACCCGGATCCTGCTCGGCTTCGTTTCGAGGGGGTGATGGCGATGCAGTTGCTGGTCGGTCTGAACTATTGGGCCGTGCTGCTGGCCGCGGTCGCGAGTTTCGTCTTCGGAGGGGTGTGGTACGGCGGCCTGTCGCGGCAGTGGATGGCGGCGGCCGATCTCACGGAGGACGAGATCAGGGGTGAAGCCGGTCCCTCGCCGTGGCCGTTCATCGTCACCTTTTTGGCGCAGGTCGTCATGGCATTGATGCTCGCCGGCATCGTCCTGCATCTCGCAAGGGCCGGGATTCCGGTCAGTCTGCGCAGCGGCATGATCTCGGCATTCTGCATCTGGCTCGGCTTCATCGTCACGACGCTCGTGGTCAACCACCAGTTTCAGATGCAGAAGCCGATGCTGACGCTGATCGACGGTGGCCATTGGCTGGGCGTGATGCTCATTCAGGGCGCCATCCTGGGATTCATGGGCATGAACTGAGGGCTATCGATGACGACGCCGTTGTGCCAGGTCGCCGACCTCGACGCCACGGGCGCGCGAAGCGTGACGCTGACCAGCGGCCGGCGCGTGCGCGAGATCGTCGTCGTCCGCGGGCCGGATCGCGTCATCCGCGCCTACGAGAACAACTGTCCGCACCTCGGCATCACCCTGGAGCCGCGACCGCACCGATTCCTCGACGAGGATGGGCGGCATCTGGTGTGCTCGATGCATGGCGCCCGTTTCACGGTCGCCGACGGTCTCTGCGTCTGGGGGCCCTGTGAAGGCGCCTCCCTGCCGGCGATCGCGATTGACGTCGCCGACAGCGTCATAAGGCTTCGAGACCCCTGGCCCGCATCCTGACGGCCACTCACGGGCTCAGCCTGCTCACCCCGAGATGGAAAACCCGCCGTCGACAGGGATGGCCGCGCCGGTCACGAAATCCGACGCTCCCGATGCCAGGAACACGGCGATCCCCGAGAAGTCTGCGGGCTCGCCCCAGCGACCGGCGGGCGTGCGGCGCAGGACGTTGTTGTGCAGGCCGTCGACCTGCTCGCGGGCGCGCTGGGTGAGCTCGGTGTCGATCCAGCCGGGCAGCACGGCGTTGACCTGGATGTTGTCCTGGGCCCAGGCGGTGGCCAGCGCTTTCGTCATCTGCACGATGCCGCCCTTTGAGGCCGCATACGGAGCCGCGAACGGCGCGCCGAAAATCGACATCATAGAGCCAATGTTGATGATTTTCCCGCCGCCGGCGGCCTTCATCGCCGGATAGGCAGCATGCGAGCAATAGAATGCCCCGTCGAGATTGATTGACAGCACCTCGCGCCACTCGGACATCTTGTAGGTCTCGGGACGCTTGCGGATGTTGATGCCGGCGTTATTGATCAGGATGTCGAGACGTCCCATGCGCTCGAGCGTTGCATCGACCATGGCCCTCGCCGACGCCTCGTCCGCGACGTCGACCTCGATCACTGTCGTCCGCACGCCGCGTCTCGCCAGAGCATCCGCCGCGGCCTTCGACTTGGATGCATTGCGCGCGGCGACCACGATGTCGGCGCCGGCCTCGGCGAGGCCCTCGGCCATGCCGAGGCCAATGCCCCCGTTGCCGCCCGTAACCACGGCGACACGTCCCTTGAGATCGAAGACCGACATGCGTTTCCTCCTCGCCATTCCGTGCTATCTCGTGAGGCACGTTAGGGTGCAGCACCGATGCCGACAAGCGCGGTGGGATCCGCCGACGGCAGGTGCCAAGGCCGGGCTCCCCGGCTCCCGGCTTCAATCGAGAGCCACCGCCACGATGCCTGCCTACGACTGCACGCGCTGCCCTGGCTACTGCTGCAGCTACCCGCTCATCCGCCTCGAGAAGCGGGACGTCGAACGTCTCGCGAAGCATCACGGCCTCGACTTCGAGGAGGCTCGCAAGCGGTTCACGAAGGAGGCACATGGCGCCAAATATGCCATGCGTCGGAAGGCTGATCAGCATTTCGGACGCATCTGCCGCTTCTTCGACACCACCGCGCGGGCCTGCACCGTCTACGAGGCACGTCCTGGAATTTGCCGGCTCTATCCGGGAGAAGGAAGATGCGGCTACTACGATTTCCTGGTTTTCGAGCGGCGCGCCCAGGACGATGACAACTGGGTGGCAGTCACCAACAATGGCTAAGCTGATGCTCTGGCCGAGCCAGCGCTGGCGCGCGCGCCAAGAAATGACGTAAATACCTACTATGTTCCTCCGCCGCTCAGGGCTCCTCCCGGGCGGGTCCGGCAACTGGAAGCGCCAGTAATGGCTGAGCAGCCCGATAAGCTCGCGATCTCACCCAGGTCGATCGACACCGGTTCCGGTGTGATCCAGATGGCTCATGTGACGAGCGCTACCTACGGCACGGGATATCCGTTCCGGATCGTGGGACTAGGCCTGATCGGACTCGCGATAGCTCTCGTCGGCTCAGAGCTGCTGCGTGGCGGCACCGGGGCCTTCGCGCTGAAGAGTGGCGGGTCGCCGATGCTCTGGTTGGCGTTCGGGGCTGCGGGCATCGGCCTCTTCCTGACCGTGTTCGCGCAACGGTTCCTGCTCATCCGCACGGTCGACGGAGCCCGGGTGCGGGTGGCAGCCCGCGACGACCAGGCGGCCGCCGCCATCATCGGCCGGATCCGCGAGGCCATGGAAGCAGGCTCACCGTCGCTTCCGACGTCGCGCCATGCCGGCGATGCGCTCCCGCACGCAGCGAAGGGCGCACCCATCGGAATTCCCATGCAGGAGCCCGCCCTCCAGCCGCGTACGGGCCCGCCGAGGACCATGCCGGCCGGCCTCCCCCACTCCGGCCCGCCGCGAGACGCGATGGTCCACGATCCCCACGGCGGTCACCTGCCCACCACGCAACCCGTCGGACAGAGCCGGCGTGCAGAGGGCTACGTCAACGGGGCAAATGGTGCTCAAGGTCATGCCGAGGGAGGCTACCCGGCAGCCGGAGCCAATCCGCGTCGTGCGCTCGCGGAGTACGTTCCGCCGCGCATGCAGGCCGAGCGCCCCCTCTTTGGGACCGGTGCCGGGCTGCCACAAGGCGAGCAGGCTCATGCTGGCAGTCTCGAGCACCGGCTCCAGCAGCAGGGAATGCGCGAGCCGCTGGCGCTACCCAGCGCCGCGCCGCTACCGATCCCGCGCGACGATCCGGTGGGCGACCTGCATCAGCTGATGGAGCATGTCCGGCACGCCGATGTGCAGCACAAGGAGGCTCTCCTCGATCTCCTGCGCGTGGTCGATGATCACTACATGGGGCGTGCGAGCCGGGAGGACGCGGTCTCCCACTGGCGCAGCTTCGCCGACTATGCCGCCCAGTATCTTGGCGGCGTCGATGGCCTGATGGGTCTGACGGAGCGGTTCGGACGCCATATGGTACCGCGCTGAGCGGCATCGTCGATCGCGTCCAGCCAACGCTCGGGCTGACCGGCTACACCAGGCTCGGCCACGACCATGTCAGCCTCGACGCCAATCGCGATCGCGTCCGCGGCTCTGGCATGCGGGATCGCCGAGGCGGCCTCGGGGTCGCCACCGATGCCGCCGCAGGCCGTCGCCTCACTTGCATGTCGTGGTGCAGGCCACCTCCTCGCGCGTCTCGACGCTGCCGCGGAACAGCGCCACGCGCTCGCGGTAGCACTTGGTCCCTTCCTGAACGACACGCAGCAGGATGCCCTTGGCCGGCATCGCTTCGCAGATCACCTTCATGCCGCCGGCAGACGACGCGCCCGCCCCTGGAGGGGTCGCCTGAGTCCGGTGGAGCAAGGGTCCGAGCGGGGGCGGAGCGATGCGGCCGTCGGACGCGCTCGCGCCGCCGGCAACATCCGGGCGCCCATCACCCCGAGGGGTCCCATCCGCGGCCATGGCGGCACCGACCAGGTGAGGCCACAGCGACGCCTGGCCTTGCTTCTGCAATTGTGCGAACGCGATCCATTCGTAGGCGGCCTTGCCGTTCGGCGCCGTCACCTTGATGGCAATGTCGCCGGTCTTGCCGCAGGCACCCGCGTCGACGCGGGTCCCCTGCGCGGTGGTCAGTGCGCGATAGTCGATCTTGCATTCGAAGTTGCGCACCCAGATGTCGTACTGCTTCAGCCGATGCGTGACCTCGTTATAGGGGATGCCATGCGCCCACGACTGATAGACCGTCATCGCCGTCGGTATGGCGCCGCCGACGGCCGCAGCGATGGCGATCGCCCGGGCCGCGAGGAGCGTCTTGGACAGCGGGCCCCGCCTCGCGTCCTCCTGCATGGTGGCATAGACAGCTTTCGGATCGAGCTCGGACATTGGTTGCCTCCTCATGCCCCGGCAATAGTCTCGTCGCGTTGAATAGCAGCTGAGCGCGGCATTCATGCGGCAGTCTGCAGGCAGCGGGGCCTCGTGTCATCGAACCCGCACCTGTTGACGCGGCTGCGGGTTGCATTGCCGCCCTCGGCCTGTTCGGCTACCACGACCATCATGAGCAAGAGAGCCCCCGAGAGCACGCCCCCGGAGTCTTTTGGTGCGCCTACGGCTGCCCACCCGCAGCCGACCCGCGCGCCTTCCCCTGCCCATCAGAAGCCGGCGCCGCGGGCCCACACCATCCATGTGCGCGGCGCACGCGAGCACAATCTGAAGAACGTCGATCTCGAGATCCCGCGCGACGCGCTGATCGTGTTCACGGGCCTCTCCGGCTCCGGCAAATCCTCGCTCGCCTTCGACACGATCTATGCCGAGGGCCAGCGCCGCTACGTCGAGAGCCTGTCGGCCTACGCCCGCCAGTTCCTCGAGATGATGCAGAAGCCGGATGTCGACCACATCGACGGGCTGTCGCCGGCCATCTCCATCGAGCAGAAGACGACGAGCAAGAATCCGCGCTCGACCGTTGGCACGGTGACCGAGATCTACGACTATCTCCGGCTGCTGTTCGCGCGCGTCGGCGTCCCCTACTCGCCGGCGACCGGACTTCCCATCGAGAGCCAGACCGTCAGCCAGATGGTCGACAAGGTGCTGGCGCTGCCCGAGGGCACCCGCCTCATGCTGATGGCGCCGGTGGTTCGGGATCGCAAAGGCGAGTTCCGCAAGGAGCTCGCCGAGTGGCAGAAAAAGGGCTTCCAGCGCGTCAAGATCGACGGCACCATCTACGAGATCCAGAGCGCGCCGAAGCTCGACAAGAAATACAAGCACGACATCGAGGTCGTCGTCGACCGCATCGTCGTGCGCCCCGACATCGCCTCGCGCCTCGCCGACAGCTTCGAGACGGCCCTGGCGCTGGCCGACGGCATCGCGATCGTGGAGCTGGTGGACAAGCCTCTCGCTTCCCCCTCTCCTCGTCCTTCACGGGGAGAGGGTCGGGGTGTGGGGCAGCAGCAGGGCTCCGAGCAAGCGTCCCAGCCCCCTCGCCCTAGCCTTCTCCCCAAGGGGAGAGGGGACGCGCAAGCAGCAAGGCACGGCACAACCTCCGCCTCACGACATGAGGATCGCCCGACAGACGCATCGCCGGGTGAGCCGGTCGCCCCCCCCTCTCCCCTTGGGGAGAGGGTCGGGGTGAGGGGGAGTGCGGCAGGCGCGGAGAAAGAGGTCCTGCGCAACAAGAACGACACCCACGAGCGCATCGTCTTCTCGCAGCGCTTCGCGTGTCCGGTGTCGGGCTTCACCATCGAGGAGATCGAGCCGCGCATCTTCTCGTTCAACGCGCCCGCCGGCGCGTGTCCGAAGTGCGACGGCCTCGGCACCGAGCTGCGCTTTGAGCCAGACCTCGTCGTCCCCGACCGATCGCTCTCGCTCGAGGACGGCGCCATCTGGCCGTGGGCACGCACGGGCAACACCTCGCCCTACTACGAGCAGACGCTGCAGGCCATTGCGCGGCACTACAAGGTGTCGATGGCGGCGCCGTTCGAGAAGCTCCCGAAGCGCGTGCAGGACGTGATCCTGTTCGGCTCCGACGGCGAGGAGATCGAGTTC
This sequence comes from Hyphomicrobiaceae bacterium, assembly GCA_033764055.1. Classification (GTDB taxonomy): domain Bacteria; phylum Pseudomonadota; class Alphaproteobacteria; order Rhizobiales; family Hyphomicrobiaceae. The sequence continues at coordinate 22,888 of JANRJI010000153.1, forward strand.
GCCTACGAGGACGGCCTTCGCACCTACCGCACCACCAAGGCGTTCGAGGGCGTCATCGGCAACATCGAGCGGCGCTGGCGCGAGACCGACTCGGAGTGGGTCAGGGAGGAGCTGTCACGCTACCAGGGCGCCCATCCGTGCGAGGCTTGCAGCGGCTATCGTCTGAAGCCGCAATCGTTGGCGGTCAAGATCGGCGGTCGGCACATCGGCGAGGTGGCGGACCTCGCGATCCGCGCAGCCAACGACTGGTTCCGCGACGTGCCCGCGACGTTCACGCAACAGCAGGGCGAGATCGCCGGCCGCATCCTGAAGGAAATCCGCGAGCGCCTGCAGTTCCTCGTCGACGTCGGCCTCGACTACCTCACCTTGTCGCGCGCCGCCGGCACGCTGTCCGGTGGCGAGAGCCAGCGCATCCGCCTCGCCTCTCAGATCGGCTCCGGCCTCACCGGCGTTCTCTACGTGCTCGACGAGCCGTCGATCGGGTTGCATCAGCGCGACAACGCCCGCCTGCTGGTGACGCTCCGCCACCTGCGCGACCTCGGCAACACCGTGCTGGTGGTCGAGCACGACGAGGACGCCATTCTCACCGCCGACTACGTCGTCGACATCGGCCCGGGTGCGGGCGTCCATGGGGGCCGGATCGTGGCCCAGGGCACTCCGGCCGAGGTGATGGCCAACCCCAACTCGCTCACCGGCGAGTACCTGACCGGCAAGCGGCAGGTGCCCGTGCCGAAGGTGCGCCGCCAGCCGGACCAGGGGCGCGTGCTCAAGGTGGTCGGCGCGCGCGAGAACAACCTGCAGAACGTCACGGCCGAGATTCCGCTCGGCGTGCTGACCTGCGTGACCGGCGTCTCGGGCGGCGGCAAGTCCACATTCCTGATCGACACCGTCTACAAGGCCGTGGCGCGGAAGCTCAACGGCGCTCGCGAGGCGCCGGGCCGGCACGAGCGGATCGAGGGCCTCGAGCATCTCGACAAGGTGATCGACATCGACCAGTCGCCGATCGGGCGCACGCCCCGCTCCAACCCGGCGACCTACACGGGCGCCTTCACGCCGATCCGCGACTGGTTCGCCGGCCTCCCCCTCGCCAAGACGCGCGGCTACGGGCCGGGCCGCTTCTCGTTCAACGTCAAGGGCGGGCGCTGCGAGGCCTGCCAGGGTGACGGCGTCATCAAGATCGAGATGCACTTCCTCCCCGACGTCTACGTCACTTGCGACCAGTGCAAGGGCAAGCGCTACAACCGCGAGACGCTGGAGGTGCTGTTCCGCGAGAAATCCATCGCCGACGTGCTCGACATGACGGTGGAGGAGGGCGTTACGTTCTTCGCCGCCGTGCCGTCGATCCGCGACAAGCTCGAGACGCTGCATCGCGTCGGCCTCGGCTACATCAAGATCGGCCAGCAGGCCACGACCCTGTCGGGCGGCGAGGCGCAGCGCATCAAGCTGGCGAAAGAGCTGTCGCGGCGCGCCACCGGCCGCACGCTCTACATCCTCGACGAGCCGACCACGGGCCTGCATTTCCATGACGTGGCGAAGCTGCTCGAGGTGCTGCACGAGCTCGCCGACGCCGGCAACACCATGGTCGTCATCGAGCATAATCTGGAGGTCATCAAGACCGCCGACTGGATCATCGACATGGGTCCCGAGGGTGGCGACGGTGGCGGCCGCGTGGTGGCCGAAGGCACACCCGAGCAAGTCGCCGAGGTGGCGGAAAGCTACACAGGGCAGTTTTTGAAGGAGCTGCTTGCAAGGCGGGCGGGGGGAGCGGCGGGCGCTGCAGATGCCAAAGCCCATGCGCCGCGAACTGGGGCGAAGCGGCGAAATGGCAGCAAGCGGGAAGGACGGGAGGCGGCGGAGTGAGGGGAGCGAACATGGAGCTGGTGCAGGAAGGACGGAGGACTACGTGAATTCGAATGTTAATCGCAAATCCCTCGATCCAGTCGCCGCTGTGCAGTCGAAAGAAATCTCGTTTGGATTTATGTTGCGGTTGCACGCTTACTGCTTAAGGCAGGTCTGCGATAGTCTGTTCATGAATAAGCTCATGTCGGCAATCGCCCGATCCGATCGAAAGCGTCAACGGAAGTGTAGCCCACTCCACTACACGCAGGAGCGCGGCATTGCGTGGCTGATATCAAATCGGGCTATCAATCAATATTTTCGAGACTTCGGCGATCGGGATTTAAACATTGACTATGTACTACACGATCTAGAGTGGTTTTTAGTCGATCTTTATGAGGCGTTTGAGCCGCATCTTTCCGACAGTGCGCTAGAGCGCTTATTCGACCCATATCTCGAGAAATTCATCCCTGCGTATACTTCGATAAATCACTTGCAGGACGATTGCAGATGGCTAGTGACCGATGGCCGCGAAATAGCCTGCGAACAAATAGCCCGCTGTCAATCCCATAAGATTTTCGCGACAATAAAATTGCTCTACGTAGATCTTCTCGCAGACCGGCTCGTGCACGATCGACAGATCGCTCGACATGTAGCTCAATATGTATCGTTGAGTTTCCATGAATCCAAGCGGAACAACCGACTTCGCGTTGAACGCGTGAAATTTCCAGCGTTTGTGTCGAGAATATTGCTCCTACGAGACAAAGGGCGCTGCGCAACCTGCGGTGCCGACCTCATATTCGACTTGATTGCCGAGAAAAACATTGACCACATAGTTCCTCTGGCGCTGGGCGGATGTAACGACATAATAAATCTACAAATTCTCTGCGACAAGTGTAACTCTAAAAAAAGTGACGATCCATTGCCCACAACCCCGTCGGTTCCTGCATATCACGCATACATCATCACCAAGCGGCGCAAGACCCCGAAGGCATTGTACAAAGTATGACTTGGCCGGAGTTCGTTGAGTGCGTCGAATGGCGCTGAGGCACCGACCGGTCATGTCCGCTCCCTCCGCATCCCGGCAGGCCTCCGGCCCTCTGAGGGGCTTCCAGCCCCTCACACCAGCCTCCGGCAGGACGGGCCGGCCCCTGGCCCCGTCTGATGGTGCGTGCTCCACACACGCCTCACTCTGCGTTCCCGGGCGGAACGGGCGCCGAAGGCGCGCGTGAAGACCCGGGATCGCTTGGGTTATAGCGTACGCGACATCGATCCCAAGCGGCCCCGGCTCTGCGCTCGCGACGTCGCCGTCGCTCGCTTCGGCCGGGGACGCGGAGGACTATTTTGACCGGCCGCAGCCAGCAGCGCTGCCCCAAGGCCACCGCCAATGAGGGACTTCCAGCCCCTCATGCTCCCCCGGCGCCTTCGTTGGCCCGCCTCCGGCAGGACGGGCCGGCCGTTGGACCCGTCTTAGTGAAGCGACCGATAATGCGGGAGTGGTGCCGACGCATCTCGCAGCTCACACACTGTCATCCTGGTGCTTGTCACCGGGACCCATTTCTCGACTTGCTCGGTGCGTCGTGACGGTGCGCCGCTCAGGCCAGAACAACAGGGGCTCGACTGCAAATTCGCAACATTCGTCGAAGGCCTGAGCTTGCGGCACGATGGGTCCCGGGGACGAGCCCCGGGATGACACCTGTGGGTAGGCAATCTCGATGTGCCACGGCCACTCCCTCCGCATCCCGTGAAGCCTCCAATGCATGGCGACCTTCCAGCCCCTCGTGCTCCCTGGCGCCTTCGCTGGCCCGCCTCGGGCCAGGGGCCGGCCCCTGGACCCGTCTGGATGGCGCGTGGTCAGCCGCTGACTCCACGCACCAAAAGACGGGTGGTTTGGCGGGTGTCCCGCCAACGGGGTGCGGGGCTGGCCCCGCTCGCGCCATCGGCGCGACGTCGGCCCCAAGCGGTCCCGGCTCTGCACTCTCCCCGCGACGCGTCGTAGCTCCGAGGTTTACGTTCGTGCGTAGGCGAGGCCGATACCACCCGCTGGTTCAAGCCCATCAGCTCTCGCATCAAAGTATCGCTTTTTCGCTTCACTGACGGATAAATGCGTACATCGAGCGAACCCGACCTCGTGCAGGAGGTTTGTCATCGATGGCTCTGAGAGCTTCGAGAGCCAAGGTTCGCCGGACTCCACCGAAAAGCTTTCCGCCGTCTCCATGGCGACCCGGGCAACCTCGTCAAGTCCAGACCAGTCATCATGGATATGGGTAAGGACGAGATGACTTCCTCCTGGCCAAGCTGCAATGGCCTTCAGTGTGGCGCTGAGAGCAGATCGCTCCAGATATTGAGTGACACCTAGCCAAGAAAAGGAAGACGACTTGGTCTTTGCTAAGGGGGAGTGAATCGAACTTTTCAGAAAGCGACCCGCTGTCGAAATCGATTGGAACAAATTCGAGATTTCCGGGCAATGCGATGCCAGCAGATTGAAGGTGGGCTCTTTTGAATCTCTGGGAGGCTGGGTGGTCGATCTCCACTATGGCCATCCCGTTCGCCCATTCGGGCTGCCGACAGCCGAACGTATCGAGACCGGCTCCCAAAATGACGTACTGCCTGACCCCAGCCCCGACGGCGTCTTTAAGCAGATCCTCGGCATAGCGACTGCGTAGCACAAAATTGGCGCGTGCACGCCGTCGTGGCTCTTGTTGAAGGACAGTCGCGGCTGCTCGGATGGCAGCCTCGGTCGTTTCAGGCACGAGGCCAACAATGAGGCGGTCCTCATGCACCTTCGGTTCGCCATCGAGAATCTGATGAGCAGCCCTCTGTCGGGCGACGCTTACCGCCGTACTGCTAGCTGGTTTCAATTCCATGGGGACGCCCCGTGCTTCAAGACTACGGCGCCATCCAACCACGACACGTCGATGGTCGACTAGAGGTAGCTATCGATGAGTAAGCAGAAGTAGGCGCCGGTGCCCAAACGGGCACGTCCAGCGCCACAGTTCAAATCGGATTCCGCGGAAATCCAGCACCAACGGCCTCCGGCCAATGAGGGGTTTCCAGCCGCCCATGCTCTCGCGCCATCGGCGCGACATTGAACCCAAGCGGCCCCGGCTCTGCGCTCGCGACATCGCCGTCGCTGGCTTCGGCCGGGGAGGCAATTGGCGAGGGTGGCGCAATGGGGCCACGGATCGGTGGCTCGATGGGAGCTTGTGACGCTGGTCGCACGGCAGACAGCACCGAGCCTCATGCGCAGCGTCCGTGCTCGCGGCACGATGGGTCCTCGGGACGAGCCCGAGGATGACACCTTGGGGCGGCCCGACTCCGGTGCCCCAAGTGCGCCGGTCGAGGTGCTGCACTGTCACGGCAGGATCGGCCGCCTCCACCACGCAATGGGCGCAATGCCTCTCCACGTGTCATCCTCGGGCTTGTTCCGAGAACCCATTCATCGGCTGGCTCGGCGTCCGGGAACGTCCTCTGCCGCGGCAGCGCCGCGCAGCATGGGTTGCTACCATGCTCGCGCCAGGATGGGTCGTCGGGACCCACGGCTTCCGCCGAGGGGTGAGCCCGAGGATGACACCGATTTGGCGCTCCGCCGTTGGGACAGGACCGTGGATGGTCATTGGGAGCCGCAGTCGCTGCGCTCGCGCTCCGGCGGACAAATCTCCGACGAGCCGCGGCTCGAGTTGTAGGAACTCACCACCACCTGCCGCGTTGGCCCCGGATGCCAGCCCGACAGGAGGCCCCCATGTTCCATCACGTCAAAGAGTTGCAGCTCGACGTCCGCGTCAGCGAGCCGGACCCGCGCTTCGCCCGGCTGCTGCTCGAGCAGTTCGGCGGCGGGAATGGAGAGCTGAAGGCGGCGATGCAGTATTTCACCCAGGCCTTCGGGTGCCGACGGCCATATCCCGACAAGTACGACCTGCTCATGGACATCGCGACGGAGGAGTTCAGCCACCTCGAGATCGTGGGCGCACTGATCACGCTCCTGCTGGACGGCGTCAACGCCGAGATGAAGAACGCCGTCGAGCGGTCGAGCCTCGCCCACGTCATGAACGGCAAGGCCGGCAAGGAGGCCTTCATCCACGAGGCGCTGACCAACCCGCAGTTCCTGGTGCTGTCGGGCGGCGGGCCGACGGTGACCGACTCGGTGGGCACGCCCTGGAGCGGCAGCTACGTCAACGCCAACGGCGATCTGTCGGTGGACCTGAGATCGAACATCGCCGCCGAGAGCCGGGCCAAGATCGTCTACGAGTACCTGATGCAGCTCACCGACGACAATCTGGTGAAGGACGCGCTGCGCTTCCTGATGACGCGTGAGGTGGCGCACTTCCAGATGTTCGCTGCCGCCCTCGACACCATCCAGCCGAACTTCCCACCGGGCGTGCTGCAGGGCGACCCGCGCTTCACGCACACCTACTTCAACATGTCCGCCGAGACGCACGCCAACGGCCAACGCGCGAGCGCCGCATCCCAGGGCGAGACGAAGGGTCCGTGGAACGAGGGCGCGGGTCCCTGGGACCAGGGCGAGTGGGCCTTCATCGAGGACCCGATCGGGCACGTGCGCGACACCGCGGGCTTGACCCGACAGGAGATCCTCGGCTCGGCCCAGTCCATGGAGGAGGTCGATCAACTCGACGAGCAGCTCGCTCGCGAGCGCAGCAAGGAGGTTGCCGGAAAGCCCCGCGGCAAGGGCAAGGCCTTGGCCTTCTGAGGCCGGGTCGCTCACACGCAGCGGCCGTGCCTCCGCGCCTGCGCTCCGGCCGGGGAGGAAACATCCCCGGTCCGGGCGGGCGCGCTCGCGCTGTTGCGATCCTGGCGCTTCTGCGATGGCTCACCTGAGCTTTGCGATCACCTCCTCGCCGAAGCGTTGGATGCGCTCGACGGATTCGGTGATGGTCGCGCCCCCGAGACGCAGGGCGACGTGCCCGACACCCACCGCGGCGAGGCCTGCGGCGTCCTCGAGCATCTCGGCAGACGTCCCGGTCAGCAGCCGGCGGGTCGAGCCGTCGTTGGTCTTCAGTCCGGCCTGCCACTCGAAGGGCCCCTGGACGATGAGACCGATGTCGATCGACCTCGGGTCGCGGCCGGCCTTCTCGGCCAGTGCGTGCAGCTCGGCTATGCCCTTGCCGAAGCGGGCCGGCGTATCGAACGGCGTCTTCTGGTTGTTGTTGCCGGGATACCAGCCGTCACCGAGCTTGACCGTTCGCCGCATGGCCGGGCCGCCCTCTCCACCGACCCAAACCGGCGGGCCCGGCTGCTGGATCGGCTTCGGCGCGAAGATGATGTCCTTGAAGGCGACGTGCTTGCCCTCGTAACGCGGCCGATCCGCGGTCCACAGCTCGCGGAAAGCCTCGATATACTCGTCCGTCGCCGCACCGCGCTCCTTGAACGGCAGCCCGAGAATGCGGAACTCCTCCTCCATCCATCCGGCACCGACGCCGAGGATGAGGCGGCCGTTGGACAGCACGTCGATGGTCGAGAGTGTCTTGGCAGTTTGAATCGCGGGGCGGTGCGGAACCACCATCACCGAGGTCAGCAGCCGCAGGCGTGTCGTGCAGCCGGCCAGGAAGGCGAGGCTCGCGAGCTGGTCGAAGCAGTGACCGTGCTCGGCCGCCGACCAGACGCCTCCGGGCGTGTAAGGATAGGCCGAGCCGAGATTGGCCGGCACGATGATGTGGTCGTTGACCGACATGAAGCCGAAGCCGGCCTGCTCGGCCGCCTGCGCAACCGCCATGTAGGCCGCGCGCGACGTGTAGAGACCGCGTGACAACGTGCTGATGCCGAATTCCATCGGTGGCTCCTTTCCGCCCAGTGCCGGCCTGCATTGGCGGCCTCGGCTGGGAAGGTGAAGCCTGCCATCCGGTGTGGCAAGCAGACTGCGGCGCGTCCGCTGCTCGCAGCCATCGGTGCCGCAGCCGAAAAGACGTGACTTTCGAGGCGGATAGTCTAGTATATGGGCACGAACTGAAGCCGACTCGGAGCCCCATGCGCGACTGGCTCGTCATTCTGCCGATCGCCTTGGCCGCCCTTGCCACCGCCCTTTGGCTGCTGGCGAGACTGCGGTCATCGAGATCGGCTGCACGGCCGGCTGGCCAGGAGTCCGAGGAGCATCCTGCCGTCGTCGCGGCGGCGGAGCCCGCGGAAAACTCGGATACGACACAGGCCAGCGAACCGCCGAACGCCGTGCCGAATACCAAAATCCTCCCGCATCCGGAGGATATGCCGCTGGCCACGCTCGAGTTCGACGGCACGGTCGGGCATGTGGCCATTCGACGAGGAGACGTGGTGATCGGGCGGCACAGCACTGACGATGTGCGTATTCCAGACGTCCGCGTCAGCCGCCATCACGCCCGGCTGGTGGCGCTGGGTGACGGCCTGTTCGAGATCCAGAACCTCACGGCTGCGCGGCCCGAGCCGAACCGCATGCTCGTGAACGGCGTTACACGCGAGCGCGCACGGATCGACGACGGGGACATCATCACGCTCGGGGGCGTGAGCTTCACATTCCGGCAGGCCGCCGCCTGATCCCGGTGGCCGCATCGAGGAGCACTGAGACGATGAACGACCGCGAGCGCACGCGCACCATCCAGGTCCCCGGTGGGGAGGAGCTGCGCCGTCCCGCCAACATGGACAGCCTGTCGACGCAGGTGATTTCGGATACGACCAACCAGAAGGTTGGCTCGCTCAAGGTCGTCGACGGGCCTGGCAAGGGGCAGGAGCGACCGATCTTCAGCGGCACCAACCAGGTCGGGCGCAACATCGACAACCGGATTCCCCTGGACTTCGGCGACAACACCATCTCGCGTCAGCAGCACGCGGTGATCGCCTACGACGCCGCGAGTGGCGACTTCCGCATCTTCGATGGTGGCAAGCAGAACCCGGTCAGCGTCAACGGCGAGCGGTTGGCCGGCGACCGGTCCCTGAACGACGGCGATACGATCAAGATCGGCTTGACGACGCTGCGCTTCGCCGTCCTCTGAGTGCCCCCTTCCTTGCTCCGGGCGTGGCCTTGCCGGCCGTGCCCCGGCCGGCGCTGCCCGGCGAGGCTTCAACATGACCACATTCTCTCCCCGCGAGATCGTCTCCGAGCTCGACCGGTTCATCGTCGGCCAGTTGCCGGCCAAGCGGGCCGTGGCGATCGCCCTGCGCAATCGCTGGCGCCGCCAGCAGCTGAGCGGCGGCCTCAAGGAGGAGGTGCTGCCGAAGAACATCCTGATGATCGGCCCGACGGGCTGCGGCAAGACCGAGATCTCTCGCCGGCTTGCCCGGCTGGCGGGCGCGCCCTTCCTCAAGGTCGAGGCGACCAAGTTCACCGAGGTCGGCTATGTCGGCCGCGACGTCGATTCGATCATCCGCGACCTCGTCGAGGTGGGCATCGGGCTGGTGCGCGACGCCAAGCGACGCGACGTCAAGGCGCTTGCCGAGAAGCAGGCCGAGGAGCGCGTGCTCGACGCCCTGGTGGGCCAGGGCGCGCGGCCTGAGACTCGCGAGAGCTTTCGCAAACGCCTGCGCAACAACGAGCTCAACGACAAGGAGATCGAGATCCAGGTCGCCGACGCCGGCCCGTCATTCCCGACCTTCGATGTGCCCGGCGGTCAGGTCGGCATGATCAACATCAACGAGATGCTTGGCAAAGCCTTCGGGCAGCGCACGAAAACGCGCCGGTTGCCGGTCGGCCAGAGCTACGATCTCCTGGTCCAGCAAGAGAGCGACAAGTTGCTCGATCAGGAGCAGATCACCGCAGAGGCGATCAAAGCCGTCGAGAACGACGGCATCGTGTTCCTCGACGAGATCGACAAGGTGTGCTCGCGCAGCGACGCCGGGCGTGCCGGGGCCGACGTGTCCCGGGAGGGCGTGCAACGCGATCTGCTCCCGTTGATCGAAGGCACGACGGTCTCGACCAAGTACGGCCCGGTGAAGACGGACCACGTCCTGTTCATCGCGTCGGGCGCGTTCCACCTCGCCAAGCCGTCGGACCTGCTGCCCGAGTTGCAGGGCCGGCTGCCAATTCGCGTCGAGCTGTCACCGCTCACCAAGGAGGATTTCCGCCGCATCCTGACGGAGCCGGAGGCGAGCCTCATCAAGCAGTATGTGGCGCTGATGGCGACGGAAGGGGTGGCTCTCGATTTCACGCCGGACGGCATCGATGCCATCGCCGACATTGCGGCGTCGGTGAACTCGACGGTGGAGAACATCGGTGCGCGCCGCCTGCAGACCGTGATGGAGCGCGTGCTCGACGAGGTCTCGTTCGAGGCCTCCGATCGGAACGGACAGTCGGTGTGCATCGATGGCGGCTACGTGCGCACGCGCATCGGCGACCTTGCCCGGAACACGGACCTCTCCAAGTTCATTCTGTGACGCCACCAGCAGCGAGGCCTCCGAGCCGGAGCGGCGATGTCCCCACGAGCCGAAACATCTGAGCTGAGCGGTGGGGCGCCCGGCGGCGTCTACGTTCGACGTGACCGGCCCGGTCTCGCCATCCTGATGATGCTTGCTGCCATGCTGGCCTTCGCCGCGATGGACGGCATCAGTAAGGTGCTGGCGCAGCAGTTGTCGATCCCGCAGATCCTGTGGGTGCGCTACATCCTCTTCACGCTGCTCGTGGCGCTGCTGCTGCGCCGCAAGGGACTGGCGACGGCGATGAAGAGCGGCCAGCCCTGGCTGCAGACGGCACGCGCACTGCTCATCGTCGTCGAGAACGGCGTGTTCGTGCTCGCCTTCGTCTACCTGCCACTCGCCGACGTGCACGCCATCGCCGCCGCCTCGCCGCTGATCGTGGTCGCTCTGTCCGTTCCGATGCTCGGCGAGACGGTCGGACCGCGACGCTGGCTGGCGGTCGTCGTGGGCTTTGCCGGGGTGCTGATCATCGTCCGCCCCGGCTTTCAGCTGATCTCCTGGCCCATGCTGATCGCGCTCTTTGCTGCGTTCCTCTGGGGCCTCTACCAGGTTCTCGTCCGGATGTGCGCCGCGACGGATTCAGGCGAGACGACATGGGTATGGTCAGCGGTCGTGGGCCTGGCCGCGACGACGCTGGTCGGCCCGTTCGTGTGGACGTGGCCCGACGCCACCGGCTGGGCGCTGCTGGTGGCGATCGCCATCCTCGGCAGCTTGGCGCATCTCGCCCTGATCAAGGCACTCGAATACTGGGAGGCAGGAGCCCTGCAGCCCTACAGCTACACATTGCTGCTGTGGGCAGCCGTCATCGGATATCTCGGCTTCGGAGACATACCCGACCGCTGGACCTTCCTCGGCGCCGCGCTGATCATCGCCAGCGGGCTCTATGCGTGGCACCGGGAGCGGGTGGTGCGGCGCGGCGGCCGTTGAGAGCGGCTGGCCGGGCGCTGGAGGCTCAACAGGTTCCGATTGCCCAAATAGCTGCGGCAAGCGCGCCAAACGCGGCCGATCCGTGCGAGCCCGCCCCGCGGCCCAGCTCTCTACCAGGTCAGGGGCTTTTGTCTGGGAACCCAGGAAGCGGCATGCTGTCACGACGACGCTTGGCGCTTGGCGCCCGGCCCGTGGTTAGCCCCTCACCCGGAGCGCCTGCCTGTTGGGCGGCGGATTACGCCTCAGAACATGCCCTCGAACTTCTTCTTGAAGCGAGATACGCGTCCGCCACGGTCGAGATTGTGCTGGGTGCCACCGGTCCAGGCGGGATGCGTCTTCGGGTCGATGTCGAGGGTGATGGTGTCGCCCTCCTTGCCGTAGGTCGAGTAGGTCATGTACTCGCTGCCGTCGGTCATGACGACCTTGACTATGTGGTAGTCGGGATGGAAGTCCTCGGTCTTCTTCATGACGCGTCTCTCTCAGGCGCCCGAGCTCGGGCCGCGGCCGGCGGCAGCACTGGGCGTGGCGAATGTCCAGGATCACGGGGCTATAACGGATTGCGGCGCTCGGGACAAGGAGAGAGGGGCCCTGATCCCGACGGGGCGACCGCGGGCGTGCTCAGAAGGCAAACTCCGTGAAGATGCGGTCGATATTGCGGCCCCACTTCTTCTCGTAGGCTTCGAGCAGGTCCTCGGCGATGGTCCGCCCCGAGGCTACGATCTCGCCGACGGGATCGAGGTAGACCCGCTCGTCGTCACCCCTGGTGCCCACGATGCCGCGCGCCTTCAGGCCTTCGCGCGAGATCGCCGTCACCTCGCGCGCGATATCGAGCAGCTTCATGCGCCGGAATGGCGTCGCGAGAGCGGTCCTCGGCACGCCGGTCCTCAGCGCGTCGCGCTCCTCGGCGGACCAGCCCTTGACCACGTCCCATGCCGCATCGAGCGCTGTCTGATCGTAGAGCAGGCCGACCCAGAACGCCGGGAGCGCACAGATGCGGCGCCAGCGGCCGCCGTCGGCGCCTCGCATCTCGAGGAAGCGCTTCATGCGGACCTCGGGGAAGATGGTGGTGATGTGGTCCGACCAGTCGTCCATGGTCGGCTCGAGCGCCTTCAGCTCGGGCCGACCGAGCTTCTCGGCGAGCCTCCCGGCCATGAAATCGCGGAACGAGGCGCCAGCGACGTCGATGTATTGGCCGTCGCGATAGATGAAGTACATCGGCACATCGAGCGCATACTCGACGTAGCGATCGAAGCTCATGCCATTCTCAAAGACGAATGGAAGCAGGCCGGTGCGCTGGCGGTCGGTGTCGCGCCAGACCTCGCTTCGGAGCGATAGGAAGCCATTGGGACGGCCCTCCTTGAAGGGCGACGCTGCGAACACGGCCGTCGCGATCGGCTGCAGCGCCAGCGAGACGCGCAGCTTCTGCACCATGTCGGCCTCGCTGGCGAAGTCGAGGTTCACCTGGATGGTGGCCGTCCGGTACATCATCTCGAGGCCGCCGGCCCCGACCTTGGGCATGTACCGCGTCATCACGGCATAGCGGCGCTTGGGCATGCGTGGCGTCTCATCCAGCCGCCACTTCGGCGAGAAGCCGACGCCGAGGAAGCCGATGCCGAGGTCTTTGCCGATGGCGCTGACCTGATCGAGGTGCAGCTGCGTTTCAGCGGCGACCTCGTGCAGGGTGGCGAGAGGGGCGCCCGAAAGCTCGAACTGCCCGCCCGGCTCCAGCGAGACGGTCGCCATCGGCTCGTCGTCAGGGCGCTTCAGGGCGATGATGTTGTCGCCCTCGTGGATCGGCAGCCAGCCGTAGCGCTGGATCAGCTCCTCCATGATGGCGCGGATGCCACGCGGCCCCTCGTAAGGCACCGGAGCGAGGTCGTCGGTTCGGAACGCGATCTTCTCGTGCTCGGTGCCGATGCGCCAGTCCGCCCTGGGCTTGCAGCCCACGGCGAACCATTCGACGAGGTCGTTGCGGGAGCCGATCGGCGGCGACGGGGCGCCATCCTGGCGAGTGGACATCGAAAACACCTCGGTCGGGGTGGAGCCGCCCTAGGGGCCGGCTGCGATATGGCGCGGGCTAACTTATGGCCGCGAGCGCGGCGAGGCACAAGCCCTGGACCGCCGGTTGCATCGGCGCGGGCAAAGCTGAATTTTTCTGTAGCGACACATGAATGAATCTCATGTCGCCGGCATCCGCTCGTGGACGCGGGCGGCTCAGCCCCTGTCCTCATCAGCGCCAATCGCCGAGCACGGCATCGACGAGCGCCAGCGCAGCGACAGCGGCCGTGTCGGCCCGCATGATGCGCGGGCCCAGCGCCAGGCGGACGACGAACGGGCGGGACAGGAGCTCCGACCGCTCCTCCTCGGCGAACCCGCCTTCTGGCCCGATCAGAACGGCGAGCGGGCCCGGCTCCACGGCACGCAAGGCCGCAATCGGGTCCCTGACTGGAGCGGCCTCGTCAGCGAGCACCAGCCTGCGTGCGGCGCTCCAACCGTCGAGCACGCGGTCCAACGGCAGAGGCTCGGCGACCTCCGGCACACGCAGGATGCCGCACTGCTCGGCGGCCTCGATGACGTTGGCGCGCATGCGGTCGAGATTGACGCGCTCGGCTATGGTGTAGCGGGTGACAACGGGCACGAGACGGGAGGCACCCATCTCGACGGCCTTTTGCACCATGTAGTCGAGCCGGGAGCGCTTCAGAGGCGCGAAGACGTACCAGAGGTCTGGCCCGCCGACCTGCTCACGTAACAGCCGCTCGACCGCGAGATGGCAGAAGCGCTTGCCCTGCCGCGAGACCAGGGCTCGCCACTCCCCATCTCGCCCATTGAAGACGTGGACCGGGTCGCCATCCGTCAGTCGCAGCACGTTGAGCAGGTAGTTCGCCTGGTCTCGCGGCAGCGCCAGAGTGGCGCGGGCCGCGAGATCGTTCGTCACGAACAGGCGCTGTGCACGGAAGTCGTATAGCTGGGTCATGGCGTAACGCTTAGCCGAAAGGCTGCCGGCCGCACCAGCGATGCCGTTGGAGGCCGTGTGCTGGCCGGTCGTGCCCGCGTCGCCACCACGGGCCCATCAGATGCGAATGAGATCCTCGAGATGCGTGCCGAGCTCGTGATCCGGTGTCTTGGTCAGATCCTTGGCAAGCTCGCCCGTGACCGCAGCCTTGACCTTGGGCGACATGGCTCCCCGAAGGATGCCCAGCGCGTGTGGCGGAGCCACCAGGATCGCGCGGTCGAAGGCGCCTGCCGCGAGACGTTCATCGAGCCGTGCGGCAAGCCGCGCGAGAAACTCCTCTTTCAACTGCTCGCGAGGATCGGTCTTCGGCTCGATCGGATGCCGGCCCGACCCGAAGGACTCGAAGCTTCGCGCCTGGCGGTCCGCCACGATGTCGTGCGTCGGGGGCAGCTTCGCCTCGAGGTCGAAGCCTTCGATCCGGCGCGCACCTTTGCCGGGACCGAGGTTCTCGAGAACATGCGCACGACCGCTGTCTGCGATCACGATCCAGGTCCGTGTCGGCTTCATCGTGGAGCCCTCCTCTACACCGCATCGACGTGTGTCATGCCACCTTGGTGCCGCAGATGCGCTGCGGCGGTGTTGACTTGTATCATGCCGTCGGCCTGCCCGGACCGCCGGCGCACAGATGCATTGCGTTAGCCCGGTCCGCGCCCTAGCTTGCGACGATGACTGGCAACGCCAATGCTGCACCGACCGTTCCCGACGCGCTCCCCGGCAACTGGGTGAACCGCCATGCCCCTCGGCGCTGGCGCCCCTACCTTCGGCTGGCCCGCTTCGACCGTCCCATCGGCGCCTGGCTGCTCTTGTTCCCCTGCTGGTGGGCCCAGACCCTGGCCGGGCTGGCCACGGACCACCGGATGCCCGACCCCTGGCAACTCGTGCTCTTCCTGGTTGGTGCGTTCGTCATGCGTGGCGCGGGCTGCACCTATAACGACATCGTCGACCGCGACTACGACGCCGGGGTTGCCCGCACCCGTGGTCGTCCGATCCCGTCCGGCGAGGTGGGAGTCCGACAAGCCGCCGTCTTCATGGTCGGCCTGTGCCTCGTCGGGCTCCTCGTCCTCCTCCAATTCAATGCCGTCACCGTCTGGCTCGGGATTGCCTCGCTGGGGCTGGTCGCGGTCTATCCCTTCATGAAGCGGTTCACCCACTGGCCGCAGCTGGTGCTGGGCCTGACCTTCAAGTGGGGCGCGCTTGTCGGGTGGACAGCCGTCCGCGGCAAGCTCGAGTGGCCGGCGGTGGCGCTGTATGCCGGCTCGGTGCTTTGGACCGTCGCTTACGATACCATCTACGCCCATCAGGACAAGGAGGACGATCTGGCGCTGGGCCTCAAGTCCACCGCCATTCGTTTCGGCGATACCACCAAGGCTTGGCTGGCCGGTCTCTATGGCAGCGCGGTTTTGCTGTGGGGGCTCGCGGCGGTGCTTGCCGGGGCTGGCATCGGCACCGCGATCGCCTTGACCGTCGCGGCGGCCTCTCTCGCATGGCAGGTAGCGACGCTCGACATCGCCAACCCGGTGAACTGCCTCGCACGCTTCAAAGCCAATCGCCTCGTCGGCTGGGTTTTTCTGATGGGCATTGTCGCGGACATGTGGCTAAGAGCGTAGCGCCATTCGACTTGTAACTGCCAACGCCAGTCGAACGGCTGCGGCCCGACTCGGTCTAGCCGTGAGGCCTCCGAGCCGGGCGCATCGCCTGCCTGTCGACTTTTTAGCCGGCCTCGCGGATCGGCCGACAGGTGCGAAGATAGTCGCTGCGATTTTAGATTGTGTAAAATGAACTGCTCAATCTCACATTTCATGCTGTGCCGTTGCGGCACGCGAATGCCCGGCCGCAAGGAGGCAGTGCATGACGAGTGAAGCCGTAAGCACCGGAGCCCGCAGCGACGCCGGCGACTGGCCCGATATCGCAGGACGGTTGATCGAGGGCGGCCGGAGCCACGTGCTGCCGATCCGGGTCTATTTCGAGGACACGGACTTTTCCGGCCTCGTCTATCACGCCTCATACGTGCGCTGGTGCGAGCGGGGCCGATCGGATTTCCTGCGTCTTATCGGCAGCGAGCATCGAGCGTTGATCGAAGGCGCCGGGGCCCGGGAGCCCGCCGCCTTCGTGGTTCGGCGACTCGCCATCGAGTACCTGCGTCCGGCCCGCATCGACGAGGTCGTCGAGATCGTCACCCGCGTCAAGAAGCTGACGGCTGCGTCCCTGGTGCTGGCGCAGAGTGTCACACGCGGCAGCGACATCCTCTGTGAGGCCGCGGTCACGGTGGTGCTGGTCTCAGTCTCGGGGCGCGTGCTCCGGTTGTCGGGCGCACTGCGCGAGAAGCTGGTGGAGACAGGGTAGCTGCGACTCCCTGGCCCAGGCCACGTCAGCCGGCTGCTGTCTGGCCGCGCGTTGCCGCCTCCCAGACGATGACGGCCTGGCGGGTCTGGGCGACATCGTGAACCCGGACGATGGCCGCCCCCTGGTGAATGCCAGCAAGGGCCCCGGCCAGGGAGCCCGGCAACCGCTCTGACGGATCGAGCGCCCCAGTCAGCTTGGCGATGAAGCTCTTGCGCGACGAGCCGATCATCAGGGTCGTGCCGAGACCGTGAAACAGGCTGGCACCGGCCAGCAGCTCGGCATTGTGCTCGACGGTCTTGCCGAAGCCGATGCCGGGATCGACGATGATGCGCTCGCGCGGAATGCCGGCTCGCTGGCAGATCTCAACCCGGCTGGCGAGCAGGTCGAACACGTCGAGCAGCACGTTGTCGTAGTGCGGGCTTCGCTGCATCGTCTTCGGGTCGCCGCGCGCATGCATCAGGATCACGGGCAGCCTGGTCTCCGCCGCGACACGCAAGCTGTTGGCGTCATGGGACAAGGCGGAGACGTCGTTGAGGACGTGCACGCCGGCGAGTGCCGCCCGCCGCATCACCTCCGATTTCCGCGTGTCGATCGACAGGCGGGCCCGCACTTTGCCGACCAGCCCATCGATCACCGGCATCACACGACGCAGCTCCTCGTCGACCGGCACCGGGTCGGAGCCCGGCCGGGTCGACTCGCCGCCGATATCGAGGAAGTCGGCGCCCTCCTCGTCGAGCCGCCGTGCGAATGAGATCGCGTCGCGGACCGAGCTGAAGCTGCCGCCATCCGAAAAGCTGTCGGGCGTCACATTGACGACGCCCATGATGCGCGGACGGTCGACCGATACTCCCGCAATCGGGGGCCTCGGATTGGCGAACCCGGCCAGCGCCGCCTTGAGATGCTCGCCCGTGCTGCCGCCCCTGGCGATCTCGTGCCGTGCCTCAGAAGGCGTGATGACACGGGTGTCCACCGAGCCGTCGCTGTGCCGCTGCAGCAGCTCCAGGGCACCGAAGACGAGATCCTCCCGATCGCCGATGCGAATGACCTTGTCGGGAGTGATGTTGACGCGGCCCGGCGGCCGGGTCATCCGTCCGACCGGCCGGATATAGCTGCGCGTGATCATGGGTGCCGGCTACGCCTCGCTCTTCGCCGTGCCCTGCTTGAAGGGCCGGCCGCGGCAGCCTAGCAGCTCTCAAGGCGGAATTCAGCCCTCCCCGGCTGGCTCGGCAGAAGATCGAGCCGTGCCTCCCGGCACCCGACGGTCAGAAAGGGGTCACGTGGGGACCCGATGCCACCGGCTCGGCGACACGACGGGGGCTGTTTCCGAGCCAAGCGATACCAAGGAGGCTGAAAGCCAGCACGGTCAATGCCACGGCCACGGCGATATCCCGCGTGCCACGCTGAGCGCGTCTCCGCCAATCGCCAAACTCTGAATCGTGCTCGAGGTCCATGCCGTCAATAAGCGATGACGGGACCTGCGAGGCCAGAGCGCGCTTGGCCGCGCGACAGAAAAACACACGACCGCCGCGACCGAAGCCTCAGGGCAGTCGGCTCATCATGCACCCAAGGACGAGAACGAGCCACGCCAGCATGAGGATCGGGAACTCGTTGCTGTTGATCAAGGGGATGTTGGCCTGCGCATACTTCGACCCCGCGGCACATACGACGAGGATGACGGAGAACGTGAACGTCAGAATACCGGGTGCTTTGAGGCCCATGCGCTTCGTGCTCCTGAATGGCCGCCAGCCGTCCCGCATCCGGGGACCGCTGGCAGACGTGATCATGCGGCAGCACAAGGCGGGCATTGCCGCGCCCTCTCCCCCCGCCGTGCCCGGATGGGCTGCCCATCGCCTAGCAAAAGCAGCCGGAAGTCACCAGCCCCAGGCCGCCACAGTCCGGCGCTCGTTTGCCGCCCTCCTCAGGAAGCTGGCGGCTCGGCGTGTCCGGACAGCCGCCGCGGCCGGCGCCCGAATACGAGCCGGACCAGAATGAGCAGGACGAGCAACGCGAGGCCGGCGAGGACCGCGAGGCCCATCGGATATCGGGCAATGATGACCCGCGGCGAGATGGCTCCCGAGCGCAGTGTCTCCACGTCACGAGTGAACAGGGCGACGTCGAACAGCTCCTCGCGCCGCAACATGATGGTGAGGGCCGCCGTCTGGTCACGGCTCGCGAGGATCGCCGACCGCACGCTGTCCGGCGCCAGCGTCTGCATGACGGATGGCGCCTCGGAAACGGCCGCGAGCAGTTGCCGGCGTGCTGGCACCTCCAGGGCCGTCATGTAGCCGGCGAGCGCCGTGAGCTCGGTTTCCGACAGAGCACGGGCCAGACGCTTGAGGTCCGGCTCTCTGGCCTCGAGCAGCGGCTCGAGCGCCGATCGCTTGAGGGACGCCAGCCGCGCTATGGCGATCTTGTCGTCGAGGGCGAGGATGCGCTCGAGCCCGGCGCGCGTCTGCTCGGACGGGTCCGCCCGGCGATGCAGCTCGTGCTCCACCACCTTGCTCAGTCCGACGTCGCCGACCAAGGCGCGCCATCGGAACCCGGCCTCGAGCGATCGCAGATCCCGGGCGATCGACAGCGCCGCCGCCGGCCAGCGCTCGACAGCCTCGCCGAGCGAGCCGTCGGCGACGCGGCGCAGCAGCTGGGCCTCGTCGCCGCTCGCCAGCTGCAACGCGATCACCTCGTCGAGACGCGCCAGGTTGTCGGCCCCGATGCCGTCGACGAAACGCCTGAACTCGGAGTTGCGCTCGGCGAGATCGATCACCTTGGCGTGGGCGCGCCGATGCTCCTGCCAGATCTCGACGACCCCCTCCGCGGTGCGCCTGCCGATCTCGCGCAGATTCCCTGCGACCTCGGCGGCGATCGCCTCGGCGATCTCGGCCTGCACCTTGTCGCGCGTGGCCGGCGCCTTCATCTCGGCGGCGATGATCGGCAGCACGCCGTTGCGCAGCTCCCAGATGTCCTTCGCGATGAGGACGACCCCCAACCCGCCCGCGACGGAAGAGACGATACGGCCGAGCACGGCGCCGACCAGCCTCTGGCCAACACGGGCGGCGAGATTGCCGAGCTGCCGGCGCATGATCAGCACGACGAGACCGGCGATGCCCTCCTTGCCTTCGACGAGCATGCGCCCGCCAGAGACGCTGGGGGTGCCCCTCGCGGCATCGAGAGACAGCTTGCGGCCGGCGTCCGCGGCCACTGCCCGCGCCACGGATTGACCGTAGCGGGGTCCGAGATATGCCTGAAGGCAACGCGTGGCGAGCTCCGACGCCTCTCCTGTCGCCAGCTCCAATCGGCCGCCGATCTCCCGGCCGACACCCTCGGCCAGCACCTCGATCGCGCGCTTGACCTCGGTCGAATGGTAGACTTTCTCGGCTGTGATACGGGCCAGCCGCTCTTGTGACTCCTTGCTGGCAAGGCTCGCCAGCCGCTCGCTCCAGCTGGTCTCCTGCCGGATCTCCTCCAGGGCCGAGTCGACGCGCTTCAGGAGGATGTCGTCGACATTGCCCCGCCGCCACTCCTCGGCGACGACCGGACGGTAGTCGAGACCGCGGATCGAGGCCTCGAGGGCCCTGACGGTGACACGCTCGATGGCGTCGCGGAAGGCAGCATCATCGCGCGCGAGGCACGCCTCGTAGTCGTCACGCGTGACACCGGCAGCCGGTACCGGACGCGACTCTGAGAATGCCGGCTGGCCCTGGCCCACGGCCAGCGCGAGCGCCAGGGCGCTGCTCGTCCACTTAGATCGCCGGCTCGCCTGCACGCTGCCTCCACGCCGATGCCTGCTGCAGCGGGCGGCCGGGATCACGACGGCTCGCTGGCACACGGGCTAGAGCATGAGCGTGTGCCGCGCAACAATGTCGGCGCCGTGACGCTCGCGCCGGTGGATGGCCATTCACCGGCGGCCGCGCGTGAGATACGAGGGTCAACGCACGCAATCGAGTCGATGGCCGCGCAGCGCCTGCTCCGCTTTCGGAACCTCTTCCATGAACGCGTTCGCCCTCGCAGGGATCCTGACCTACGTCGTGATCCAGTTCGCCATCGGCGCATGGGTCTCGCGCAGGATGACCAGCGATCAGGACTATATACTCGCCGGCCGCTCCCTCGGGACGGGGCTCGTCGCGTTCTCGGTGTTCTCGACATGGTTCGGGGCAGAGGCAATCGTCGCCTCGGCCGGCGAGATCTACGCCAATGGGCTCTCGGGCGGACTGGTCGACCCGTTCGGCTACGGCGTGGCGGTGTTGGTGGCTGGGCTGGCGCTGGCGGGACCGCTGTGGCGCCGCGGTGTCGTCACCTATGCCGATATGGTGCGCGAGCGTTTCTCGCCGGGGGTCGAGAAGCTGTTCGTTCTCGCCTTGTTGCCGGGCTCGGTATTCTGGGCCGCCGCACAGATCCGCGCTTTCGGGCAGATCCTCGGGTCGACGACGGGCTTGGAGCTCGTCACCGCAATCCTCGTGGCCGCCGTCCTGGTCGGAGCCTACTCGGTGGTCGGTGGATTGCTCGCCGACGCCGTCACCGATGTCGTCCAGGGTCTCGCTGTGATCGTCGGTCTCGTCGTCCTCGTGCTCTTCGTTGCGAGTGCCCTCGGTGGCCTGGAGGCCGGCCTCGCCAGGATCGAGCCGGCCCGCCTTTCCCTCGCTGGCGATGACGGCGGGCCATGGGCCCGCCTCGAGAAGATGGCCGTGGTGATCTGTGGCAGCTTCGTTGCAGTCGAGCTGGTGTCGCGCTTTCTCGGCGCGCGAGCGGCTCCCGTCGCGGCTCTGGGCACCGTCATCGGCGGGCTGCTCTACCTCGCGGTCGGCCTGCTGCCGTTGTTTCTCGGGCTTGTCGGCCCGCTCCTCCTGCCCGACCTCGCGGAGACCGAGCAGATCGTGCCGCGGCTCGCCGAGAAATATCTGCCACCTTTCGCGTATGCCCTGTTCGTCGGGGCACTCGTCTCGGCCATTCTGTCCGTCGTCCACGCGGCTCTACACGCACCGGCCGCGCAGCTCTCCCACAACGTCGTGGTCCGGTTTCAGCCGAAGCTGTCGCCGGCCGCGAGACTGACAAGCGTCCGGCTGTGCGTGTTGCTGCTCGCGGTCGCAGCTTGTGGCCTCGCCCTGTCCGTGAGCCGCATCAAGGAGCTGGTGGAGCTTGCCTCGGCTTTCGGCAGCGCAGGGGCCTTCGTCGTCGCCGTGTTCGGAGTCTTCACCCGCTTCGGGGGACCGTGGGCGGCCCTGTCCGCCCTGCTGGCGGGCTCGGTGGTGTGGGCCGTCTCGAAGCTCCTGCTGCCGGTCTCCACCCCATATCTCGCCGGGCTTGCGGTGGCGTTCGCCGCCTACGTCGGCGTCGGTCTTCTGGAGGGCCGGCAGAGCACCGCGGCGGGCCGGCAAGCGGACAACCGGCCCTGAGACACAATCGCACGCCTCCCATGGCTTCACGCCGTATTCTATTGCGGCAGCGCAACAGTGCCCGGCAGTTCGGCTGACGACCGACGGTGCGCGATTGACAGAGCACCCCTCCGTCCGGCCCATGCTGACGGATCAATTGTGCCAGAAAAATACACCCAACCCACGGGCACCGTTGAAACTCCGTTTACGATGTGGGTTGGCACGCCGTTTGCGTCGGGCTAGAGAGGCGTTACTCCTGTGTGAGGCTTCGCGAACGCGAATCGGCTCAATCGGTCAAGAGGTTGAAGCGGCGTGTCGAGCGCACGTGTGAAATGTCGGGTGCTCGTGGACTTCGACGGCACGATTGCTACCGTCGATACCACAGATCTGCTGCTGGAGCGGTTCGCCGAGCCGGCATGGCAGGACATCGAGCTGTTATGGAAGGACGGCAGGATCGGATCGCGCGAGTGCATGCTGCGCCAGATCGATCTCGTCCGTGCGACGCCGGCTGAGCTCGATGCCTTCGTGGCCGGCATCGACATCGACCCGGCGTTCCCGGAATTCGCCGAGCTTTGCCTCGGCGAAGGCATGGACGTGACGGTGGTCTCTGATGGGCTGGATCGCACCGTGGGCGCGGTGTTGGCGCGCCACGGACTGTCGCTGCCCTACTACGCCAACCATCTTGCGCACGCCGGGGGCGACCGCTGGCGGCTCGGCTTCCCCTACGCCCGCAGCGACTGCAGCTCGCTCGCCGGCAATTGCAAGTGCCGGTTCGCCGAGGCTCCAGCCGGCACGATCCGCATCGTGGTCGGTGACGGCCGATCGGATTTTTGCGTAGCCGGCGAGGCCGATCTCGTCCTTGCGAAGGGATCGCTCGCCCGCCACTGCGAGGCGACGGGCCTTGCACACTTCCCGATCCAATCATTCGCCGAGGCGACCCCGCTCCTGCGGGCGTGGCTCGATCAGGCTGAGGCAGGCGCCCGCCACGGGGCCGATCATCTGAGGGACGACTAGGCCCATGGACAAGTCCATCCACTGGACGAGCGGCAGCGCCGGCACGGCAATGAGCGAGGCCGACCTGTTGGCGCTCGAGGCCGAGTACTGCTCCTTCGGCGACACGGTGCACTACACCGACCCGCCGAAGATTTTCGCCGATGCGCGCGGCTCCTTCATCTACGACATGGCCGGCGCCGAGTATCTCGACCTGCAGATGTGGTACTCCGCCGTCAACTTCGGCTACAAGAATGAGCGCATCGCCGATGCCGTGCGGCGCCAACTCGACACGCTGCCGCAGGTGGCCTCTCAGTACCTCCACCGCGAGAAGATCGAGCTCGCCGCGATGATCGCGCGCGATGCCCAGGCAAAGTTCGGCGAGAAGGGCCGCGTCCACTTCAACGTCGGTGGCAGTCAGGCGGTCGAGGACAGCCTGAAGCTCGTGCGCAATGCCAAAGGCAAGTCGTTGATGTTCGCCTTCGAGGGCGGCTACCACGGCCGCACGCTCGGCGCCTCTGCGATCACCTCGTCCTACCGGTATCGACGCCGCTACGGCCACTTCGGCGACCGGGCCATGTTCCTCCCGTTCCCCTACCACTTCAGGGGTCCGAAGGGCATGACCAAGGAGGAGCTCGGGGCGCAGTGCGTGGCCAACTTCAAGCGCCTTTTCGACAGCGAGTATCACGGCTTGTGGGACCCGAAGACGCGTCAGTGCGAGTACGCGGCGTTCTACATAGAGACCATCCAGGGCACCGGTGGCTACGTCGTGCCGCCGATGAATTTCTTCCGCGACCTCAAGAAGATTCTCGACGAGCACGGCGTTCTGCTGGTGGTCGACGAAATCCAGATGGGCTTCTTCCGGACCGGCAAGCTCTGGTCGATCGAGCACTTCGGCGTGACGCCCGACGTGCTGGTGTTCGGCAAGGCGCTGACCAACGGCCTCAATCCACTGTCGGGCATCTGGGCGCGCGAGGAGCTGATCAATCCGGCGGTGTTCCCGCCCGGCTCGACACACTCGACGTTCAACGCCAATCCGATGGGCACCGGCGTCGGCCTCGAGGTGATGCGCTTGCTGGCCGAGGGCGACTATGAGCGTACGGTCCCCGAGAAGGGCCGCCGGTTCCTCGACGGGCTCCAGTATCTCCAGCGGCGCCACAAGATGGTCGGTGACGTCGACGGGCTCGGCTTGGCGCTTCGCATGGAGATCTGCGAGCCTTCCGACAGCTTCACGCCATCGAAGCGCCTCGTCGATCTCATGGTCGACGAGGCGTTCAAGGCCGACCTCGAGGCGAAGGGGCGGCGCTACGGCCTCGTGCTCGATATCGGCGGCTACTACAAGAACGTCGTCACGCTGGCCCCGAGTCTCGATATCTCGAACGACGAGATCGATCTCGCCATCGAGCTGCTGGACCAGCTCATGGGCCGCGTCGCACGCCTCGAAGGTCACGCCTGACAAGGCCGGCGCCACGTTCGGCACACCACGAGGGGCGGGGGCCCCGCATCACCAGCAATCGGGACGCCCCCATCGGCGTCGGACAAGCGAGACGCGGGACCATGAACGAGAAGCATGCAGAGGCCACTCCCGACCGGAGCACGTTCCACCCGGGCGGGCGGGTCGGCTTCTTGCTCATCCACGGGCTCGGCGGCACACCCGTCGAGCTGCGCTACGTGGCCCAGGGCATCGCGCGGGCAGGATATACGGTCTACTGCTGCCAGCTCGCCGGGCATTGTGCGAGTGTAGAGACGTTGCGCAACTCGACGCCGGAGCAGTGGTACGCCAGCGTGGAGGCTGCCCATGATCGCCTTAGCGCGCATTGCGATGTGATCATCGCCGGAGGGCTGTCGATGGGCGGCATCCTCGCGGCGCAGCTCGCGCAGAGCCGGCCGGATGGCGTCCAGGGCCTCGCCTTCTATGCACCGACGCTGTGGCTCAACGGCTGGTCGATGCCATGGCACAGCCGCGTGTTGCGCTATCTCCGGCCGACCCGCTTCAACATCAAGTTGACGCTTCCCGAGCACGAGCCCTACGGCCTGAAGGACGAGCGCGTGCGTGCCCTCGTTGTCCGGAGCATGCAGTCCAAGGACAGCTCCGAGGCGGGCGTGTTCTGCACGCCGGTGCGCTGCTTCTCACACTTCAATGCGCTCTGCGACGTGGTCAAGCCGCGTCTGCCGGAGATCAAGGCGCCGGCACTCATCATGCACCCACGGGACGACGACATCGCCGCGATCGACAATGCCTTCTACCTCCAGCGCCATCTGGGCGGCCGCGTGGAGATGGTGGTGATGGAGGACAGCTATCACATCATCACGCTCGACAAGCAGCGGCAGGTGGTAGTCGATCGGTCGATCGGGTTTGCGGAAAGCATTGCGCGGTCCAACGCCAGCCGCATCGCGGTGCCGGCGCCTGCGCTGCGCAAGGTGACAGCTGCGGAGTAGGAATGAGCGTTGCGCCCGAGCCAGCACGGCCAGCCCTGGCTCTCCCGGCCGGCATGGGTGTCGACCACTTGACTGTCGAGGCGCTGCCGGGTGTAGGGGCCATACCCGAGGCCGACTGGAGCCGCCTTTTCCCCGGGGAGGCCGAGGGCTGGGCCTACTACAGGGCCGTCGAGGCATCGCCACCCCCCGGCTTTCGGCTCGAGGCGATGACGGTTCGCGACGCAGCGGGGCGGCTCGTCGCGGCAGCCCCCATTTTCCACATCGTCTATCGGCTGGATACGCCGCTCCAGGGCGGGCTCAGGCCGCTCGGAGACTGGCTGCACCGTGCGGTGCCACGGCTGGTCGCGCATCCCGTCATGGGGCTGGGCTCGCCGCTGGCAGACCGGTGCCATCTCGGCGTCGATGCATCGCTCGAGCCCGGGCGACGGCAGCGGGCGGTAGCGGCCTTGCTGACAGGGCTCGATGCCAAGGCCAAGGCCGAGGGCGTGCGCATCCTCGCAGTCAAGGATCTCGCCGACCGTGAGGCCGCGCCGCTGCACGATACGCTGCTGGCAGCGGGGTTCGCCCGCATTGCGGGCCTGCCCGTCTGCGTTCTGGATTTGCCGTTCAAGGACGAGCCGGCCTATATCCAATCGCTGTCGGCCAACAACCGCTCCGTGCTGCGGCGCAAGCTCAAGACGGCAGGCCCGGTGGTGCTCGAGACGGTGACCGACATTGCCGGACTCGAGGACGAAATCTTCTCGCTCTACGAGGAGACCCGTGCCAACAGCCGGTTCGACTACGGCGACTTCGAGCAGCTGTCTCCCGCCTATTTTCGCGAGTGCGTGGCCGCGCTGGGTCCCGGGCGCGCGGCGGTGATCCTCGCGCGGGTCGATGGGCGGCTCCTGGCAATGAAGCTGCT
Source organism: Hyphomicrobiaceae bacterium (assembly GCA_033764055.1). GTDB lineage: Bacteria > Pseudomonadota > Alphaproteobacteria > Rhizobiales > Hyphomicrobiaceae. The sequence continues at coordinate 49,100 of JANRJI010000153.1, forward strand.
CTTCATCGAGAACGACCGGATCATCGACAAGTTCTGGGGCATGCGCTACCCGGCGGGCCGTGACCACAACCTGTTCTTCGTGTGCTGGATGGAGGGCGTGCGCTTCGCGCTCCGGCACGGCGCCCGACAGTACCAGTCCGGCCAGACCGCCTATGCACAGAAGGTGAAGCTCGGCAGCCGGCTCGATCCGATGTGGGTCTACTTCCGGCATCGCTGGCCACTGGTCAACCGCGTCTTCCGCCGGGTCGCTCCGCTGCTGGCCTTCGACAAGATGGACCCGGAGCTTGCCGAGATCCGGAAGCGCGAGCCCCGCAGGTTTTCGGGGTAAGAAGGCGGCAAGTCCCCGGGTATCATCCTCCCTCGCGGGCGCGGGCAGGAGCCCGTCTCGGGCAACCCCGACCGGCGAGCCGGCAACCCTGGAGGCATCCATGACACCGACAGCGGCAGGCCGTGTCATCGCGATCGGCGAGTGCATGGTGGAGCTCGCCCGCGGCGATGACGGCCGCTTTGGCCTCGCCTACGGCGGCGACACGTTCAACACGAGCGTCTACCTGGCGCGAGCCGGCGTCGCGGTGGCCTACGCGACAGCACTCGGCGACGACCCCTACAGCGCCGGCATCCTGGCGTTGGCCACGAGCGAGGGTATCGCGACCGACCTCATCCAGATCCGCGCCGGAAGGATGCCGGGCCTCTATCTGATCGAGACCAGCGCCTCCGGCGAGCGGTCGTTCCATTATTGGCGGGACCGGTCTCCCGCGCGCGAGCTGCTGGATGGCGCGGGTGGCGATGCCATATGCGCGTCCCTGACGCGCGCGCGGCTCGTCTACCTATCAGGCATCACCCTGTCTCTCTATGCGCCAGCGGCGCTCGACAGGCTGGCAACGGCGCTCGTGGATGCCCGCTCGGCGGGCGCACGTGTCGCCATGGACGGCAACTTTCGCCCGCGCGGCTGGGGCGGTGACCGTGACCGAGCGCGAGCGGTGATGGGGCGATTCTGGCGTCTCGCAGACATCGCACTGCCGACGTTCGACGACGAGCAGGCACTCTGGGGCGATGACGAGCCGGCCGGCACGGTGGCGCGGTTGCAAAGCCACGGCGCGGAAGAGATCGTCGTGAAACTCGGGCCGGCCGGTGCGCTGGTCGCGGAGCACTTCGCGCAGCCGAGCCTGGTGCCGGTCCCTGCTCCTGTGATCCCAGTGGACACGACCGCAGCCGGCGACAGCTTCAATGCGGCCTATCTGGCACATCGGCTGGCCGGCACGCCACAGGTTGCATCGGCGCACGCAGGTCACCGTCTCGCCGGCATGGTGATCGCGCACCGGGGTGCCATCGCCCCACGGGAGGAGACGGCCGCTGCCTTCTTGGCCTGAGGCGACAGCGTCAGCCGTCCATGCGCATGGCAAGTCCGGCAGCAGCCATGTGGTGCTTGGCCTCGCCGATCGTGTACGTGCCGAAGTGGAAGATCGAGGCGGCCAGCACCGCGCTGGCGTGACCGTCGCGCACGCCGTCGACGAGGTGATCGAGCGTGCCGACGCCACCCGACGCGATGACGGGCACGGGCACGGCATCGGCGACGGCGCGCGTCAGCTCGATGTCGAAGCCCGACTTGGTGCCGTCGCGATCCATGGAGGTGAGGAGGATCTCTCCGGCCCCGAGAGCGACCACCTCGCACGCATAGGCGATGGCATCGATCCCGGTCGGTTTGCGACCGCCATGCGTGAAGATCTCCCAGCGCAGCGGCTCGCCCGGTGTCGAGACGCGCTTGGCGTCGATGGCGACGACGATGCACTGGGCGCCGAACTTCTCGGCACCCTCGCGCACGAACTCCCGTCGGCTGACGGCTGCCGTATTGATCGAGACCTTATCGGCGCCTGCCTTGAGCAGCCGCCGGATGTCCTCGACCGTCCGCACGCCGCCGCCGACGGTCAGCGGCATGAAGCATCGCTCGGCCGTCTGCTCGACAATGTGGAGGATCGTGTCACGGTTCTCGTGACTGGCCGTGATGTCGAGGAAGCAAAGCTCGTCAGCGCCGGCCGCGTCGTAGGCGGATGCGGCCTCGACAGGGTCACCGGCATCGACCAGATCGACGAAGCTCACGCCCTTGACGACACGGCCGTCCTTGACGTCGAGGCACGGGATGAGGCGAACCTTCAGCATCGGTCGCAGACCCTTCTGAGCTTTGCAGCCTTTGGTAGCCGTCCGGGCTCGAGATCGGCAATCTCGATAATCAGCTTCTTGAGGATGGCATCTGCAAACTCGTCGAAGCTGCGGGCCGGCACGACGAAGGAATTGGGCCCACCGACGACATTGGCGAGGTAGTGCTCGTCGAGCGTCGGATCGAGCTCCAGAATCGGCAGGCCGTTGATGACGATGCCGGCGGCGACCGCCTCGTCGCGGGCGGCGCTCGCCGGGCGCCCCCGGTTGTTGCTGCCGTCGCCCGATACGTCGATTACGCTGCGCGGCGCTGAATACGGTGCCTGCGACAACAGTTGGACGCCCTGATCGATCGCGCCGCTGATGGACGTGCCCCCGCTGAACAGCCGGCGTGGGGCCGCATCGACCGCATCGGCGAAGGCGCGCATGCTGGCGTCGTCGCCGATGCGCATCCACGGCACCACCTGCACCTGCAGCGCTGGGCCGGTCCACTGCATCATGGTTACGGCGATTGATCGGTACGGGCCGGACTGGATGGCCTTCAGCACCCGCGCGTGACGAAAAGCCGCCGAATAGCCGCGCTTCTGGAGCTCGAACCGGGTGTCGTTCACGCTGCCGGAGGCGTCCACGGCCAGCACGAGGCGCAGATCGACGGGGCCATCGGCACGTGCCGATACGGCCGTCAGCGGAGATGCGATCCAGGCGACCGCCAGCAGTATCGCGGCCGCCAACAGCCTCGATATCCGTACGATCATCGCCCGGCACCTCTCGATAGCGGTTTGAGCGCGCCACGGCGCGAGCCGGCACTGGATGGCTCACACGCGCTGCAGCTCCTGGTCGCCTCGCAACACGGCGGTCAGTCGATCGTGGATCGCTGCCTGCCGCTGGGGCGAGGTGATCTTCTTGCTCGTCAGATCGGTCACGTAGAATGCATCGACCGCCCGCTCGCCGAACGTCGTGATGTGCGCCGAGGTGATATCCAAGCTCAGATCGGACAATGCAGCCGTCACGTCATACAGGAGGCCTGGCCGGTCCAGCCCCACGACCTCGACCACCGTGAACTGGTCCGAGGAACGATTGTCGATCGTCACCTCGGGACGCACCGTGAACGCGTCGATGGTACCTTTCGCGGACCGTCGTTTGGCCATCAGCTGATCGAGCCAGACCTCGCCTTTGAGCAACTTCTCGATGGTCTCGCCGATGCGGCGTGCACGGCGCTGCTCATCGTCGTCCTCGTCGAACTCCCGTTTCAGGAGGAACGTGTCGAGTGCCGAGCCGTCGCGCGTGGTGGTGATGTGGGCGCCGACGATGTTCGCCCCGGCTGCGGCACAGGCGCCCGCAAACATGGAGAGCAGGCGCGCGTGATTGGGCGCCAGGATGGTGAGCTCCGTCACGGCGGTGAACGTGTCCGTCGCGTACTGGGTCGCAAAGGCCCGCCCCCCCACCCGGGCGGACTCAGCAAGTCGCAGGTGCTCGAGTTGCCGCTTGGTGTCGGTGCGCAGCCAGTAGTCGTCGTAATGGCGCCCGACGAAATGCTCCACCGCCGACGCATCGACGTCCTTCGCGGCCGCGCGCAAGGCGGCTTTGGCCGACGCAACCCGCTCGGCCGCCGCCGCCACCGGCTGACGCCCTTCGACGAGCGGCAACGTCTGGTAATAGAGGGTGCGTAGCAATTGGCCTTTCCAGCCGTTCCACGTCGCCGGTCCGACCGCGCGGATGTCAGCGACGGTCAGGATCAGAAGCAGGGTCAGCCGCTCCGCATCGCCGGCCACGTCGGCGAAGTCGCGAATCGTCTTCGGGTCGGCGAGATCGCGGCTCTGCGCCACCGTGCTCATGTCGAGGTGGTGGAGCACGAGCCATGACACGAGCTCGGTCTCGACCTCGTCGAGGCCGAGTCGCGGGCACAGCCCCCGGGCGATGCGTGCGCCCGCGACCGAGTGATCCTCCTCACGGCCCTTCGCAATGTCGTGCAGGAAGGCCGCCACATAGAGAACGCGCTTCCTGTCGACCGACTCGATCAGGCGATGCGACAGCGGATGAGCCTTCTCGGACTCGCCCCGAACGATCTCGGAGATGACGCCGACGGTCCGGATCAGGTGCTCGTCCACCGTGTAGTGGTGGTACATGTTGAACTGCATCATCGAGACGACCGTGCCGAAATCCGGCACGAAGCGACCGAGCACACCAGCCTCATTCATACGCCGTAGCGTGGCCTCCGGATTGCCCGGTGCGGTGAGCAGGCCGAGAAAGATCCGGTTTGCCTCCGGATCGTTGCGCAACTTGTCGTCGATGAGCCGGAGCGACTGCCGTATGAGCCTGAGCGCTGCGGGATGGATCCGGGCCTGGCCCTCCTCGGCATAGGCGAAGAAGCGGATGAGATTGACGGGATCGCGCTCGAATGCCTTTGCGTCTGCGACATTCAGGCGACCGTTGTCGATGCGGAAGTCGCTCATCCTCCGGATGCGCCGCCGTGTACGCCAGCCGAGCGGATCGAACAGCGCGTCCATGGTCGGCGATCTCACGAGCTGCTGCATCTCGAGCGCCGCGCAGAGGATCGTGGTCAGGTCGCCGACGTCCTTGGCGACCAGGAAATAGTGCTTCATGAAGCGCTCTACGCCCTTCAGGCCGCCCCGATCCGTGTAGCCGAGGCGACCCGCCAAGGACGGTTGGCGGTCGAACGACAGCCGCTCCTCCGGACGCCCAGCCAGAAAATGCAGGTGGCAGCGGACGGTCCAAAGGAAGTCCTCGCACCGGCGGAATGTGGACTGCTCGGCACGGGTGAAGACCGATGAGGCGATCGGATCCTCGTCACCGGTGCCCCCGGTGAGGTACTTAGCCAGCCAGTGCAGGGTATGGAGGTCGCGCAGCCCTCCCTTGCCGTCCTTGATGTTCGGCTCGACCAGGTAGCGCGAGGAGCCCGAGCGGCTGTGGCGCTGACGTCGCTCGGCGAGCTTGGCCTCGAAGAACTGGCTGGCGCTGCCACGCACGACCTCGGCGGCGAATCGCCGCCTGAACTCGTCGAACAGTGCCCCGTCGCCGAGAATCAATCGGACGTCGAGGACGCTCGTTCGGATCGTCATGTCGGCGAGCGACAGCTTGATGGTCTGCTCGACGGTGCGGACGGCGTGCCCGACCTTCTGGCCGAGATCCCAGAGCAACATCAGCGTGTACTCGACCACGCTCTCGCCCCACGCCGTCTGCTTGTAAGGCAGCAGAAAGAGAAGATCGATGTCGGAGCCCGGAGCCAACATTCCGCGGCCGTAGCCGCCGGTCGCGATGACGGCCATGTGCTCGGCATCGTCCGGGTTGTCCGATCGATAAACATGCGTCGTCGTATAGTCGTAGATGAGGCGGATGAGCTCGTCCTCGAAACGGCAGATCCCTTCGGCGCAGATGCGACCTTTCCCATCCGCCTCCAGCCGGAGCCGGGCCGCCTCGCGAGCGCCGGCGAGGAGACGCTTGAGGTGCTCGAGCACGAGCGGTCGCGCGGCTGTCGGGCTCTCGCCTGCGGCCCGGTAGATGCCGGTCAGCTCGACGCGCAACCTATGGGTATCGAAATACGGGGCGTCGAAGGTGGTTGCGTCGTTCATAGACCTACCCGATAGGTGCGCGCCGACCCGCCCGCGTCGGGCCGAGGTCATTCGATAGCAATCTATCGCATGGCGAGGCCAGCCCGATATGCTGCGGTCCTCCGAGCCGCACGAAAGGCTAGCCGCGGCTGGCGCTGCGGAACCCAGCGGCCACCGCCTCCTCCTCCGAGCAGAACCAGCGCTCGCCGCGCCGCTTGCTGACCCGCACCCGGTCGTAGCGCGCCGACCAGGGGAGCAGATAGACGCGATCGCCGTTGGCAACCTGCCCCTTGATCGGGCAACCTTCAGGTGCCTTTCGCTTGGCCTCGGCCCAAACCTTGGCGCGCCAGACCTCGGGGCGCTCGGGCTCGCCGATACCCCAGAGCCCCGCCCGCGCACTGCGAGCTTCCGCCTCGGCGTTGCGGTAGGGCGGCGCCAGCCCGGTCTCGGCGAAAACATGACCACCCTTGACGAGCGCCGCTGCGATGTCGCTCTCCCCCATCCTGCAACTGCCGAGTGCCACCGCCTTCGCATCTGGACGTCCCGCCTCGCAGCGCACGACCTGACCGCGGACGAGGCGTTGGGCGGCCTCCTTGGCCATCTCGCCGCAGCGCCAGCTGCGGTTGCCCGCGCGGAGGCACCGCTGCTCGGGATCCGGGGCCTCGATGCCCGCCAGGCGTACGGTCGCCCCGCCGATCTGGAGCGTATCGGCAGCGAGCACGACGGCGCGTCCTTCCACGATCGTCGTGCCGGAGAATGGCATCGCCGGGAGGGTCACACCGCTGACGTTCGGCCACCGGATCGCGGTCTGCGTCAGATAGGCCACACCTGCAACTCCGGCAAGCGCCGCGACGGCGGCGCCCGCCCATCTCGCCCAGCCAGCCGGCAGCTTTGGCAGCCGGATCGAGGGCGCGAGCCGTCTGCGATCGATGCTGCTGTGACCGAGCCAGACAGCCGGCGCGAGCCCCAGCGTCAGGCAGCCGCATCCGATCACGAGGGCGGCGATGGTCTCGGAATCGAGTCCACCGTCGGCCAGCCAGGTCCTGACGAGGCCGGCAAGCAGCGCGATCGAGCCTGCGAGCACGAGAGGCCCGGCAACGCCGGCGCGGCCCAGCACGTCCCCGACGGGAGCGAACCGCTGCAGCGCCCATTTTGCGGCGTGGCCGAGGGCCAGTCCGGCAAGACCGAGCCCTGCGACGGCAACGTCTCCGAAATGCTGCAGGCCCGTCCGGAGCGCACTGCCGAGCCCCCGTACGCTGGCGCGCGCCGCCGCTCCCGCTGCTATGCCGGCTGCTCTTGCACCCTCGGCGGCGCTACGCCCGATGCGGTCGGCCTTCTCCCGACGCGCCTCGCGACGCAGCTTGATCGTGGTGCGAACGTATCGTTGCCACTCGAACCCGTCGTCGCGCTTCTTCCAGCGAAACATCTGGCTGTCCCCCTAGATCGGGCGCCAGCTCGGCTCGAGCACGTTGTGAGAGATTGGAGCGGGCGAAGGGGATCGAACCCTCGACCCTCACGTTGGCAACGTGATGCTCTACCGCTGAGCTACACCCGCATCCTGTCGCGGCCCGAGCGGGCCTCACGACGAAGCGGATGTATGCCGCAAACCCGACGAGGATGCAAGCGCCGGATGCGAGCAAACGGGTGGATAAATTCCAGCTCGCGATGGCCAAAAAGCCAATCGAGGCGCGAACCGACGCGAGGTGCGACTGACCATCCCAGATCCCGCCCCTGACGGTCTTGAAACAGGTCGGCTCGATACGGGACGCCCAGGCTGCACGCCCGCAACAAGCCCGAATTTCCGAAGACAAGCTGACCTGCTCCCCGTCTTCCCTCCAGTCATAAGTTGAAACTGTTCTTGCTCTGGTCTGCAACGTCATTCTTTTGTTCGGCCCCGGCGGAGCCATTCTTCCGTCCCGGCCGCACGTCGGTTCCGCCGTCGCGCGCAGGGCGGGTCAAGGACGGCGCTTCCTCAGCGCCGCTGCAGGCTTGTCCTTGATGCGACCGAGCACGACGGCAGGCTGTGGCGAACGGGGCGTCGCTCGTGCTCGCCTCCTGCGACGCGGTGCGGGGCGGAAACCCCGCGAGGATACGAGGCCATCGACAGACGAGGAAATCGACGCACACCTCATGCGGCAACGCCGCCCCGGGGGTTCCGGACGGCGTTGCGGGATGCGGGGTGTAGAGAGGAGATCTCGACGTATTCCTTCACGATTTGGCAGACCTGGCGACGACCTACTCTCCCGCGTCTTGAGACGAAGTACCATC
>JANRJI010000154.1:0-7765 GCA_033764055.1 Hyphomicrobiaceae bacterium
CCTCAGGCACATAATCCTCGACGCTCGCAGGCAGCAGCTGCGTCTGGTCGATCTTCCAGGGGCGATAGTGTTTGCTCATACCCCTGGACAGAATCCGACTCGCACCGGAAAATCCACCGACTACTCGGACAGGCTCCTAGCCGGTCTCCAGATGGCGTGCTTCGAGATGAACGTGCCGCTCTCGACGGTCGCCTGGGTCATGGCGCTGCAGGGCTTCGGCGTCGGCTGGCTCTGGGTGCCGATGACACTGGTCACTTTCTCGAACCTCGACCCGCGCCGATCGGCGGAGGGGGCGTCGCTGTTTCATTTCGTGCGCAGCGTCGGCTCCAGCTATTTCATCTCGGCGAGCGTCGTCGTCGTTTTTCACACCCAGAAGATGAATTACGGCGAGCTGGTGCAGTGGATCAATCCGTTCAGCGCGCCCCTGAAGCTGCAGTCGGCCGTGGGCGGCTGGAGCGCCGAGAGCACGACCGGCCTCGCCCAAATCGCGGGCGAGGTGGCGCGACAGGCCACGAACATCGGCTACATCAATGCATTCAATTTGTACCTGTGGACCTCGTTGCTGATTTACCCTCTGATTGCGATGATCTCCTGGCCGCCGACCGGCTATCGCCCCGCGAGCCCGACACCGTCGGGTCGCCAGCGATGAGTTCGGGCGTCTGGCAAGCTCGGACAGGTCAGACACGGCGTCGCTCGCCGGAGGTTCGCCACCACCCGGCGCATGAAGCGCTCGAGAGGCCGACGGCGCGGGTTCGGGAGCGGCGGCATTGCGGCGATGCGGCAGGCCTATCTGGAGGCGACGAGCAGCCGCAATCTACCCCTCTACAGGCGCCACGGCTTCGTAGGCCATGACACGCTACCTCGCCCGCATGCGGTTGTTCCTGGCATTGTGCTCGACCTCGGCGAGGCCCAACGCCTCGAGCACGGGCGGCACGTAGTTGCCGAAGCGCCCGCGCAAGCCCTTCTTCAGACCGTACCAGCCGCCGACCGGATTGCCCGCAGCGCGCGCCCAGGCCTCGACCGTGCCATCGGCCGCCGGCTTCTGCTCGTCGGCATTGCCGAGCGACATCCAGTCGCCGTGCGCCTCGAGCATCGCATGCAGGTCATCGATGCAGCGCAGATGGTAGCGCAGCTCCGTCTTGCCGACCTGCACGACCAGGGCCGGCGGATCGAGTTGGTCGTCACGGAACGCGATGAACTCCGAGGCGAGGCTGGGCGTCTGCAGTGTCCAGGGCGACGCGCGAGTGCCCTCGCCATGGACGGCCGCTTTGGCGCCCGCCGGAGCCGCGCCTGCCTTCCTTGACGGCGCTGTCTCACCTTTGCTGGCTGCCTTGGCCATGATCACCTCACGCTGAGTTCTCGGCCCGCGCCTTGAGGTCGGCCGCAAACTGATCGAACGAGGGCTGCAGATCGGGGATCGAACGGGTGATGAGCGGTGCCATCAGCCCGCTGAACTCCTCGCGCATGGCGAACTCGACCTCGCCGGGCGACTTCGTCGTCAAGGTGTAAGTTCGCCTGCCCGTGAAAAGGCCCAAGGGCATGCCGCCGGTCCAGACCATCCGCTGGTTGGCGTCGAATTCGGCCACTTGCAGCGGGAAGGCGCGCCCGGGGGCAGACTTAGCATAGACCGTGACCTTTCCGCCGGGAGCGATCTTGCCGACCACGCGCTCGACGGTGGAGCTCCACGACGGATATGCGGCAGCGTCGGTCAATATCGACCAGATGCGCTCGACCGGCGCGCGGATGATGGTTCTCGTTGCAAATGATTTCATGACCTATTGGTAACAGAAAGCCGACCAATGACAAGTGGCGATGATCGGCACTCTGGTCACCGCTTCGCATGTCGCTCGAGTGATGCGAGTACGATTGCCCAGGATGTCGCGTAGCGCGGCGAGCCCTCGTCCCACAGATGGGCGCTCTCCGGCTTCGGCCGATGGATGACCGTGACGCGTGTCGCAGCCGCGTCCGCCTCGAAGCGGATCTCGACCTCGGTGGGATGGTCCGGCCCGGTCGCGATATAGAAGTCGAGCAGGATGACATGCGGCTCGTTCCAGAGCGTGACTTTGCCGAGCTCGACCTCGCGGCCGTCGGCGGCGCGCTCGAAGAAGCGCCCCGAGGCGAGCAGGAAGATCGAGCTGGTCTTGTCGCCCGTATGCCACCGCTGTGCCGGCCACCATTCGCTGATTCGACCTGTCACGAGCGCGAATGCCCGGGACACATCCATGTCGAGGAGCACGGAGTTGATGATCATCGTCGCGAGAGCTCCTGCAGTCGGTCGAGAGCGGACACCCAGAAGTCGTCCATGAACTCCCGCACCGACGCGAAGCCCTGCAGCCGCACCGAGTACACGTTGCGCGTGCCGTGCTCCTTCGCCTCGACGAGCCCCGCCTCCTCCAATATCCTCAGATGGCGTGAGATGGCAGGGCGGCTCACCGGCAATCGTTCGGCAATCTCGCCGACGGCGAGCGGATTGGCGCGCAACTCCTGCAGGATTGCGCGCCGCATGGGGCTTCCGAGGGCGTCGAGTGGATGCAGCATGGCGTAACATTTATGTTACGAGAGATCGACAAGCAAGTTGACCATGTCGCTCGTCACTCACTTGTTCGGCAGGACAATGGACAAGATCGACTTCAAGAAGGCTCTGAAGACGCTTTACGACGCCCCGAAAGGGCGTTTCGCCAGAGTCGACGTGCCGAGGCTGCACTATGTGATGATCGATGGCCAAGGCGACCCCAACACGGCGCAAGCTTACAGGACAGCGCTCGAATGGCTTTACTCCGTCAGCTACACAATGAAGTTCGCCGTCAAGCGCGAGCTCGGAAAGGATTATGTCGTGCCGCCGCTGGAAGGCCTGTGGTGGGCCGACGATCCGGCGGACTTCGTCGGCCGCCGCAAGGACCGCTGGCGCTGGACCATGATGATCATGGTGCCGGATTTCGTCGGCCAGGATCGTTACAAGGCGGCTCTCGCCAAGGCGGGCACCAAGCTCGGCGCCCCGCCCAACACGCTGCGGCTCGAAAGCCTGACCGAGGGATTGTCATTGCAGACGCTGCACATCGGCAGCTACGACGACGAGGGGCCGACCCTCGCCCATCTCCACGACGAGCTGATGCCGGCGGAAAATCTCGACTTCAATGGACGGCATCACGAGATCTACCTGAGCGATCCCCGCAAAACGCCGCCCGCGAAGCTCAAGACCATCCTTCGCCAGCCGGTAAGAGTAGCTCAAGCTTGACGCCAACAACGCGAGAAGCCTCACCCGTCATTCTGCCGCAAATGGTCTCGGAGTGTGGCGCCGGCATACTCGCGGCGGAACAGGCCGCGCCGCTGCAGCTCGGGCACGACGAGATCGACGAAGTCGTCGAACGCACCCGGGAAGTAGGCCGGCTGGATCATGAAGCCATCCGCAAGCCCTCCTTCAAACCACTCCTGCAGTGTGTCGGCGATGCTGGTCGCAGTGCCGCAGAGCACCCAGTGGCCCCGGGCTGCTGCCGCAATGTTGTAGAGGTCGCGCAGCGTCATGTTCTGGCGCCTCGCCATGGCGAAGAGCGTGCGCGCGAAGGATTGGCTGTTTGCGTCCGGTGGCAACTCGGGAACCGGTGCATCGAGCGGGTAGCCGGAAAGATCGAGGCCGAGCCGGACGGAGACGAGACGCAGCGCATTCGTCGGTGAAACCCAACCCTGCAGCCTGTCGAGCTGAGACTTGGCCTCGGCCTCCGTGCGCCCGATGATGGGCATCACGCCTGGCATCAGGACGAGATCCTCTGGGGCGCGGCCGTACTTCGGCAGGCGCGCCTTGAGGCCGTCGTAGGCCGCCTTCGCCTCGTGCTTGTCTCCATTGACCACCGAGAAGACGATATCGGCCACCCGCGCTGAAAGCTCCTGACCGGGGTCCGAGCCCCCCGCCTGGATGAGCAGAGGCTCGCCCGTCGCCGGCCGCTCCATGTTCAGCGGCCCGCGCACCTGGAAATATCTCCCCTTGTGGTCCAGTGAATGGACCTTCGTGCGATCGACATACTCGCCTGTCTCGCGGTTGCGCACGACCGCGCCGGCCTCCCAACCGCGCCAGAGACCTCGCACGACATCGACATACTCCTCCGCAATCTCGTAGCGCCGGTCGTGCTCGACGTTCGCGGACCGGCTGAAGTTGAGATAGGCGTCGGGGGAATTCGACGTCACGACGTTCCAGGCCACACGACCCTGGGACAGGTGTGCCAGCGACTGGAATATGCGCGCGACGTTGAACGGCTCGCTGAAGCTCGTCGAGACGGTGCAGCCGAAGCCAATCCTGCGAGCTGCGAGGCTCAGCGCAGCGACGGTGGTCGTCGGCTCAAGTCGGGTTTGCATGGAGGGGTGGTCGTTGGGTGCCGAGACCAGGCTGTCGGCAATGAAAAAGAGGTCGAACTTGCCGCGCTCTGCGATGCGTGCACCCGCTTCGGCTATCGCCCAGCTGCAGTTGCTGTCGAATGCGCCCGGCATCCGCCACCCGGCAATGTGGTTGCCGGTGCCAAGCCAGAAGACGGCCAGATGCATGTGGCGCTTTCGGTTGGGCACGGCGCTACCTCCTCGAGCAGCTGGGCGCGACCGGACGCTCCGTCGCGCAGTCGCGACTTGTCTCGACCGCCTGATGGCAGAAACCAGTATGCCTCTCCGAGGAGCCCGAAGGCGAGGACCAGGACGGTGATCGTGCGTCCCAAGGCAGAAAAAAAGAGCCACCCGGCTTATCAGGCGCCGAGGAGACCGCCTCCCTGCCCCCGAAGCCTTGGGCGCGAAGCAACTCCCGGCATCCCACGCGCCATACGGCATTGGCGAATGCTCGGCGCCCCCCACTCCAAACAGAAGCCTGCCGGAGAGACGGACGCCTGCAGTTGAGGCTGGCCCTACACTCGATAGACCTTCAAGCCATTCTCGGCGCAGATGGCCCGGTGCTGCTCCGGCGTGACGCCGGCGGGGAAGGCGCGGAACGGGTCGTCGAAGTCCCAGTGGGGATAATCCGACGCGAAGAGCAGCCGATCGTGGCCGATCCAGCGCATGGTGTCGAGCAGGTGGTGCCGGTTCTCCGGCTCCTCCATGGGTTGCGTCGACACCCAGATGTGCTGACGGATGTACTCGGACGGCCGCCGCGTGAGGTGTGAAAGCTCGTCGCGGTTGCGCTCGAACACCTTGTCGAGGCGCCACATCAGCGGCGGCAGCCAGCCGAAACCGCCCTCGACAATGACGACCTTGAGCTTCGGAAAGAGCTCGAAGACGCCTTCCATGACAAGGCTGGTCACCACAGTCTGCGCCGAGGTCGCGTGCCCGCCAGCCCCTTCCTCGATGTAGTAGGACGGCCAGCCGGCACCGGTGACGGGGTGGCCACTGGTGCCGAACACGTGGAAGGCGACGGGCAGATTGTGATCCTGGGCGGCGGCGTAGATGGGCCAGTAGCGGCGATTGCCGAGTGGGTCGGAGGAGCGCGTCAGGCAGAACACCTGCGCGTAATCCCCGATGTGGCCAACGCGCTCGATCTCCTTTGCTGAGGCATGGCCATCCTCGTAAGGCACGACCACCGCGGCCTTGAGGCGGCGGTCCTTCGACGTCCATGCCTCGCGCTGCCACTCGTTGGTGGCACGGCAGAATGCGGCCCCGAGATCCAGATTGAGCTCGCCCTGGCCGGTATTGCCGAGGGGGCCGAGCACGCCGAGCTCGACGCCGGCCGGGTCGAGGTATTGCTTCTGCATCAGCTCGAGACTGGAGCCGGGACGGCCGCTGCCGTCCTCCGGCCAAGCGTCGCGGCGCGAGGCGAGCGGCACCGACTTCGGATAAGGCTCGACCGACGGGCTGCCATGACGCCGGCGAAAGCCGTACGTCATAGCGTGGTCCCACCACTTCTTCTCGATGAACGGTTTCAGGCAATCGAGAGACTTCACCGCCGGATGGATATCGCTGTCGACGATGGCCAAGCGATTTGTGGCTTTCGGCGCTGGCGTGCCGTCGGCGTGTGGGGGGGCGTCAAGCGGCATTGCGACCTCCGAGACGGGGGTAGGTGGCGAGCGGGTTGTCGATCAGGATCTTGCTCCTGAGCGTTGAATTCATGCCGGTGGGCAGCATAGCATCGCCGTCGTGCTGCCAGTGAGGGAAATCCGACGCCAGCAGCAGCATATCCTCCGACGGAATCTGGTCGAGCAGGCGAGCGACCGTATCCGGGTCGTCGGGCCCGTCGAACGGCGCCATGGTCAGGCGGATGTGGTCCTTGACGATCTCGGACGGCAGCCGGTCGATCCACGGGGTCTCGAGTCGCGTTCCGCGCCAGAACTTGTTGAGCCGCCACAGGTAGGGCGGCAGCCACGTGACCCCGGATTCGAGCAGCACGGCCTTGAGGCGGGGAAATTTGACGAACACCCCCTCCATGACGAGGCTGCCCACCTGGGCATGCATGGCGAGCGAGGAGGCGGCATAATCCTCGGCCCAGTAGCTCGGCCATCCGGAGCCTGTGACGGCGTGGTGGTAGCTGGAGCCGGCATGAATCCCGATTGTCAGCCCTAACCGCTCGCAGGCCGCGTAGATCGGCCAGAACCGGCTCTTGCCGAGCGGCTCCTCGGTGCCTGCGAGAAACAGTGCCTGTACGAAGCGCTGGTCCGAGGCGCAGCGCTCGATCTCGGCGACGGCTTTATCGATAGACTGGTAGGGAACGACGATCGAGGCCCTGAGGCGCGGGTCGCGGTCGAGCCATTCGTGGCGCAGCCAGTCGTTTACGCCGGCTGCGAAGGCCGCGGCCAGGTTCTCGTCCCGGATCATCTGGACGGCGTAGAGGCAGTTGCAGATGGCGAGCGCGAAGCCGTGCTTGTCGAGCAGCGCGTTGCCCACGCGACCGGCGTCCTCGTCGCATTTGTCCGCAGCGTAATCCGGCCGCACCGTGAGCGGAGCCTTCCTCGGGTAGGCGATGGTCTCGAACGCGTCGATGCCGCGCACGTGCACCGTCTCGCGCCAGTGGTCGTTCATGTAGCGCTTGAGCGCCTCGATGTTCGGCACACGCGGATGCACGTCACAATCGATGGCGCCGGTCCAGTCGGTGGTCACGCGTCGCTCCGGTTTGCTGTCGCTTCGACCAACTAGTGTCACACGGTCGCGGCGGCGCTGCCAACCCCGGCTGCGCCGCGACGGCTCCAACCGAACATTTCCCAGCCCGACGGCCCCAACGAGTCGGGCTTATGGACTTGGCGAGCCTTGCTCGGGGACGACGGCTCGTCCGAGCGTAACTTGCACCTCGGGAGCCCGCAAAAAGAACCAGTGTCACTCCTCACATTTATTTTACTCCGAACCGTATCGTTCCCTATTTACATTTCGACATGAACGATGTTAAATTCATCTCATCGGACGGGGCAAGAACGACGCCTCGGACAAGAGAGCCAACCCAAGACCATCCTGGAGACCTACCATGAAGACCCTCGTCGCCTCCATCCTCGCCCTCGGCCTCCTGACCGGCGCCGCCTCGGCCTCCACGCTGACCACGCAGACCAGCACCTCGACCGTCGAGTGGTGCCCGCCCCCCTACTACGGTCACTGAGCCAGACGGCCGGCATCGGCAGACTCGAGGCCGGCAACCTCTCCCTGACCATCGTCACATCCCTCTCTGAAGCTGCGGAGACCTACGATGAAGACCCTCGTCGCCTCCATCCTCGCCCTCGGCCTCCTGACCGGCGCCGCCTCGGCCTCCACGCTGACCACGCAGACCAGCACCTCGACCGTCGAGTGGTGCCCGCCCCCCTACTACGGTCACTGAGCC
>JANRJI010000155.1:0-92574 GCA_033764055.1 Hyphomicrobiaceae bacterium
CGGGCCACGTCGTCGTCAACGTCGCGTCGGGGGGCAGCAAAGGCGTCTTCATCGGCGACGTGATCCATCATCCGATGCAGATCCTCTTTCCCGATCTCTCGTGTCGTGCCGACTACGACATGGATGCCTCGCGCATCACGCGGAAGGCGTTGATCGAGAAGCACGCCGACGCGGGCACCATCGTCATGCCGCAGCACTTCGCGAGCCCGTCCTGCGGTCGCATCGGGCGGCGCGGCAGCAGCTACGGGTTCGACTTCGTCGAAGGATCGTGACGCAGGCCCAGCGACCTGGCGCAACCGGCGGCGGACTTGCGGCGTTGCACCATCGGGTCTCTCGGTCCGCGCAGAGCTCCGGCCTCCCCCGGCGACGGGTGGGGCGGGAGTTCATGCGACGACGGGACGCGTGCGCTCTCGATGCCGCCGCCGGCGCGTTCCGGCCAAGCGTTTGAGTGCACACCGGAGCAGAGCCGTAGACAAAGTCCGGACCTACATTGACGGCGTTGTTGCGCTGCAGCATACTGTTGCAGAAAGTTCATGTTGGCGCCTGCTGCTACGGCCGGCGCGCGGCGGAGGAGCAGGCGGGGCGATGGCCATCGGCGGCGACGATCTCGACGTGCTGACGATCGCAGAGCACGTGGTTGCGGCGCCCCCGGCGGAGCGCGTCGAGGTGAGGGCGCGGAAAGTGCACCTGAAGACGTTCGGGTGCCAGATGAACGTCTACGACTCCGAGCGCATGAGCGAGGCGCTGGCGGCCGACGGATACACGCCGACCGGCGACCTCGACGACGCCGATCTCGTCATACTGAATACGTGCCATATCCGCGAGAAGGCAGCCGAGAAGGTCTATTCCGAGCTCGGCCGCGTTCGCGCCGTACGCCTTGACCGCGAGCGCCAGGGCAAATCGACCGTCGTCGCCGTCACCGGCTGTGTCGCCCAGGCCGAGGGGGCGGAGATCGTTCGCCGCGCGCCGGTGGTCGATCTGGTCGTTGGCCCGCAGAGCTACCATCGCCTTCCGGGCCTCGTCGCGAGGGCCGAAGCCGGTGCGCCGGCCGTCGTGGAGATCGAGTTTCCCGAGGAGGACAAGTTCGATCACCTGCCCGTGCGTCGAGCCGCTCAGGGCGAGGCAAAGCGCGCTCCGACCGCCTTCCTCACGGTGCAGGAGGGTTGTGACAAGTTCTGCACGTTCTGCGTCGTGCCCTACACCCGGGGCGCGGAGCTGTCTCGCCCCGTGGCAGCCGTCGTGGCTGAGGCCCGTCGTCTCGTCGCTCAGGGCGTGCGCGAGATCACGCTGCTCGGCCAGAACGTCAACAGCTACCACGGCGAGTTGGCCGACGGCTCGGCGGCGTCCCTCGCAGGCCTGATCCACCAGCTCGCGACGATCGAGGGGCTCGCACGCATCCGCTACACGACCAGCCACCCGCGCGACATGACGGACGAGCTGATCGCGGCGCACGCCGACGAGCCCAAGCTGATGCCGTACCTCCACCTGCCGTTCCAGGCGGGGGCCGACCGCATTCTGGCGACGATGAACCGCAAGCACACGGCGGCAGACTATCTCTCGCTCGTCGCGCGCATCCGCCGGGCGCGGCCGGACATAGCGCTTTCCACGGACATCATCGTCGGCTTCCCCGGCGAGACCGAGGTGGACTTCCAGGCCACCCTCGACCTCGTGCGTGAGGTCGGCTTCGCCCAGGCCTACTCCTTCAAGTACAGCCCGCGGCCGGGCACACCTGCGTCCAACCTGGACGAGCAGGTCGCCGAGGAGGTGAAGGCGGAACGGCTGGCTCGCCTGCAGACTCTGCTGGAGAGCCACCAGTCGGCCTTCAACCAAGGCCTCGTCGGTCGTGTCCTGCCGGTGCTCTTCGACCGACCGGGGCGCAGGGCTGGTCAGATGCTGGGGCGGTCGCCCTACCTCCAGGTCGTGCACGTCGACGGCGGGCCGGAGTTGCTCGGCAGCATCAGGGAGGTGGAGATTGTCTCGGCTGGTCCCAACAGTCTCGCAGGCGTCATCGAGCCGGCATGAGATGGCGTAAACCCGGCCTCTGCCAAACGAGTCGCGCCGATGGGTGCGATCGGTCTACATTGGCGCGGCCAGGCGGAGACGACACCGCCAGCCTGGTGGTAGGCAGGAGGATCGCGATTGACTGAGGCCCGCGGATCGACCGCGCCGGGGTCGGCCAAGCCGGACAAGGACGTGACGTCCCAGCATCGTCTCGTCGTGACATTCGAGGACAATCGCCTGCTGGGTCAGGTTCTTGGCCAGCACGATGCACATCTGGCGCTGATCGAGGAGCGCCTCGGTGTCAGGATCCACGCGCAGGGCAACATTCTCACGTTGACCGGCCCCAAAGCCGTCTGCGAGACGGGCCGTGACGTGCTCAACACACTCTACGACAAGGCCTCGCGGGGCGAGGCGACCTCCGCCGGCGACATCGACGGCGTGATCCGCCACGCCCGCTCCGGCAGCAGTCGGACGGAAGGCATGGCGCAGATTCGCACCCGTCGGCGGATCGTGACGGCCCGCACTCCGATGCAGAGTGCCTACCTCCGCGCTCTCGAGAAATACGATCTCGTCTTCGGCGTCGGGCCTGCGGGCACCGGCAAGACCTATCTCGCGGTCGCCTTTGCCGCCGCCTGCCTCGAGCGCGGGCTCGTCGAGCGGATCATCCTGTCGCGTCCCGCGGTAGAAGCGGGCGAGCGGCTCGGCTTCCTGCCGGGAGACCTCAAGGAGAAGGTGGACCCCTATCTACGTCCACTCTACGATGCCCTGAAGGATGTGCTGCCGCCGGAGAAGGTCGAGAAGGAGCTGGCGTCCGGCATTATCGAGGTGGCGCCGCTGGCCTTCATGCGCGGTCGCACTCTGGCTCATTCCTTCGTGATCCTCGACGAGGCCCAGAACACGACGAGCATGCAGATGAAGATGTTTCTCACCCGCCTGGGCGAAGGCTCGAAGATGGCGATCACAGGCGACCCGAGCCAGATAGATCTGCCACGGGGACAAGAATCCGGGCTCGGTGAGGCCGTGCGCCTTTTGGATGGCGTCAGAGGCATCGAGACGGTGCGTTTTACCTCGGCCGACGTCGTGCGGCGGGATCTCGTTGCACGGATTGTGGAAGCCTATGATCGCGTCGAGCGGCAGGCGGCGCCGGGCGCATGAGGACGATGATTTGACGGCGATGGATACGGTCGACGACAGGCCACCCTCCGCGCCGGAGGGTGAGTGTCAGGACGGCGAGCCTCCGGAACGTCGAGGCCTAGAGCTCGAGGTCGTGGAGGAATGCGGCGACTGGAGCGACGCGGGGTCGCTCGTGCCGCTCGTGGCGACGGTCGCGGCAGCCATTGCCCGGAATCCCGGACTCGCTAGTCGTCTGCCCATTGCGGCGTGCGCTTGCATCGCCTTCTCGGACGACGCGGCCGTGCGCGCCCTGAATGCGCGCTATCGGGGAAAGGACACGCCCACCAACGTACTGTCGTTTCCCGCTGCGCCAATGCCGGCCGCACCCGGCACACCGCGCTTCCTCGGCGATGTCGTGCTCGCCGCCGAGACAGTCGCCGCCGAAGCTGCCGAGCGGCAGATCGCCATTCCGGATCACGTCCGGCATCTCGCCGTTCACGGCATTCTGCACCTGCTCGGCTACGATCACGAGACCGAGGCCGATGCCTGCGTAATGGAGGGCCTCGAGCGGCAGATCCTGGCGACGCTCGGCGTCGCCGACCCTTACCGAGAGAGCGAGTGATCGGTCGGTCCCCATGCCAACCAGCGACGAGCCTGCCAACCCACAGAGTCCCGAGAGCGGCCATACCCCGCAATCGGTGGAAGGCGCCCAGCGTGGCGGTGGCCAAGGCTGGCTCGCCGGACTGCGCGCCCGCCTCGGGCTCGGCGCGCAACAGACGTTGCGCGAGACCCTCGAGGAAGCCGTCAAGGCGGAGGCCGGCGGCGACGCGACCTTCTCGGCGACCGAGCGCGACATGTTGCTGCGACTTCTGAGGTTCGGAGGGCTGAGGGTCGACGACGTCATGGTGCCGCGCGCTGATATCGTCGCCATCGACGAGGAGGCCACCGTCGGCGAGTTGATGCGGCTGTTCCAGGCGGCGGGCGTGTCGCGCATCCCGCTGTTCCACGAGACGCTCGACGACCCCCGCGGCATGGTTCACGTCAAGGATCTGCTTGGCTATCTCGGGAGCGCAGGCGGAGCGAAGCCGGCGGCCGGCGAGCAACCGGTCGCCAACGGCGCCGCGCCGCCCCCCGAGAGCCTGCGGATCAATCTCGACACGCCCATCCTTGCCACACGGCTCATGCGGCCGGTGCTAAACGTGCCGCCATCGATGCCCGCGATCAATCTTCTCATCCGCATGCAGTCGACCCGAAACCACATTGCCCTCGTGGTCGACGAGTACGGTGGGACCGACGGGCTGGTCACGATCGAGGATCTGGTCGAGCAGGTGGTGGGAGAGATCGAGGACGAGCACGACATCGAGGAGGCGGCCAACATCGTCGAGGACGTCCGTAGCGGTCTCGTGGCGCAGGCACGCACGCCCATCGCGGAGCTCGAGGCGCACCTGGGGCTCAAGCTGTTGAAGCCCGACGAGGAGGGTGACATCGACACCGTCGGCGGCCTCGTCGTCGCACGAGTGGGACGGGTGCCGGCGCGCGGAGAGCTTGTTCCTCACGAGAGCGGCATCGAGTTCGAAGTCCTGGAGGCCGACCCAAGGCGCGTCATGCGCCTGCGCGTGCATCGGCCGAAGCTCAATGGTGGATCGGCAACTCATCCGGCAACGTCCGGCCAGGATGCCGCCACTTCCGCTGCGCCAGATGACGCGCGGTCCGGCGTGGCCAAACCCTCGGCCGGATAGCGCGCGTCGGCCAGCCGCTGAGGAAGCCCGCCTGCCCAGTCGTTTCCTGGCTGATCGTCAGAAGTCGCTATGCACGCGGAATTAACGCGGTCGGGAGCACAACGTGCGGTGCCCGGTAGCCATCGTCGTCCCAGAGTGTCCGCATGCCGTCGCTGCCTGCCTTCCTGTCGCGCGCGTCCCGAGATCGAAGTGGCGCGGCCGCCATCGTCTTCGCGCTGTCTGCAATGCTGGTGCTTGGCGGCGTCGGCCTGAGCATCGACGGCGCCCGCCTCTACGGCGTCCAGCACCGCCTCCAGCAGGCGCTCGATTCCGCAGTGCTGGCGGCAGCGCGGCGCGCTGCAACCGACGGGACCACCGAGCAGGTCGAGGCGACCTTCAACTCGTTCTTCGCCGCGACCGAGGTGGCGCAGGACATCCCCATCCGATCGGTTGTCCCCGATACCTCGCGCCCGCGTCGGGTGTGGGCCGGCGTCGTGGCCGACGTGCCGATGGTGCTGATGCCGATTCTGGGTTTCCGGACCGCCGAGGTGCGGGCGCAGTCGATGGCCGAATTCGGCTTCACGCGGCTCGAGATTGCGCTCGCGCTCGACAATACGGGCTCGATGGAGGGCGCCAAGCTCGATGCCCTCAAGCAATCGGCTCTCCGCCTTGTCGATACGCTGCTTTCGAAGGGGCCGGGGGGAGATGCGGTGCGCTTTGCGCTCGTGCCGTTCGGGCAGTATGTCAACGTCGGCGTCGACCGCCGCGGCTCCACCTGGCTGACCGTTCCGCCCGACGACTCCTCCTCCACCTGGAACGGCTGCGTCGGCTCTCGGGCAAGCCCCCTCAACGTCCAGGACAGCAGCTACGATGCGCGCATCCCGGGCATCCCGAATGCCTTCTGCCCAAGCCCGATCCAGCCTTTGACCTCAGCCAGATCCGTCCTCGCGGCTGCCATCGGCGACATGGTTGCCACAGGGGCAACATACATACCCGCCGGAGTGATGTGGGGCTGGCGCGTGCTCTCGACGGGTGAGCCCTTTTCCGAGAGTGCCGGGGACCGGACGGCGCCGGACGGCGATCGGATCAACAAGATCCTGATCCTGATGACTGACGGCGCCAATACCAGATCGGCGACCTTCCCCGGTCACGATGGCACCGACACAGAGGCGGCCAATCAACACACGGCCACCGCCTGCGCCAACGCCAAGGCGACAGGCATCGGCATCTACACGATCGCCTTCGACGTCACGGACGCGACGGTCAAGGCGATGCTGACGAGCTGCGCGTCGGCGCCGGGTCGTTTTTTCGACGCAAGCGACTCGGCGCAGCTCGATGCTGCCATGCAGGCTATCGGCCAGCAGCTCAGCTCCCTCCGGCTGAGCAACTGAGCACGGCGGCGGGGTCCCGGCTCCGGCCGCGGACGACGGCGCCAGGCGCGCTATCCGGCGGCGACAGCCCCGGAACATGGCGGCCGGATGCGCCACGGCCGGAAGGCGGGATCCAGTTCCCCGCATAGGCGGTGCCCTGTGAGTGCCGCCCTGGCGATCGCCGCACGTCGTCCATAGCCGGGACGGTCTAACGCATCGGCAGCAGCTTGCGCCATGCATCCGATTGCAGTGCGTCCTCCAGCTCGACCAGGTCGGCTGGGAGCGGCATTCCCATGGCCCGCATCTCCTGCAGCTTGCCGTGGATCTGCAAGGCGAGTTCGTGGATATCGTCGGGCTCGTTCTGCATCTCGGTCAGCAGGATGCCGATCTCGGTCTTCAGCCTCTCGAAGGCCATGGAGTGCACTCCTCTCGTGGCGCCCCCGCGTGAGAATGCCATGCGCAGAGCAAGCCCGCAGCATCGGCGAGCGACGCCAGTGGAGCCATGACAAGAGTCATGGAGGTGTCTGGGGGCGCCGGCTGAGGCGCATGCCTGCACATCCCGAGCGCGACGGCGTGTCAGCCGCGGCCGGCCGCGTGACCCTCGATCCACGCGTAGACGGCCGTGTGGTCGGCGCCCGGCCCGAGCTCGGCAAGCGCCTTCGTCAGGTGCGCGGCGACGAAATCGAGCTCTGCCGCAGGTACGCCGATCTCGGCCGCAAGGCGCCGAGCCATGCCGACGTCCTTGTCCATCAAGGCGAGCGCGAAGCCAGAGTCGAAGGTGCCCGACAGCATGTAGCGCTGTGCCTTGTTCTCCGTCGTGTTGTTGCGCCCCGACGAGGCGTTCAGGATCTCCACCATCTGCGCCGGGTCGAGGCCGAACTGCCGGCCGACGACCAGCGCCTCGGACGTGGCCACCAGCCCGGCGGCGGAGACGTAGTTGTTCAGCGCCTTCATGGCATGCCCAGAGCCGAGGCGGCCGGTGCGATGCACCGTGCCCATTGCCTTCAGCAAGGGCTCGATCCGGTCGATGTGGGCGCTGTCGCCGCCGGCCATGATCGCGAGCGTGCCCGAGACCGCCCGCGGCACCCCACCCGACACGGGCGCATCGACGAGAGCGACGCCGAGGGCTGCCAGCTCTGCACCGAGCTTGACGGTGTCGAGCGGGTAGGACGAGCTCATGTCGACGACGATGGAGCCATTGGCGAGGCTCGGGCCGAAGCCGCCCTTGCCATCGTCACCGAAAGCCGCGCGCCGGACGATCTTGCTGTCGGGCAGCATCGTGACGACCGTACGGCAGGCGCGACCGAGGGCCGTAAGGTCGGCAGCCGCCGAGAACAGGTTGGTCTCCGCCAGCAGCGGTGCGGTCACCTCGGGGCGCGTATCGTAGAGCATGACGGGGTTGCCGGCGCGGGCGAGACAGCGGGCCATCGGCGCTCCCATGTTGCCGACGCCTACGAGACCGATCTGCTGCCGCTCCGCCATGACCTGACCTTTCGTCCGCTGCTGGGTTGCGCCGGTGTTGTGACGGGCAATCGCCTCAACGGCAAGTGGCACTCTGAGGCGCACCGGCGCCGCATTGCCTGTGGGCAATCACGCGACCAGGCTTGCCGAGAACAAAAAAAGAACGTAGAGGAAGTGCAGGAGGGTGCACACCATGGGGATTGCATTCGTTCATACGGCGGACTGGCAGCTCGGGAAGCCATTTGCCCGGTTCGATCCGGACGTTGCGGCCCGCCTTGCGGCGGCCCGTCTCGATGCGATCGACCGGGTCGCCGGCGTTGCGGTGGCAGCCGGGATCGGGCTGGTTCTGGTTGCCGGCGACGTGTTCGACAGTGAGCGGGCGAGCGATGGCCTCATCCGCACGGCGCTCGGACGGATGGACGCCTATCGGATGCTGGTGTGGCATCTGCTGCCGGGCAATCACGATCCGGCGCGGCCCGGCGGGGTGTGGGCGCGCCTGCCCGGCCTGGGGATGCCGCCCAACGTCATGGTGCACCTCGCACCGGCTCCGGCGATGCTGTCGGTGGGCTGCGTCCTGCTGCCGGCGCCGCTCGCCGCAAAGGAGATGCAGACGGATCCGACGCTTTGGATGGACAGCACTCCCTCTCCCGAGGGCACGCTGCGCATCGGGCTGGCGCATGGCTCGGTGCAAGGCTTCGGCAGCCTCGGCGAGGCGGCCGTGCCGATCGACGCGGGCCGCCGCCGGAGCGCGGGTCTCGACTATCTGGCCCTGGGCGACTGGCACGGCACCAAGGAGATCGCATCGGGCGTGTGGTACTCCGGAACGCCAGAGCCTGACAGCTTCGCAGACAACGGCCCCGGCCACGCACTCCTGGTGCGGCTCGATGGCCCGGGTGCGCCGCCTGTCGTCGAGGTCGTCGGGACCTCCGCCTATCGCTGGCTCGAGCGCCGCGTCGTGATGAGCCGGCTCGCCGATCTCACGCCGCTGGAGGACGAGGCGCAGCGGCTGGGGCCGGCGGCCGCGCGGCACATCGTGGCGCTGGCGCTCGAAGGGGCGATCTCGGTCGGTGATTCGGCAGCGCTGGAGACGCGGCTGGCCGTCCTGTCGGCGCGGCTGATGGCGCTCGACCTCGATCGCCGCCGGCTCCGGATGGCGATGTCGCCCGGAGACCTCGCGTTGCTGGGCGAAGCCGGACCGGTGGAAGCGGTCGCGCGCCGGCTCGCGGAAAAGGCGGCAGGCGCCGCGACGGCCGAAGCCAGGGTGGCGGAGCGGGCGCTGGGGATGCTTTTCTCCTACGCCACCCCGGATCTTGCGGAGGGGGCGAAGCCATGAAAATTCGCGCGATCCGCATCGCCAACTGCGGTCGCTTCCGCGAGCCGGTTGCCGTGGAAGGGTTTTCGGGCGGCCTTGATGTGCTGATCGCCCCGAACGAGGCGGGCAAGTCGACGCTCTTCGAGGCGGCAAGGCTCGCACTCACCCAGAAGCGGACCAGCAACTCGAATGAGATCAGGAGCCTTCAGCCCTATGGCGGGGGTGCGCCGCTGGTCGAGATCGAGCTCGATGTGGCGGGCGAGCGCTGGAGGCTGCGAAAGCGCTTCCTCGCCGACCGCTCGGCCGAGCTCACATCGCTGTCCGGCAGCCACCGCTGGCGAGGGGCCGATGCGGAGACCGCCCTCGAGCGATTGCTCGGGGCAGCCGGAGGGCAAGGCCGGCTCGACCTGCTGTGGCTCGAGCAGGGCGCTCTGCTCGACGATGCGCGCCAGCCCGCCGCCGAAAGCCTGGATCTCGTGCGCTCGGTGATCGCCGCAGAGGTTACGAGCGCTGCCGGCGGCGACCGGGTCCGACGCATCCGCGGCGCGGTGGCCCGGCAGCTGGGCGAGTATGTCTCGGAGAAGCGTGACAGCAAGCGCGGTCGCTATCTGGCCGCCGAGACGGCAGCCCGGCGAGCCGCCGAGGATCTGGCCGCCGTCCGCCGCAAGCTGGCCGAGCTGGAGGCGCAGCTCGAGCAGCTCGCAGCGCTCGAGCTGCGAGCTGCGGAGATCAGTGATCCGGCTGTCGCATCAGCGCGGCGACAGCGGCTCGGCGCTGCGGAAGCGGCATTGCGCCAGGCTCACGAGGACATCGCCGGCCGTGACGCTGCACGGGCGACCGCAGCCGAGGCACGAGCGAGGCATGAGAAGGCGGCCGAGGCGCTGAGGTCGTTCGATCGGGCCCTCGATGAGCTCGCTCGGCTCACCACCCGCAGTCTCGAAATGGCGGATGAGACCGGACGCCTCGCCGCGGCCATGACCGTGGCCGATGCCGAGCGTGCTGCGGCCGCCGATCGGGCAAAGGCGTCTGTCGAAGCGCTCGAGCAGGCTGGTGCGGTGCTGGCAAGGGCGCGTGCTTCGATCCAATGGCGCGAGCTGTCGGATCGTGTCCAGCGGGCTCGCACAGCGGCGAGCCGCCGAGCCGAGCTGGTCCGGGCAATGCCGCGCCACCGCATCGATGTCGCAACCGTCACCGAGGCACGTCGCCTCGCGGGAGGCATCGCCGAGGCGACCGCGAGGCTCGAAGCCCAGTCGGCCGTCGTCGTCGTGACTTATGCCGCCGGGGCAGAGGGCCGCATTCGGGCAGCCGGCGAAGCCGTCGGCCACGGCACGCGTCTATCGGTCACGTCACCTCTCGCGCTCGACATCGAAGGCGTCGGCCGCATGACCATCGAGCCTGGCCTGGCCGGCGACCGTGCTCGTTTGGCCGCGGAGCTCGCCGGCCATCAGGAGCGGCTCGCGCGGCTGCTCGGCGCGGCGGGAGTGGAGACCGTGGCCGCGCTCGAGCGGCGGGAGGTCGAGGCTCGGGAGGTGGCCGCTTGCCTCAAGGAGACGGAGGCCGAGCTGAAGGCGGTGGCTCCCCGTGGCGTCGAGCCGCTGGAAGCGGCGCTGGTGGAGGCGGAGCAGGCGCTCGGCGAGGCCGGCGCTGCTGATGCGGCGCGAGTGGACCTGCACGTACTGGATGCCGAGGTGGTGCGGCTACGGCTGGCTGCGCAGGCCGCAGAGCAACAGGCCCGTGCGGTGGAGGAGGCTTGGGCGCGGCTGTCGCGCGACGAGGCTGGCTGTCATGCGCGGGCGGCCGAGATCGCGGCACGACTGACGGCACTGGCGAGCACACTGCCGTCGGAGTCGGAGCGTGAGCTGCGGGTCCGAGAGTTGCGAGCCACGGCCGACGAGACCAGTCGGTTGCTCGACGAGGCGCTGCGGGCGTTGTCGGCCTGGGAGCTGCGCGCAGTGGATGCGGGCGCGCACGCCAAGTTGCAGGCCGAGGTCGTGGCCGCGAGGGAGGCGATCGACCAGGCGGCGCGCGAGGCCGCCGTGCTCGCGGCAGAGCGTTCACGCCTCGAGGGCGGGCTCGCGATGGCAAGCCAGGAGGACGTCACGTCGCGCGCCGCCGAGCTCGAGGTCGAAGCGGAACGGAGCGCCAGCTTGCTCGGCGACCTTGCCGGTGAGGTGGCTGCGCTCCGCCTGCTCGACGCCGAGCTCGCAGCAGAGGAGGCCCGGGTTCGCGACCAGTATCTGGCGCCTGTCACGAGGCGGCTGGACCCTTTCCTCAGGCTCGTGTTTCCCGAGGGCGGGCTTTGCCTGGATGCCGGCTACGGTCCGCAGGCCCTGGTGCGCGCGGGTCTATCCGAGGATGTGTCGCGTCTGAGCGACGGCACGCGCGAGCAGATCGCGATCCTGGTGCGTTTGGCCCTGGGGCGGCTGCTCGCCGAGCAAGGCCTCGACGTGCCGTTGATCCTCGACGATGCGCTGGTCTACTCCGACGACGCACGGATCGCAGCCATGCACCGGGCCCTCGAGCAGGGGGCCGAAGCGCATCAGGTTATCGTTCTCACCTGCCGCGCCCGGTCGTTCGCAGGCCTCGGCGGCACCCGGGTCTCGTTCCGCCCGTGGCTGCCGGCGTCGTCATCGCCGGACCTCGTCCCGGCATGATGAGCGGACGACTCGGCCGATAGCCGGGCGGGACCGGCCCATTCACGTCGGTTGCGCTGCGGCGCGCATGCCCCGCCGCTCTACTCCGCCGCCTCCTTGGCCAGGAATCCGCCCGATTGGCGTGCCCAGAGCTCGGCATAGAGCCCACCGCGCTGGATCAGCTCGGCATGGCTGCCTTCCTCGGCGATCGCGCCCTCGTCCATGACGACGAGCCGGTCCATCGCGGCGATAGTCGAGAGGCGGTGCGCGATGGCGATCACGGTCTTGCCCTGCATGAGGTTGAACAACTGCTCCTGGATGGCCGCCTCGGCCTCGCTGTCGAGTGCGCTCGTGGCCTCGTCGAGGATCAGGATCGGCGCATCCTTCAGCAGGACGCGCGCAATCGCGATCCGCTGGCGCTGACCGCCCGAGAGCTTGACGCCCCGCTCGCCGACGTGGGCATCGTAGCCTCGGCGCCCCTTCATGTCGGCGGAGCCCACGATGAAGCCATGCGCCTCCGCCCGGCGCGCAGCTGCGACCGCCCGCTCGAGGCCAGCGTCGGGGCGACCGTAGAGGATGTTGTCGCGTACCGACCGGTGCAGCAGAGACGTGTCCTGCGTGACCATCCCGATCTGAGCACGCAGCGATTCCTGGGTGACGCGGCTGATGTCCTGTCCATCGATCAGAATGCGCCCGCTCTCCAGGTCGTAGAAGCGCAGCAGCAGGTTGACCAGCGTGGACTTGCCGGCGCCCGATCGCCCGACGAGGCCGACCTTCTCGCCCGGCCGGACCGTGAGCGAGAGATCCTTGATGATTCTGGGTCGGAGCAGTGTTCCGGGCTCGTCCTGCTGGGACGCTGTGACGCCGTAGTTGAACCGGATCGCCTCGAAGCGCAGCTCGCCCCTGTGGACCCGCAGCGGGACCGCGCCAGCGGCATCGACGACGCTGTTCGCCCGGGAGATGGTCTCGACCCCCTCCTGCACGATGCCGATGTTCTCGAAGATGCCGGCGACGGTGAACAGCACCCAGCCCGACATGTTGACGATACGGATGACGAGGCCGGTCGCCAGTGCAATGGCCCCGATGGTGAGGAGGCCACCGGTCCAGAGCCAGAGCGCGAGCCCCGTCACCGAGACCAGCAGCAAGCCGTTCATCGTGTAGAGAACCAGCTCGAGGGAGGTCAGCAGGCGCAGCGACGCCTGCCATTTTCCCATCTGCTCCCTGAGGCCATCGCGGGCGTAGCCGTCCTCGCGGTCGGCATGCGCGAAGAGCTTGACGGTCAGGATGTTGGTGTAGCTGTCGACGATGCGGCCCATCAGCATCGAGCGCGCCTCGGAGGCTGCGGTCGAGGCCTGCTTGATGCGCGGTACGAAGTGCACGATGGCGAAGCCATAGGCGACGAGCCAGGCCAGCAGCGGCAGGGTCAGGCGCCAGTCGGCCTGCCAGAACAGCACGATGGCGCCGGTCCAGTAGACGGCGACATACCAGACGGCATCGACCACCTGCACGACGGATTCCCGCAGAGCCGGCCCGGTCTGCATGACCTTGTTGGCGACGCGACCGGCGAAATCGTTCTGGAAGAAGCCGAGCGACTGGCGCAGCACGTAGCGGTGCGTCATCCAGCGGATGCGCGTGGTGAAGGGGCCCGAGATCATCTGGTTCTTGATCAGATCGTGCGCCGTCGAGACCGCGGGGCGAAGGATCATCGCCACGAAGCCCATCCAGAGCAGCGTGCTGCCATGGTCGGCGAAAAAGGTCTCGGGTGCCTCGGCGGTTCGCATCAGGTCGACGAGCGAGCCCACGAACGCGAACAGCGCGACCTCGATCAGCGAGCCGATGCATCCAACCACGAGCAGCACCAGGAAGACCGGCCAGACCGGCTTCACGAAGTACCAGTAGAACGCGAGCAGGGTGGTTGGCGGGCGCTCCGGCGCGGTCTCGGGAAAGGCGTCGATGCGGGTCTCGAACCAGCGGAACATGGGGGCCTCGAACGGTTGGGCCGATCGGTCAGGCCCCCACGTGTCCGCAGGCCGGCATGGGCGCGGATGGGTGCTCGGATCGGAAAAGCTCTCTGGATTTCGGTCCGCCTATCCCCCAAAAGGGACACCACCGTGGCGAAAGTCAATGCTGGCGACCGCACCCATCTGCCCGGCGAGCACTCCGGACCGGCTGCTGACTGTGGCATTTTGGCACGAAATCGTGCAAGGCAACTCGCTCTGAAACCCACCAGGAGCCGGCACAGCCGTCATGTGCCCGGAGTTTGGCCGGGAGCACGGCCGGATGACTTCTCCTGTCAGTCGGGCCGCCGGGCGAAAAGGATCAAGGGCGCTGCCGATGACCGGAATGGAGCTGGAAGCGAGAAAGTCCATGGCGCGCAGCTGGTTCGAGGAGCTGCGCGACACCGTCATCTGTCCGGCCTTCGAGCGGCTGGAGGACGCTCTTCCCTCGGGCGCGCCGCTGTCGGATCTGCCGCCCGGTCGTTTCGTGTTCACGCCCTGGCAGCGGACCGACCATACCGGCAAGCCCGGTGGCGGTGGCCGTATGGCGATGATGAAGGGTCGCGTCTTCGAGAAGGTCGGCGTGCACACGTCGACCGTGCATGGCGAGTTCGCTCCCGAGTTCCGCAAGCAGATTCCGGGCGCCGAGGACGACCCGCGGTTCTGGGCCTCGGGCGTGTCGCTGATCGCCCACCTGCACAACCCGCACGTGCCGGCGGTGCACATGAATACGCGGATGGTCGTCACCACGAAGTGGTGGTTCGGTGGGGGCGCCGACCTCACGCCGGTGCTCGAGTCCCGCCGGACGCAGGAGGATCCCGACAGCGTCGCGTTCCATGCCGCTATGCAAGCGGCGTGCGCCGCCTTCCCTGCGCCGATCGACTATCCCCGCTACAAGGCCTGGTGCGACGAGTACTTCTACCTACCCCACCGCAAGGAGATGCGCGGCATTGGCGGCATCTTCTACGACTATCTGGCCCCCGGCGCCGACGAGGGCGGCTGGGACATGGCCTTCCGGTTCACGCAGTCCGTGGGGCGCGCCTTCGCCGACATCTATCCGAGCCTCGTTCGAGCCAATTTTGCCAAGCCCTGGAGCGAGGCCGAGCGCGAGGAGCAGCTCGTTCGGCGTGGCCGTTATGTCGAGTTCAATCTCCTCTACGATCGAGGCACGGTGTTTGGCCTCAAGACGGGCGGCAACGTCGCCTCCATCCTGTCGTCGATGCCGCCGCTGGTGAAGTGGCCGTGACGCGTGGCGGGCTCAGCCCGCGTGACGCCAGCGGTACCAGTCGCCGAGCCAGAACAACATGGCGGAACCCATGAAAAGCAGGTTGACGAAGTAGACGTCGAAGCCGTGGCGCCAGACGTCGAAGGTCGACTGCAGTGCAATCCCGGCGTGGTGGGCGGTGAGGACGGCGAGGGGAGCCGCGACGAAAGCCGCGAAGCGCTGGCGCGTCGTGCTGTCCCAGGTCCGCCACCGCAACGGAGGCACCAGCGTCGACACGATCGCGAGCAGCGCCAGCAGTCCCGCCGCGCCGTGGAAAAGCACCGTCAACACCGGCAGCACGAGCCTGCCCGACGGCGTCGTGTCGAGCAGGTGCCGTGTGCCGAGCGGCCCGACCTCGGCGGCGACGCCGATGCCGGCATGGAAGCTGTCGGGCAAGCCGACGGCGCCCTCGGCCACCCGGTAAACCCAGTGGCCCGGCCGGCCGTGCATCGCGAACCGGGAGAAAGCGGTGCCGAAGCCATAGCCGATCTGCGCGGCGACCTTGCCGCCGAAGGGCAGCGGATCGGCGAGCGCCGCTCGCGACAGGCTGGCGAGCAGGAAGCGGCGCTGCTCCTCGGGCTCCGGAAAGCGCCTGGCCAGCAGCGAGATGACGGTCGGATCGTAGGTGCAGTTGTCGCCGTTGAAGCCGAGCAGGGGCCAGTCGCCGCCGTGTCGCGCGACCAGCGCCGCGAGCTTCTTCTTCAGGGCACGCTCGAAGACCGGATCATCCTGCAGCGTGATGTCGGGGTGGCGTTCGAGCGTCGCGTGGACGAGATGGGCGTGATTGCAGAAGGTCATCCTGGCCGCAAGAAAGGCATTCGCAGGCTCGTCGGATCGCTCGGAGGCCATGCGGTCGGGTAGCGTGACCAGCCATGCCGCAGCCAGCGGTAGAAGGAGAGCAGGGGCGACGAGCAGCAGCCCCCTGCGCGATGTCGCGCCTGCAGGCTCTCGAGCCAGTCGGTGGGCGAGCCAGAAGCCCGCTGCCCCGGCGAGAGCGGCGGCGGGCAGGTACCATTCGGGCTCGACCAGCGCCGGCACCGCGGCAATCGCGGCCGCTGACACGGCCTCCAGCCAGGGCATGTAGGTGCGCCGACCCGGCAGCACGAGCCACACGATGGCCACGACGGCGGCCAGGGCGAGTGCCGCGAGGAGAACGTCGCTCAGCAGTGCGGCGACGAGCACGTGAACGGGACTGTAGAGTGTCGCCGCGGCGAGACCCGCCAGGACACAGGCCCTTGCTGCGCCGAGCCGCTCGGGCGGCAACCCGACGTGCGGCAGGACGAGAGCGACGAGCGCCTTGTAGCAGCCGGCGAACGCGGCGATGGCGATGGCGGCCTGCAGCAGGACCAGCGTCAGCGCCGGCCGGGGCGTCAGCAAGGCCATGGCCACCAGCACCGGATAGCCGAACGCGTGGTCGTCCGGGCGGGCGTGGGGAGCGAGGCCGGCAAGCCCCTGAGCCTGGACGAGATAGTTGCTGCTGTCGCTCCACATCTGAAACGACAGGCCGCGGCCATAGTAGACCGCCAGCATCAGCACCAGCGTGAGCAGCGCCAGGGACTTGAGCGCGCGCTCGACCGACGTCATGCTGCCTCCGCGGTGTTGACCGTTGCCGAGGCCCGCGTGGGCGGCCGGAATGGGGCCTGTCTCCGCCGATCCGGGGGGTGCGTGTCCATCGCCAATGGTTGATGGGAGGATCGAGTATCGCATGAGTCGCTGGTGGGCCCGCTGTGCGAGGCAAGGGGGAGTTGCCGTATGCCGGCATCGATGGGCCTGGCCGATTTGCCGGACCGATTGCTCAGCCGGTATGCAAAGACCGAGCCGTGCCCCAGGTCCGGCTCGCGAAGCCAGTCCTGAGCGGCTTTGCCCGTCCCGACGAGGAGGCTGGACCTGGGGCTGGGGAGCTGGACCCTTGACCGTCGCGGGCGCAACCGCCAGCCTCGTCAGGCAGAGCGACGGCACGTCCGGTCGCAGTCGCTGCAACTCGAGGAGGTGGAGCATCCCATGCGCGACCCGAACGCCCTGATCACGACGGACGCGCTCGCCGCGATCCTCGCCCAGCCGCACGTGCGGATCTACGATTGCACGACCTACAACAATCCTCCGCCTCCGGGCGTCGACGAGCCTTATCTGCCCGAGCCGGGGCTGAAAACGTTCCGCGAGGCCCACATCCCGGGCGCCGATTTCCTCGACCTGCAGGGCGAGTTCTCCGACCGGTCCCAGCGGCACTGGTTCATGATGCCGAAGGATTCGGCGCCGCTCGAGGCGGCGTTCTCGCGCCACGGGATCGGCGAGGGGGCGCGTGTCGTGCTCTACAGCGTCGGCACCATGAGGTGGGCGACGCGCTTCTGGTGGATGCTGCGGGCGCTCGGCTTCGACAACGCGGCCGTCCTCGACGGCGGCCTCGACAAGTGGAAGGCGGAGGGCAGGCCCACCGAGAGCGGTGACTCCAAGGGCTATCCGGCGGCCACCTTCAAGGCGCGGCCGCGGCCGGGTCTGTTCGTCGGCAAGGAGGCCGCCAAGGACGCCATCGGCGCGCCGGGCACCGTGACGGTGAACGCGCTCGGTCCGCAGTTCCACAATGGCCTGGAGCCGAGCCGATACGGACGCCCGGGGCGCATTCCGGGAAGCGTCAACGTCTCGGCTGCGACCCTGGTCGATCCGGCGACGAAGGGCTTCACGACGCTCGCCGATGCCGCCGCCAAGCTCGAGGCCAAGGGCGTGACGAAGGACAAGAAGGTCATCTGCTACTGCGGCGGCGGCATCTCGGCCACCATCGACCTCTTCCTGATGCACCAGCTCGGCTACGACAATCTCGCTCTATACGACGCCTCGATGGGCGAGTGGGCCAAGGACCAGAGCCTGCCGATCGAGACGGACCGCAAATAGTAGCCGATGGGCGGTCGTGGCACTGGTGCCACATATACCGGTAAAGACCGCTGCCAGGACCGTCGCCGTTGACTCATCATCGAGCCACGGCGCCATATGGCTCATCGTGCCGGTTCCTGCAGCCCAGCCGGACTGCAGGTGAAAAGGGAACGCGGTGACGGGGTTGTCGGATCAGCCGATCCGTTCGTCCCCATGCCGCGGCTGCCCCCGCAACTGTAGGCGGCGAGCCTCTGACCAACTCTGCCACTGAAGGTGCGCCAGGCGCATCGTCGGGAAGGCCGGTCGGAGGCGCCAGAGCCGCAAGCCAGGAGACCTGCCGGCGCGGGTCGCCCATCCAGCGTGCGGGGCGCGCGCGGGAGCGGACAACCGTCGTGGCGACTGTGGTGCAGTGGGTGGCAGTCGGACGAATTTGTCCCGCGGTCCTGGGCCGTCGATGACGTGACGACCGGGGATCGGGGTCGTGACCCAGCCAATGCGCTGGGGACGGAGGTTTTACCTATTCGGACGCTGCCTCCCGCACGAGCTCTGCGGGAGAAGGCCATGGCTCTGGTTTGGTTATCGGTTTCTGTTCGCCGCCGGCCATTGGACGGGGCGCTCCTTGCTGCGGCGATGCTCGGTCTGCCGCAGGTGGCGGCAGCTCAGACCGTGCTTCCGGGCATCGTCGTCGAGGGCGCGACTCTGTCCCGGCCGGCGCCGCGGCGGGCACAGGTGGTGGAAGCCGCCCCGGCGGAGGCGCCCGGCGCCACCGAGACCGGCAGCGCCCAGGGTGGCGGCGGGTCATCGACCGGGGGCTGGGAAGCCGCCGCGACGGCAGCCAACGGCTCACCCACGTCGGACGGTGGCCATCCATCCGAGACCGTGGGCTCGTCGGTAAGCGTGGTGACGGCCGCCGAGCTCGAGCGCCAGCAGGTCCGCACCGCAGGCGACGCTCTGCGCAGTCTTCCGGGCGTCTCCGTCAACCACGCCGGAAGCCCCGCGGGCCAGACCCAGGTGCGTCTGCGCGGCGCCGAGGCCAACCACACGCTGGTGATGATCGACGGCATCGTCGCCAACCAGCCGGGCACCGGCGAGTTCGACTTCTCGAACCTGCCGGCCGACCAGATCGAGCGCATCGAGGTCGTGAGGGGCGCCCAGAGCGGTCTTTACGGATCGGGGGCGATCGGCGGCGTTGTGAATATCGTGACGAAGCGCGGACGAGGCCCGGGCACCGCCACCGTCTGGGGTGAGGTCGGCTCCTACAAGACGGTGGAAAGCGGCGTCTCGGTCTCAGGTGGCAGCGAGCGCGCGCACGGATTAATATCCTACAGCGTGCGCAACACCAACGGCCACAACATCTCGATCGACGGCACCGAGACGGACGCGGCTCAGCACCGGAGCTTCATCCTCAAGGGGGGCGTCGCGGCGACACGCGACCTTTCGGTCGATGTCATCGTGCGCAACGTGGACAAGCGAGGGGACCGCGATGGCGACCTCTTTGCCCTCTCGGGCCTCTCGCGCCAGACCGACACCTTCAGCCACTTCGCATCGAACGTGTGGCTTGCCGGCATCGAGGCCAAGCATCTCGCCTTCGATGGACGCCTCGAGCAGCGCGTCAAATACAGCTATGCCTCGACCGTTCTGGAGGATACCGACATCGGCGCTTTCGGCACCTTCTATGCGCGGAACGACAACGAGCGGCGCAACGCGGCCTACCTCGCCACTTTGCATCTCGGATCGCCCGCGCTGGCCCACGTCCTGCGCCACAGCCTCACCGGCCTCGTCGAGCATGAGACGGAGCTCTTCAATCAGGTCACCGGCGACAATCTCACCCGCGAGCGCAACCGCCTCGCCACCGCAGCCGAGTACCGGGCCGAGATTCTCGACCGGCTTACGGTCACCGGCAACGTGCGCCACGACGACAACGACGTCTTCGACGATTTCACCACCTGGCGGGCGGCGGCCTCGCTCGCGATCCGTGAGCTCGGGCTGCGCCCGCATGCGAGCTACGGCACGGGCATCAAGCTGCCGACCATGGTCGAGCAGTTCGGCCAGTTCGCGGGGTTCGTGCCGAATCCGGGACTGCAGGCCGAGGCAAGTCAGGGCTGGGATGCAGGCGTCGAGGTCTCGCTTGCCAAGGGGGCGATCGTCGTCGATGCGACCTACTTCAAAGCGAACCTCGAGAACGAGATCGTCACGCGCTTCCTGCCGTTCTTCCAGTCGACCGTGGAGAACCTGGCCGGCGAGAGCACGCGGCGGGGCATCGAGCTGTCGGCCCGTTGGCGGCCGCTCGCCTGGGCGTCGCTCGGCGGCGCTTACACCTGGCTCGATGCCCGTGACGACCGGGGCCAGCGCGAAATACGGCGCGCGCCGGACACGGGCAGGGTCGATGCCACGCTCGCGTTCCACGAGGGACGCGGCAGCGTGACGGTGGCGGCGGCCTACAACGGTCGCATGCACGATCTTGCCTTCGGTCTGCCGACCTTCGAGACGGTGCGCGTCGTCCTCGACGATTATTGGCTGGCGACCATCGCCGCCCGCTACAAGCTGACACCGGGGGTCGAGATCTTCGGCCGGGTGGAGAACGCGTTCGACGCCCGCTATCAGGAGATCTACGGCTTCGAGACCGCCGGGCCCGCTGTCTACGCCGGATTGAAATTGACATTCGGTGGGGAGGTGGCACCCAGGTGACGTAGAGGGCGCGGACTGCCAAGCGCCCGGGCGGGGCGTGGGGCGGCCCCGGTGCCAGGCGCGGGTCGAGCAGCAGCGGTGGTGCATTTTGCGGCGACGTTTCGCGAGGATGGTTTCGGTCTGGCTGACCCTGCTCGCCGTGGCGACCTGGCCCGGCACCGCACGAGCGGCCTCGCCCCCGGCCAGGATCGTCTCGATCAATCTCTGCGCCGAGCAGATCCTGGTGGATCTGGTGCCGCGCCACCGAATCGCCGCTGTGAGCCATCTGGCAGCCGACGCTACCGTGTCGGCCGTGGCGGAGAAGGCGGCGGGCCTGCCGGTGACGCGGGGGGAGGCGGAGAGCGTGTTGGCGTTCGATCCCGACCTGGTGCTGGCCGGCGCGTTCTCGACGCCTGCGACCGTGTCGATTCTCGAGCGGGTGGGGCGGCGGGTGGTGCGCGTCCCGCAGGCGAGCGATCTCGCCGGCGTCAAAGCAGTGGTCCGGATGGTCGCCGACGCCGTTGGCGAGAGTGCGCGAGGCGAGCGCCTGATCGCCGATCTGGAGCGTCGGCTGGAGGAGGCACGTCCCCCGAGCTCGGCCGGTGCAGCTCCGACTGCGCTCGTCTATCAGGTCAACGCGCTCTCGGCCGGTCGCGGCACGCTCGCTGATGCCGTGCTCGGTTGGGCGGGCTTTCGCAATCACGCCGCGCACATCGAGTTGGGGGCGGGCAATCAGGTGCCGCTGGAGATGATCGTCGCCAAACCACCCGACCTGCTGGTGCTGACGGGGCCGGCCGGCGAGTATCGGACGGTGGTCGCCGAGAACCTGCGCCATCCAGCCCTGGCGCACGCAATGCAGGGGCGTCGCTCGGTGGTCATTCCCTGGCGCTACTGGCTGTGCGGGACACCGCATGTCGCCGAGGCCGTGGCGCTGCTGGTCAGAGAGCGCGAGCGGTTGGCAGCACCGCGGATCGGGCATCCATGACGCGGTCCGACGCGGCCATCGATTCGATGCGGCGCTCGCGCGCGCCGCGGCTGGTGTTGCAGCTCGGGTCGCTGCTGCTCGCGCTGATGGTCCTGTCGCTGCTGATCGGTCCCACCGGGGTCGGGTTGCCGTCGCAAGCGGCCGGCCTCATTCTCGCCGAGATCCGGCTGCCTCGCACGCTGCTCGCCGCGATGGTCGGCGGTGCCCTCGGGCTATCTGGCGCCGCCCTGCAAGGCTATCTCAGGAATCCGCTGGCCGAGCCCGGCGTCATCGGGATCTCCGGGGGGGCAGGGCTCGGCGCCGTGATCGCCATCCATTCGGGGGCGGCGGCGGCATTCTCGCTCGCCTTGCCGCTCGGCGGGCTGGCCGGGGCGCTTGGGGCCACGCTGATCGTGCTGGGGCTCGCAGGCGGGCCGGGCGGCGCGCTGACGTTGATCCTGGCGGGGGTCGCGGTGTCGAGCGTGACATCGGCGTTGATCTCAGGGGTGCTGGCCGTCTCCCGCAATCCGTTCGCCTCGGTCGAGATCGTGTACTGGCTGCTCGGCTCGCTCGCCGATCGCAGCCTGACGCACGTCTGGTTGTCGGCACCCTTCATCCTGGCCGGCTCGGCTCTCATGCTGCGGGTAGGTCCGTCGCTCGATGCATTGGCGCTCGGCGAGGACGTTGCCGCCAACCTCGGCATCGCACATGAGCGGCTCAGGCGCTCGGTCGTGGCCGGCTCGGCGCTCGCGGTCGGCGCGGCGACGGCCGTCGCTGGCACGATCGGCTTCGTCGGCCTCGTGGTGCCACACCTGTTGCGACCGCTCGCAGGGCATCAGCCATCGCGGCTGCTGCTCCCGAGCGCCCTCGGCGGCGCGGCGCTGGTCCTTTCGGCCGATATCGGGCTGCGCCTCGTCACACCGGCCGGAGAGCTGCGCCTCGGTGTGGTGACGGCGCTGGTCGGCACGCCCTTCTTCCTGTGGCTCGTGGTTCGAACGCGCCGGGAGCTGCACCCGTGAGGCTTCAAGCGGAGGGCGTCGACGCATGGCTCGGAGGACGGCCAGTGCTGTCGGGTGTGACCATCGCCTGCGAGCCTGGGCGGATCACCGGATTGGTGGGGCCCAACGGGGCTGGCAAATCGACGCTGCTTCGGACCCTGGCAGGGCTGCTCGCGCCTGCGGCCGGCCGCATCAGCCTCGATGGGACTCCGCTGGCAAGCTTCGATCGCGCCGAGATCGGCCGGCGGATCGCCTATCTGCCGCAGGAGCGGATAGTGCACTGGCCGTTGTCCGTCCATGCGGTGGTCGCGCTCGGCCGCCTGCCGCATGCTCGCCGACCGGGCGGCCAGGGGGACGACGCGCCGGCCATCGCGCAAGCAATGGCTGCGGTCGATGTCGCGCATCTGGCGGAGCGCTCTGTCAGTGCGCTCTCCGGCGGCGAGCTCGCCCGGGTTCTGGTGGCCCGCGCGCTGGCACAGGCGGCTCGCGTCATTCTCGCGGACGAGCCGACGGCTGGGCTCGACCCGGCCCACGCGCTTGGCCTCTTCGAGGTGCTGCAGCGACTGGCGGCCGAGGGACGCACCATCGTGGTGGCGCTGCACGATCTCTCGCTGGCGGCTCGCTTCTGCCATGATGTGGTGGTCCTGGGGGAAGGACGTGTCGCAGCCGCTGGACCGGCTCCGGAGACTCTGACGGCGGAGCGGCTCTCGCAGGTTTTCCGCGCGCGCATGGCTGTCGGCACCCTCGGCGGTGTTCCTGTCGTTGTCCCGGTCGCGCCCGGCGGGTAAGAGCAGAGGGCGCTCGGGGCCATGGAGCGAGGGAGTGCGGCGTGTTCGGATTCCGCAAGAGGGGCGCGAGGCTGAACCTCGCGCTGCAGGGGGGCGGCGCACACGGTGCCTTCACCTGGGGCGTGCTGGATCGGCTGCTCGACGAGGCCGACATCGAGTTCGGGTGGCTGAGCGGCACCAGCGCCGGTGCGGTCAATGCCGTTGCCTTCGCGGACGGGCTCGCCGAGGGCGGCCGCGCCGGTGCGCGAGAGCGGCTGCGTGCGGTCTGGGAGGCTGTGATCGAGGCTGGCGTGCCCGATCTCCTGCGCCTCAATCCGTTCCTCTACGGCATGAGCCGGTCTCCGACGATAGGCCAGGTGGCGTCGCTCTTCTCACCCTACGATTTCAATCCGCTCGGATTCGATCCGATGCGCAAGCTGCTCGAGCAGCACATCGACTTCGAGCGACTGCGCGGCACCGACGGTGTCGGCCTGCTGATCGCCGCCACAGACGTCGCGACCGCCCGGCCGCGGCTCTTCCGCCGTGCCGAGATGACGGTCGAGGCGGTGCTGGCCTCGGCCTGCCTGCCGCAGGTGCATCACGCCGTGGAGATCGAGGGGCGTGCCTACTGGGACGGCGGCTTCTCGGCCAACCCCGACCTCGTCACACTGGCCTCGGAGAGCCCGGTGGGCGATACGCTGCTCGTGCTGCTCAATCCGGTGGAGAAACCGGGGCCCCCGCGCTCGGCGCGCGAGATCGCGGCCGACGTGAGCCGCGTCACCTTCAGTCAGCCCCTGATCCGCGACATCATAGAGATCGCGGCGCATACGGCTGACATCGGACCGCAGCGCGGCTGGTCGCAGAAGCGCCCGCGCACCCGCGGGGAGCGGATTGCCCGCCATCGCTTCCATCTGATCGAGGCGGGTCGTCATGTGCACACCCTGCCACCCGAATCCAAGATGCGGCCGGAGCGGGCGCTGCTGACATACCTTCACAACGCGGGACGCGAGGAGGCCCGCCGCTGGCTCGGCCGCGCCAAGGCGGACATCGGACGGCGGTCGTCGGTCGACCTTGCCGGACGGCTGCTTGGACCCATGCGGTCGTTGCGGGCCGAGCCGGTCGCTGGCGCAGGCGAGGCGGGTGGTCAGCCCGAGGAGCACGAGGTCAAGCTCTAACGGGTGCAGCGAGATGCGGAGGCGCCATTGAAGGCCATGGTCTTGACGCGCGTCGGCGCCCGGCTCCAGCCGATGACGCTGGAACGTCCCGTGCCGCAGCCCCATCAGGTTCTGATCGAGGTCACGGCCTGCGCTGTCTGCCGCACCGATCTGCACGTGGTCGACGGCGACCTTCCCCACCCGAAGTTACCACTCGTTCCGGGGCACGAGATCGTCGGCCGCGTGGTGGAGATCGGCAGTGCGGTGGTCAGCGTGGCGATCGGCGATCGGGTCGGCGTGCCCTGGCTCGGCTCCACCTGCGGTCGGTGCCGGTTCTGTGCATCCGATCGGGAGAACCTGTGCGACAGCCCGGTCTTCACTGGCTATCAGATCGACGGCGGCTACGCGACCCACACTGTCGCCGATGCCGCCTATTGCTTTCGGCTGCCGCCGCAATATGACGATCTGCACGCCGCGCCGCTGCTTTGTGCCGGGCTCATCGGCTACCGAGCGCTGAAAGCCGCCGGCGGCGCTCGTCGGCTCGGCATCGCCGGCTTTGGTGCGGCCGCGCACATCGTCGCGCAGATCGCCCTTTACGAAGGGCGGCAGCTTTACGCCTTTACCCGTCCGGGCGATTCCACGGCGCAGAGCTTCGCCCGCGACCTCGGGTGCGTGTGGGCGGGGGGCTCGGACGAGGCGCCGCCGGAGCCGCTCGAGGCTGCGATCGTCTTCGCGCCAGTCGGCGGGCTGGTGCCGGTCATGCTCGGGCACATCGAGAAGGGCGGTACGCTGGTGCTCGGCGGCATCCATATGAGTGCCATTCCAGAGATGCCGTACGAGCTGCTCTGGGGTGAGCGCGTGGTGCGGTCGGTGGCCAACCTCACACGCCGCGACGGCGACGAGCTGCTGGCGTTGGCTGCGAAGGTGCCGATCGAGACGACGATCGAGGTCTTTTCGCTCGACCAGGCGAACGAGGCACTGGCCAGGCTGCGCGAAGGCAGACTGACCGGCGCCGCCGTGCTCGTGCCGGCATCGTGAGCGGCTGCGATCCGGCTCGCGGCTGACGTTGGTCAATGCCGATTGCCGCGATGCGGGGCACGTAGCGCATCGCCGCAAGCATTCCGGAGGCCTCATGACCGCTGATGCGAGCCCGGGGCCGTGGCAGGCCCTCGCCCTCAACCACGACATTGCGGCAAAGCTGCGCGAGATGGCCGACCTGCTCGCGGCGCAGCAGGCCGATGGCTATCGCATCGCCGCCTATCGCCGGGCCGCGAGCGCCATCGATGCGCTGACGGTGTCCGTGGATGCGATCGCGCGCGAGAAGGGCCTCGCCGGCCTGGTGGAGCTGCCGGCCATCGGCCAGGGAATCGGCGGCGCCATCATGGAGATGATCGCCACGGGCAGGTGGACGGCCCTCGAGCGCCTCAACGGTCAGATCGAGCCTGAGCGCCTGTTCCGTACGCTTCCCGGCGTGGGTCCCGACCTGGCTCACCGGATCCACGATGCGCTGCACATCGATACGCTCGAGGGGCTCGAGCTGGCACTGCATGATGGGCGTTTCGAAGGCATTGCCGGCTTCGGCGAGCGGCGCATCGCTGCTTTGCGCGCCGAGGTGGCCGAGCGCCTGGGTCACCGGCGCATCCGCGCCCCAGCATCCCCGGCGTCGCCGTCCGTCGCCATCCTCCTCGACGTCGACCGCGAGTATCGGGAGAAGGCGGCAAGCGGAGAGCTTCGCAAGATCGCGCCGAGGCGGTTCAATCCCTCGGGGGCTGCCTGGCTCCCCGTACTCCATGCCCAGCGTTCAGGCTGGTCGCTCACGCTGCTGTACTCCAATACCCAGCGTGCGCACGACCTCGGCCGCACGCAGGATTGGGTCGTCGCCTACTACCACGAGGCCGGTGGCCCGGAGAGCCAGTGCACCATTGTCACTGAGACACGCGGGCCACTCGCAGGCCGCCGCGTGGTGCGCGGGCGCGAGGGCGACTGCATTGCGCACTATGCCGCCATCGATTCCGGGCGGGGAGGGGACGACGTCACGCCGACGTGAGGCGCCTTCAGCTCGTGACCACCACGTCCGGCGCGAGGCGGTTCACCTTCATTGCGAACAGGGTGAAGCACGTCAGATCAATCAGCGCCGCGAGGCCCGAGATCCACAGCACGCCCTGCTGGTAGAAGTCGAAGCTCATGTAGCCTGATATCGAGCGCTCTGCGGCGAAGGCGATGACCAGCGCAGGCGCCAGCGAGGTAAGCACGTCGAGCAGCGGACGCACGTCGCTGCCGACCGGCTGCAGCACCACCGCGAAGCCCTGGATCGCGATGTAGGCGAGGGCCACGGTCACGCACACCATGAGATGCCAGAACACATCTTCCGCGGAGGTGAGGCTCGGCCGGTATCCGCCCCACATGGCGAGCATGATGAAGCCCGCGAAGACGAACGGAGAGGCGAGCTGGATCGCGAGCCAGATTGTGCCCGCGCCCCTCTTTTCGCCGCCCGGTTTGGCCAGGCGCCCGGAGTTCGAGGATCCCGTCATTGCGATGCTTCCTCAGACTGCCTCTACGAGTCTCACGCGCCGGCGATCAGCG
The DNA here is from genome assembly GCA_033764055.1 of Hyphomicrobiaceae bacterium. GTDB lineage: Bacteria > Pseudomonadota > Alphaproteobacteria > Rhizobiales > Hyphomicrobiaceae. The sequence continues at coordinate 26,868 of JANRJI010000155.1, forward strand.
CATGCGCTCGCGGAATGTACGCGCCTGGAGTGGCCACAACGCCTTGATTTCGTCGGGCAGCTGGCCGATGACGTTCGAGATCTCACCGGGGTCGACGTGGCGCGCGAGTTGGGCAAATACGCAGCGAGCCATGATCTCGGGCGCCAGCGGATGCGGCCTCAGACGCATCGTCAGGGCCTCGAGCAGGTCCTGGCGACTGTTCACGCTCTTGTCGGGCACCCGGTGTGGCTGCCAACCCTCGAAGAAAATGCCGCGCACGATCAGCGGCAGCTGTGCCGAGAGCTGCACGGCCTCCTCGATCGTCAGGCGATCTCGCAATTGGTGCAGGACGGCTCGGAGCACGCTCCAGGCCTCGGCCTCGCCCGAAAGGTCGGCGTTGTCCATCAGCTCCTTGAGCCATTCCTGCGTCTGCTGAACGGCATGGGCAAGCGTTGCCGGGATCGCCATGGCAGGCCTCCGTTCGATTTCTTGCATCGCTGTCGGGAAGGACGAGCCGCCACGGTGCTCGCTCCCAGTCCACTGCAGCGCGTGACGCGGGCTGATCCGGCCCCTCGAGGAGCGAATCGGACTCGCTCGTGCATCCCGGCATTTGGCCCGCCGACGCTGCAGCCAGCATTGACGCGGCGCAATCTGGGCCGCCTCATTTCGGGCGGTGCCAGCGGCGCAAGGCCATTGCGGCGGCGACACGACGCTCGGCCAGGCGGCCGGCGGCCTCGCGCGGTTGCAGGCCCTGGCCCCGTACGTCGGCGAGGACTTCGTGTGTGTTCCGTCCGATCCTTTCGGCGATGGTCGTCAGTGCACTCGCCTCACTGCCGCCGTGATACTCGACGGAGGCGCAGATCACGCCACCCGCGTTGGCGATGAAGTCCGGAATGGAGAGTATGCCGCGCTCGTGCAGGATCTTCTCGGCCTCCAACGTCGCCGGGATGTTGGCGCCCTGAAGCACGAGCCGGGTATCGAGCCGCCCCACGTTGTCGGCCGTCAGCACATCGGGACGCGCAGCAGGAATCCAGATGTCGCACGGGACCCCGATGATCGCGTCGCGGTCGAGCTTCCGCCCCTTGGCATAGGCCGGGAGCGCACCGCCCCCGGCCTTCATGGCCATCAGCGCGCCGATATCCAGTCCGTTGGGATCGGCAATCGTGCCGTGCGTATCGGAGGCCGCAACGAGAACGGCGCCTTTCTCGGCGAGGAAGCGGGCCGCGTGCTGGCCGACGGCTCCGAAGCCCTGCACGGCGACGCGCGCACCAGCGACTTGCGGACCGCCGTGAGCCTCGGCGGCGACAGCGGCAGCAGCGAGGCCGTAGCCGGTCGCGCCGATCTCGTCGAGCGGGATGCCGCCGACCACCCGCGGCAGACCGACCGAGCGTCCGATCTCGTCGCGGATCCAGGCCATCGCCTCCTCGTTGGTGCCCATGTCCGGCCCGGGGATGTAGCCGGCGAGATCTCGGATCGCGACCGCGAACGCGCGGATGATCTCCTCCTTCTCCCCGCGCGGCATCGCCGGGTCACCGAAGATCACCGACTTGGCCCCACCGTGTGGCAGGCCGGCGGCTGCGTTCTTGAGCGTCATGGCCCGGGCGAGACGGAAGCACTCCTTGAGACTGACGTCGCGGGCCATGCGCGTGCCGCCGATTGCCGGTCCGAGCGCCGTGTTGTCGATCACGACGATGGCTCTGAGCCCGAGGGCCGGCTCGTAAATGTGCACGATCTTCTCCGGGCCGAGGCGGTCGGCGAGCGAGAACGGTTCCGGCATGTCGCGATGCTCCTGAGGGTATCGATGGGCGGCGGCGAAAGGGATGACGTGTGGTCGCCGTCAGCCGCTGAGCTCGGCGATGGCTGCTGACAGGAAGCGCATCGCCTCGGCGCCCGTCACCGCGCGGTGATCGAAGGTCAGCGACAGCGGCAGCACGCGAACGATGCGCATCTCGCCCTCGACGACGCGGACCGCCGGCTCGATGCGGCCGGCGCCGAGAATGGCGACCTGGGGCGGCATGACGGCCAGCACCGCGTGCCGGCCGCCGAGCATGCCGAAATTCGACAGCGTGATGGTCTGGCCGCGCAGCTCGGCGAGCGGCACGCTGCGATTGGCGACGTCGCGCTTCATGGCCTCGAGGCCCGCACGCAGATCGGCGTCCTTGCGGCTCGCCACGTCGCGGAGCACAGGGACGAACAGCCCGTCCGCGGTCTCCATGGCGATGCCGAGATCGACCTGCGGATGCAGTCGCCGGGCCTTGCGCTTGCCATCGAGCCAAGCGTTGAGCTCGGGTGCGGCGCGACAACCGGCCACGATGGCCCGGGCCAGGCGGATCGTCGGGTCTGCGTCGGCGGGCCAGGCGTCGATGATCGCCTCGTCGGTGACGCTGGCGGAGACGACCTGGGAAGCCGAGCTCGTCATGGCATCGGCCATGGCGCGGCGGACACCTGTCAGTGGCGCATAGCCATCGCCCAGGGCAGCCAGAGGGGCTCCACCCTTGTCGAGGTCCGACATGGTGATGGCGCCGCCGGGTCCGGTGCCCGAGATGGCCGCGATGTCGATGCCGAGCTCGGCCGCGCGCTTGCGCACCGCAGGACTGGCGCGACCATGCGGCAGCGGTGATGGCGTCGCGGTCGATGGCGACCCGGCAGCGGGCACCAGGACCGGCGCACCAGGTGGCGGTGCTCTGGTTGCCGGTGGCGCAGCGCCCGGCAGCGTGCCGACCACGGCACCCGCGTCGGCCGTCTCGCCCCCGGTCTCGAATTCAGCCAGCGGCGCTCCGATGAGGATCACGTCGCCGGGCACGCCGAACGTGCGCGCGATGCGTCCGGACCATGGTGCCGGAATCTCGACCACGGCCTTGGCCGTCTCGACCGAGACCATCGGCTGGTCGGCAATGACGCGGTCCCCGGTCCCAACGTGCCAGGAGACGATCTCAGCCTCGGTGAGGCCCTCGCCGAGGTCGGGAAGCAGAAAAGTTGTCATCGGTGGCTCATGACGTCTCGCGCCGCCGCGGCGATCATGTCAGCGGTCGGCAAGTAGCTGCCCTCGAGCCGGGGCAGCGGCATCACGCAGTCGAGCCCGGTCACACGGCGAACGGGCGCCAGCAGCGACAGCAGCGCATGCTCGGCGACACGGGCCGCGATCTCGCCACCGAAGCCGCCGGTCAGCGGCGCCTCGTGGGCGATCACGCAGCGCCCGGTGATCTCGACGGAGCGCAGGATGGAGCTGGCGTCGAGTGGCGCCAGGGTGGCGACGTCGATGACGGCGGCCTCGATGCCCTCGCTTGCGAGCTGCGCGGCCGCGGCGAGCGCCTCGCGGAGCATGGCGCCCCAGGCGACGAGGGTCACGTCGCCGCCCTCGCGCAGCGTGAAGCATGTGTCGAGCGGCAGGCCCCGGCCATCGTCGGCGACCTCCTCGCGGACGGAGCGGTAAAGCCGCTTCGGCTCGAGGAAGACCACCGGATCGGGGTCGCGCACGGCGGATAGGAGCAGCCCGTAGGCCTGGCGTGGGGAGGATGGAATGACCACGCGCAGCCCCGGCACGTGGGCGAAGAACGTCTCGACGCTGTCGGAGTGGTGCTCAGGCGCGTGAATGCCGCCGCCATAGGGTGCCCTGAGGACCATCGGGCACGACAGCCGTCCGCGCGTACGTGTCCTCAGTCGTGCCGCATGGTTCGCCATCTGGTCGATGGTCGGATAGGTGAAGCCGTCGAACTGGATCTCGGCGACGGGCCGCAAGCCGCACGCCGCGAGCCCGACCGAAACCCCTGCGATGGCCGTCTCCGCGAGCGGCGTATCGCGCACCCGGTCCGGCCCGAACCTCGCGAGCAGCCCGTCGGTGGCTCGGAAGACGCCACCGTCCCTGCCGACGTCCTCGCCGAGCACGATCACGCTCGGATCGTCCTGCATGGTCCTCGCCAGCGCCAGCGTAACGGCCTCGACGAGTGTGATCTCAGCCATGGGTGCTCTCCCGGGCTGCGAGGGCGGCGCGCTGGTCCGCGAGAGGAGTGGGCAGGCTCTCGAAGAGGAAATCGAGCATGTCCGTCGGCGCGGGTGGGGGTGTCGCGAGGTACGTCTCGACGGCGACGTCGATGTCCTTTCGGCAGGCCGCGATCAGCGCCGTCTCGGCATCCTTGGTCCAGGCGCCCTCGGCCGCGAGATAGGCCCTCAGCCGCGCGATGGGCTCCTCCTTCCAGTGCGGGGAGACGTCGGCGTCGGTGCGGTAGCGGCGCGCGTCGTCGGCCGTGGTGTGGTCGGTCAGGCGGTATGTGACGGCTTCGATCAGCGTGGCGCCGTGGCCGGACCGGGCCCGCTCGATCGCGCGCGAGGCGGCATCGCGCACCGCGATCACGTCGTTGCCGTCGACCTGCTCGCCGGGGATGCCCGCGGCGATCGCTTTCTGTGCCAATGTCTCGGCGGCGGTCTGTGCCGCGCGCGGCACCGAGATCGCCCAGCCGTTGTTGGCGATGACGAAAACGACCGGGACCTGCCATGTGCCGGCGATGTTGAGGGCCTCGTAGAAATCGCCCTTCGACGTCGCCCCGTCCCCGCCGATCACGACGGAGACGCGCGGCTCACGACGCAGCTTCATCGCCATGCCCACGCCCACGGCGTGGGGGAATTGCGTGCCGACGGGGATGCAGACCGGAAAGTCCGACCGCGGGCCTTTGAAGTCGGAGCCGCGCTCGTCGCCACCCCAGTAGAGCAGCAGCTCGGTCATGGTGACCCCGCGCCACAGCATCGCCGCCTGCTCACGGAACGACGGCAGCAGCACGTCCTCGGGCCGCATGGCACTCGCGACACCCACGCCGACGGCCTCCTGGCCGAGCGCCGAGGCGTAGGTGCCGAGCCGCCCGGTCCGCTGCAGCGCCACCGCCTTCTCGTCGAAGGCGCGGGTCAGCACCATGGCGCGATAGAGCCTGACGAGCTCGTCCGTCGAGCGTGCGAGATCGGGGAGTCCGCCAGCGGCGCGCCCGTGGGCGTCGAGATAGCTGCAATAGGGGATGCGGAAGGACGCGGCATCCCGTCTCGCGGAAGCCTCCGGCATGGTTGCGGCCTCGTGCTGTCGCGGTCTCCCGCCGGCGGCGGGGCTTGATCCAGGCACGAGGCTGATCGGAAAGCGACGCCTGCCCTATGACATTGATCAACGGCCGGCCGGCCATGTCCGACAAGTCGGCCGCGAGCGCTTCCGTTCCACGATGTGCGAAATAAAACGGCCCGGCCACCCATCGGGTCGCCGGGCCTGCTGTGCCTCGCGACGGGCCGCGTCCGCCTACTTGCAGAGCGTCGCCTGCATCTTGCAGTTGAAACCGAGGCCGCCGGCGCTGCAGCGCGAGCTGACCTTCGAGACCTTGTATCCGGGCGCCGTCCCGATCTTGCTGCCCGACCCCATGAAGCTCGCCCACGAGCCCCAGTCGGTCGCCTGCAGCACGGCCTCCCAGGCCTGGAACATGGCGCCGTCCTTGGTCGTATTGGTGCCGCTCGCGGCCTTGTTGACGCAGGTGCCGCCGCCCTTCTTGGCTTGTGCGTGGGCGGAGCCGCCGGCGCCGATCGCGAGCCCGGCGAGCGCGAGGGTCAGGAGACACGTGCGGGTGTGGCGGAGCATGTCATGGTCCTCGTCGTTGTGGTTCGTCACGTCGAGATTGCAGACCTTCGCCCTGCACGCCAGTCGTCAGGTTGCCGTCCCGGCGCAGCTCCGGAGAATTGTCGCCGGGGCGTTGCTCCCGTGCCCCACCTCGAGGTCCATGCAGCACGTCGCGCCCGCCGCGGGGTGCGTATAGACTGCCACGGAATGCCCGTTTCAAAGGGCGCTGCAACTCGGGGAGATGTGACCATGGCCGACAGGCTCAAAGGCAAGACGGCGTTCTGCACGGCCTCTGGCGCGGGCATCGGGCGGGCGACGGCGCTCGCCTTCGCACGCGAGGGTGCGCGTGTGATCGCGACGGACCTGAAGCCGGAGAGCATGGCGGGGCTGAAGGAGGCGGGCGTCGCGGAGTGCCTGCAACTCGATCTGCTCGATACGGCCGCCGTCAATGCCATGGCCGCCCGCGTCGGCCCGGTCGACATCCTCTTCAACTGCGGCGGCTTCGTGCACCACGGCGACGCTCTGCACTGCTCGGAGAAGGACTGGGACTTCTCCTTCGACCTCAACGTCAAGTCGATGCACCGGGGCATCCAGGCGTTCCTGCCGGGCATGGTCGGGCGCGGCAAAGGCGTGATCATCAACATGGCGTCGGGCGCGGGCCCGTCGAAGGCGGTCGCCAACCGCTACGTCTACACCGCGACCAAGGCGGCGGTGGTGGGCCTCACCAAGGCCGTGGCGTTCGACTTCATCAAGAAGGGCATCCGCTGCAACTGCATCTGCCCCGGCACCATCCAGTCGCCCTCGCTCGACGACCGCATCGCGGCGCTCGGCCGCGAGGTCGGCGGCACCGAGAAAGCGCGCCAGATGTTCATCGACCGCCAGCCCATGGGCCGCCTCGGCACCGCCGAGGAGGTGGCCCACGTCGCCGTCTACCTCGCCTCCGACGAGAGCGCCTTCACCACCGGCCAGTCGTTCTTCGTGGACGGGGGGTTTGCGCTGTAGGGGGGTGTGTTTCTCGCAGATCGTAGCGCCGAGTAGCTTGGGGAAATCATGGATAAAAACGCTAGTAGCGCAGGAGCATCGATCTCATCTTTCATCGTAATTTTGATGGTCTTGTGGTTCGGTGCAGCTTCTTATGGGTTCGCGTGGCTGCTTAATACTCAGTTCGACACGCCTCAGCTGCGCTCAGCAACGGCCATTGCTTTGGCTTGGCCTTTCGTTGTGCTGGTTGTCGCGTTGCCTGCGATTTTATTCGTGGGTTCGAACTTTCGCCACTTGCTTAGTCTTAAAAAGACGATTGACGACGCTCCAAGGAAGCTTTCCGAAGCTCTGGATGCCGCGGATCTGTTGCGGCAAAATATTGAAGAGACAGGAGGGAATATAACAAATAACATTAATGGGGCGCTCGGTGAAATCGAAGCGCGCCTGACTGCTTTTGAGGGGAGAATGCAGAGATATGAACTTCACGAGCAGGGTCAAGCTCCGCAAGTGCCGCAGGCGCTTTCACCAAGGGAGCGTCTTGCTGCTCACTTGGAGACTGCTTCACAGGTGTTCTATGAGAGTTTGGAGGTTTCGAACAGTGAGCAGACAGAAAGAGGAAAGCAATTAATTGTTACGCGGGGCGGCGGGAATAGAAGTCGTCTGGTCGAGGAGCTGAAGAGGCGAAAAGCATTTGATCGGATAAATGAAAGACTCAATGACGCGATTGCTGTATACTTAAAAACTGTCTTCGAAAAACAACTATCAGCTAGACGCGGTAGCGTAGACGATCAGGACGTAGACAATCTTGACAGGATGAAACAAGAAGCAGTGAATTGCGGAGCCTCATTTGAATAGTTGGCGTGTTTGCGCATGTCGAGCCATTTCGTCCATCAGACCGCGCGGGACGGGCCGAGGAGCAGCGTCCGGGTGTCTCCGTGGCACTGGATCGAGGCAACGAGGAGGTACGGGAGCAGAAAGCCCGCGCCTCCGAAGAAGGCCATCACCGCAAGCAGCAGGCCGGCCCCAGAGAAGGCGTGCCGCCACGCCACCCATACGGCCGAAAGGGCCAGCAGCAGCATGAAATCGAGGTTGAACTGGCCGGCCCAGGCGACCTTGGCCATGTCGCCGAAGAACACGGGCAGGAACCCCATCCCGTGACGCGCAACGACGGCGGCCGTGTAGGTGGCAAGGACGATCCAGCCGAGCACGAGAAAAGCGCGAAAAGCCGTCATGCCCGTCCCTCCTCGCCCTGCGGAAGCCGGAGCCAGGCTTTTGCTCCGCGTCGCGATCGTATGACGTCGACGACGGCCGCGCAATTCGGCGCGCTCCTGGGCGCCGATGCCGAAAGTGCCTGACCTCGGACGCCCGCTCTGAGCTTCCCCCTGGCTGGCTCTCCCTAGCCCCGCACCCACCGCCGCTGTAGGCTCCGAGCAACGCGCACCCACCACCCCGGAGCCCCCCATGCACTCCATCCACGACGACCAGATCCCGCGGGAGATCGACGCGGAGACCGGGCTGCCGATCGGGCCGCGCGTCGATCCGGGTCCCGCGCGCCGGCCGGTGCCGGTCGCGCTCGACGGGCGGTATTGCCGGCTCGAGCCCATCGATCCCGTGCGTCATCGCGACGATCTCTTCGTCGCCTCGTCGCCCCCGGACGCCAAGCGGCGCTTCCGCTACCTCTTCGAGGAGCCGCCGGCCTCGCTCGCCGATATGGACGCCTGGCTCGCCAAGGCCGTCGCCTCCTCCGATCCGCTCGTCTTCGCCGTCATCGACAAGCGCACCGGGCGCTGCGAGGGCCGCCAGACGCTGATGCGCATCACGCCCGAGCAGCGCTGCATCGAGACGGGCAGCATCTACTGGGGCCCGGCCATCTCGCGGAGCCAGGTCTCCACCGAGGCCAACTACCTGTTCGCGAAGCACGTGTTCGACGATCTCGGCTACCGGCGCTTCGAGTGGAAGTGCGACGCGCTCAACGCCCCTTCGCGCGCGGCCGCGGAGCGGTTCGGCTTCACGTACGAGGGCCATTTCCGGCGCGCCGTGATCGTCAAGGGCCGCTCGCGCGACACGACCTGGTTCGCCATGGTCGACGACGACTGGCCGGCGCTGAAGGCCGCCTACGAGCGCTGGCTCGATCCTGCCAACTTCGACGCCGCCGGCAAGCAGCGGACGCGCCTCGCCGATCTGACGGCAGCTGCCCTCGGTCGGACGCCGTGAACCCGCGGCGGGCCGGCGCCGCCGATCTCGACGCCGTCGTGGCGCTGCAGCACGCGGCCTACGCGAAGAACCGACCGATCCTCGGGGTCGAGCCGCTGCCGCTGCAGGTGGACTACGCCGACATCCTCGGCCGCATGGAGGTGTGGCTCGCCGAGCCCGATGGGCGTCTCGACGGCGTGCTGATCCTCGAGCCGCGTCCCGACGACCTGTTGATCTGGTCGGTCGCGACCGACCCGGCCCTCCCGCCGTCCGGCGTCGGCCGGGCGCTGATCGCGTGGGCCGAGACGCGGGCCCGCGAGATCGGGCGTGACGTCATGCGGCTCTACACGGGCACGCTGCTCACGGACCGCATCGCGTGGTATGCGCGGCACGGCTATGCAACCGAGCGGGTCGAAGTGTTGCCGGACAGGTCGGTCACGCACATGGTGAAGCGCCTCCCGGCATGACCGGTCACTGGCCCTGTTTCCGGTCGGGGGGAGGACGTGGACCGCGCCCCTCGACGCCCCGCACAGTGATTGCGCAGCGGCGCCTTCGTCCCTAGCATGGCCTCAGAACGGCCCCGTCGTCGGCTCCGACCAACGCTCCGTCACAACAAGGAAACGCAATGGCCACCGCAATTAATACGCTGATCCTGGGCGCGTCCTACGGCTCGCTGCTCGGCACCAAGCTCGCCATGGGCGGGCACAACGTCACCATGGTCTGCCTGCCGGCCGAGGTCGAGGCGTTCAACACCAACGGCGCCCGCGTGCGCATGCCGATCAAGGGCCGGGAGGGCCTCGTCGAGATCGATTCGCGCAGGCTCAAAGGGAAGCTCAGCGCGGCCGGCGTCGATGCGGACCCGGCGAAATACGATCTCGTCGCGCTCGCCATGCAGGAGCCGCAGTACCGGTCGCCGGGCGTGCGCGAGCTGCTCGATCGCGTCGCCAAATCCGGCAAGCCGTGCATGTCGATCATGAACATGCCGCCCCTGCCCTACCTGAAGCGCATCCCCGGCCTCGATACCTCGAAGCTGCGCCACTGCTTCGCCGACGCGACCGTGTGGGACACGTTCGACCACAAGAGCATGACGCTCTGCAGTCCGGATCCGCAGGCGTTCCGTCCGCCCGAGGAGCCGGTCAACGTGCTGCAGGTTCGCCTGCCGACCAACTTCAAGTCGGCGCGCTTCGAGTCGGACGCTGCGACGGCGATCCTGAAGCGGCTCGAGGCGGATGTGGACGCGGCGCGCTTCGACGTCGACGGCAAGCCGACCGAGATCCCCGTCAAGCTCAAGGTGCACGACAGCGTGTTCGTGCCGCTCGCCAAGTGGGCCATGCTCATCGCCGGCAACTACCGCTGCGTCGGGAAGGACGGCATGCGGCCGATCAAGGAGGCCGTGCACTCCGACATCGAGACGACACGCAGCGTCTACAACTGGGTCGTGAAGCTGTGCGTCTCGCTCGGCGCCGACGAGAAGGACCTCGTGCCGTTCGAGAAGTACGCCCAGGCGGCGCTGTCGCTCGGCAGCCCGTCTTCGGCCGCCCGTGCTCTTGCAGCCGGCGCCCCCAACATCGAGCGGGTCGATCTGCGGGTGAAGAGCATCGCGGCGCAGCGCGGCGAGCGCCTCGACGCGCTCGACCCGCCCGTCGAGCTGGTCGAGGGCGGGCTCGCGAAGAACCGGGCGAAGGTCGCGGGCTGAAGCCAGCGCCCGATCCGGGCAGCCCCGCCAGCTGCCTGCGGTCGGCACCGGGCTCGCCCGGGCCGGCCAGCGTGGTTCAGCTCGCCTCGCCGAGCGAGACGGTGACCTTGGTGCCGCCGAGGGCGCTCGCGCCGAGCGCCAGATCCCCGCCATGCAGCCGGGCGAGATCACCGACAATGGCGAGACCGATGCCGGTGCCGGGCACCGTGCGGTCGAGCCGGAAGCCGCCTGCGAGAACGTCGTCGAGGCGGTCTTCGGGAATGCCGGGTCCGTCGTCCTCGACGACGATCCGGAATGCGGGGCCCTTCGCATCCACCGTGACGAGCACCTGGGCGCGGGCCCACTTGCGGGCATTGTCGAGGACGTTGCCGATCATCTCCTCGAGGTCGCGCTGGTCGACCGGAATGGTGGCGTCCGGGGGCTCGATGCGGGTCTGCCAGTCGAGGCCGCCGCCGTTCGGCAGGCGCCGCATGACGGCGAGCATGCGCTGCAGCAGAGGCTCGATGCGGGTTCGCGTGCCGACGGCCTGGCGCGGACCGACAGAGCGGGCTGCGGCGATGACGCGCGTGACCTGCGCATTCATTTCCTCGATCAGCTGCTCGATGGTCTGAGCGGCTTCGGGCTCGCCGCGCGAGCGCAGAGCCCGGCACTCCGCGGCAAGCACGGCGAGCGGCGTCTTGAGGCCGTGGCCGATCTTGCCGGCGTTGGCACGGGCGCGCTCGACCTCCGCCGCCTGCGTCGCAAGCAGCCGGTTCAGGGCGTCCACGACGTCCGCGATCTCGGCGGGGAAGCGCCCATCGATGTGCTGCCGGCGCCCGCGCCGCAGGAGCTCGAGGGCGTGCCCGACCTCGCGGAGCGGTGCCAGGCCCGCGCGCACCTGCAGCCATGACGCCAGCGCCAGCATGCCGCCGATCACCGCGAGCGAGATGGCCACCGTCGTCATGAACTCACGACGCGAATCGTCGACCACCCGCCGCTCGCCGGCGACCACGAGGCTGAGCGTTCGGTCGCTCTCGGCGCGTAGCGTGATCATCCGCTCGACCCCGATCAGCGGTCGGCTGCGGGGGCCCTGTAGATCGTCGATCCGGCGGTTGACGACGCCGTCGGGAGCGGGCGGCACGGGCAACGTCGCGTCCCACAGCGACTTCGAGCGAAGCACCGCCCGCCCCCCTTCGCTCACCTGCCAGTAGTGACCCGAGAGTGGCTCCTGGAACACCGCGTCGTAGAGCTCGTGACGCAACGACACGACTCCCTGCGGCTCGACCTGCACCAGCGCGACGAGCTGGTGCAGGTGGCCGTCCAGGGCCTCGACGTAGCGCCCCCGGACATGCCTCTCGAAGACGGCCACCAGCACGATCGATGCCGCGAGCAGCGCCGCCGCGATGCCGGCCACGGCCAGCAGAAGCAGCCGCAGCTGGAGGGACATCATTCGGAGCTCTCGCCCGGGTCGCCGACGAGATAGCCATACCCGCGACGGGTCTTGATGACGTCGCCACCGAGCTTGCGCCGGAGCCTCGTCACGAGCACCTCGATGGCATTGTGATCGCGGTCCGAGCTGCCGGCATAGACGTGCTCCATCAGCTCGGACTGGGAGACGGGTCGTCCCATGTGATGCATGAGGTAGTTGAGCAGGCGATACTCGAGGGGAGTGAGATCGATCGGCACGCCGCCTCGCGTCAACCTGCTGAAGCGGGTGTCGAGGGCGAGTTCGCCGAGGGTCAGCGTGGCGCTTGCGTGCGGTGTGCCGCGCCGCAGCAGGGCGCGCACACGGGCAAGCAGCTCCTCCATGTGGAACGGCTTCGTCAGGTAGTCGTCGGCGCCGAGGTCGATCGTCTCGGCCTTCTCGGCCCAGCTGTCGCGCGCGGTCAGCACCAGCACGGGCATGCGCCTGTCGTTGGCCCGCCAACGCCGCAGCACCTGCGTGCCGTCGAGCTTCGGCAGGCCGAGATCGAGAATGACCAGATCGTAGTCCTCGGTGTCGCCGAGGAACCAGGCCTTCTCGCCGTCGCTGGCATGCTCGACGACATGGCCGCTGCGCTCGAGGGCGTGGGCGAGATCGGAGGCGAGCTTCCTCTCGTCCTCCACCAGCAGGATTCGCATGTTCGCACCTCATTTCTCGGGAAGCTGCGCGCCGGTTTCCGCGTCGACCTTGAGCTTCGTCACGCGTCCGTCGAGCCCGAGCACCCGGATCTTGTAGTGGTAGCGGTCCCGGTCCTTGTCGCGCCCCTTGTCGCGCTGCAACTCGAGCTCGATGATGCGCCCGGCGAGGCTGGCCTCATTGCGCTTCAGGATCTCCTCGAGTGGCAGGATGCGCTGGAGCTCGACGAGCGCGCGGGCGCGGTCCGGGCCCAGATCGTCGGCGATAGCTCGCAGAGAATTCGCCAGCAGCAGGGCGGCGGCCACGAGGATGGTTCGAAGTCCTTCGGTCATCGTGTCAGTCTACGCGAAGCCAGCTTGCAAAGCGCTGTTGCGGCGCAGCACGCTGAGGTCTGCGGTACAGGGGTGGAGGGACCACACCGCCGCGTTGCGGCACCTCATGGTGCACCGCCCTGCTGGCTGCTGGGCAACCATTCCGCAATCCGCTCTACTGCTGATCGCATCATCGCCATCACCGGCATAGCGCCGTTCCGGCGCTGGTGCGAGGGAATATCCTGCTCGAGGTTTTTTGGCGCGCACTGTTTCGGCCTGATGCCGCCGGAGCTCCATATGCGATCCGCAATCTCCAAGGAGAAAGTCCGATGATGGCAACCCGACCGTCCCGCCGGAAATTCGTCGCCGGCTCCGTAGCCGCGGCCGCAGCCGGCGTGGCGTCTCCGCACATCCGGACGGCTCGCGCGGCCGGCAGCCTCAGCCTCGGCCTCTGGGACCATTGGGTTCCCGGTGCGAATGATGCCTGTACCAGGCTGGTCAACGAGTGGGCCGAGAAGGAGAAGGTCGAGGTCAAGATCGACTACATCACGGGCCAAGGCAACAAGCTGCTTCTCACCATCGCGGCAGAGGCGCAGGCCAAGTCGGGTCATGACGTGATCATGATGAGCAACTGGCTCCCGATCGAGCATGGCGACCTGCTCGAGCCGGTCGACGACGTGATGGCCGGGCTGTTCAAAGAGCACGGGGCGGTCTACCCGGCCGTCGAGAGCTATGGGAAATCGGAGGGCAAATGGGTGGGCGTGCCATCGATCCGCGGCACGCTCGCCTATTGCTGCGCAACGCGCCTCGACCTCCTGAAGCAGCATGCCGGCATCGACGTCGTCGCCATGTACCCGCCCTCGGCAACGCCGAACAAGGCGCTGGCGGATGGGTGGACCTACGATGCCTTCCTCAGGGCCGCCGAGGCGTGCCACAAGGCGGGCGTCCCGTTCGGGCTGCCAATGGGCTCAACGGCGGATTCCGTGCAGTGGGTGGGCTCGATGTTCACGGCCTTCGGTGCCGTGCTGGTCGATGCGAAGGGCAAGATCACCGTGAAGTCGCCCGAGGTGCGCGAGGTTCTGGAGTATGCCAAGCGGCTGATGGAATTCCTGCCGCCCGAGGTGCCGTCGTGGGACGATGCCTCGAACAACAAGTGGCTCGTCTCCGGCAAGGGCGCGCTGATCATGAACCCGGCTTCGGCCTGGGCGGTCGCCAAGCGGGACGCGCCTGAGATCGCGCGGCAGATTTGGCATCATCCGCTGCCGAAGGGACCGAAAGGGAGGTTCATCGCGGCGACGACGTATTATCTCGCCATCTGGAAATTCTCGAAGAACAAGAGCGCTGCAAAGAGCCTGATCGCGCATCTGTCGACGCGGGCAGCGGCGGAGCGGCTGATCACGGCGAGCAACGGCTACGATCTGCCGTCGTTCGACAGCATGAACAATTTCACGGTGTGGGACGAGCAGGAGCCGCCGAAAGGCACCAACTCGCACTATCCCAACAAGCCGGGCGGCGATCAGCAGTTCGCACTTGCAGCCGCTCCCGCGCCGGCCGGCATTGCCGCCCAGATCTACAGTCAGGCGATCATGCCGAAGATGATCCTGCGCCACCGCCAGGGCGAGGCAATCGACAAGACGCTCGACTGGGCGGCGAAGGAGCTGGAGGGCTTCTCACGCTGAGGAGAAGCCCGAATCGAGAAGCATGCGCGCGCCGGCTTGCCAGCTCCCGCCAAACGGTCCAGCATAAGAAAATATTCGAGATCGGCTGTCGTCGGAAGGACAGCCCAACCGGCACCCAGAACAAGCCGTAGAAAACATCAGTGGAGGAAATGGATGATGACTCGCAGGATCTCGCGCCGACGCTTCATCGCGCAAACGGGTGCGGGCGCCGCAGCCGCGGCTACCGCCAACATCGCTGCGCCGTTCGTGCATACCGCCCACGCCGCCGGCAGCCTCAACGTCGGAATGTGGGACCATTGGGTGCCGGGCGCCAATGCGGCAACAGAGAAGCTGATTAAGGATTGGGCCGAGAAGGAGAAAGTCGACGTCAAGGTCGACTTCATCACGTCGCAAGGACAGAAGCTCAACCTGACGGCCGTCGCCGAGGGTCAGGCTAAGTCAGGGCACGACGTACTCTTTATGGGTTCTTGGATGGTGTCGAGACAAGCCGAACTTCTCGAGCCTGTCGACGATGTCGTCAACGATTTGGTCAAGGAGAACGGTGACGTTTCAGACGTCGCAAAATACATGGCACGGTTCAAGGGTGTCTGGAAAGCCGTTCCATCAACATTCGGGTCCCAAATGAAGGGGCCCGCGTCGCGCATCGACCTCCTGAAGAAGCATGCTGGCATCGATGTCCAGGCACTCTATCCGGCTGGCGCCCCGCCGAAGTCGGATAGCTGGACTTACGACGCCTTCCTCAAGGCTGCCGAAGCGTGCCACAAGGCGGGCGTTCCTTTCGGGATCGGCCTCGGCACCACGGCCGACTCGGTCGACTCGATCGGCGCAATTTTCTCCGCCTTTGGCGCGATTCTCATCGACGAGAACGAGAAGATCACGATCAAGTCAGACAGTGTCCGCCAAGCCTTGGATTACTGCAAGCGCCTGTATGCCTTTTTGCCCCCTGACGCCCCGTCTTGGGACGATGCCTCGAACAACAAGGCATTTGTGGCAGGACAGGCCAGCTTGATCTTAAATCCACCCTCGGCGTGGGCAGTGGCACTGCGTGATGCACCCAACATTGCGGAGCAGACTTGGCATCACCCGATGCCGAAGGGCCCAAAAGGGAGATACGCATCTTTCCTCCAGCAGAACCTAGCAATTTGGTCCTTCTCAAAGAACAAGAGCGCGGGAAAGAGTCTCTTACGTCATATCTCCAGCCGCGCCTCGGCTGAGGCGATGGTGTCGGCCAGCAAGGGCTACGACATTCCGCCCTTTGCCAAATTCAAGACCTTCGGCACCTGGGCCGACATCGGCCCTCCGAAGGGCACCCTGTACCACTATCCCGATCCGCACCAGGATCAGATCCTGGCGGTGGCCGCGATGCCGAGTCCGCACGCTGTGGCGGCGCAGATTTATGCCCAGGGCACGATGAGCAAGATGGTTGTTCGCCACGCGCAGGGCGAGGCGATGGAAAAGACGCTCGCGTGGGCGGAGAGCGAGGTCGAGGGCTTCATGCGCTGAGACCGTCGCGGGAGGCCGACCCGGCCTCCCCCTTCAGGAACGGCAAGCCATTACCAGGAGAGCGAGCATGGCCGACGTCGTGGCACCTGCGGGCGCGTCCGTTGCAACGAGACGGCGTCCGGGTGGGATGAATAGGTGGCTGCAGCGCCGCTCGACGATGGCATTCCTGATGACGCTGCCGCTGATCGTGCTGATCATAGTTCTGGTCATTTACCCGGCGATCTACGCGCTGCATCTCGCGACGTTGAACAAGAAGATGACGCAGTTCGTCGGGCTCGGCAATTTCACGTTTCTGTTCACCCGCGAGACCTTCTGGATGGTGGTGCAGCAGAGCTGCATCTTCGCGCTGACAGCGGTGTTCTTCAAAGCCGTCATCGGCTTCATTGTCGCGCATCTCGTGCACAACGTGCCGAACGACAAGCAGCGCAAATGGCGCGGCATGCTGCTCATTCCGTGGGTCATTCCACCAGCCATGTCGACGCTGGCGTGGCTCTGGCTGTTCGATCCATCGCATTCGGCCTTCAACTGGCTGCTCGCCCATGTCGGCATCGGACCCATTCCCTGGATTGGCGATGCCAACTGGGCGCGGTTTTCCGTGATCCTCGTCAACGTGTGGATCGGTGCGCCGTTCTTCATGATCATGTATCTGGCGGCGCTGAAATCGGTGCCTGAGCAGCTTTACGAGGCGGCAAAGATCGACGGCGCGACGTGGTGGCAGACGATGCGCTTCGTCACGCTGCCGATGATGCGCAACATCATCGCCATCACGGCCTTGTTCTCGACGATCGTCACGTTCGCCAATTTCGATATCGTCCGGGTGCTCACGCGCGGCGATCCGCTCGACAAGACACACGTGTTCGCCACCTGGGCCTTCCGCGTCGGCATCGAGGGTGGTGACATCCCACTCGGCGCGTCGGTGTCGCTGTTCATGGTGCCGATCCTGACGGTAGCGGCGATCTTCATTTTGCGGGACATCAACCGGCGGGGGAACGAGGCATGACGACGACAACGGCATCCCCTGTCGCCAAACCAGCCGCGCCGGCCGGATATGGCAGCATGAAGCAGGATCGGATCTGGGCCCTGCGGTGGTCCTACTTCTTCCTGATCCTTTTCGTGATTTTTTTCCTCACCCCTCCCATCTACATGCTGATCACGTCGCTGAAGACCAGCAGGGAGATCTCGTCGCTGCACAATCCGTGGTGGGTGTACAATCCAACTCTCGAGAATTACGTCGAGCTTATCACGTCACCGCAGTTCCAGACGTTCTTCATCAACTCGGCACTGGTCTCGGTGATCGTCGTTTCGACCACCATGCTGATCGCCATCCCCGCAGCGTTCGCGCTCTCGCGCATGAAATTCTGGGGCTCTGCCACACTGGCGACGGGGGTGTTCCTCACCTACCTCATTCCGGAGACGCTGCTGTTCATCCCGCTGTTCAAGATGATGGCGGTCTTCAACGACATCACTGGCATCTCGCTCATCAATCGATGGTGGGTGAACCTGATCCTCTACCCGACGCTGACGGTGCCGTTCTGCACCTGGATCATGATCGGCTATTTCGCCTCCATACCTAAGGAGCTCGACGAGGCGGCGATCATCGACGGCGCCACTTGGATGCAGACGCTGACGCGCATATTCATTCCTGTCGCGCTACCCGGCCTGATCGCAGCGACGATCTTCGCGTTCACCGTGTCCTGGGCTCAGTTCCTTTATCCGTTGGCCTTCACCACCTCGACCGACCAGCTCGTGCTGCCAGTCGGGATCATCACGTCGCTGATCAAGGGTGACATTTTCAACTGGGGTCAGATCATGACGGGCGCGCTGCTCGGCGCGGCGCCGCCGCTCATCATCTACGCCTTCCTGATGGACTATTACATCGCCGGTCTGACGGCTGGCGCGACGAAAGGGTAAGGGGCGCGAAAATGGCCGAGGTCTCAATCCGGAAGGTGGTCAAGAAGTACGACGAGGTGCTCGCGGTGCGCGGCATCGACCTCGACATCAAGGACCAGGAGTTCGTCGTGCTCGTCGGGCCGTCGGGCTGCGGCAAGACGACGACACTTCGCATGATCGCCGGGCTCGAGGACATCACCGACGGTGAGATCCTGATCGGTCAGGACGTGGTCAACGACGTGCCGCCGAAGGACCGGGACATCGCCATGGTGTTCCAGAACTACGCGCTCTACCCACACATGACCGTGCACGAGAACATGTCGTTCGGTCTCCGCCTGAAGAAATTTCCCAAGGCCGAGATCAACGCACGTGTCACGGAAGCGGCGCGGATCCTGGACATCACGGAGCTTCTGGATAGGAAGCCGAAGCAACTCTCGGGAGGTCAGCGCCAGCGCGTCGCCATGGGGCGCGCCATCGTGCGCAATCCGAAGGTCTTTTTGTTCGACGAGCCGCTGTCCAATCTCGATGCCAAGCTGCGCGTGCAGATGCGTATCGAGATCAAGAAGGTGCACCAGAAGGTGCGCACGACGACCGTCTACGTGACGCACGACCAGGTCGAGGCGATGACACTGGCTGACCGGGTCGTGGTCATGAACCATGGCATCATCGAGCAGGTGGGTACGCCGCAGGAGCTCTATCACGCGCCGCGGACGCGTTTCGTGGCGGGCTTCATCGGATCGCCCGCCATGAACTTCATCCCGTGCCGGCTGGAGGGCGGCGCCAGCGGCGGCGCGTCGATCGTGGTCGGCGACGCACTGCGCATGCCACTCCCCCCCGAGCGGGCGAAGCGATATGAGGCGAGCAAGGCTGTCGGGCAGGGTCAGCTGCTGCTGGGGCTTCGACCCGAGCATCTGACCGAGGCTCGCGGGCAGGGCGGGGCAGGGGTGATCCCGTTCGACGCCAGGATCGACGTCACCGAGCCGATGGGCATGGAAACGTTCGTCTACTTCGAGATGGCCGGGGCGCAAGTGTGTGGGCGCGTCAACCCCAATGCCGGGGCCACCGACGGCGGCCCGTTGAAGATGGCCGCTGACCTCAACAACATGCATCTGATCGACGATGCGTCCGGCCGGGTGCTCTGAGACGGCGCTCGGGCGTGAGGGGCCGCAGCTGGCTCAAGCGGTCGGCCGCACCTCGAAGCCGGGGCCGACGGGCTCGCTGTCATCCAACACTTTGATCATGTCGACCCGGGCGGCCCGCGGGCCTTGGCTCACTCGAGCGACGAGCTGCTCGACGGCAGGGGCGGGCCCGACGACAACCGCCTCGACGCCGCCATCGCGGCGGTTGCGTACCCAGCCGTCTAGTCCGAGAGCGACCGCCTCACGCTCCACGAACGCCCGAAAGCCGACGCCCTGGACGCGCCCTTCGATGCGAAGCCTCACGCATGTGCCGGCCGGGTCCGCTGTCACGGGATGTCGCCGCCTCCTGTCCCGTCTGACGGCCATGCGAGGCAGCCGCATCGCCGGCTTTCGCGCCCCGGCTCAGTAGCCGATGGCCATGCCGTCCTTGCGGGGATCGGAGGCGCCGATCAGGATGCCCTTGTCCGGCTCCATGACCACCATCTGGCCGCCACCCCACGGGTCGGGCTTGACCTGCATCGGGTGGCCGAGCGCGGCCATGCCGTCGAGGACGCTCTTTGGCACCGATTCCTCCGCCCAGCACACGCCGTTCTCGAAGAACACGCGCGGGCAATCGATCGCCTCCTGCGGATCGAGGCCGTACTCCAGCATGTTCGACATGACGTAGGCGTGGCCCGCCGGCTGCAGGTTGCCACCCATCACGCCGAATGCAGCCCAGGGCTTGCCGTTGCGCATGGCCATGGCCGGCACGAGGGTGTGCATCGGGCGCTTGCCGGGCGCGATGCAGTTCGGGTGCTTCGGGTCGAGCACGAAGCCCTGGCCGCGGTTCTGCAACACGATGCCGGTCTTCCTCGTCACGATGCCGGAGCCGAAGCCCGAGTAGATCGAGTTGATGAACGACACGGCCATGCCGCTCTGGTCGACGACGCACATGTAGATGGTGTCGCTGCCGCCGGGCTGCGGGATGGGCCCGAGGTCCTCCTTGCGCCGTTTCCGATCGATCCGGGAGACGAGCTCGTCGGCGAAGGCATCGGACAGCATGTGCGCGACGGGCACGTCGGCCATGACCGGATCGGCAACGAAGGTGTCGCGCATCCTGTAGGCGAGGCGGACGGCCTCCATCATGACGTGATAGCGCTCGACCGAGACCGGGCCGTCGCCGAGCTTGCCGAAGCGTTCGAGCATCTTGAGCAGCACCAGAGCCACGATGCCCTGGTTGTTGGGCGGCAGCTCGAGCACATCGGCGTCCTTGTAGCGCACCGAGATCGGCTCGACGTAGGCGCAGGACTGGTTGGCGAAGTCCTCCATGGTATGTAGCCCGCCCATGGCGCGCATCTCCGCGACGATGTCCTCGGCGACCTCGCCCGTGTAGAAGCCGTCGCGACCCTTCTCGGCGATGGTGCGGAGCGTGCGGGCCAGCGCGGGAGACTTCATGATCTCGCCGGCTTTCGGAATGCGGCCGTCCTTCAGCAGGTGCTGGGTGGCGCCGGCGTTGTTGCGTACCTTTGCCTCGAGCGACGCCCAGTCGGAGGCGATCCGCGGCTGCACCGGCCAGCCTCGCTCCGCGCATTCGATGGCAGGGGCTAGCACGTCCCCGAACGACCTGGTGCCGTGGTCGCGCAGCAACGTCGCCCAGCCGTCGATGGCTCCGGGCACCGTCACGGCGTGCGGCGAGTACGTCTCGATCGTCTTGATGCCGGCCCTGGCATACCAGTCGGCAGTTGCGGCCCTGGGGGCTTTGCCGGAGGCGTTGAAGGCGATCGGCTTCTGGCCGGGCTTGGCGATGATGGCGAAACAGTCGCCACCGATGCCGGTCATGGCTGGCTCCACGACGCACATGACGGCGGTCGCCGTGATGGCCGCGTCGACGGCGTTCCCACCTTTGCGCAGCATCTCGATGGCAGCGAGGCTGGCCAGCGGGTGCGAGGTGGCGCACATGGCGCGCGTGCCGATAACCGGCGAGCGGCCGGGGAAGTGGAAGCTGCGCATTTCGAATGGGACTCCGGGGATTCACCGAAAGTGGTCGAGCTGCCAACTAAGCAGAGATTGACCGTGAGGCCAACCGGCCGCCAAGCGCCCTAGCCGCAGAAGCCGGGAAGTCGGTCTGCGCCTGAGCCGCCAGCATTTGCTCAGAGTGGGGTCGAGAACCAGGCAAGGTGCCGCTTCTCGAGACCCAATGACGAGTAGAAGGCCAGCGCCGCGTCATTGTCCGGCTCGGTCGCAACCCACACGGACGTGCAGCCCTTCTCCCGGCCCCATTCCAGCAACCTCTCGATCAGCCGTGTTCCAATGCCGCGCCGCTGCAATCGGGGTGTGACGCCCAGATTGTCGATATAGAGCTCTGGTGGTCGATCTGGTTGCAGGTGGACGATGCCGCGCGCCTGGCCGATCAGCTGCCCCCCATCGATGGCAACAACCAGGGCGTGACCGGGCGCAGCAATGAATGCCGCCAACAGCTCGGGTTGGATCGCCTCGTCGAACACGTCCTCGACGGCGCGGCCGAGCAGCGCCACATCGTCCTTGCCGACGAGCCGAACCTGGATCGCCATCCCGCTGCCCCTCGGCGAAGCCGTCTAGCGCTGCGCCGACGGAAAATACTGCGGCGCCTCACGGCGGTCGTGGAGACCATAGTCGCGCGAGACGAGGCAGAGCTGCGCGGCACCGACGCAGGCATCGCTCGCGACACGGCGCAAGGCCTCGTAGCCCTCCGAGCGGTCCGCGACGGAGCCGATCCAGGCGTATTCCTTGTCGCGATAGACGCTCTCATAGGTCTCGCCTGTCGTGCAGGCCGGAACGGGGCGCGTGTGGCTGCGCACGACGATGACGAACCGCTCGGGCGTGAGCAGAGGGTCGTTGTACGCGATGCCTTCGGTCTGCGGGACCACGCCGCCACCCTCGCCGCCCTCCGCGATCACCGGGCCGACACGCAGGCGATAGTCCTCGAAGACGCTCTCGCGGCCGGCCTTCTGCGCCCCGTAATGGCGGCCTTCCGAGCGCCAGCGGACCAGCGACGCCTCGTCGGCCCAGATCTGGTGGGAGAGGAGAGTGCGCGGCCGGGCGTGGCTCTTGTATCGGTCGAGGAAGAGCACGCCGCCACTCGCCTCGAGCGCGGGCCTCAGGCTGCCGGCGATGTCGAGGTAGCGCGTCTCCTCGCCGGCCTTGGGCGTGACCTCGAAGAACAGGGCGATCATGGTGGCCTCCAAGCAGGTTGTGGTGGGCTGCCTCCCGCTCCGTTCGGGGAAGAGGACCCCTCCCGGACCCACCCTCCAGTTACGCGAACTCCATGATCACCGCGTCCACTGCAAGGCTGTCGCCGGCTTTCGCGTTGACGGCCTTGACCAGGCCGTCGCGCTCGGCACGCAGAATGTTCTCCATCTACATGGCCTCGACGACAGCCAGCGCGTCGCCGGCTTTCACCTCGGCGCCGACAGCCACATTGATCGCCTTGACGAGGCCCGGCATCGGGCAGAGCAGCAGCTTCGACGTGTCGGCCGCGACCTTCGCCGGCATCAGCGCGACGAGAGCGGCCTCGCGCTCGGTGTAGACGTGGGTCGGGAGCGCAATGCCGCGCCAGGCGAGCTTGTGGCCATTGAGGATCGGCTGTACCTGCACGGTCAGCTCCTCGCCACCAATTCGCCCCGACCAGACCGGGTTGCCGGGCCACCACGATGTGACGACCTCGTGCGTCGCACGATGGCTCCCGTCCGGATTGACGAGGGTCACGGAAGCCGGTTGCCCGGCCTCGTCCGCGCCTGCCACCTCGAGGGCGATGCTGGCCCCGTCGATTCGCACGATCCGGCGCCTGGCGAAGCGGACCGCGTTGCCCGCGATCTGGTCGCTGATCCGCCGCCGGCGGCTGTTCGAGGTGTGGTCGATCACGGCCGCCACCATGGCGAGCGTCTCGAGCTCGGCCCGCTCCGGCCGGCGTGGCACGAAGCCCGAAGGGAACTCCTCCCGGATGAAGCCGGTGGAGAGTTGACCCTCGCGCCAGCGCGGATGCTGCATCAGGGCCGTGAGGAACGGGATGTTGTGCTGGATGCCGTCGATGTGGAAGGCGTCGAGGGCCTCCGCCTGGGCCTTGATCGCCTCGAGCCGGGTCGGGGCGTGCGTGACCAGCTTGGCGATCATCGGATCGTAGAACATCGAGATCTCGCCGCCCTCGGAGACGCCTGTGTCGTTGCGCACGGTCACGCCGCCAGACTGCACCTCGGCCGGCGGTCGATAGCGGACCAGGCGGCCGATCGAAGGCAGGAAGTTGCGGTAGGGATCCTCGGCGTAGACGCGGCTCTCGACCGCCCATCCCTTGAGCTTCACGTCGGCTTGCGCGAACGGCAGCTTCTCGCCGGCTGCGACGCGGATCATCAGCTCGACCAGGTCGAGCCCAGTGACGAGCTCGGTCACCGGATGCTCGACCTGGAGGCGGGTGTTCATCTCGAGGAAGTAGAACGAGCGGTCCTGGCCCGCGACGAACTCGACGGTGCCGGCCGAATCGTAGCCGACGGCCTTGGCGAGCGCCACCGCCTGCGCGCCCATGAGTGCCCGCGTCTGCTCGTCGAGCAGCGGCGAGGGCGCCTCCTCGATCACCTTCTGGTTGCGGCGTTGGATCGAGCACTCGCGCTCGCCGAGATGGATGACGTTGCCGTGCTTGTCGCCGATCACCTGGATCTCGATGTGACGCGGGTTCTCGATGAATTTCTCGATGAACACGCGGTCGTCGCCGAACGACGACTTGGCCTCCGAGCGCGCGCTGCCGAAGCCTTCCTCGCATTCCTTCTCGGAGTAGGCGATGCGCATGCCCTTGCCGCCGCCGCCGGCCGAGGCCTTGATCATCACGGGGTAGCCGATCTCGGCGGCGATGCGGACGGCATGCTTGGCGTCGCTGATCTCGCCGAGGAAGCCCGGCACGGTGGATACCTTGGCTTTCGCCGCGGCCTTCTTCGATTCGATCTTGTCGCCCATGGCGGCAATGGCGCCCGGGTTCGGGCCGATGAACACGATGCCGGCTTTGTGCAGGGCAACCGGGAACGCCTCGCGCTCGGAGAGAAAGCCGTAGCCCGGGTGGACCGCCTCGGCGCCCGTCGCTTTGCAGGCGTCGACGATCTTCTCGATGACCAGATAGGACTGAGCAGCGGCCGCCGGACCAATGTGGACGGCCTCGTCGGCCATCTCGACATGCAACGCATCGCGATCGGCGTCGGAGAAGACGGCGACGGTCCTGATCCCCATCTTGCGAGCGGTCTTGATGACCCGGCAGGCGATCTCGCCACGGTTGGCGATCAGGATCTTCTTGAACATGCGTCTCCTCGGAGCCCCGGATTGTGTGCTGGCGGCTGTCTTACCGCGCCAACACTGTCGCGACCAGTGGCCGTCGACGCCCCAGCGTAAGGTGCGGCGTCGCCGTCGATGGTTCGCGCCAGTGCGCCCTGCTGGCGCACACCTCCTGGAGCGCATCGCCGCGCGATGATAAAGTTCGGGAGACACTCCGGTCTCGCCATTTGCATGCGGTGCTGGCCCGGGGCACAGACAGCCTGAGCGAGGAAGTCGATTCGAAGGTCGCTCGGACTCGCTTCGCTCCGGCGAGCGGTGAGGGGCCGCGGGCACCGCTCGAGCGTGAGCGACGGCGGCTGATCGGCAATGGCACGTCCTGGAGAGCGCGATGTCCGAGAAGACGAGCGACGAGACCCTGGCCCCGGGTGCCGATCCGAAGGACTACGTCCAGGATGGCGCGGTCATGATCGGCTGCAGCCGCCAGGGTGCCGACGTGGTGCCCGAGGTGATCGAGCTGCGCCTCGCCAATCGCCACGGCCTGATCACAGGCGCCACCGGCACGGGCAAGACCGTGACGCTGCAGGTGCTGGCCGAGGGCTTCTCGGCGGCGGGTGTTCCCGTGTTTGCCGCCGATATCAAAGGCGACCTCGCGGGGCTAGCCGCCGTGGGCTCCAAGCTGCCGCATCTCGTCGAGCGCGCGACCGAGCTCGGCCTCGTCGGTTACGGCAATGCCAGCTTCCCTGTGGCTTTCTGGGATGTTCTCGGCGAGCAGGGGCACCCCGTCCGGGCGACCATCGATGGCATGGGTCCGGTTCTGTTGTCCCGCCTGCTCGAGCTGACCGAGCCGCAGGAAGGCGTGCTCAACATCGCCTTCAGGTGGGCCGCGGACGAGCGCGAGGCCGGCGACAAGCGGATGCTCATAAAGGATCTCAAGGACCTGCGCGCCGTGATCGACGAGATCGGCAAGCGCGCAGGCGAGTTGCGCTCGAAGTACGGGAATATCGCGCCGCAGACCGTCGGCGTGATCCAGCGACGCCTGCTGGTTCTCGAGCAGCAGGGCGCGGAGAAATTCTTCGGCGAGCCGGCGCTCGACATCGCAGATATGATGAAGGTCGCCCCCGACGGCCGCGGCGTCATCAATCTGCTCGCTGCCGAGAAGCTGATGGATACGCCGAAGCTCTATTCGACATTCCTGCTCTGGCTGCTGGAGGAGCTGTTCGACAAGCTGCCGGAGATCGGCGATCCGCCGAAACCCAAGCTCGTGTTTCTGTTTGACGAGGCGCATCTGCTCTTCAATGGCGCCTCCCAGGCGGTGCTGGAGCAAATCGAGCGCGTCACCCGTCTCATTCGATCCAAGGGTGTTGGAGTCTACTATGTGACGCAAAGCCCCTCAGACGTCCCCGACCGTGTGTCGGCACAGCTCGGCAACCGGGTCCAGCATGCCTTGCGGGCCTTCACGCCGCGCGAGCTCAAGGCAGTCAAGGCTGCCGCCGATACATTCCGCAAGAACAAGCTGCTGGATACTGAAAGGGTGATCCAGGAGCTGAAGGTCGGCGAGGCCCTTGTCTCGGTGCTGCACAACAAGGGGGAGCCGTCCGTCGTCCAGCGTACGCTGATCCGGCCGCCGATGTCGCGCGTCGGGCCGCTGACCGACCAGGAACGCCGCTCCGTGATCGAATGCGATCACGCCAACCGCGACAAGTACAGCGAGACGATCGACTCCGTGTCTGCCCACGAGCGCCTGGCGGAGCGCGACACGGCGATCGGGCAGGTGAAGGACAAGCTGCGCCGCTTCGGAAATCTGTTCGGAATGAAATCCTGAGCCGGTGCTGACGGTTGCAGTCGGGCACTGGTCTGTCTATGTGTGATTTTGAACCAGGTAGGCGTCCCCTGCATCGCGCTCGATCGAAGAGGATGAGCCATGGGCCTTCGCTTCCAGAAACGCATCAAGATCCTGCCCGGCGTCTACATCAATCTGTCGAAGTCCGGAGTCAGCGCCAGCGTGGGCGGTCACGGCGCCACCGTCAATGTGGGCCATACCGGCAAGCGGATGGTAACTCTCGGTATTCCAGGTACTGGATTGAGCTATCGCGTGCCCTTGAGCAGCGGCATCCTGATGCTGCTGGTCGGCGTCGCGGTGCTAATCGGGGTTGCCTATCTCGTGGCGCCGGACGCCGTGCACGGGGCGCTGCACTGGTGGCAGCCGAAGTGGTTCCCGAAATAGGGAGCCGGAAATCGGCTAGCCTCGCAGACGGCGGCGGACTTTGCGAGCCAACTCTTTGACGAGCTCCACATCGATTCGCGGCGGCTTGCGGTCCACCGGCCGGCGCGGCTGGTCGTCTGCGGTCACATCACCCGGGGCAATCGGGTCGCTCGCCGGAAACGTGTCTGCGATAGCCTTGTCGAGCTTCTTCTCCGTCCTGTCCTTCCTGTCGGCCTTGCGATCGTCATGGCCACGCCCCGGCTCGTCGGCTTGTCGCTTCTCGTCGTGGCTGTGCATGGCTACCTCCAACACGGTCGAGTGTCAGAAGTAACGTGCGGGCATCGGCGCGGTTCCGGCCCTGCGCCGGTGTGCCACGATGGACAATCAGCAGCCGGCCACCGTCTCCGTCTGGAGCCATGCCTTGACCTGGGCGAGCGCATTGGGTTGCGACAAGCCCCGCCCAATGGCCTCGCGATAGACGGCGAGCTGCTGATCGGCGCTGTTGCCTCGGGCGATGATCTCGTCCACCCGCTCGATCTCGCGCACCGCTCCGAGCGCCTCGGCATGCGGGCGTACCAGATCGCGCAGGCGCCGGGCGGCCTCGGGCGCGGGGATCGAGGCTGCCTGCTCGCGGAACGGATCGACCAGGGCGGCCCCGAGCCCATAGCGCTGCACGCGCCACTTGTTCTCCTTGGCCAGTGCCCGTTCAGGGGAGGTCAATCCCGCGTTGATCGTTGGATCGAGCGCCAGGGCACGCACGAGGCAGCGATAGAGGGCGGCGATCGTGAGCGTGTCCTCGACATTGGTGCAGGCGTCGGGGATGCGCAGCTCCAGCGTCGGATATTTGTGGGACGGCCGGATGGCCCACCAGATGTAGCTCGGATTGCGGATGATGCCGGCCGCCTCGAGAACGCGGGTATACTCCTCGTACTCGGACCAGGAGCTGAAAAGCGGCGGCAATCCCGTCCGCGGCAACTCCTCGTAGGAGGTCAAGCGGTAGCTTGCAAAGCCTGACGACATGCCGCGCCAGAACGGCGATGAGCACGACAGTGCCAGGAGGATCGGCAGGAACGGGATGGAGCGGCGCATCACGCTGAGACGCATCTCGTTGTCGGGCAGGCCGACATGAACGTGCAGCCCGCAGACGAGATTGCGGAATGCCAGCAGCTGCAACTCGTCGACCACCTCGTCGTAGCGCTCCTTCGGCGTCTGCACCTGCTCGGGCCACTCGGCAGTGGGATGGGTGCCGGCAGAGATCACCGACAGGCCCAGCTCGTTGCCGGCCCTCGCCAGCCCGGAACGCAGCCGCTTGACGTGGGCGCGAGCCTCATCGAAGTCGCTGCACACGGGCGTTGCCGCCTCGACCTGCGATTGCAGGAGCTCACGGTTGATCCCCCCGCCCGCGAGCTGGCTGGCGCGCTCGATGAATTTGTCGTGGGCCGTCGGCTCGATGAGCAGCGTGCGCTCGTGGACGACGAAAAATTCCTCTTCGATGCCGAAGGCGAACTCCATGCACGTCGCTCCTCAAGGGGCAGTGGCGCCAGCCATCCGCCATTTCAAGTCGATACGCTGGCGCCCGAGGCGACGAAACGCGCGAGCCGTCAATGCGCCTCCGCGGCATGTCGGCGCCGGAGCACCCAGCCCACGCCGACCACGATGGCGGCACCGATGGCAGCCGCGATCCGCTCCAGCGTATGCAGCGTGATGCCAAGTGCCTTCGCCAATTCCTCGGCCTGATGATGCAGGCCCGGGTCGGAGACGATGAGCTCGCCCGCGATCCAGCCTAGAAGGGCCGCGCCTGCCCACACGAGAATCGGGAATCGCGTCAGCAGGAACATCACCATGGTGGCGCCGAAGACGATGAGCGGCACCGACACGGCGAGACCGATGATGATGAGGGACCAGTTGCCCTTGGCCGCGGCGGCGATGGCGAGAACGTTGTCGAGGCTCATGACGAGGTCCGCCACGACGATCGTCTGCACGGCACCCCAGATGTTGCTCGAATCCTTGATGTCCTTCTCGCCCTCGCCGTCCTCTGCCAGCAGCTTGATGGCGATCCAGAACAAGAGAAGGCTGCCAACCACCTTGAGCCAGGGTGTCGTCAGCAGCGAGGTGACGCCGATCGTGAACACGACGCGCATCAGGACGGCAACGCCGGCACCGAGCAGGATGCCGACCTTGCGCTGGGCCGGCGGAAGCGAGCGGCACGCGAGAGCGATGACGACGGCATTGTCGCCAGAGAGAATGAGGTTGATCAGCATGATCTGGCCAAGCGCCGGCCAGAACTGGGCCGGGGCCATGCCACCGGTCAAAAGATCCATGAAGCTCGTCGCATCGGCTGCCAGCGCTACCATCCCGCATCCCTGCTCGTTATAGTTGTCGACACCGGTTCGCGCAGGAGAGGATCCGCGCACGCCTCGCCGCTTCCGACTGGCTATCCCCGTACGCGCCAAGGATTACAGGCGGGGTTTGCGGCGTGGCAAGCGCAAACGGTCGCTGTGCGATCGTCGCGCAGCCCGAGACGGGCGGGAACGCGCCCGTGCCGTGCCGGCGCCCGCACTCGACGCAGGCCGGAACGGGATAGTGAGCCGGGTCCATGCGACTTGTCGGCCGGCCCGACTTCGGCAACGATCGGCTCGCCACGCGGCGCGGCCGGCTTTGCCGACCAAGTCGGTAGCTGGTATGCCAAGGTCGGAATGCGGGGCTCGGCCGAGCTTCTGAGCGGAGATGACAGGCTGATGAGCGACAAGTCGGGCGGACGGCACGGCACGGGGGGGAGCGGTGGTCGCGCAGTGCATCCGGGAGCAGGCCGCCGGTCCGCGCCGCTCCATCCCAAGGGGCGTGTGCTGCAGCCGGCGGAGCTCGAGGGGACGCGGCTGCTGCTGGGTCCCGGCCCCTATGAGCGGCCGCTGCTGATCGAGTATCTTCACAAGATTCAAGACGCCGAGGGTTGTCTTCCGGCCGGCCTGCTGCACGGCCTCGCCGAGCTATTGCGCATCCCGATGGCCGAGGTCTACGAGGTGGCCACGTTCTATGCCCACTTCGATGTCGTGCCGGACGGCGCCGAGCGTCCCGCCAAGGTGACGATCAGGGTTTGCGACAGCCTGTCGTGCATGCTGGCGGGCGCTGAGCGCCTGATCGAGGAGCTGAAGGCGGAGGCGCTGCCGGATGTTCGAGTCCTGCGCGCTCCCTGCCTCGGCTCCTGCCATACGGCGCCGGCCGCACACGTCGGCCATGCCCATGTCGACCATGCGACGTTCGCGGGACTGAAGGAGGCGGCCCTGGCCGGGAAGCACCGCCTCGAGGTGGCAGCCTGCCGCAGTTTCGAGGATTACCGGGCCGGCGGCGGCTATCGCGTCCTCGAGCGTTGCCTGGCGGGGACGCTCGGTCGCGACGAGGTGATCAAGACGCTGTCGGACGGCGGCCTGCGGGGCCTCGGCGGCGCCGGCTTCCCGACGGGACGCAAGTGGAGTCTCGTCCGAGCCGAGGCAGGTCCGCGGCTGATGGCTGTCAACGGCGACGAGGGCGAGCCGGGCACGTTCAAGGATCGCCATTATCTGGAGTCGAATTCTCACCAGTTCCTCGAGGGCATGTTGATTGGCGCGTGGGCCGTGGAGGCCTCGGAGGTGTTCATCTATCTGCGCGACGAGTATCCCGCAGCTCGCCCCATCCTCGCCGAGGCGCTCGAGGCGGTGCGGGCCGCCGGACTGGCACGGCATACGTCGGTGCATCTGCGCCGGGGGGCAGGCGCCTACATCTGCGGCGAGGAATCGGCGATGATCGAATCGATCGAGGGCAAGCGCGGCTTGCCGCGCCATCGGCCGCCCTACGTCGCCCAGGTCGGACTCTTCGACCGGCCGACCCTCGTCAACAATATCGAGACGCTCTACTGGGTGCCCGAGATCCTGGAGAAGGGCGCAGACTGGTTCGCGAGCCAGGGCAAGAACGGCGCCAAGGGCTTGCGCTCCTATTCGGTCTCGGGCCGGGTTAAACGGCCGGGTGTCATCCTGACGGCGGCAGGCTCCACGGCCCAGGAGCTCCTCGCTCTCGCCGGAGGCATGGCAGATGGGCACACCTTCAAAGGCTACCTGCCGGGCGGCGCCTCGGGCGGCATTCTGCCGGCGTCGATGGCCGATATTCCGCTGGATTTCGGGCAACTCGAGAAGCACGGCTCGTTCGTCGGCAGCCACGCGGTCGTGATCCTCTCCGATCAGGACGACATGAAAGCCGTGGCGCTGAACCTGATGCGCTTCTTCGAGGACGAGAGCTGCGGCCAGTGCACGCCCTGCCGCAACGGCACGGAGAAGGCGGTCAAGCTGATGAGCGCGGGCCAATGGAATACGGCCCTGCTCGCCGACCTCGCCCAGGTGATGGCCGACGCTTCGATCTGCGGTTTGGGTCAGGCCGCGCCGAACCCGCTCAGGAGCGTGATGAAGTATTTTCCCGGCGATCTGAAGTCGTGACGATGGCGTTGCCGTCCAGGCAGCGCCCGTGAGCAGAAAGGTGTGGAGCGCGCAATGTCCAGCGAGAACCTGAAAGTCGGCATGTCGGCCGAGATCGTGCGAGTCGTCGACGACAGCCTCGTGGTGAAGCACGTCGGCGGCGATGGCGTGTTCTCGACACCCTCGATGATCGGCCTGATGGAGCGCGCCGGTATCGAGGCCGTGCAGAAGCACCTGCCCGAGGGGCACACGACCGTCGGCTTCGAGGTGAACGTGAAGCACATCGCGGCGACGCCGAAGGGCAAGACCGTGAAAGTCCGCGCCGAGCTGACCGAGATCGACGGGCGGAAGCTCACGTTCAAGGTCGAGGCCGAGGACGACGAGAAGAAGGTCGGCTTCGGCACCCATCGACGCGCGATCATCAAGGTGCAGCCGAAGGGCTGAGGAACGCGGTTGCAATTCGATTTGATGGAGCTTAGGTAGCTTAGCCTGAAAATGATAAGATCGATAAGGTTCTCATAAATGGATGAGGCGTCCAATCCCTATGCGCCCGGCGCTGGCACGAAGCCGCCCGAGTTGGCTGGGCGGGATAGCATCCTCAAGGATGCCCGCGTGACCATTCAGCGTGTGGGTGCGGGGCGCTCGTTCAAGAGTTTCATCTTCATCGGCCTGCGGGGTGTGGGTAAAACAGTGCTCTTGAACGAAGTGCAGAGGTTGGCGGAAGAGTCGGGCTGCAAAACCCTGCATGTCGAGGCGCATGACGGGAAAACGTTGCCACAGCTGCTCGTCCCGCCACTGAAGCATGTCTTGCTGTCCCTGGATGCCATGGCAAAGGCAACCGACGCCACGCGTCGGGCACTCAGGGTGCTGCGCAGTTTCGTCTCGTCGGTGAAAGTGAAGCTCGGGGACATCGACATTGGCGTGGGGCTGCCTCCTGAAAAGGGCGCAGCAGACAGTGGCGATCTCGAGGCCGACCTGATTTCCCTGTTGTTGGCTGTCGGCGAAGCCGCGAAATCCCGCGACACGACGGTAGTCATCTCGATTGATGAAATGCAATATTTGTCTGAGATAGAGCTCAGTGCGTTGATTATGGCCGTCCATCGGGTTGCCCAAAAATCTCTGCCAGTTCTCGTGGTAGGGGCGGGGCTGCCTCAACTCGTCGGTCAAATGGGGCAGTCGAAATCCTACGCCGAGCGCCTGTTCAACTTCCCGAAGGTCGGCCAACTCGAGCCGCAGGATGCCCGGGCAGCTCTGGCTGAGCCAGCAAACAAGGAAGGTGTACGTTATGAGCCGGCAGCGCTCGATGCGATCCTGGAAGTGACCGAGGGCTATCCATACTTTCTGCAAGAGTGGGGTTATCAGGCCTGGAACATTGCAGCTTGCTCGCCCATAAGCTTGCACGATGCAAAATCTGCAACCGACAGGGCAACTGCCAATCTCGACCAGAGCTTCTTCCGCGTCCGTTTCGACAGGCTAACGCCGCGAGAGAAGGACTATCTTCGAGCCATGGCCGAGTTGGGCTCTGGTCCACATAGGTCTGGCGACATAGCGGAAAAGCTGGGGGTCATGGTCGAGTCGATTGCCCCGTTACGTAGCAATCTAATCAAGAAAGGTATGATCTTCAGCCCTCAGCATGGAGACACGGCATTTACCGTGCCCCTATTTGACCAGTACATGAAACGCGTTGTGCCGAAGATGCCGAAGCCGCGCACCAGGCGGAAGTAGAAATCGACTGAGGGTACCATGACCACCAAGATCACCTTCACGCTCGACGGCCGCGAGGTCGAGGCGCGTCCCGGCGAGACGATCTGGCAGGCGGCCAAACGACAGGGCACGTCGATCCCGCATCTGTGCTGGCACGATGCACCGGGCTATCGGGCCGACGGCAACTGCCGGGCCTGTGTGGTGGAGGTGGAGGGCGAGCGAGTGCTGGCGGCCTCCTGCCAGCGCAAGGTCGTGGCCGGCATGAAGGTCAAGACGGCGTCCGAGCGAGCGAGGAAGTCCCAGGAGATGGTGCTCGAGCTTCTCGTGGCCGACCAGCCGCCGCGCGCCGATGCGCATGATCCGAAGGCCAAGCTCTGGGCCTGGATCGACGAGATGGGCATCGCCGAGACGAGCCGGTTTCCGCGCGCTGAGAAGGCGGCCTCGGATACGACGCACGCCGCGATCTCGTTCAACGCCGACGCCTGCATCAACTGCGGGCTCTGCGTGCGCGCCTGCCGCGAGGTGCAGAACAACGACGTGATCGGCATGGCCTATCGGGGGCACGGCTCCAAGGTCGTGTTCGACTTCGACAAGGGCATGGGCGAGAGCACGTGCGTCGCCTGCGGCGAGTGCGTGCAGGTGTGCCCGACGGGGGCGTTGATGGAAGCGGGGCTGCTCGACAAGGCGAGCCAGAAGCGCGTCGCCTTCGAGGATCGCAGCGTCGATACGCTCTGTCCGTATTGTGGCGTCGGCTGCCAGACGATCGTGCACGTCAAGGCCGACCGCATCCTCTACGTCGACGGTCGCGACGGGCCGGCCAACGAGAACAGGCTCTGTGTCAAGGGCCGCTTCGGCTTCGACTACATTCACCACCCGGATCGCCTGACCAGGCCGCTGGTCCGCCGTGAAGGCGTGGCCAAGGACGCCAACATGCAGCTCGCCCGTAGCGAGTGGCAGAAGGTGTTCCGCGAGGCGACGTGGGAGGAGGCGCTGTCACGCGCCGCGTCGGGCCTCAAGGCCGTGCACGCGAAGCAGGGCGCGAAGGGCATTGCCGGCTTCGGCTCGGCCAAGGGCTCCAACGAGGAGGCCTATCTCTTCCAGAAGCTGATTCGGCAGGGCTTCGGGACGAACAACGTCGACCACTGCACGCGGCTCTGCCACGCGTCGTCCGTTGCGGCGCTGATGGAGGGGCTCAACTCGGGCGCGGTGACGGCGCCGTTCACGGCAGCCAAGGATTCCGATTGCATCATCGTCATCGGTGCGCGGCCCGCCGAGAACCATCCGGTGGCGGCGACCTTCCTGAAGAATGCGGCACGTCGCGGCGCTAAGCTGATCGTCATGGACCCGCGCGGGCAGAACCAGGGCATTGCGCGCTATGCGAGCCACGTGCTGCAGTTCAAGCCGGGTCGCGACGTGGCGCTGCTCAATGCCATGCTGCATACGATCATCACCGAGGGGCTCGTCGACCAGCAGTACATCCAGGCGATGACCGAGGGCTACGATGCCTTGAAGGCGTCGATTCAGGCCTTCGCACCAGAGGCGATGGAGGAGATCTGCGGCATTCCTGCAGCGACCATCCGCGAGGTGGCGCGTCTCTATGCCCGCTCCGAGCGCTCGATCATCTTCTGGGGCATGGGCATCTCGCAGCACACGCACGGCACCGACAATGCCCGCTGCCTGATCGCCCTGGCGCTCACCACAGGCCAGACCGGCCGGCCCGGCACGGGTCTGCATCCCCTGCGCGGCCAGAACAACGTGCAAGGCGCCTCCGACGCCGGTCTCATTCCGATGGTGTTTCCGGATTATCGCAGCGTCGAGAACCCACAGATCCGCGGGGAGTACGAGGCGTTCTGGGGCACGACGCTCGATCCGAGGCGCGGGCTCACCGTCGTCGAGATCATGAACGCGATCCACGCCGACGAGATCCGCGGCATGTACATCATGGGCGAGAACCCCGCGATGTCGGACCCCGATGTGCAGCACGCCCGCGAGGCGCTGGCCCATCTCGAGCATCTCGTTGTCCAGGACATCTTCCTCACCGAGACGGCCTGGCACGCCGACGTTGTGCTGCCCGCCTCGGCGCATGCCGAGAAATGGGGCACGTTCACCAACACCAACCGGCAGGTTCAGATCGGCCGTCCGGTCGTGCCGCCACCCGGCGAGGCGCGCCAGGACTGGCAGGTCATTCAGGAGATCGCTCAGCGCGTTGGGCTGCCATGGGCCTATTCCGACGTCTCCGAGGTGTTCGGCGAGATGACCAAGGTGATGCCATCGCTCCGGAACATCACGTGGCAGCGGCTCCTCGCCGAGGATGCCGTGACCTATCCCTGCGACGCGCCCGACAAGCCCGGCAACGAGATCATCTTCGCGCAGTCGTTCCCGACGGCATCGGGCCGCGCCAAGATCGTGCCGACCGAGCTGCGTCCCCCCGACGAGCTCCCCGACGCCGAGTATCCCATGGTGCTGACGACGGGCCGCATGCTCGAGCACTGGCATACGGGATCGATGACCCGACGGGCCGGGATTCTCGATCTGCTCGAGCCGGAGGCGATCGTCGGCATGAACCCGCGCGAGATCGAGCGGATGGGGATTGCGCCGGGCGAGAAGGTCACCGTCACCACGCGGCGCGGATCGATCACGCTCAGGGTGCGCGCCGACCGCGACGTGGCCGAGGGCATGCTGTTCATCCCCTTCGCCTTCGCCGAGGCCCCCGCCAACATGCTGACCAACCCGCAGCTCGACCCCTTCGGGAAGATCCCCGAGTTCAAGTTCTCAGCGGCTCGGGTGGAGAAGGCGGCGCAGGCGGAGGCGGCGGAGTAGTGGGTGGCAATGGGGAAGCGATCGAGTGGCGAGCAGTTAACTTTTATCGAAATGCTTCGACAAGAAGCAGGCACGAAGCACGCGATTGTTGAAACGCTTCTCGACTCGACATGGCCCTATCATGAAGGTGCGGCTGCGCAGTTAAATCAGATGTGGGATTTATTCTCCATGTACTCAGATCGGGAGTACATTAGAGAATTCTGTGCTAGTCCACACGCCAGATACTGGGAGATGTATTTGGCCTGCGCATTCGCAGATCATCCTCTCTTGGCACCCAAGCCAGGGCCCGATCTAGGCATTCAGGGTATTTGGCGAACCATTTGGATTGAAGCCGTGACCCCAAGTGCCGGAGCGAAAGGCAATGCTAACGCCGTGCCATATCCAATTGATGGTGAAGCAAGCTATGTACCCACAGATCTGATCACCTTGCGATTTACATCGGCGTTCAAGGAAAAGCATCAAAAATATTCGGAATACCGCGACAAACACATAGTCGCGAGCCATGATCCATGCATTGTTGCGATCTCCAGCCAAGATCTCCCTTGGCATCCAGACTTCATGAGCTTTCTTTCCTCCTTGTTCCCGATTGGCCCCCTGAGCGTAAATGTGAAACTCGACGCGGCGCGCAGGATCGTTTCCACCACTCCACACTATCCCTACAGGCCAGGCCTATCAAAAGCTAGCGGGTCATGGATCGATACCATGGTATTCATGAATTCTGACGCCTCACAGATCAGCGGTGTTATTTTTTGCCGACCGCAATTTTTTCGCGATATTAGCGAATTGAGGAAATCACTGTTTTATGTGCACAACCCCTTTGCAGTGAACCCCATAAGGGTAGGCGGCCTCGGGGTCGGATGCGAAGTTACAGTTGAGGAGGAAGGTGGTCATTGGCAATTTTACGCCCATGACGAGTTAGGACGTAGCCCACTTCGAGTGTAAACTTGCTGTCGCAAATACTGATGATATGCTTTCGTCGAGCATTAACACTCCCTACGGCAGCTGGAGCCCACCCATGAAAATCAAGCGCATCGTCGACCTGCATGCGGACGCGGGATGGCGCGTCTTCTCGTTCCTCAAGATCGAGACGGACGCCGGCATCGTCGGCTGGTCGGAGTACAACGAGAGCTACGGCTCGAAGGGGCTGACCGGCGTCATCATGAAGCTGGCCGAGACGCTGATCGGGCAGGACCCGCGGCCGGTCGAGCGGATCATCTCCAAGCTCTACGCCATGACGCGGCAGGCGCCGGGAGGCATGATCCAGCAGGCGCTGGCGGCAATAGAGAATGCGCTCGTCGATGTGAAGGCGAAGGGGCTCGGCGTGCCCGTCGCTGAGATGCTGGGCGGGCCGGTCCGCGACAAGCTCCGCCTCTACTGGTCGCACTGCGGCAGCTACCGCTTGAATCACGCTGACAAGATGGGGCTTCCGCCGCTGCGCAATCTCGACGACGTGCGCAGGCTTGGCGAGCATGTGCGCGAGCGTGGCTTCACGGCGCTCAAGACCAACATTTTCCTGTTCGACGAGGCGCAGCCGCAGATGTACATGCCGGGCTTCGGGCGAACGCCGGGCGGCCCCGAGCTCAACCCGTCGCTCGCGGTGGAGAAGGCGCTCGACAAGCAGCTCGCCGCCTTCCGCGAGGGGACGGGCGACGACGTCGAGTTCCTGCTCGACCTCAATTTCAACTACAAAACCGAGGGCTACATCCGGCTGGTGCGGTCGCTCGAGCATAAGGGCCACAGCTTGATGTGGGTGGAGATCGACAGCTTCGATCCGCGCGCGCTGGCGCTGATCCGCCGCTCGATCAACACGCCGCTCGCCTCCTGCGAGAGCCTGTTCGGGCGCCGCCAGTTCAAGGACTACCTCGAGCAGGGCTCGATGGACGTCGGCATCGTCGACCTGCCCTGGAACGGCATCCTCGAGTCGATGAAGATCGCGTCGATGGCCGAGGCCTACGAGACGAACTGCGCGCCGCACAACTTCTATGGCCACATGTCGACGCTGATGAGCGCCCACTTCTGCGCCGCGATCCCCAATTTCCGCATCATGGAGATCGACATCGACGACGTGCCCTGGAAGGATGACCTCGTCACCGAGCCGCCGAGGATCGAGAACGGCCACCTGATCCTACCGACGAAGCCCGGCTGGGGCGCGGACGTGAACGAGGACGCCGTCAGGCGCCATCCGCCGAAGTAACGCGGCCCACTGCATGGAGCGGGCCAGTCCGAGCGCGATGGGAAGGGGCGGGTCCAAAGCGCACCTTTCCGTCGGCGGCCCTCCAGCTTAACATCCCTCGCCTTCCATCCCTTCAGCGCGGAGCCTCTGCCACATGTTCGACTTCGACCGGATCATCCAGCGTCGCGGCACGCACTCGTCGAAGTGGGACAACATGGCGAAGCTGTCGGGTATTACCGCCCCCGACGGCATCCCGATGTGGGTCGCCGATATGGATTTTCAGGCGCCCCCGGGTGTGACCGAGGCTTTGCGTGCAGAGGTCGAGCGCGGCACGCACGGCTATTATGCCGACACCGGGACCTGGGCCATGGCCTGCGCCGACTGGGTGGGCAGGCGCCACGGCCTCATGATCGACCCGGGCTGGGTGACGCCGACGCCGGGCATCGTCTCCGGCCTCGGCCTCATTCTGCAGGCGGTGACCGAGCCCGGCGACGAGGTCGTCGTTTTCCCGCCGGCCTATCACGCGTTCCGACGCATCATCACGGCCAACGACCGGCGCATCCACGACTGCGAGCTCGTCCAGCAGAGCGGCCGCTACGTCATGGACCTCGACCGGTTGAAGGCCGGTTTGACCCCGCGCACGAAGATCGTCTTCCTGTGCAGCCCGCACAACCCGGGCGGCACCTGCTGGTCGCCAGCGGAGCTGAAGGCGCTCGCGGCTCTCTGCATCGAGCGCGACCTGATCCTCGTCTCGGACGAGATCCATTGCGATCTCGTCTTCCCTGGCGCGAAGCACACGCAGACGCTGGTCGCGGCGCCCGAGGTGGCCGACCGGCTGATCACCTGCGTGGCAGCCACCAAGACGTTCAACCTCGCGGGCGCGCACGTCGGTGCATGCGTCACATCCAATGCCGCGATGAAAAAGCAGATCGATGCGCGCTGCGTGGCGGTGGGCGTCGCCTCCTACAACCTTTTCGGCATGGTCGCGACCGAAGCCGGCTGGAGGACGGGCGAGGCGTGGCTCGACGCCCTGCTGCCATACCTGCAGTGCAACCGCGACCGTCTCGCTGCCCACATCGAGAAGGCGGCACCCGGGGCTCGCGCGATGCGGCTGGACGCAACCTATCTCGGCTGGGTGGATTTCCGCGGGACCGGCCTCGCGCCCGACGATGTCGCCGCGCGCGTGGCAAAGAAGGCTCGCATCTTCGCGAGCCCAGGCCAGCAGTTCGGTCCGGGCGGCGAGGGCTGGCTCCGCTTCAATTTCGCCACACCGAGGCCGATCCTGGAAGAGGCGCTCACCCGGCTGGACGAGGCCTTCAAGGATGTGCGCTGACGCATCGGCGTCACGGGCACATGGCACGGAATCAGGGTCAGAGGAGATTTCACATGATCGGCTATGTGACTGTCGGCACCAACGACCTCGACAAGGCGCGCGCCTATTACCTGGCGCTTCTGTCCCCCCTCGGCGCCACGGAGCTGATGCGCTTCGAGACCGGCGCCACGATTATCGGGCCGAGCTTCCAGCAGCCGAGCGTATGCGTGCTCTAGCCCTTCGATGGGAAAGCTGCAACCGTCGGCAATGGTACGATGGTGGCCTTTGCGGCAGGCTCGCGCGCCAACGTCGATGCGATCCACGCCAAAGCACTGGCGCTCGGGGGAAGCGACGAGGGCAAGCCGGGGCTGCGTGGTCCGGATGGTCCCCAGGCGTTCTATGGCGCCTATTTCCGCGACCTCGACGGCAACAAGCTCTGTGCGTTTCACGTGGGAACGTAGCGGGAGCCGAGAGCGAGGGCGTCGGCGTCGCGCTATGGGCTTCGGACCCTTTGCAATAGCTGCGACTGGTGCGATATCGAGGCGATCGAGAATGCGGAGATTCGCATGCTGACCGCCGTCCTCAGCGCCCAGCCGCTGCCGCCCATGGTGCAGGCCGTCGTCGTGCTTGGCGTCGGCATTTTCTCGACGCTGCTGGGATTTGGCCTCATTCCGGCCGGGCTCGACCAGAAGAAGGCTGCGGCCTGGCGCAAGCGCTATGCCGGAAACTTTCGCATCGGCGGCCCGCTGGTGATCGTGGTCGGGCTCGTTCTGCTGGCCAGGGCGTGGCTCTGGCCGCTCTGACGATAATGCCATAAGAAGTTGTGGTCCGGGAGGCTCCGCTTCCCGGGGCCGCGCGGTTCCCGCTCGCGCAGCCACATCCATGGCACGACTCCACCGGATTACGCCCATGTACACGCTCCTCTCCGCGACCCCGTCGCCCTACGCGCGCAAGGTCCGAATCGCGCTGATCGAGAAGGGCATCCCCTTCGCGCTCAAGACCGAGGTGCCGTGGGACAACACCACCGAGACGCCGCGCTACAACCCGCTGGAGAAACTGCCCGTGCTGATCACGGAGAGTGGTGAGAGCGTCTACGAGAGCCGGTTCATCCTCGAGTGGCTCGAGGCGCGGCACCCGATGCCGCCGATGCTGCCGGACGATGTCGATGGCCGCCTTGCCGCCCGGCAGATGGAGGTGCTGGCAGACGGCGTGTGCGATGCGTTCGTGCTGCATTTCTTCGAGCGCCATCGCGAGCCCGGCAAGCAGAGCCACGAATGGCTCGCCCGGCAGCGCCGCAAGATCGATGGCGGACTGAAGGAGATCGCACGCCGCATCGGCGATCGCGAGTATGCGGTCGGGGATCGGTTTGGACTGGCCGATATCGCTGCCGCGACGGTGGCCGCATATCTGGCGGTTCGCTACGCAGAGTTGGACTGGAGATCGGCGTTCCCGAACCTCGCCGCCTATTCTGATCGCATGGAGCTGCGCCCCTCGCTCGCGGCGACCAAGCCGGTGCCGCAGAAGATCAGCGACAAGGTGGTTTGAGCCGCGCCACAAGCCCGGCCGTTACGGGACTGACGGGAGGCTCGGAGCCGAGCTGCCAGCCAGTTGGGATCCCAAGCCATACGACGAGCCCCAGGCGGAATGTGACTCCCAACGGAATGGATGCTAGCGCCATTCGTTCTGCTATTTGCGTAGCTTTCCCATCAAGGCGGGAAAGGCGAACAGCACCACTCCCGTGAGGACGAAAGCTGCCGCAATGGCCGAAAGGGGCTCCGGGATCAGTATCAGCGTACCGTGGACGATCCACGTTGCAGCGGTGCAAATGACAGCGACCAGAATCAAAGCGGCCGCCGTGGCTGCGGCCTCGCTGGCCCAGAACGTGCCCACGACCGCCGTCTGGCAGCGCCGTGCCAAAAACAGCAGCAGCATCGAGCCACCTGCGGTGATGGCAAGGCCGAGTGCCATATATTCCAGTGCTTGCATCGTGCACCCCTCCGGACGCGTGGCGTCGGGGGAATGACAGCACTCACGG
Source organism: Hyphomicrobiaceae bacterium (assembly GCA_033764055.1). Lineage (GTDB taxonomy): Bacteria > Pseudomonadota > Alphaproteobacteria > Rhizobiales > Hyphomicrobiaceae. The sequence continues at coordinate 67,878 of JANRJI010000155.1, forward strand.
GTATTGGAAAAAACGAAACTTCCCTTCCGCATCCGTAAATATCGCGTAGTCGCCGGCATCGTTGGATCGCGGACTGAGTTCGAGGCTAGGCCTCCTTCAGTGCGTGGGCGATCACCTTACGCATGACGCTCGGCAGGGCTGCCTTCGAGAGCTCACGCCTCTGCACCCAACGGCAGCGCTCGGGATCTGCCCAGAGGTCCAATTGCTGGTCCGCCGGCACGACTGCGCGGTAGGCGAGCAACTCGAGCCGGAAGTGGGTGAAGGTGTGCGAGACGGAGCCCGTGACCGGCCACCATTCGGCTCTGAGCGGCGCGGCCTGAAGGGCATCCTCCGCCGAGACCCAGGCTTCGCCCCAAGGTGTGGAGGGAACCTCGAGCATGCCGCCGAGCAGTCCTGCGTCAGGGCGCCGCCGCAGCAGGATGTGACCGTCCTCCCGTAAGGCCAGGAAGGCCACGCCGTAGCGGACGGGGCGCTCGGCCTTCGCCGAGCGGGCAGGCAACGAGCCGGCAATGCCGCTGATATTGGCGGAGCAGGCACTCTGCAGTGGGCACATGAGGCACGATGGCCGCCTTGGCGTGCAGATGCGCGCTCCGAGGTCCATCATGGCCTGGGCAAAATCGCCGGCGCGCGTGTCGGGTGTGAGCGTGGCGGCCAGCTCCCTCAGCCGGGGTTTGGCTCCCGGCAGAGGATCGCATACGGCGAACATCCGAGCGACGACCCGCTCGATGTTGCCGTCCACGGGCGTTGCACGCGAACCGAACGCGATGGCGGCAATGGCCGCCGCCGTGTAGGGGCCGATGCCGGGCAGCTTGCGCAACTCGGCCTCGCCGGACGGGAAGCGTCCGCCGTAGTCGGCTTCGACGGCCTTGGCGCAGGCGTGGAGATTGCGGGCGCGCGAGTAGTAGCCGAGGCCGGCCCAGGCGGCGAGCACGTCGTCGCGTGGTGCGGCGGCGAGGGCCGCCACGGTTGGCCAGCGCGCCAAGAAGGTGTGGAAAAACGGGATGACGGCCTTCACCGTCGTCTGCTGCAGCATGATCTCGGAGAGCCACACGCGGTACGGATCGGCCGCCTCCCCGGGGGGGTAACGCCAGGGCAGGTCGCGCCGCTCGCGGTCGTACCAGTCGAGCAGCAGCGCGGCCGGATCCTTCGGCCGCCGCAGTCTTGGTTGCTCGATTGCCACAGTCGTCATGGCGGTCCCCGCGCGGCGTTGAGGCGAATCGTTTACCTGATTGTAAGGATATGCCGTCGCGATGGGAACCGCGGCCGGTGACGGGGAATCGGGGGCGTCGGATGCAGCAACGAGACGGCGGTTCGCGGCCAACGACCAGCAGGGCAGGGGACGTGCGGCCCCATTCCGGCAAAGCCTTGCTGACCCCGCGCGTGGCCCGATTCGCGTCCGGCTCGGAGCCGCCACGCTCGGTGGTCGCCGCGCGGCGACCGATCGCGGCCAAGACAGTCGGCAGCTTCGTGCCGCGGCTGACACGACCCGCCTTCGAGCGCTACGGCTTCTCGGCGGCGACGCTGATCACCGACTGGGCGACCATTGTCGGCGCCGACATCGCCCGCTGGACCAGTCCCGAGCGCTTGAAGTGGCCGCGCCGGGTGGAGCTGGGGGACGAGACGGCGGACGTCGATCGTGGCCGTCCGGGTGCCACGCTGTTTGTCGCGGTCGATCCCGCCCGGGCGCTCGACATCCAGTACAAGGGCCGGCAGATCGTAGAGCGGATCAACGCCTACTTCGGCTATCGGGCCGTCTTCGATCTGAAGATCGTCCAGGCTCCAGACCTGTCGCAGCGCCGGGCGGTGCCGGCGGCCGAGCCCGCTGTGCCGGCGCGCGCAGCGCAATCTCTCGCGGAGGTCTCTGCCGTCACCGACGAGGGTCTGCGTGCGGCGCTCGAGCGCATGGCGGCTGGTCTCGGCGCCCGCAAAGTTCGAGTGTCGGCCGGCGCGTGATCGCCGTCGACTGCGCGACCGCGGCGAAGCGACACCGCCGATCACAATGGGTTCATCGGTAGTGGCGTGCATGCGGTCTTAGAATCGCGCCGGGCGATGTGCTAGGGATCGCCAAACCGGAGGCTTCCGCGCCACTGCGCCGGATCTCGAGCGGAGGAGAACGACGTGACCTACCTTTCCGAGCGACTGATCGCGGTACGCCTAGCGCGCCGCTCCGCACTGATCGGGGCGACACTGCTTGCGCTGGCGCCCGGTCTGGCGTTGGCGCAGGATGCCAAGGCGCCCGCTGGCGACATCACGGCCGAGTTGATGAAACCGGTCCCGCGTGGCGACCTCACCCTCGGCAAGGCCGACGCGCCCGTGACGATCGTCGAGTATGCCTCGATGACGTGCAGCCATTGCGCCAATTTTCACACCAAGGTGCTGCCGAAGCTTAAGGAAAAGTACGTCGACACCGGCAAGGTGCGCCTGATCCTGCGCGAGTTCCCGCTCGACAATCTGGCGGCAGCCGGCGCGATGCTGGCACGGTGCGCGGGGCCGGACAAATCGTTCGGCGTGATCGCCACGCTGTTCGAGAAGCAGAACGACTGGGCGTTCGTCGAGGGCAATCCGGTGCCGGCGCTCTTCAAGCTGGTGGGCCAGCATGGCTTCACCAAGGAGAGCTTCGACAAGTGTCTGACCGACCAGAAGCTTCTCGACGACATCACGTCGGTGCGCGACAAGGCCGGCAAGCAATTCGGCGTCCGTTCGACGCCCACCTTCTTCATCAATGGCAAGCAGCTGAAGGAGCGTTCGGACGATATCGCCTCGTTCGACCGGGCCATCGAGCCCCTGCTGAAATGATGGCGGAGCCGACAGCCAGATCCGGCAGTCTCCGGATAGCGCTCGCGGTCGTGCTGCTCTTCGGTTCTCTGGCGGGATGCGGGGCGGATCTCGCCCCCGGGCTCTCGTCCACGAGTGCGACCCGGGCGCCGGATGGGGCCGTGGCGGCCACACAGGCTTTCGGCGTCAGCGCGCCGAAGCCTGGCTTCAATCCGTTCTCTCCCGATGGCCCGGAGGATCGCCCGGCCCGTGAGGTCATCGCCGATCCGTCGTTGGCCGAGGTCCTGAAGCCGGGGCCGCTGCCGGAGTTCTCGCTCGGCCGCGCCGAGGCGCCGGTCGTGATGGTCAAGTATATGTCTTTGACATGTCCGCATTGCCGGCGGTTCATGTCGCAGACGTTCCCCGCGTTGAAGCGCGAGTACATCGACACCGGCAAGGTGCGCCTCGTCATCCGCGAGTTCCCGATCGGCCGGACCAGTGGCAATGCGACCATTGCGCTACGCTGCGCGCCGATGAGCCAGTACCTGACGCTTTACAGCAAGTTCCTCGAGCAGCAGGCTTCCTGGGTCTCGCAGGAGGTGAGGTCGGACGCCATCTACCGCATTGCCTCGCAGGTGGGGATGAAGCGGTCCGACTTCGACGCGTGCCTGCAGAATCAACCCATGATCGCGGCGCTGAATCAGATCAAGGACCGGGGGCGCCAGCTCGGCATCATCGGCACGCCGAATTTCTTCATCGGCAGGCGGCTCGTCAAGACGGTGATCGGCATGCCCGAGATCCGCGCCATCGTCGATCCGATGCTGGCCGGGCCGGCGGACGGCGGCGGGCGGAAGGCCGGCTGAGGCCCACGCAGATGGCCGGTCCCTCGGGGCCGGGCGGCGCGGAAGAGGACGGCGGCTCATGCACATCACGCGATTGAGGCTGCTTGGCTTCAAGTCGTTCGTCGAGGCTACCGAGCTCGTGATCGAGCAGGGTCTCACCGGCGTCGTCGGCCCCAACGGCTGCGGCAAGTCGAACTTGCTCGAGGCCCTGCGCTGGGCAATGGGCGAGACGTCCTACAAGGCCATGCGTGCCTCGGCCATGGAGGATGTCATATTCGCCGGCACCACGACCCGCCCGGCCCGGAGCTGGGCCGAGGTGACCATGTACGTCGACAATCAGGCCCGCACGGCGCCGCCCGAGTTCAACGATAACGACGTGCTCGAGGTCACCCGCCGCATCGAGCGCGACATGGGCTCGGCCTATCGCGTCAACGGCCGCGAGGTCCGCGCCCGCGACGTCAAGGTGCTGTTCGAGGATGCCGCGACGGGTGCGCGGTCGCCGGCACTCGTGCGCCAGGGCCAGATCGGCGAGATCGTCAACGCCAAGCCCGAGCAGCGCCGGCGCATCCTCGAGGACGCAGCAGGCGTGGCCGGTCTCCACACACGGCGCCACGAGGCCGAGCTGCGCCTGCGGGCTGCCGAGGACAATCTCGCGAGGATCGGTGACGTGCTCGGGGGCCTATCCAGCCAGATGGAGGGCTTGAAGCGGCAGGCCCGGCAGGCACGGCGCTATAAGGAGCTGTCGGGCGACATCCGCAAGACCGAGGCGCTGTCACTGCATCTGGCATGGGGCGCTGCCGAGGCAGAGGTCCGAGCTGCCGAGGCAGCGCTACGTGATGCGCTGGTGCTGCTCGGCGCCGAGACGGAGGGCGAGGCCCAGGCGCTGGCAGAGGAGATGGCCATCGCCGAGACTCTACCGGGCCTGCGCGAGGCCGAGGCCAGTCGTGGCGCCGTGGTGGCCCGGCTCCGGATCGAGCAGGAAAGCTTCGAGAAGGAGGCCGATCGGCTACGCCGACGCCGCGCGGAGCTCGAGGCGCGGGTCTGCCATCTGGCGCAGGATCTCGCCCGCGAGCAGAGCCAGGCCGCCGAGGCTGCCGAGATCGCGCAGCGGCTGGCGGAGGAGGCGGATTCGCTTCGCGCTCTCGCCGCCGACGAGGATGCGCGGAGCACGGCAGCCGAGGAGGCCGTGATCGTCGCCCGTGCGGCACTCGAACGTGCGGAGGCGCGCCTCTCCGAGGTGACGCGGCGCGCCTTCGAAGGTCGTGCGCGCCGCCAGAGTCTCGAAAAAGCGTGGACCGAGCGACAGGCGGACATCGAGAAGGGCCGGCGCCAGGTCGTATTGCTCGAAGGTCAGCGGCGGGAGGCGGCAGCGTTGGCGCCCAACCCCAGCCAACTTGCCGCGTTGGGCGAGACCTGTCGGCAGCTCGCTGAGGAGGTCGTGGAGCTCGAGGACCGGACGATCGCCGCTGAGGAACAGATCGCCGATCTCGGCGACATCGCCCGCGCCACGCGGGACGCGAGCAACCGGGCGCACCTCGAGGCGAGCCGCATTGCGACGGAGATCGCCACGCTCTCCAAGCTGCTGACACCGCTGCGCGAGGACGGGGTCCCGCCCGTGCTGGATCAGGTCGCGGTCGCACCCGGCTACGAGGCTGCGCTGGGGGCCGCCTTCGGCGACGATCTCGAAGCCCCGGTGGCGGAGGAGGGGGGCGCGCATTGGCGCCTAGTTTCGGCTGAAGCGGCCGACGCACCGCTGCCGGCGGGCGTCGAGCCCTTGTCGCGACACGTCGAGGCGCCTGCCGAGCTTCACCGACGGCTGGCCCAGATCGGCATCGCCGCGCCGGCCGACGGTGCGCGCCTCCAGTCGGCCTTGCGACCCGGACAGCGGTTGGTTTCGCGAGACGGAGATCTGTGGCGTTGGGACGGCTTCGTGGTCGCGGCCGATGCGCCGACGGCGGCCACGCTGCGACTGGCGGAGCGCAATCGGCTCGCCGGGCTCATGAGCCGTGAGGGGGCTGCACATCGAGCCGCTGACGAGGCCTTGCGGGAGGCCGAGGCGGCGCAGAGCCGGCTTGCAGCGGGCGAGGGCGAGGTGCGACGTCTGCGCCAGCTGTCGCGTGAGCGACAGACCGAGCTGGCTCGGGTGCGTGACCATCTCGCCGGGCTCGAGCGGCAGGGTCGCGAGGCCGATGCCCGGCTGGCTGCACTCGATGAGGCTCGCGCCCGCGCCGAGGAGCATTTGGAGGCGGCGAGCGAGCGGCTGATCGAGATCGAGAGCGGACTCGAGACTCTCGATGCGGACAGTGGCCTCGAGGACGAGGTGCGGACGGCGGAATCAGAGGCCCGCGAGGCCCGCGCCGCGCTGGACGACCGCCGGGAAAAGGCCCAGGGCCTAGCCCGCGAGCAGCGCCAGCGGGGGGAGCGGCTCGCCGCGATACGGCGTGAGCTCGAGCGCTGGGCAGCGCGTGGAGCGGATGCCAGTCGCCAGCTCGGTGTGCTCGAGGCCCGGCGCGGCGAGGCCGAGGGCGAGCTCGAGCAGCTCGTCGATCTGCCGGACGCCCTCGACCAGCGCCGCCAGCGGCTGATGGATGCGCGGGCTGAGGCCGAGCGCCAGCGCCAGGAAGCGGCCGACCGGCATGCGTCGGCGGAGGCTGCGCTACGCAAATCTCAGCAGGCGCTTCGTATGGCGCAAAGCGCTGTCGCCGGGGCGCGGGAGGCAAGGGCGCGGGCCGAGGCCCAGTTGGAGGGCGCCCGCACCCGGTTGACGGAGGAGGGGCGTCGCATCCGCGAGACGCTGGAGGTGGCTCCCGAGGCATGCCTCGGACTGGCGGGCCTCGCCGCCGGCGCTGACCTGCCGGGCCGTGCCGAGGTCGAGCGCCAGCTGGCCCGCCTCAGGACCGAGCGCGACCGCCTCGGCGGCGTCAATCTCAACGCCGAGGATGATCTTGCCAAGCTCGGTGATGAGCATGCCAGGCTCGATGCCGATCGTCGGGACGTCGAAGGTGCAGTAGCCAAGCTGCGTGGCGCCATCGCTCAATTGAACCGGGAGGCCAAGAAGCGGCTTGGTGAAGCCTTCCAGATCGTCGATGGACACTTCCAGCGCTTGTTCGGCTCGCTGTTCGGCGGCGGCGAGGCCCGCCTCGAGATGATCGAGAGCGAGGAGGATCCCCTGGAGGGTGGCCTCGAGATCATCGCCAAGCCGCCCGGCAAGAAGCCGGCGACGCTCTCGCTCCTGTCCGGCGGCGAGCAGACCTTGACGGCGCTGTCGCTGATCTTCGCCGTGTTTCTGACCAACCCGTCGCCGATCTGCGTCCTGGATGAGGTCGACGCTCCGCTGGACGATTCCAACGTCGATCGGTTCTGCACGCTGATGGAGAAGATGGCGTCCGAGACAGCGACGCGATTTCTCGTCATCACGCATCATCCGATGACGATGGCGCGCATGAACCGTCTGTTCGGCGTCACCATGGGTGAGAAGGGGGTGTCGCAGCTCGTCTCTGTGGATCTCGCCACGGCCGAGCGGATTGTCGACAACGACGATCCCCGGCTGCAGCAGGGAGCCGCCTGAAGGCGGCGTCGGGTCGGACTCCGGACGCGAGACGTCCGGGTCCGCACGAGATCAGCGCGCCCCGCCGGGAGGCGCGCCATCGGCCGCCATCACGACGACTGTGCCGCGTTCAGACGGCGCCGTTGATCCAGTCCTCGAGCTTGCGCTTCTGCACCAGAGCGCCGACCTGCGTGGCGGCGACCTTGCCGCCCTTGAACATCATGAGCGTCGGCATCGCCTGGATGCGGTACTGCTGCGTGATCCCCGGGTTCTGGTCGACGTCGAGTTTGACGATCTTGACCTTGCCGGCCATCTCCTTGGCGACCTGCTCGAGCGCGGGCGCCATGGCCTTGCAGGGGCCGCACCACTCGGCAAAGAAGTCGACGACTACGGGCACGCTCGACTCCAGAACCTCGGCCTTGAAGTTGGCGTCCGAAACCTCGGCGGTCATGGTATCTCTCCTGGTTGAGAACCCGGTTGCAGTTCTCCGAGTGGGGGCTGTGCCCCGAAAGTGCGGCGAAGGTAGGGAGCGGCCCCTTACGCGTCAAGGTTCGCCCTTCCCCTCGTGAACAGGGCGGCGGCGGCCTCATCGAGGCGATCCGCCGGCAGCTCCATGAGCCTAGGCCCGTCGGTCCACAAAAGGGCGGCGCGGACCGGTCGGTCCTTGAAAATGTGCGATATTGCGAGGTGGTATGCGGCGAGCTGCACGACGTAGGCTTGCGCTACCCGCGTCACGTCGAGGGGCGGCGGCCGGTTGGTCTTGAAGTCGACGATCAGTATTTCGTGATCGGTCACGACAAGGCGGTCGATCTGGCCGGTGATGCGCAGGGGCTGGCCGCTTCTCTCCGGCGGCTCGATCTGCGCAACGACCGGAACCTCGGCGCGGCTGCCGGGGCCGAAGACCGGCGCGAAGATGGGATCGTGGAGCACGGCCAGCGTCTCGGCGACGATTGAGGAGCGGGTTTGGGCTCGCAAGCCGGCGCCCCGCACCTCGACGAACCGGGTAGCAGCCTGCTCCCAGTCTCCCACCGGCAGCCCCGGCAGGTATTGAAGCAGGGCGTGGATGATCGTGCCGCGGAGAAATCGGCCCTCCTCGGCGAGAGCACGCGGCGAGGCGGGAGGAGGGGCTTCGTCGACGACGGCGTCGGGACGAAAGACTGGGGCATCGAGAGGGTCGCCCTCGTCATCGGTGTCCAGCGGCGCGAGCCTCGACGGTGCCAGCGGAATGGAGACGCCGCGCTCGAGGGGCGCCGGCCGCAAGGCCCAGTCGGGGAGGGGTGCGGCCTCGACGATGCCGGTCGTCTCGGTGGCGCGCGGCTTCGCCTCCACCGTCTGCGCGCTCGCCCAGCGGCGGATGCGGCGACCGGCTGGATCGGTCGATTCTGTCAACAACCCGGTCAGGCCGGCCTCGATGGTATCGTACCAGCACCCGGCTGCGCGTCCCTTCGTGCCCTCGAAGCCGGTGACGTAGAGGCGGTCACGCGCTCGCGTGAGTGCCACGTAGAGCAGCCGGGTGCTCTCCTCGACCTCGCGGGTCCTCACCGCTGCGCGCGCTGCCGTGACGTGCTCGACGCCGGCCGTGCCCTTGACCGGCCACAGGAACGGCTCGGGCTCCTCGTCGGGTCGCGGCATGTCGGGGAAGGCGATCAGGCCGCCCGGACGCGGGGCGGAGGAGGCTGCGCACGTGTCGGCCAGGAACACGACCGGAGCCTCGAGGCCCTTCGAGCCGTGCACGGTCATGACGCGAACCTCGTCGCGGCCATGCTCCATGTCGCGCTTGATCTCGCGGCTCGTGGTCCTGATCCAGTCGACGAAACCCTGGAGCGACGGCGGAGCCTCGTCGTCGAAGCCGAGCGCCAGCGTCAGCAACTCGTCCAGTGGGTCCGCGGCTTCCGGACCGAGCCGGGCCAGCAGACGTGTCCGCATGCCGTCGTGCACAAGCAGCTCGACCAGCAGCTCGTAGGGTGGCATGACGTCGGCGCGGGTGCGCCAGCGCTTCAAACGCTCGGCAGCCTCGACGAGCCGCGGGCTCGCTTCGCGCCGCGCGGCCGCCAGCAGCGCCGACCAGAGCGAACCGCGCCGACCGGGCGCGAGGGCGAGGAGATCGTCGTCGTCGAAGCCGAGCAGCGGGCTCTTGAGCACGGCCGCGAGCGCGAGGTCGTCCTCCGGCAGCAGCAGGAAATCGGCGAGCGCCAGGAGGTCCTTGACGACGAGCTGGTCGGCGAGCTGCAACCGATCGGCGCCGGCGACGGGGATGCCGCGTGCTTTCAGCGCCGCGACCATGGCGTCGGCGAACGGGCGCCGCCGCCGGACCAGCACCAGAATGTCGCCGGCTTTGACGGGCCGGCCTTCCGAGACGAGCTGCTCTCCTGTCGCGAGCCATCCGCCGATGGTTTCGGCAATGCGCTCGGCGAGCCGGGTCACGGGCGATGACGTGGCAATCTCATCGAGCGGGCGCCAGGCGGGCGCCGGAGCGGTGGCGTCGGGCTTCTCTGTGTCCCAGACCTCCACGAGCCCGCTCATCCCGAGGCGGTGGGCGGCGTGGGGCTGGACGTCGCCGCTCGACGTCAGCCCGCGGGCGCGGCCGGGGTCCGCAAAGATCCGGTCCACCGCCTCGAGGATCGGCGCTACCGTCCGGAACGACAACGTGAGCGGCACGCGCGCAAACGCCAGCTCGCAGGCGGCCGCCATAGCCTCGAACCGGCGCCCCATGTCGGCAAACATCTTGGGTGCCGCGCCCTGGAAGCCGTAGATCGATTGCTTCTCGTCGCCCACGGCAAACACCGTGCGCGGTCCGCCGGTCGGCGTCTCGCGGGCGCCGGCGCCGGCAAAGAACTCCCGCGCAAGTGCTTCCACGACCCGCCACTGCGTGAGACTCGTATCCTGGGCCTCGTCGACGAGGATGTGATCTAGCCCGCCGTCGAGCTTGTAGAGCACCCATTGTGCGTCCTCGCCCAGCCGCAGCAGGCTGCCCGCGGCCCGGATCAGGTCGTCGAAGTCGAGCGCGGCACGCGATGCCTTGAGATCGATGAAGTTCTGCATCACCGACGAGGCAAGCCTCAGCAGGGCCACCGTCGCATCGGCGACGATGACACGGCCGCGCTTCTCGATGAGCTGGGCGAATGTCGCCTGCGCGGCCACGAGCCGCGCGTCGAGGTCAGGGTGTGCAGCCCTGAGCTTGGCCGTCAGCAGGGCCTTTCGAGGCTCGCCAGTGGTGGTGAGAAAGAAGTCGGACAGATTGGCGATCCGGGCGCCAGCCGCGCGCGCGCCGAGCACCGCGTCGAGGGCGCCGGCGCGCTGCAGGTCGGTCGCGAGGCCGCTGCGCAGCACGTCCCGGCCCCGGCTCAGGACCGAATCGGGCACCACGGATGCCAGAGCCGCCTCGATCGCGGCGCGCGTATCGGCAGGCTTCACACCCAGCGCGCGCCTGTAGAGCATTGCCGCCGCGTCGAGATCGCGCGTCTCGCCGAGCTTGAGGCGCCGGGCGGTGTCGATCCAGTCGCGCCTGGCGAGGGCCTGACCCAGGACGGTGGCGAAGCTCTCGTCGTGGGCAAATGCGACGACCTCGGCCAAGGCGCAGCCAAGTGGCGTGGCGGGCTCCTGCGTGGCCTGCCGCAGCACCGCCTCGGTCGCCATCGCGACGAGGCTCGCCTTCATCCCGTCGTCCAGGATCTGGAAGCCCGGCGGCACGCCCGCCTCGAGCGGGAAGCGTTGCAGCAGGCGCTCGCAGAAGGCGTGGATGGTCTGGACCTTCAGTCCCCCCGGCGTCTCGATGGCGGCGGTGAACAGATCGCGGGCGCGGCTGGCCTCGGCGGCGTCCGGAGGCCGGTTCAAGAGGCTGGAGAGATCAGCCTCGATCGCAGCGTCGCTGGCGGTCACCCAGTTGGCCAGCCGCTGGAACACGCGCGAAGACATCTCCGCTGCAGCAGCTTTCGTATAGGTCAGGCAGAGCAGCCGCTCCGGGGCCGTCCCGGCGACGAGCAGGCGCAGCACGCGGTTGGTGAGGACATGCGTCTTGCCGGTTCCAGCATTGGCAGACACCCAGACCGAAACGGCGGGGTCGGCGGCGCGCGCCTGTCGTTGCGTCGTCTGCTCGCGCTCGAGCTCGATCCGTTGTGAACGCAGAGCGGGTGTCACGGTGCGCCCTCTTCGTCGACCGAGCTCCATTCGCCGATACGCGCCAGATGGGCGTAGTCGTCATAGGTGTAGTCGAACCGCTGGCGGCGCAACGCACGGTAGGGCGTGGCGGGATCGTCGAAGCTGGCCACGAGGCGGGCGAGGCTCGCCTCCGCGGCTGCGGCGAGCTCTGCGATTGGCGTGTCTCTGGGCTCGATCATGCATTCCTCGCCGGCCGGTTCGCCGCCGGTGGCACGGATGTAGCGCAGGCCCGTGACCGGAAGCCCAGGCACCTCGCTGAAGACTCCGGCAGCAGCCATCGCTGCCTCCAACGGCAGCTGCGGCGCCTCGCCGGCAACGACGGCGCTGGCTCTCGGTGGGCTGCCGGTCTTGTAGTCGGAGATGATGAGGCTATCGGGCGCGATGTCGATGCGGTCCGCCCGCGCCGACAGCTCGAAGGGTCCGGCCGGTGCCGCCAGCACGAGGCGCCCCGGCACCTCGACGACGCGCCGCGAGCCGAGGGACCGCCGCGCCGGCTCGGTCTCTGCGAGCCAGTCCGCGAACCGAGCGAGGCGGGGCCGCCAGAACGCCTTGACCTTAGGCTCGGCACCGAGGGCTCCCATCACGTCATCGGCGATGGCCATGAAAGTGCCCGGGACGTCGCTGGGAAGCGAGACCGGATGCTGCCTCGTGAACCGGGCGAGGGTCTCGTGCACGACCTGGCCCCGCTCCGAGGCGCCGGCCTCGGAGCCGAGCCGTGGCAGTGCTTCCAATTGCAGAATGCGGCGGGCGTAGATCGCATAGGGATTGGCGATCCAGGTCTCGACATCGGAGACGCTGAGGCGTCGCGGACGCAAGCCGATGGCAGGCTTCGGCGCGGGCGGTGGCACCGGCGGAGCGCGCGCCGCAAGGTCTCGCGCGCGGGCCCATCCGGCCCACGGGCGGGCCGGAGCCAGTGCATCTTCAAGGCCCAGCCCATCGAGCAACGCCCGCAGCCGCAGCAGCCAGCGCGACGGCACCATCGGCACCCCATCCGTCTTGTTGGATCGAGTGAGGATCACCTCGCCGCCACCGAGCAGCATGGTGATATCGTGGGCGGCCCGCCCGATCTCCTCCTCCGGGGCGGGCAATCCGAGCGCCGCGCGCATGCCACGGTTGAGCCAGGGGCCAGGATCGGCCGCCTTCGGCCATACGCCCTCGTTGAGGGCCCCGAGGACCACCACGTCGGGCTGGTGAAGTCTCGCCTCGTAGGGCCCCCAGATCGAGAGGCGCGGATGCACCGGCACGCGTGTCCGGACGCTCTCGGAGCCAACCAGAGTGCGCAGCAAGTCCGCGAAGTCGTCGAGGTCGATCCTCGGCTGTGGTGTGCCGGGGTCCATCAGGCGCGTCATCAGCACGGCGGCAGCCTCGCCTTCGTCGCGCGCCCACAGCGGTGAGGTGCCGGTGTCGTCGTGCGCGGCGGGACGTGCGACAGCCTCGGCCACGGCGACATGCCCCGCGACGAGGTCGCCGATCTTCATCGGCTCGCCGCGGCCGGCGAGTGACGTGATCGGCGCGAAGGCATCGGCGAGCCGCGACAGGAGGTCGTCCATCGCGGCCCAGTCGGCGTCCCTGATCAGACCGACAGCACGGCCGCGCCTCGTTCCGCCGAGCGTCTCGGCGCGGGCCCTGGCGAGTGCCGTTGCGACGCCAGCGAGGCCCGCGCCGAGATACGTGGTCCGAAAGGCCGCGATCTCGAGGTTGCGAGCCCGGCGCCGGACATCGCCGGCATCGAGCCCTAGTCGTGTCAGCGGGTGCTTGAGGAGCGACATCATTTGCGACGGCGCGAATTCGGCGCGTGCGGCGTTGGCCACAAGCTCCAGGAAGGTGCCCGGCACCGTCTTGGCGAACGGCCGGCCCGCCGAATCGTCGACGCGGATGCCCCAGCTCTCGAGGCGTGCCGCAACGCGTCGTGCGAGCAGCCGGTCCGGCGATACGAGCGCAGCGCTACGGCCGGGCGTCTCCGCCGCCTCGCGCAGGATCAGGGCGACGACCTCCGCCTCGTCCTCCGCGCTCGGTGTCTCGACGAGGCTGATGCCTTTGAGTGCTGCCGCCATGGCCGTGCGATCCGAGGTTTCGGCCAAGCGCCTCCATCCCGCCATCGTGCCCGACGGACGCATCGCCTCGGCGACGAGGCGGTTGCGGTCGACTTGGCGTGGTGTCAGTGACGAGCCCGGCAGCTCCGCCACCGCCTCGCGCGGAATGCCGAGCGCGAGCAGAAGTTTCGCGAGCCCATGCTGGGGATGCTCGGGATGCCTCTCGGCGAGGCGTGCGAAGCTGTCTGCCTCGAGGTGCCGGTCGAGGCCGGGTAGGACGATGGCTCCGTTCGGCAGGCGGGCCACGACCCGCATCAGCTCGGCGGTTGCGGGCACCGATCCCGTGACGCCAGAGATGATCACAGGGCCGTCCGGGGGCCGCGACGCGAGCCGGCGTGCCTCGGCGAGGATCAGGCGATTGCGCCGGTCGGCCGGTGATACCAATCCACGCTCGGCGAGGTGCGCCGGCCAGAACTCGGTGATGATCTGCAGGAAGTCGAGCGTCTGTTGCCAGTGGGCACTGTAGGATGCGGGGACGAGGCCGGCGAGGCGATCGAGCGACACGTTCTCGGTCTCGAGCAGGTCGACGAGACGGGCCAGCTCCAATGCGAGCCGGACGGCCTGCGAGGGCGTCGCCGCGCCCGCCGCAGCGAACGGGCGCAGCGCGGCATGATCGTCGCCGTCGCGGCCTTCGCTGTCCGGTCGGCGACGGCGCAGCGCTGCCGACCACGCCTGTACGAGCTCGGTGAGCAGCAGCACGCGCTCCAGGGAGCCGACTGCGGGTGGGACATCGGCATCGGCGATGGGATAGCCCGACTGCCAAGCCTCGCCCTCGATGAGGCCGAGATCCTCCTGGCCTTCCGCGATGGGCCGGATCGCGGGCAGCAGGAGCGCATTGCCGCCGGCTGCGGCGAGAAACGCCTCCTGCAGCGTCCGCGCTGCCCGGCGGGTCGGCATCAGGATGGTCCAGGCGGGCAGGTCGAGGCGTGATGGGGCGATCCCGCCGGAGCGGGGCAAGTCCCCCGCCAGGATGGCCCGCGCCAGGGCCGTGAGGAATGGACGGCCGGGCGGCACCGTGAAAACGGCGCTGGAGGTTGGCGGAGGAGAGCGCTCGCTCATGTCTTGCTACCCCGTGTCGGCCTGCTGCCCGCCCGAGACGCTGCGTCGCGATCCCAAGTCCTATTTCCCGACGGTTCGTTCGATCAGGGCCTCTGCCCGTGCCAGAGCCGACGGATCGCCTACGTGCATCCATGTGCCGTTCAGCTCGATTCCATAGAGACGGCCTTCGGCGATCGCGCGATCCCACACGAGATTGAGCGAGAACGGCCCATCGGGCGTCTCACGCATCAGGCGGGGGGTCGCGATCGAGGCGCCGGCGAAGACGTGACTGACCGTCTCGCCCTTTGCAGGCTTCGTGATGCGCCCCTGCCCATCGAGCAGGAAGTCGCCGCGCCCCGCGTAGCCGAGGCTGGTGGTGCGATCGGCGAGCAGAAGGAGACCGTCCATGCGCTCGGCATCGAAGGTCTCGATCAGCCGGCGCAGGTTGCAGCCTTCCCGCTCGATCCAGACTGTGTCGGAGTTGTGCACGAGGAACGGCCCCGGCGCCAACCGGCCCAGCGCCTTGCGCACGCCGCCGCCCGTCTCCAGCAGTGCTTCGCGCTCGTCGGATATCGAGACACGCGGACGGTTGCGCGTGGCGAGATGCGTCTCGATGAGGTCGGCAAGGTAATGCACGTTGACGACTGCCTCGGCGATGCCGGCCTCGGCGATGCGGTCGAGCACGTGGTCGATCAATGCACGTCCGGCCAGCCGCACCAGCGGCTTCGGCACGTGATCGGTCAGCGGGCGCATGCGCGTGCCGAGCCCAGCAGCGAGCACGAAAGCGAGCGGCGTTGCGGACATGGCTCCCCTCTTCGGACAGTCGCGGCAATGGCTTCCCGCATGTTCTCTTTATGTTCTTTGCATGATGCCGCGTCCGATGCAACCTGGGATCAGGCGACGATCGGGCGACTTCGCAGAGGCTCCGGAAAATGACGGGCGTACCAGCTCCTCAGGTCCGCGAGCTCGGGGTGCTCGAGATTTCGCCCGAGGTAGTCCCAGGTCCGAGCCATATGCTGCAGGTAGCCAGGCTTGCCGTCCCGGCGAAGCAGGCGGATCCAGAGCCCGATCAGCCGCGTATTGCGCTGCGCACCGAAGGCAGCGTAGGTGGCGAGGAAGCGATCGCGATCGAAATCTGGCTCGAGACCGGAGACGGCGTCGATGTAGCGCTTGCGCTCGGCGGCCTCCAGGGCTGTCGGCACATCGATACGCGCATCCTGCAGCAGCGATACGAGATCGAGAGCCCAGGGGCCGGCCATGGCATCCTGGAAATCGATCACGCCGACGCGGCGGCCGGAGGGACGATCGGGCAGCCAGAACAGATTGGGCGAATGATAGTCACGCAGAAACAGGCCTGGCGGCTCCGCCAGGAGCCTGTCGAGCACGGGAGACCAGAGGCTCATCAGCTCGTCACGCACGCCAGCGGGCGCCGGTCCCCCGGTCGCCTCCGGCCAGTACCAGTCGAGGATCAAAGCCAGCTCGATCTCGAGCGCTGCCCGATCGAAGCGGGGCAGCCGGTAGCTGGATCCGTCGCCGAGCGGCAGCGGCTCTGGCAGCGGATGGCGCCGCAAGTCGATCAGCACATCCACCGCGGCGCCCCAGAGCGTCGCTTGCGGCACGCCGGCCGCCAGAGCGCGCGCAAACGTCGTCTCGCCGAGGTCCTCGACCAGCAGCAACCCGCACTCGAGATCGGCCTTCTGGATGTGCGGCACGGACATGCCGTGGGCCTCGAGAGCCCGCCCCACGGCCACGAACGGCCGGACGTCCTCCGCGAGATGAGCGATGCGACTGTAGGGCAGTCCATCGCGAACCGGGGGGCCGTCCGGCATGCGGGGCGCGTCCATCAGCACCCATGAACGGGCATCGATGGTGATGCGGGCATAGGCCCGCGCCGACGCATCACCCTGGAGATAGGCGATCCGCTCCACCTCGCCGGTGGGGGGGCTCGCCAGAAAGCCGAGAATCCGGCCGATGCGCTCGAGCCGGGAGACGAATGTGCCGTGCGCGACCAGAGTCACGCGACGGTGGTCCAGGCTGTCCCCGAGATCGAGGCGCACCTCGAGCCGGTTCTCGGGGAGGACCTCGGCGGCGCGCTCCGGCCACTCGATGATGGCAAGGCCGGTCGCGATCGCCTCGTCGTAGCCGACCTCGACCAGATCCTGGGCCCCGGCCAGCCGGTAGAAATCGAAGTGCGCGACAGGCAACCGGTCGACCGCATAGGGCTGCACGATCGGAAACGTCGGGCTGGGCACCTCCGCTTCCGGGGTGCCGAGCAGAGCGCGGATGAGGGCGCGCGCAAAAGTCGTCTTGCCCGCACCGAGGTCGCCGCTGAGCGCGATCGCATCACCGGGCGCGACCTTCAGCGCCACCAGCTCGGCGATCCGCGACACTCCGTGCTCGTCGAGGCCATCGAGGGCCAGCGCCGCGGTCATGCCCGCTCGGCCGTGTCGTGCATATCGACGGCAGTCGGCGCACGCCGGCCCGCCTCGGGCAGCAGGACGGTCACCGTGGTGCCGACGCCCGGCTCCGACTCGAGGTGCAGGCGACCGCCGTGCAACTCGACGAGGCTCTTGGCGATGGGTAGGCCCAGACCGGCACCGCGGTGCTTGGATCCCTGGCTGCGTGACACGAAGCGCTCGAGGACAGTGCGGTGCTGATTGCGCGGGATGCCGACGCCTTGGTCCGTGACTTTGATCTCGATCATACCCCTGCGGCGCTCCGCACTCAGGCTGACACTGCCGCCGGGGTTCGAGAACCCGATGGCGTTGGAAATAAGATTATAGAGGATCTGGCGGACGCGCGCCTCGTCGCCGAGCATGGCGTCGACATCGGGCGCAATCGTCACGTCCAGCTTGATCCGCGCCCGGTTCGCCCGGTCGCGCACGGCGAGCAGGGCTCCATCGATGGTCGGCCTGAGGCTCATCGGGGCAACCTTCAACTCGAGCGCGCCAGCATCGATGTTGGCAAGGTCGAGGATGTCGTCGATGATGGACAGGAGCTGCCGCGACGATGCACCCACGTCGGTCAGATACTCGCGCTGCTTGTCGTTGAGCGGACCCGTTCGAGGGCTCTCCAGCAGCTCGGAGAAGCCGATGATGTTGGTCAGGGGTGTCCTGAGCTCGTAGGACACGTGGCTGATGAACTGGCTCTTCAGGCGGTCCGCAGCCACCAGAGCCTCGTTGCGCTCGATCAGAGCGCGCTCGTACCGCTTCGAGACCGTGACGTCGGCAAACGAGACGAGCGTGCCCCCGTCCGGCAACGGCAGCACCGCGTAGTCGATGACGCTCTGGTCGGAGCGTGCCATCTGACCCTCGATAGACTGGCGCACATCCGAGAACTCGGTGACGACGTGCGTGATCGCGCTCCAGGCATCGGGCTCGTCGTGCAGCACGCGACATTGGCCGACGATCTCGTCGATATGCGGGCTTTCCCGCAGCATCCGGCCCGACAGCTTCCAGATGCGCTCGAAAGCGACGTTGGACAGCTTCAAGCGGCCGTCGGTGCCGAACACGGCGACGCCTTCCTTCAAGTGATCCAGCGTTTCGCGCTGGACATTGATGAGCGCATTGTAGCGGCTTTCGAGGCCGATGCGCTCGGTGACATCTTGGAAGAACTGTGTCGCCCCGCCCTCCGGGCGCGGCTCGATGGTCACGTGCAATGTTCTGCCGTCCGGCAGGTACCAGCCCTCCTCGTGCGCGGTCTCGCCACGGGCGGCGCCGAGGACGCGCCCCTTCCACTCCCGGTAGTTGACGGCCTCGGGCGCCCGCGGCTCGTCGCCGGCCTCGCCACCGGCCTCTGGCCTGCTGACGACCTCGGGAAGTCGCCCAGCCTCCCGCAAGCGGTCCAGGATCTCGCCCGCCGTGGGCCGGCTGGCGAGCCAGTCGGCATCGAGCCCCCACAGCTCCTGATAGGCGGTGTTGGCAAATGTCAGGCGACCGTCCGCGCCGAACATGGCCACCGCCGTCGCCACACGATCGAGCGTTCGATCATAGGCGGCGATCTTGCGATCCAGCTCGCCCTGCACGCTCTCGGCTGCCGTCACGTCGATGGCTGCGGCGGCCTGGGCCTCGCCGAGGCTCAGCGCGATCACGGCATGCGACTTGCGGGTGCCGGCGATGTTGAGGGCGAGCCGCTTGCGGAACGTGCTGCCCTCGACGAGCGCAGACTGCATCTCGAGGCGAGGCCGGGTCTCGATCAACTCGACCTGGCGCTCGCGGACCTCCGCTTCGTCTGTGGCCTCGACAGCCGCCACATAAGCCTTGTTCACCCATGCGATGCGGCCGTCGTCACCCCGGAGCCACACCGGCATGGGGAGCGCGTTCAGCAGCGCCCGCGAGAGTGTGATGTCGCGCGCAAGTTGGCGATGCTGGTCCATGATGCGGGCCAGGTCGCGCCGCGAGCCGGCAACGTCGCGCAGGCGCAGGATGGCGCGCCCGCCCGACACACGGCCGTCCGCCTCGACGTGCCCGCCGGCCATTGTGCGCAGCAGCATATTGAACGGCCGTCCGATCGCGAACAGCGTGTCGAGCCCGGCCTTGAGGTCATGCGCGCTCTGGGGCTCGAGCCACTGGCCGAAGCGGAGCAGCATCTGCGGATCGTCCGGCAAGCCGGCGACGGTCGTCAGCGACCTTACGGCCACCTTCACACCCTGGTCCTGCTGCCAGTAGATCAGGACTTGCGGCTCGGCCTTGAGGATCGCCTCGGCCGCCGCGAGGTTGCGGCGCAGCTCGGCGGTCTCCTCGTCGCGCCGCTCGCTGCGACGTCTCGCAGCCCGCGTCGAGCGCCACAGCAGCCCCAGCCCCACGGCCATCGCGCCACATGTCACGACGAGCAGCAGGAGATGCGTCAAGCGCGACGGCTCGGCGAGATCGGCCCCCCGTTCGGCGATGGTGGAGGTCAGAACGATGGTGCAAGCGATGCTGGCGACGAGCAACAGCAGCAGCTCAGCACGGGCATTGATGCCCCGCTGGCTCGTGTTCTCGGTTGTCGGGCCCTTGGCCTGCATTGCGTCCCGGTGTGGGCCGGCCGGCAACTGTCGAGCTGACGCGGGACGAGACCAGACCCTCGAGACGCCGAAGCCAGCGGCGGCTTCGAATCATTAACCATTCGTTAAGGACTATGCAGACGACGGCCGACCCTGGCTAGTGCATGCGAGGCACGCCCGCGGTGGTGCGTGCCGGCCGCGATGCGATCCGGTGCATTGATCGTCGCCGTGAGCCATCGCACCGGCCGCGGCGTTGCCCTATTCTGCGCCGGTGTCCCGGCGCGCGATTGCCGACCAGTTTGCCGCGACCTCTCTCGGCACGTGCGAACCATATGGGACACCAGGCTCGACGATGGCTTAGTGTGGCGCTTGCACCGCAAATGCCGACGTCGAGTGCGCGGCGAATTCTGGTCGGCAACTGCGGGGCACCAGACCGGGAACGTCGAGCGAGACAGAAGCCCCATGCCCGCCAGCCTCCGCCTAGCCGCCCTCGAGGCGTTCGTCTTCCGGGCTCCACTCGCGTCTCCGGTCGAGACGTCGTTCGGGCGCATGCTCGACCGGCCGATGGTCCTCGTTCGGGCCACCGACACCGATGGCGTGAGCGGCTGGGGCGAGGTCTGGTGCAACTTTCCGGCGGTCGGCGCCGAGCACCGGGCACGTCTCGTCGCCAGCATCCTCGCCCCGCTGGCGACCGCCCGGGCGTTCGCCGATCCGACCGAGGCGTTCGAGCATTTGACGCGGTCGACCGAGGTTGTGGCCATCCAATGCGCCGAGCCGGGTCCATTCGCGCAGTGCATCGCGGGGGTCGACACGGCGCTGGTCGACCTGGCTGCCCGGCGCGCCGGACAACCTGTCTGGCGTTTCCTCGGCGGGGCGAGTGGCCGCATTCCGGTCTATGCCAGTGGGCTCAACCCCACGGCTCCCGAGGCAATGGCCCGTCAGCGTCGTGATGAAGGACACCGCGCTTTCAAGCTGAAGATCGGTTTCGGGCGAGAGCGCGACGTCACCAACCTCGCGGCGGTGCGGTCCGAGGTCGGCGGCAACGCACGGCTGATGGTCGACGCCAACCAGGCCTGGTCCCTCGAGCAGGCGCTCGAGATGCTGCCCGCGCTTGCGGTCTTCGGCCTCGACTGGTTGGAGGAGCCCATCCGGGCAGATCGACCGTGGAGCACCTGGCGCCGCCTCGCCGAGGCGACGTCCATTCCCCTTGCCGGTGGTGAGAATATGCTCGGTGCGCCCGCCTTCGCGGCAGCGATCGATGCCGGTGCCCTTCGCGTGGTGCAGCCAGACCTGGCCAAATGGGGTGGCTTCTCCGGGTGTCTGCCTGTGGCCAAGCGGATCCTCGCTGGCGGTCGTCGCTTCTGTCCGCACTATCTCGGCGGCGGGGTGGGGCTCCTCGCCTCGGCGCACCTGCTGGCGGCTGCGGGCGGCGATGGTGCGCTCGAGATCGACTCCAATCCCAATCCGCTGCGGTCGGAGATCGCGGGTCCTCTCGGCACCATCCAGGAGGGCTGCGCCACGCTGTCCGAGGCACCGGGCTTGGGCATCGACGACCCGCTCGTGACGCTGCGGCGCTTTCTCGTTGCCCACTGAGGCGCCCGCGATCTCGGTCGCCGCAATCTGTGGCGCGATCGCGTGGCCGGCCTTACCATCGGCGCACTAGCCACTCACCCACCGGAGCCCGCCCATGGCCAACATCAACGCCGGCGCCTTCACCACGCGTCCCGAGATCGACGGCACGTTCGGGGTCGTCGCCTCCACGCACTGGATCGGCACGGCCGTAGCCATGGGCATCCTCGAGCGTGGCGGCAATGCATTCGATGCCGGGATCGCCGCGGCCTTCACCCTGCAGGTGGTCGAGCCGCACCTGTGCGGGCCAGGCGGGGACGTGCCCATCATGGTCTACGATCGGCGCAAGGGCAGGCCGGAGGTCATCTGCGGCCAGGGACCGGCGCCTGCCGGCGCCACGATCGCCCACTACCGGGACCGGCTCGGCCTCGACATCATCCCCGGCACCGGTCTGCTCGCGGCCTGCATTCCCGGCACCTTCGAGACGTTCATGCTGGTGCTGCGCGACTACGGCACGATGCGGCTGCGCGACGTGCTGGAGCCGTCGATCGGCTATGCCGTCAACGGCCATCCGATCGTCGAGCGGGCCTGCGCCACGATCTCCACGGTCAAGAGCCTGTTCCGCGAGCACTGGCCGACGTCGGCTGCCGTCTACCTGCCGGGTGGCGACGTTCCAGAGCCTGCCACGCTCTTCCGCAATCCGACCCATGCCGAGACGTATCTGCGCATCCTGCGTGAGGCCGAAGCCGGAGGCGGCTCGCGCGAGGCCGAGATCGATCGGGCTCGCAAGGCCTGGAGCCAAGGTTTCGTCGCCGAGGCCATCGACCGCTTTTGCCGCGACACCGAGGTGATGGACGTGTCCGGCCGTCCCCATCGTGGCGTGCTCACCGGCGCCGACATCGCGGGCTGGGCGCCGACCATCGAGGAGCCCGTCGGCATCGATTACGGGCGCTACCGCGTCCTGAAGCCGGGACCCTGGACGCAGGGCCCGACGCTGCTCCAGACGCTGGCCCTCCTGAAGGCCTTCGAGATCGAGAAGCTGTCCAACACCGATCCCGATTTCATCCATCTGTGGATCGAGGCGGCCAAGCTCGCCTACGCCGACCGCGAGGCCTTCTATGGCGACCCCAAGTTTGCCGATGTGCCGATGGAGACCCTGCTCTCCGAGCGCTACAACAACGATCGACGCCGTCTCATCGGCCAGTGGGCCAGCCTGGAGCAGCGGCCAGGCACCATCGACGGCTACGGCGGCAAGGTCATCCTCAAGGGCGTCTCGGAGAAGCGGGTCGCGGTGTCGGCGGCAGGGGCCGGCGAGCCGACGGTCGGCGAGATGACCGTCCGTGCCGACGGTCTCGTGCGCGGCGATACCGTGCACATCGACATCATCGATCGCGACGGCAACATGTTCACCGCCACGCCGTCCGGCGGTTGGCTGCAGTCCTCGCCCGTGATTCCGTCCCTCGGCTGGCCGCTCGGCTCGCGCGCTCAGATGTTCTGGCTCGACGAGAGCCATCCCGGAGCGCTCGCACCTGGCAAGCGGCCGCGCTCGACATTGTCGGTCGGCATGGCACTGCGTGACGGCGCCCCATACCTGATCTGGGGCACCCCGGGGGGCGACCAGCAGGACCAGTGGTCCTCGCAGATGTTCCTGCGGCACGTGCACTTCGGCATGAATCTGCAGGAGGCGATCGATGCGCCGGCGTGGCATATCGAGCACTTCCCAGCTTCGTTCTGGCCGCGTGCAGCCCGCCCCGGCGTCGTCGTCGTCGAGGGGAGGCTGCCGGCAGCCACCATCAAGGAGCTCGAGCGGCGCGGCCACAGGGTCGAGATCGGGCCGGACTGGTCGGAGGGCCGCCTCACGGCAGCCTCCCAGCAGGGCGTCCGCCGGAGGGCCGCTGCCAACGCCCGTGGCATGCAGGGCTATGCCGCCGGGCGGTGAGCGCAGGATCGGATGGTGGCGGGGGTCTGTGTCGCGTTGCCTCGAAGGGGCGTGTTCACTCGCCCCGGCAGCCGGCCCCGGCGGCTCGTGGCGCGGAGCGTCTTGCGCAGCGCAGCCCGCATGTCTATACGAGCCTCGAGCGCTCCCTTCGTCTATCGGTTAGGACGTCAGATTTTCAATCTGAAAAGACGGGTTCGACTCCCGTAGGGAGCGCCAACTTGCTAGCAAGATGATAGCTTGCAACTCGCTTCATTCGAATGAAGGCCGACATAGAGATGCCGTGTCCGGGGACTGATTGGGAAACCTATCCCGCCCCTCAGTGATCGAGGGGTGGAATTGGTGCCTCGACCGCCAGCTTGATGATCCGCCCGTCGAGCTGAGAGATAATGACTTCGGCCCTTCCGAGTCGTAATGCCTCTCTTGGCCGACCGTCATCCCACTGCGGCTGTTGACCGCCCGATACTACCCACGTCTCCCCGCGCTCCTCTACGCCGAACGGTTCTTGGCGCCTAACCTCCTCCGAACCGAAGCGGTCACACAGCACCATTCTGGAAATTTCAAGCGCCGTGCTCTTCGTGATCAGCCGCTCACCTGAAATCAGGTAAAGGTACACGGACAGGTCGTAGTCCTTACCCTCGAACTCAGGCATGGCTACGGTCCTTTGATGTGCAGCGATGCCGGAGGCCGTTCTCAGCGGGGCTCGGCGGGTAGAGGAATGACCTGCAATCGAGAGCCGGGACCTCGTGCGTAGACAACACTGATGGCGAATGCGGGCAGCGGCGCCCCCGGGGTAAGGCCGAGGTTGCGGATTTTTCCGTCATACGAGACAACGCCTGCGCCGCCGATTGCATGTGGATAGACAACTTGCTGGCTAGGCGTGAATGTCGGGTTCTCGCCGGTCTTGATGTCAATTCCATAGAGTAGACCGTTTGGACCTCTCGCTAAGATGTCGAGGCGGGCCGCAACAGGCGGTGCACCAGATAGAACAAGTGACACTTCTGTCTCGACCTTGTTACCTCCTGCGCGCAATTCCTTGACGAAGTGGTCCCTCACCGCGTCATGGAAATCACCTGGGTAAGCGACATCAACCGTAGAGCCATCGAGGTCTTCCAGCAACGTTTGGAAGCGTGCGCCGTCCTCGCCGCCGTCCGTCCAGCGACCGTGGTCGTCGCGAGGCTGATCCGGATCGAAGCCCTGCTTGAGTGCGAGATGCAGACGGAGCGAGGCGAAGAGAAGCTTAATGTACGCCAGCTCACTTCGAAGCTCGAGCAGGGTTGCCTCATTCGGTTGCGGTTCGCGATTATCTTGGAAGGGAAGGATCATCACTCGTCCTTGGCTGCAGGTATGACTGCTGCAGTGTGTTGGACAGTGGACACAGGGGGATAAGTCTGGCGGGCCCGCATCGGCAGATGGTGAAGCGCGATTTGGGGGAGACGAGGTGACCAGTCAACGCAGACCTAAGAACAATGCGCCACTTCAATCACATAGGTGTTCGCACTTTTATCGTTTCCGGCGCGCCACCACTCCGGTACACATGTGCGAACACCATCGCTGGCTACTTCCGTAGCCGGGGACCGCTGTCGTTGTCTTAAGCGATCATCAGTCGGCGCTGCGTTGAGAACAGGCTATCAACGTAAGCGTCTGCTCGCGACTGCGGCATGGATCGCTTGACGTGTGCCGGCTCAGGCTGCGACGCTTTGCGTCGCCGGTGACGACCAGTTCCAAGGCAGCAGCTCGGCGAGGCGGTTGACCGGATGCCTGCCGATGCGGGCG
>JANRJI010000156.1:0-4549 GCA_033764055.1 Hyphomicrobiaceae bacterium
GGGCCTGTTCACGACGGCCCTCGAGGACAACGAGATCGTCACCCACATCGACTTCCCCGTCCCGCAGGGCTTCGCCTACGCCAAGTTCGCCAATCCGGCCTCGCGCTATGCGCTGGTCGGCGTGGCGGTGGCGCGGACGAAAGGCGGCGTCAGGGTCGCGGTCACCGGCGCCGGCCAGTCGGGGGTATTCCGGCTTGCGGAGGCAGAGAAGGCGCTTGCTGCCAATTTCTCTGCCGCGGCGGTCGCAGGTGTCAAAGTCGACCCGTCGAACCTGATGTCGGACATCCACGCCGCCGCCGACTATCGTGCGCACCTCGTCGGCGTGATGCTGAAGCGCGCCGTCGCCTAGAGTTGCAACGACCTCGCCGCTGTGAAGGGCCTTTGGCCCTTCACTCGGTGTCTCGTCCGGATGGGCTTCGGAGCGGCCAACGATATCGTCACCTTTTCCAGCGCGGTCGCCGTGGCCGACACCGACGTCCGCCGCGTCCAGGAGAGCGAGATGCCGTTCCGCACCCGCGTCGGCACTACGACGTACGTCTTCCCGTCGCTCGGGACGCTGCTAGCGAAGGCATCGCCGCCGCGTGCTGGCGACCGTCTCGCAGGCATCGCTGCCGAGAGCGCCGAGGAGAACATTGCGGCGAAACGTGCTCTGGCGGACCTGCCCCTGTCCACCATCCTGAACGAGCCCGTGATCCCCTACGAGGAGGACGACGTCACGCGCCTCGTCCTCGACACGCACGATCAGCAGGCCTTCGCCACCATAGCGGGGCTGACGGTCGGCGAGTTGCGGGAGCACTTGCTGTCGCACACGACGACCACCGACATGCTGGCGAAGCTGTCACCGGCCATCACACCCGAGATGGCGGCAGCCGTCTCCAAGATCATGCGCAACCAGGACCTGATCCTCGCCGCGCGCAAATGCCGTGTCGTCAGCACGTTCCGAAATACGATTGGCCTGGCCGGCACCATGGCCGTCCGCCTGCAGCCGAACCACCCCACGGACGACCCGGCCGGTATCATGGCCTCGATCGTGGACGGCCTCATGTATGGGGCCGGCGACGCGGTCATCGGCATCAATCCTGCGTCCGACTCGCCCGCACGTATCGAGAGGCTTCTCCACCAGCTCGACGCCGTGATTGCGCGCTTTGCCATCCCGACACAGGGCTGCGTGCTCGGCCACGTCACGACGACGCTCGATCTGATGGCCAAAGGCGCGCCCGTGGATCTCGTGTTCCAATCGATCGGCGGCACACAGGCGACCAACCGCTCGTTCGGCGTCACGCTGGATCTGCTGCGCGAGGCGAACGAGGCGGCCCGGGCGCTGGGCCGCGGCACGGTCGGCTGCAACGTCATGTACTTCGAGACCGGACAGGGCTCGGCACTGTCGGCCGACGCTCACCATGGGATCGATCAGCAAACCTGCGAGGCCCGCGCCTACGCCGTGGCCCGTGCCTTCGAGCCCCTCCTCGTCAACACCGTGGTCGGCTTCATCGGCCCCGAGTACCTCTACGACGGCAAGGAGATCCTGCGCGCGGCTCTCGAGGACCATTTCTGCGGCAAGTTGATGGGCCTGCCGATGGGCGTCGACGTCTGCTACACGAACCACGCCGAGGCGGACCAGGACGATATGGACGTCATCCTGGCGGCGCTGGCAGCTGCTGGCGTCACCTACATCATGGGCGTTCCCGGCGCCGACGATGTCATGCTCGGCTACCAATCGACCTCGTTCCACGACGCTCTTTACGTCCGCGAGGCCTACGGCCTGAAACGCGCCCCGGAGTTCGAGGCCTGGCTCGCAGACATGGGCATCATCGGCGATGACGGCCGGCTGCTGCCGCCGTCCTTGCGCCATCCACTGATTGCCGGCGCTGCCGGCGCCGTTGCGACCGGGATGGGCCGATGAGCGGCCCCTTGCCCGATCCATGGTCGGCCCTCGCGGCATTCACACCCGCGCGGATCGCCCTGGGGCGAGCCGGTGCATCGCCACCCACTCGCGAGGTTCTCGCCTTCGCGCTGGCTCATGCGCAGGCCCGTGATGCCGTTCACGCCCGCCTCGACCGCGCCGCGCTCGCTCGCGATCTTGCGGCGCTCGGCCTCGCGTGCGTCGAGGTCGAAAGCGAGGCGTGCGATCGTCAGGTCTATCTGTGCCGGCCCGACCTCGGCCGACGGCTCCAAGCCTCGTCGCGCACCCGTCTCGCGGCTCGGGCGCTCGCGGATCGCCCTCCATTGGTGCTGGTCATTGGCGACGGACTTTCGGCGACGGCCGTCGCACGCCATGCCCCGGTCCTCATCCGCGAGTTTCTGCCACTGGCGACGAAATCCGGACTGTCGCTTGGCCCGCTGGTGCTCGCCGAGGGTGCGCGAGTCGCGCTCGGCGACGAGATCGGTGGCCTTCTCGGCGCAAGGTTTGTCGCGGTGCTGATCGGGGAGCGTCCCGGCCTCTCGGCGGCCGACAGCATGAGCGTGTATCTCACCCGTGAGCCTCGTGCGGGGCGTACCGACGCCGAGCGCAATTGCATCTCGAATATCCGGCCCGGCGGGCTGCCGCCGTCGGCAGCCGCCCGCAGCCTCGCCTGGCTGATCGAGGCGGCCATGGTGACCGGGGCGACGGGCGTCGCCCTGAAGGACAGGAGCGACGTTGCACTGCCATCGGTGTCCGATGGCCTTCTCGGGCCGCTGCCTCGCGCAACCGGCAACGACAGTGAGTCGATGACCGGTTGAGGGGTCCATCGGGCCTCGGCACCCGCAACTCTCGGGCAGGACCACCGGATGGCATGGTCTGCATGGAGGCCGGCACGGCGGTGACCGCGGGTGCTACATCTGGTCGAAATCGACGACGATGCGGTTGCCGGTCGGAACGGCTTGGCAGGACAGGACGAAACCCTTGTCGAGCTCCCACGGCTCGAGGCTGTAGTTCACCACCATCGGCGCATCGCCTTCGATGAGACGCGCCCTGCAGGTCGAGCACATGCCGCCCTTGCAGGCGTATGGGGCGCGGATACCGGCACGGAGCGCAGCGTCGACGATGGAATCGCCCGGGCGGGCCATGAAGCGATGACGGCTGCCGTCGAGGATGGCGACGATCTCGGTGCCCGATACGGCAGCGCCCGGCGCCGAGACGGGAGCAGACGGAGGTGCGCGGTAAGCTCCCCCACCAGCGGCGAAAAACTCGTGATGCACACGATCGCGCGGCAGCCCCAGGCCCAACAGCGCATTGCGCGCGTCGCGGATCATGCTGCCGGGTCCGCAAAGGAACACGTGATCGAGATCGTCGATGTGGAACAGATGGCCAGCGAAAGCCGCCACCTTCTCGCCGGTGATGCGCCCCGCTAGCAGCGGCGCGTCACCCTCCTCGTCGCGGGAGAGCACGTGGATCAGTGTCAGGCGGTCGACGAAGCGGTCCTTGAGGTCCTCGAGACGCTCGCGGAAGAGAATGCTGCCCGTGTCGCGGTTGCCGTAGACCAGAGTGAACCGCATGCCGGGCTGAAGCAACATCGCGTGCTCGGCCATGGCGATGATCGGGGTGATGCCGGAGCCGGCGGCGAAGGCCAGAACGTGACGGTGCTCGCCTGGCGTCTCGGGCAGGACGAAGCGGCCACCAGGGGGCAGCGACTCGATAGCCATGCCGGGATGCACGTTGTCGTTCGCCCAATTGGAGAAGGCGCCGCCCTCGATGCGCTTGATCGCGATCGACAGGGGAGCACCGGGACCGGAGCAGATCGAGTAGGTCCGACGAATCTCCTCAACGGCAAGCGTGGTGCGGAGTGCCAGATGCTGGCCGGGTCGAAAGCGAAAAGCCTCGGCATGCTCCGGCGGCACGTCGAACGAGACGACAACGGCATCGCCTGTCTCGTGCTTCACGCCGGACACTGTCAGGGGGACGAACTCGTGCATCGCTGGGTAGGTCCCGTCAGAGGCATTTGAAGACGTCGAACGGCTCCCGGCAGTCGTCGCAGCGCCAGAGCGCCTTGCACGGCGTCGAGCCGAACTCCGAGATGCGGGACGTGGCCGTCGATCCACAGCGCGGACAGGCCACGGCATCGGTGCCGAACAGCAGCGCGCCTTTCGGCGAGCGCTCAGGCGGCGGCGCGATGCCGTAGGCGCGCAGCTTCTCGCGACCGGAGAACGTGATGTCGTCGGTCGACCAGGGCGGCGACAGGATGGTCTCGACACGTGCGTCTGCGATGCCTGCCGCGAGCAGGGCCGCTTCGACGTCGAGACGGATAGCGAGGGTTGCGGGGCAACCTGTGTAGGTGGGAGTGAGGGCGATGACGATGCGTCCGCCGCGACGCTCGCCACCTTTGAGGATGCCGAGGTCGGCCAGGGTGACGACTGGAATCTCGGGGTCGGGTACGGCCGCAGCCACGGCGAGGGCACGGGCGAGCTCTGGATCGTCGGTTGCTACGCGACGAGGATTGGCGCCCGCGGTCCCGGTCTGGGGCAAAGCACCCGAGCCACCGGCCATTTCTGTGGGGCCGGTCACCAGGCCGCTCCCGGGTGGGCTCGGGCAAGAACCTGCATCTCGGCGAGCATGGGACCCAGGTGCTCG
>JANRJI010000157.1:0-53321 GCA_033764055.1 Hyphomicrobiaceae bacterium
CACTTCGGCTTCAAGCACTTCGGCTACGGCCACAAGCACTTCCGCTATGGCCACAACGGCTACGGCTACAACTGGGGCTACAAGCACTACAAGCCGGTCTTCGGGTGGGGCTACGGTGGCCACAAGCGCCGCTGGTGATCATCCGGACGCTCGCCAGCCCCGGCTCGAAGGAGCCGGGGCCATCTGCTGGCCACGCCGGCGTTGCCAACCGTCGAACGATGCTCGCCGTCACACGCCGAGGTAGGCCCGTCTCACCTCGGGATCGTCCAGCAGCTTGTCAGCGTCCCCCGTCATGCGGATACGGCCAAGGTCCAGGATCACGGCGCGTCGTGCCAGGGAAAGCGCCCACGTCGCGTTCTGCTCGGCGAGGATCACGGCCAGGCTCTCGGTCCGCTGGATCTCGGCCAGCACTTCCCCGATCCGCTCGACGATGACGGGGGCTAGTCCCAACGATGGCTCGTCGAGCATGATCAGCGACGGTCTCGACATAAGTGCCCGGCCGATCGCGAGCATCTGCTGCTCGCCGCCCGAGAGGCTACCCGCCGCCTGCGCGTGGCGCTCCTTCAGCCTCGGAAAGTAGCCGTAGATGCGCTCGATCCGCTCCGGCAGCTCGGCTTCCGGCCGCGAGATGCCACCGACGCGCAGATTATCGAGCACGGAGAGCTGCGGGAACACTCGCCGCCCCTCCGGCGAGAAGCCGATGCCGTGCCGCATGACCTGCGACGGTTTCATGCCCGCGAGACTGTTGCCGTCGAACGTGATCTGGCCCTCGTAGGTGACCATGCCGAGCACGGCTTTGAGCGTGCTCGACTTGCCCGCGCCGTTCGAGCCGATCAGGGCCAGCGTCTCGCCAGCGTCGACCTTGAAGCTCACTCCGTCGGTCCCGACGATGGGCCCGTAGGTGACCTTCAGTCCCTCAATGCTGAGCTTTGGCATAACGCTTCCCGAGATAGGCCTCGATCACGGCCGGGTTGCTCAGCACCTCCTTCGGCAGGCCATGGGCCAGCTCGCGGCCCTGGGCCATCACCAGCACGCGATCGCAAAGGTCGGTGATGAAACGCATATTGTGGTCGATGACGACCACGGCGATGCCACGCTCGCGAACGAGGCGAATGGTGTCACGGACGTGATCCGTCTCCTCGGCCGACAGTCCAGCGGCCGGCTCGTCGAGCAGGATGATGCGTGGCTTGGCGGCGAGGCCAATTCCCATGCCGAGCACCTTCTGGATGCCATAGGGCAGGCTCGAGGCCACCTGGTCGCCGACCCGCTCGAGCCCGAGCCAATGCATGACCTCCTCGACGTGGGCCTCGGTCTGCTGACGGGCGGCGCGGGCCTTCGGCGTGTCGAGCAGCGTCGCGAGAAAGCCGGGGTAGAGCAGTCGGAAGGCGCCTCGCTTCAGGTTCTCGCGCACAGTCGAGCCGGCGAACACGGTCGTCGACTGGAAGGTGCGAACGAGACCGCTTTCGACGAGAAGGTGCGGCTTGTGGCCGGTGACCTCGCGTCCCATCAGCGTGACGCGCCCGCTCGTCGGCTCGATCACGCCGGAAACGAGATTGACCGCAGTCGTCTTGCCGGCGCCGTTCGGCCCGATGATGCCGAGGATCTCTCGATCGCCGACCTCATACGAGAGGTCGGCGACAGCCTGCAGCCCGCCGAAGCGCTTCGAAAGCAGCTCGACCTTGAGGAGCGGGGTCGTCATTCGGCAGCCCCCGGTCGGGCGACCGGCGCACCGGCTGGCGCCCGGACCGTTCGAAGCAGGGCACCAATGCGCCGCGCAGCCTCGATGATGCCGCCCGGCATGAAGGCCATGGTCGCGAACAGGATGGCACCGAAGAAAATCTGTTGCAGGTTCACCCAGCCGCGCAGCAACTCGGGCAACATGACCATGAACACGGTGCCGATCAACGCGCCGGCCAGGCTCGACATTCCGCCAATGACGTTCATGACGACAAGATTGAGCGAGATGATGCCCGAGAAATTCTCAGGGCTGAGCACCTTGTTGTAGTGCGCCATCAGCGAGCCCTGCATGCCGGCGAGCGCGCAGGCGATGATGAACACCATGACCTTGAACCGCACAACGGGAACGCCCGAGCATTCGGCGAGGCGCTCGCCATCCTTGATGGCGTTCATGGCGCGGCCGAACTCGGAGCCGAGGATGCGCGCGCAAAGCCCGATGGAGAGCACCGCGAAAGCGAGGGCGAGGTAGTAGTAGGCACGGTTCGAGAGGAAGATCTCGGCCGGCGGCGGGACGTTGAAGATGCCGTTGGAGCCGCCGGTCAGGGCCACGTTCTCGACGATCGCCATGCGCACCACCTCGCCGATGAGAAAGGTGATGAGCACGAAATACTTGCCGGTTAGCCGCAGCACGATCGGGCCGATCATGGCGGCGAGCGAGGCCGCCGCCGCCGTGCCGACCAGCAGGCCCACCGGCCATGGCAGGCCGAGGCGCATGACCGTCAGCACCGATCCGTAGGCGCCGAAGGCCATGAACGCCGCGTGGCAGAGACTGACGTGGCCCGTGCGTACAATGAGGTGCAGCGAGGATGCGCCGATCGCCGTGAGCAGGATCAGAACGCCGACGTGATGGAGGAACTTGTCCTCCGTCAGCCACGGCCACACGACGAGGGCGATGCCACCGAGCGCCCACAGACCGGTCTTCGTCGCCTTGGTCATGAAGTCAGCTCTCCGGCGTGCCGAGGATGCCCCAGGGGCGGAAGACGAGCAGCAGGATGACGACCCCGAACGAGAGGAAGGCCGATGCAGCCGCCCCGAAGGCCGTGCCGACGACGCTCTCCGTGAAACCGAGCAGCGCGCCGCCCAGGGCAGCTCCTGGTATCGACCCCATGCCGCCGAGGATGACGACGATGAACGCCATCATCAGCGGCCGCTCGCCGAGGTGCGGGGACACCGCATAGATCTGGCCCCAGAGACTGCCCGCGAGCGCGGCCAGCAGGATCGCGACAAAGAATGCGACCCGGTAGATCCAGCGCGTGTCGACACCCTGCGTCTCGGCCGTCTCGACGTCCTGCGCGGCGGCGCGCATGGCGAGACCTGCCCGGGTGTGACGGATGAAGACGTAGAAGGCGGCGAGCGCGGCCAAAGCGATGACGACGACGATCAGGCGGTCGATGGGAATGATGACGTCGCCGGCCATGAATACGTCCTGCGAGACGGCAGGAATGTTGCGCTCATGCGTATCCCAGATCAGCACGCCGCCGTAGATGAGCATCATGTTGAGACCGAGCAGCCCGATCATGCTCTCGAACATGCGCTGATAGAACCAGCGGAACACCAGCCATTCGAGAAACAGGGAGGCGGCTGCGACGCCGACGACCCCGACCGGCAGAGCGATCATCCAGGGCCAGTTGAAATCCTTGGTGAGATGATAGAACGCGAAGGCGCCGAGCATCGCGAACTCGCCGTGAGCGAAGTTGACGACGCGCATGATGCCGAACAGCAACGTGAAGCCGAGGGCCACCAGGATGTAGATGGCGCTCAGGCTGATGCCGTTCACGACGACCTGCCCGAGCACGGTCGGGTTCAGCAGAATGTCGAGCCGGGACAGGACGTCGAGCACGGAGAAATCCTCTCGTAGACGACCGGGCCCGTAGAGCGGGACCGGCCGGCTTGGTTGGCGTTGCTGCCGTCAGGGCGTGAACTTCTTGATCTTGACGATCTTGCCGCCCTTAACCTCCGAGAAGAAGTACTGCATCATCAACTGGCGGTTGACGCCATAGGTCTCCTTGCCGATCCACTTGACCGGCCCGTAGATGCCGATGTCGAAGCCGCTCAGTCCTTCCATAGCCGTGCGCACCTTGGCCGTGTCGACAGAGTCGGCCCGCTTGATCGCCTCGGCCACCATGTAGACCCCGTGGTAGAAGGCCGGCATGAACGGGCTGATGATGCCCTTGCCGTACTTGGCGATGTAGGCCTCCCTCAGCACCTTGGCCTTGGGCATGTCCCAATCGATGAAGTCGTAGGTCATGAAACCTTCTGCGGCAGGGCCGGCGATCTCGATGATCTCGTCCACGGCCGGGCCACCGACCTGGAACACCTTGCCTTTGAAGCCCGCCTGCCGGATCTGCTTGAGCATGAGCCCCGCGTCGCCGGGCGAGTTGCCGTCGAACTCGAAGGCGTCGACTTTCTGTGCCATCATGCGCAGGATCAGCGGGGTGAACTCCTTGGTGCCGCGCTCGAAGAAGTCGAGCACGACCTGGAAGCCCTCCTTCTCGTAATCCGCCGCGAGCGGCTTGGCGACCGCCTGGCCGACGGCGTCGTTGGGGGCCAGCAAGCCGATCTTCTTGACCTCCTTGAGGTTCTCCTTGATCCACTTGATGATCGGCGGTCCGAACTCGAGGTTGGTATTGTAGAGCCGGAAATTATAGGGGTCCTTGGTGTCGTTCTTGAGCACGCCCGGCGCATAGCCGTTGGTCAGCGCGATGACCTTGGCGGGATTGGTGACGCTGATCGCGGCGAGCGCTGGCGGCGAGCCGACGGGCCCGACGATGAATTTGACCTTGTCCTGGTTCACGAGCCGCTCGGTAGCGGCCTTGCCACCCTGGGCGGTATAAAGGTCGTCGTAGAACACGAGCTCCAGCTTGTAGGTCTTGCCCTCGGCCTTAATGCCACCTGCCGCATTGATGTCGTTGACGGCCAGATCCATGCCGCGCTGCGCGGCGAGTCCCCAAGACGTGCCGCCTCCCGAGAGCGGCCCCATGCCGCCGATCTTCAGCGCTTCCTGCGCATAGGCGGCCACGCTGGCTGCCGCCCAGAACGCTCCGCCCAGCAGGGCTGCCCGGATGGGCTTCATCAGCTTGCTTGCCACGGGTGTCTCCTCTCCCTTCGCGACCGTCCCGGTCGCCGCCACGGCGATCTCCTGCCTTGGTGCGCCGAGAAGGTCGCCGCAAACGCGGCGTCGGTCAATTGCCCTTTGGCGTGCTGACGCCGCCGTTTTCGCGGGCAGGAAGCCAGATGACATCGGCCATGACGGCCAGGCGCCTGCCAGCCAGACTGCCGGCAAGCTGCTGCTGGCTTTCCGCCGCGAAAAGCCCGGATAGCCGCGTTCGCGGGATGCCTCGTTCGCTTTCCTCGAGGGCAGCGCGGCTTCCGGGAGAACGAGAGTGGATGTGGGCGGCACGACCTCTTGCGCGGACGTCTGCTATGGCTTACAGGGGCCTCTCGCTCGGTGAACGGGAGCAGCCACGGCTGCCTGTCCGAACCCGGCGCAAATCCCCTCCGAGCTTGACCAGCATCTAACATGATCGCTGCGTCGGCGGGCGAGCGGGATCCGGAGAGGTGGCAGAGTGGTCGATCGCACCGCACTCGAAATGCGGCAGACTGGGTGACCGGTCTCGGGGGTTCGAATCCCCCCCTCTCCGCCAGAGCCGCAACATTTATCCATATAAATCAATTGGTTTAGTGTTTCTTGCGATGAGGGAGCCCACGTTCGCCTCCACACTCGCTCTCCGCTGCCCCCATCTTGATGCGGGCTCCTGATTGACCCGCGCTGATGTCGGCCACGCCTCACAAGGGGGATGACGCCAGCTTCGAGCTGTTCATGGGGCTGCTCGACGCCGGACGGTTCGAGGGGCGGCCACGGGAAGGTGCTCGCAAGATCGACGTGTCGGACCTGATGCGCCGTCTCACGAAGGAGGAGCTGCGACGCTTCAGCCCCCACAGGCTTGTCACCGTGCGTGCGCCTTCGACGGCGATCGGCTGATCGGCGCCCGCCGCCGTGCCGACGAGCACCACGGGCTTGGAGCGGATCGGCAAGGTTGCAACGCCGACGTCCTTGAAGACCTCGAGGCTCCGTAGCAGCGGAGGGAACCCGGACGTCGCGGCAGCGTTTGTGGCAAAGCTTGCCACACGGGTTGGATCATGACCGAGCGCACCACACTCAACGTCTCCCTGACCGCAGAGCTGGGCGACTTCATTCAAAGCGAGGTAGACTCCGGGCGCTATCGCACTGCGAGCGAGGTCGTCCGTGCCGCTTTGCGACTGCTGCAACAAGACATACCCCGCAGCGTGGCCGGAGACTTCTCGCGCAAGCTTCGCTCATGAGGGGATTATGGGGGTACAGGGCCTGCGCGTCATCCTCGTCGAAGACGAGGCGCTCCTGCTGCTCGAAATGCAGGACATGCTCGAGGATCTGGGCTGCGTCATCGTCGGCACGGCGGGCCGACTACCGGAGGCGACTGCGCTTGCCAACACCGCCGACTTCGACGTGGCCCTGCTCGATATGAACATTCAGGGCCAGCGCATCGATCCCGTCGCCCGCATCGTCAAGGACCGTTGCCTGCCCATAATTTTTGTCACCGGCTACGGAGCACGCACGCTGCCACCGGGCGTCGCGGCACCGGTCATCGATAAGCCCTGCTCAAGGGACAAGTTACGCGCCCTGCTTGCAGCGCTGGAGGATAGGCGCCATGGGTAGCCGCTGGCAGCAGAGCAGACCCGACGCCCGAGCGATCAGCCTGATGGCCGAAGCCGCCCCCGTCATGATCTGGGCAAGCGATCATTCCGGTGCCTGCATCTGGTTCAATCAATCCTGGCTGGCATTCGTCGGCCGCCACCTGGAGGAGGAAGTCGGCGACGGCTGGGCGGAGAATGTTCATCCCGACGATCTCAACCGGTGCCTCGCGGAGTACCGGGCCGCCGTGGCTACCCGGCGGCCCTTCAGCAGCGAATACCGCCTGCGCCGGTACGACGGCGTGTACCGCTGGCTTCTCGACAACGGCACACCGCATTTCGATGCCGTCGGGCGCTTCGCCGGCTTTGTCGGCTCCTGCACGGACGTCACTGCGCTCAAGGACACCGAGGCAGCGCTGCGGATCAGCGAGGCCCGCTTCCGCTTGCTTGCCGACAGCGCACCCGTGATGCTGTGG
Source organism: Hyphomicrobiaceae bacterium (assembly GCA_033764055.1). Taxonomy (GTDB): domain Bacteria; phylum Pseudomonadota; class Alphaproteobacteria; order Rhizobiales; family Hyphomicrobiaceae. Next base: position 6,885 of record JANRJI010000157.1, read on the forward strand.
CTGAGCGACCCCGATGGCCGCTGCCTGCTCCTCAACCAGCGCCTTCGCGATTTCTGGAGAATCACAAACGATCAGCTGGCGACCTTTGACTGGGCCCAGACGCTGCATCCCCATGATCTGGAGCGGGTGGGAGCTTTGGTCGGCTCCGCCGTCGCTCGCAAGCAGCCGTTCATCGTTGAGGCGCGCTACCGCGACCACACGGGCGCCTACCGCACGTTGCGGACCGAGGCAGTGCCAACCGTCGACGCATGGGGCACATGCCTTGGTTTCATCGGCGTCAATGTCGACATCACCGACGCGCTGGCAGCCGACGCGGAGCTGCGCCGGAGCCAGGAGCGTTTTGCCCGCTTTATGACGCACCTGCCTGGGCTCGCCTGGATCAAAGATGAAGCCGGCCGATATGTGTTCGCCAACGATGCCGCCGCGGCGGCATTCGCCATGCCGGTCGAACGCATCATCGGACGTACAGATGCCGAACTCTTCCCGGTAGACATCGCTGCCGAGTTCCGACGCAACGACATCGCCGCGCGCGCGAGTACGGCCGGTGTCCGGGTCATCGAGCAGCTGCGGCATTCCGACGGCATCATTCATCATTCGATCGTCAGCAAATTCGCCATTCCAGGCGATGATCAGCGTCCCACTATGACCGGGGGCGTCGCAATCGACGTGACCGATCACAAGGCCGCAGAAGACCGGATCAAACGTCTCAACGAGGATTTGCGCCTACAGCTGGAGGAGCGCGAAGCTTTGCTCGCCGCCCTGCCCGTCGGCGTGGCCATCGCCAGCGACCCGGCCTGCCGGGACATCACCATGAACCCGGCGGGCGCCGCCATGCTCCGGAGGCCGCTTGCAAGCAATGGATCAGACCAAGGTTCCGTGGCGGCCACGCCGACGTTTCGCGTGCTGCGGCACGGCACCGAGGTGCCTACCGATGAGCTTCCACTGCAGCGCGCCGCCCGCCTCGGTCAGCCGGTCATCGGCGATGAATTCGACATCGCATTCGCTGACGGAACCGTCGTCTCTGTTTCCAAGTCCGCAACGCCCCTGTTCGATAGCCACGGTCAGGTGCGCGGTTGTGTTGGCGTCTTTGTCGACATCAGCGGTCACAAGCATGCGGAGCGCCGGCAAAACCTGCTCATCGATGAGCTCAATCATCGCGCCAAGAACATGCTGGCTATCGTCCAGTCGATCTCTGCGCAGACACTGCGCCGGTCCAGCACGCCGAAAGAGTTCGCAGCCGACTTCTCTGCCCGCATCGAGGCTCTCGCACGCACCCATGCTCTATTGACTGGAACGACATGGGAAGGCGCCCCTCTCGATCAGCTGGTTGCCGCGGCATTGGCACCGTTCGTTGGCCGCGGCTGCAGGGTGACGACCGAAGGGCCCAGCGTCAGCATCAAGCCCGCGCTAGCTGTCACGGTCTCCTTGTTGCTGCACGAGCTGGTGACTAACGCCGTCAAGCATGGAGCGCTCAGGTCCGCCGATGGCCGCCTCTCCATCCGTTGGGTCAGTGACACTCAGGGTGTCGTGATCTCCTGGCAGGAGCTGTGTCCGTTCGCCGTCACACCGCCGACCCGGCGCGGCTTCGGCTCGCGCCTGATCGAGGCGAGCGGGATACAATTCGGCGCTCCGGTCGACGTCAACTATGGGCCTGAGGGCCTTTGCGTGAGGATCTCTCTCCCGACAGACATCATCGCGAGGAGCTGACGATGCCATGCTGGTAATCCGGCGGCGACACTCTCCCTCAGGCCGCTTACTTGCGCCGTAGATTGAATGCGATAGCCTCGGCCCGATTGCGCACCTGCAGCTTCTCGAAAATGCGCGATATGTAGTTCTTGACCGTCGGGAGGGCGAGATTGAGAGTGTCGGCGATCTCCGAGTTGGTCTTGCCCTGTGTCACCAGATCCAGGATCTCGCGCTCGCGATTGTTCAACGAGCCCTGAGCAATTGCGGCCTCGGCCTCGGCCGCGCGGCGGGTGCGCACGGAATCTAGCAGCAGGCGCGACGAGAGCATCGGCGTAATGAAGGCCTGGCCGCTCTGCACGGCACGAACGGCCTGCAAAAGCTCGGCAGTATCAGCGCCTTTCAGCACATAGCCGATTGCTCCCGCTTCGAGCGCGGCGGCGACCTTATCGTCGTCGTCGGAGCCGGTGAGCATCACAATCCTGGTCCGCGGCGAACACTTTGCGATCTCGCGCGCCGCGGCAATGCCGCCCCCCGGCATGGTAATGTCGAGCAGCATCACGTCGGGCTGGTGCTCGACGGCGATACGGCCGGCATCGTCTGCCGTGCCTCCCTCCGCGACCAGCTTGACATCTTTCACCTTGTGCAGCGCCCGTCGAACGCCGCCACGGAAGAAGGGGTGATCGTCGACCAGCGCGATCTTGATCGGTCCCATGATCATGCCCTACCTGCCCGCTGCCACTGGCTGAGACAACTCGAACCGAGCCATCAAGCGTGTGCCGCCTCCGCCCGTCCGGGAGCCGGCCGTGAACTCGCCCCCCAGGGATTCGACCCGGTCACGCAGGCCGATCAGGCCCTGGCCGACATCGCCACCTGTCGACGGTCCGGAACGAAGCCCGGGGCCGTCGTCGTCGACTTGCACCGTGAGGAAAGCCCCATCGCTGCGGGCGGAGATGGCCTGACCTTTGCCGCCCGCGTGGCGGAACGCATTGCTCAACCCTTCCTGGACGAAGCGGTAGAGGCAGGATTTCAGGGCCGACGATACGTCGGCCGGGAGCTTCTCGAAGGACCTCATCACCACCGTCCCCGTCAAACGCTCATGGCGGCGCGCGGCATTCTCGAGCGAGGCAGCGAGCGACTGCTGCTCGATCTCCGGCGCAGCAAGGCCGGCCGAGATGGCGCGCACCTCACCGAGTGCGGCGCGTAGGGCGAAGCTGATGTCGGCTATGTCCTCGAGCGCTTCGTCGGCGACCGGCTTGTCGGCCGCTGCCACGACATCGCTGAGCACATCCAAGCGTAGAACTGCCGCCCCGAGGGCCTGGACGGGGCCGTCGTGCAGATCGGCGCCGAGGCGGCGGAGCTGGGCCTCGCTCATCTCCGCCAGGCGGTGCTGCGCCTCGGTGGACCGGCGACGCAAGGCGCGGTTCTCGCTCAGCAGCGAGGAGAGCTCGTCAATTCTCTGCCGGAGGGCGACGCGCTGGCTCTCGATGGTCCCGCTGCCGCGGTTCACGATGGCGAGCTGCCCCATCAGCATGCAGAACGCGATCCCTCCGACGAGCAGCACGCTATCGAGTCGGGCCCGGGAGAGATCCTCGCGCAGCGTCGGAGCGAGCTGATAGGTCTCGGCGAGCGCGATGATGCGGCGCGAGCCGGTCTCGCGAACCGGGGCATAGATTTCCAGGATAGGTTGCCCTTGCACCTCCGGCGGCAGGTGCTCGGGCTCGGGATGGCCGTACTCCGCTGCCACCGACCCGGCCATCCCGCGCGTGCGCCGCACCGACGGTGGCAGAGACTTCCCGATCAGCTCGGCGCGATCGCTGAAGACGATCGTATCGTCTTTCCAGATCCGGAAGCCGACCAGGGCCGGATCGGTCACGCGGGGCTTGAGAAGCGCCCGGAGTGCCTCCTGCGAGGCCGGGCGCAACGACGCTTCGCTGGCCAGCTCCTGTACCAGCGGCTCGATGACGCTGTCGGTGTAGAGTGCAACCGCTGCCGCATGGGTGTGAACCACCCCGTCGCTGATCCGCTCGGTCACCCAGTTACCGATCAGCAACATTCCAATGACCAGATTGCAGGTCGTGGCAATCGCGAACTGGGCCGTCAGACTGAGACCGGACCACCACGCCGCGATTGCGGAGGCCAGATCCAGGACCGGCCGCGCACCACTCACTTGCGAATCCAGAGCCACCCGTTCCTCCGCCCCGCCTCGTGTCCGGCACCGCCTACGCCCGATACACCAGTCATGGGTACTGACCATATTAGCTACGAAAGTACCATTGCACGAGTACCATAGTTGGGAGACGGAAGGTCAAGACACTTAAAAAATCTTGTCTGGTCAGCTCTTTCAGACATTTGCCTCAGAGCGCTAAGGGGTAGCCGAGCAAGCCCCTCGCTCGAACTTGCATGCTGGTCCGGAGCCAGCTCCCTGATCGACGGGCTCGCATCGAACCGGGCGGCACCACCCATGCCGCAACTTTGTTCAGCGGGAGCACGTCATGGCGGCCAGCGGCTGGGGCACATTCGGCACGGAAGATTTCATCGTCTCGGGCACGGCAGCTGCCGAGGACCAGCCGGCGATAGCCGACAGCGTAGGCCTGACCTACGGCGTGGCATGGAGGTCGACGGGCGCCGGCGGCGAGACCGACATCATCGTCAAGTTCTTCAATACCGTGGGCGAGGTCGACCTGCTCGGGACGATGACGCTGTCCGACGGCGTCGGCTACGTGTCCGGCCCGGCCATCGCCTCCGCCGGCGACGGCTTCGCCGTGATCTGGGAGGAAAGTGCCGCGGCAGGTGCGAGCGCCGACCTCCACATCCGCTACATCGGCACGATCGGGCCGATCGGCGGCGAGATCACGCTCGCGACCGCCGCCCACGACCACGATGCGGTCGTCGCCGGGTTCGAGCTGCTGGATGCCGCTGGCGGGGTCATCTCGACGGGCTTCGACGTAGCCTGGATCGCCACGGCCGAGGGTGCCGCCGATGCGCGCTTCGGCGACGTCATGTTCCAGCGGTTCGAGCTGCCGCTCAACCCGGCCGATCCCAACGGCGACCCCTTCGCGCCCGCCGCCGCCGGCCTCGACGGCATCGCCGGGACGGCCGACGACGCCACCCAGGCTGTGCTCGGCACCGGCCGTGATGTCGCCATCGCGGTGACGCACGACGGCGAGGCCATCGTCTCCTGGATCGGCGGCGACGGCCAGATCCACCTCCGCATCATCGACGCCGACGGCACCGAGCTGACCGCCACCGCCATCAATGGCGCGCCCGCGGGCTTCGTGGACGCTATCGGCGCCGTCGACACCAACAGCGCGCTCCGCATCGCCGCGATCAACGGGACGACCGACTTCGTCATCGCCTGGACTGCCGACAACGGCGCCGGCGGACGTGTCGTCAACTACCAGGTGTTCTCGCAAGGTGCCGCCGTCGACACGTGGGACTTCGGCCCCGTGGTGGGGTTTGCGGCACCCCTTGGCTTCAACGGCGAGATCGGACTCGTCGGCCTCGAAGGCGATACGAGTGGCTTCGCCATCACGCTGGGCAGTCAGGACGCGGACGGCTCCGCCGGCCTCGCCGTGCGCACATTCAATGCCAACGGCGCGCAGATCGGTGGCGAGACCGTGGTCAATACCACCGTCGTGGGTGCCCAGAATGCGCACGCCGTGACAGGCCTCACCGGCGACCGCCTCGTCGTGGCCTATCAGGACACGAGCACCGATGCGGCCGGTGACATCCGCACGCAGATCATGGATACCCGCGCCGCGGGCCTGGCCTTCGCCGGCGACGCGGGCGGGGCGAGGCAGCTGCGTGACATTCTCGTCGGCACGATCGGCAATGACACCATCGACGGCGCGGCCCTCGCCGACGAGTTCTACGGCGCGCTCGGCGACGACATCCTGACCGGTGGGACCGGCTCGGACCTCATCGACGGTGGCGGCAACTCGGGCCTGGGCGCCGATCCGCTAACCTACTCCGGCGCCGGAGACGTCGCCGTCTACTCCGGAAACCGGGCGGACTACTCGATCGCCTACAACGGCGACGGCACGTTCTCCATCACCGACAACAGGACGCTTCCCGGCGGCGCGCCGGGCGAGGGCACGGATCTCATCCGCAACGTGGAGTTCTTCCGCTTCGCCGATGGCACGGTCGCGGCCGAGACCTTCCTGCCGCCCCCGTCGGCCGGCACGCCGACGCCCTGGTCGCTCGAGAATGCACGCCTCGACGGCTACCTGCTGTCCGAGGACCCAGCCGTCCGTGCGCAGGGCGCGGTGTCCCTCGCCGAGAACTTCGGCGAGTTCTACGGTGTCGCCTGGCGTGTCGACGTCGCCGGGACGGATCGCATCCGGGTTCAACTCTTCAACTCGGACGGTAGCCCCGACGAGTTCCTTCCCGACCCGTTCCTGATCGACGACGGCATCGGCACTGTCGTCTCCGATCCGACGATCGGCGGCTGGGGCGACGGCTACATCGTCACCTGGCTCGAGCAGGACGGCGGGAGCACAGTGCTGCGCGCCCGCTTCACCGGCCCCGAATCGATCGTCGGCGAGGAGTTCACCATCGCGACGACCGACGGCACCATCGGCACGCCGATCATCTCGGCGTACGAGATCGTCGAGCCCAACCCGACGATCCCGGGTGAGCTGTCGATCACGAGCGGGTTCAACGTCATGTGGGTGCAGCAGGCCGCAGACGGCGGCGCCGCCGTCATGCTCCAGCGCTACATGGTGCCCCTCGACGACCTCGGCAATCCGAGCCCGCCCGAAGCCGCCGGCATCGACGGCAAGAGCGGCGACGGCGCCAACGAGGCGATCGTCGTCGGAACCGGGCGCGGGCCGTCGATGGCGGTCGCCCACGACGGCGAGACCATCGTCACGTGGATCGATGACGCGGGCCTGATCCAGGGGAGGATCTGGAATGCCGATGGCTCGGCGAACGCCACCGTCCTCGCCAACATCGGCGCCGTTCCCGCCGGGCAGTCGCAGCAGGTCGTGCCGCTCGGTGCCGGCAACTTCGGCATCGTTTGGGTCGAGGACGATCCGACCGCTGGCGGCCCCGTCGTCAAGGCGCAGACCTATGTGCTCGGCGCTGGTGCGGGCGCCTGGATTCCGGGCGTCGTACAGACTGTGGTGAGCAATTTCGAGCTGACCCAGGGCGATCCAGCGAGCTTCACCGGTGAGCTGCGCATTGCCGGCCTCGGCGAGGCCAACGAAGGCTTCCTCGTCGTATTCGGCCGCGATGACGGCGACGGCAAGGGCATCTTTGCCAAGCATGTCAACGGCGTTGGCGTGCCGGTCGGCGACGTGGCCCGGATCAATGACGGCATTCTCGGCGATCAGGGCCTGTTCGGCGTCGGCGGCCTGATCAGCGACCGCTTCGTCGTCGCCTATCGCGACGGTGCGGACGGCGACGTCGTGACCCGCATCATGGACACCCGCAACCCGGCTGGCGAGACCATCTTCGGCGACCTGGTGCTGCCGGCCGGCGGCCTCCGGGCGCGGCGGGAGGAGATCTACGGCACCGTCGGCGACGACTTCATCGATGGACGCGGCAACGACGACAAGATCGTCGGCGGCCTCGGCAACGACACCATCGTCGGCAACGTCGGCAGCGACCTGCTGCTCGCCGGCGAGGACGTCGTCAATGGCCTCGACGCGCCGAGCAGCCCGATGACGGACGTGGACACGGCCATCTACGCCTCCGACAAGTCGCGCTACTCGATCACCGTCAACGGCGACGGCAGCTTCACCGTCAAGGACATGCGCCCGAGCGGCGTCGCCGGCGACCCCGGCCCCGACGGTCAGGACGTCATCAAGGACTTCGAGCAGCTCCGCTTCGGCGGCGTCCCCGGCACCGACGAGGTGTCGATGGATCTGTTCTTCCAGACCCTCCCGTCGGCCTCCGGCCTTGCGGGCATTGCCGCGGGTGGTGTGCTCAGCACCAATGATTTTGCCGTCAATACCGATCCGGCGGGCGTGGCCAACCTGACCACGGGCTTGCAGGATCGCCCGGCAGCCGCGGCCCTGCAGAACAACTTCGCGGTGGTCTGGCGATCCGGAGACGCCCTCTACGGCAAGGCCTACGACGTCCTCGGCCAGCCCGATCCCCTGTTCGGCACCGGCGACGTCGCCAACCCGCAGGCCCAGGCCTTCCGTCTCGACGACGGCGCCGGCGTTGTCGAGAGACCGTACACCACCATGGCCGGCGACTTGGGCTTCCTGACCATTTGGCAGGAGACGGACGCGGGCGGCGCCACGTCGGTGCGCTTCCGCCACGCGTCGGTCCTCGATGGCCCGGTGGGCGTCGAGGCAGGCGTAACCGCCGCCGCGCCGGGCGTGGCGCAGCACAACGCCGTGGCGGCAGGCTATGAGATCGTCGACGCCGCCAATGACACCCTGGAATTCGGATTCAACGCGGTGTGGGTCGAGTCGGGTGCCGCAGGCACCGCCGGCAACATCATGATGGAGCGATTCTCCGTCTTCTCCGTGCCGGCTGGTGACACGCCCGGCATCGAGAGCCAGCCGATCTCGATCGGCCTCGATGGCCTCGCCGCCACCGCTGGGGACAACACCTCTATCCTCGTCGCCCAGGGCCGCGATCCGAGCATGGCCTCGCTCCACGACGGCCAGCAGGTGATCGGCTACATCGACGGCTCTGGCAACGTGCAGCTCGCGATGTACGTGCCCGTCACCGACCTTGCCACCGAGATCGACGACGACGGCGATGTCGCGACCCCGACGGTCCCCAATCCGCACTACGGCGTCACCGACCTCACGGCCGGACCGGCGTTTGCTCCGGTGGGGGCGGTGGGCGGCGCTGCCGATCACGTCCAGGTCGTCGGGCTCGGTTTCAACTTCGCCGTGGTCTGGAGCGTCGACGGGCGCCTTCACAGCCAGATGTTCACCGGCAACGGGGGGTCCTGGGTGCCCAGTGGCGACGTGGATCTCGGCATCACCGTTCCGGCAGGCGGCGAGTTCCGAGTCATGCCGGCCGGTGAACCCGATATCGCAGCCGACTCCACTTTCCTCGTCTCCTGGGAGAACGTCACCGTCTCCGGCGCCACGGAGATCCTCGTGCAGCGCTTCGATGCAGCCGGCGCCGCGGTCGGGACGTCCTTCGCCGTCAGCGGCGATGGTGATACGACGGTCGCCGACGCCGCGACAGGCGGCCTCGCGGTCGCCGGCTTGCTCGATGGCCGTGTGGTCGTCGTCTACCAGGGCCAAGCCGACAATACCGGACCCGACGCCACCGATCCGGACGGCATCGTCGCCCGCATGCTCGAGACGCGCATACCGGGCCAGGTCATCATCGGGCCACGCGACGGTGCGCCCCGCGACGTGCTCGTCGGCACTGCCGGCGACGACGTGCTCGACGGTCGGGCTCTCGAGGACGAGTTGCACGGCGGGCTCGGCAATGACGTGCTGCTCGGCGGCAGCGAGACCGATCTCCTCTTCGGCGAAGCCGGCAACGACACGCTTCTCGGCGGCAGCGAAAACGACGCCCTCGACGGTGGCCAGGGTGATGACCTCCTGCTCGGCGGCTTCGGCCGCGACACCATCGACGGCGGCGCCGGTCTCGATACGCTCTCCTACCAAGGCGAGTTTGCGCGCTTCCAGATCGATCTCACCGCGGCTCTGGTCGCTGGCCAGCGCCAGGTGTTGAGCGATCGCAACCCCAACACCGGCGCCCTCCTGGCAGCCTTCGGCATCGAGGACGTCTATACCGGCATCGAGAACGTCACGGGCGGTGAGAGCGCCGACACCATCACCGGCAGCGGTGCGGCGAACGTGCTGCTCGGCCGCGCCGGCAACGACGTCATCGACGGCAACGGCGAGGCCGACACCATCGACGGCGGCGACGGCGACGACGTGCTGATTGGCGGCGGTGGCGCCGACCTCGTGCTCGGCGGCGGAGGTAACGACGACTTGAGCGGCAATGCCGACAACGACACCATGGACGGTGGCGACGGCAATGACGCGCTGGCGGGCGGAGCCGGCGACGACAGTCTCCTCGGAGGGGCGGGCGACGACGTGTTGCGCGGCAACGCCGGCAACGATGCGCTCGACGGCGGCGACGGTACGCTCGACCGGGCGGTGTTCGGTGGCAATTTCAACAACACGAGCTTCACCATCACGACCAATCCCGACGGGTCGATCACGGTCACGGACATCCGGGCCACCGGCAACGAGGGCACCGATACGCTCCGGAACATCGAGCTGCTGGACTTCAACAACGTCACGCTGCTCGCCTCCGACGTCACGAGCAACCTGCCGATCGCGCTCGACGACGTGTTCACCACGGCGGAGGATACGAGCCTCGTCATCGACCCCCTCGACAACGACGTGAACGGCAACCGCAATCAGGTGTCGATCGTCGAGATCAACGGGGTGTCGGTGAGCGTCGGTGTCCCCGTCGCGCTCACGGCGGGGGCGGTGCCCGCAGGTACGCTCACGCTCGGTGTCGACGACCGGATCACCTTCGCCCCCGCCGCCGACTACAATGGCCAGGTGAGCTTCGCCTACACCGTGGCGCGCATCGCCGACCCGACGCTGCGTGACACGGCGACGGTGACGATCGACGTGACACCGGTGAACGACGCCCCGTCGCTGACCTCGCCGGTAGCCGTCTCCATTGCCGAGAACACCCAGAACGGAGTGACAGCGGCGGCGCTGGCGGCTCTCGATCCCGAGGGCACGGCGGTGACGTTCGAGCTGGTCGGCAGCGCCGAGGGCCGGTTCGTCCTCGTCGGCAACCAGATCGTGGTCGCGGGCAGCGCCGTCCTCGACTACGAGACGGCGGCCTCGCACACCCTCCAGGTCCGGGTCGCCGACGCGACGGGACTGGCGCGGACCCAGAGCATCACCGTCAGTCTCACGAATCTGGCGGAGACCACTCCGAGCGCCGGCATCGTCGACGGAACCGCGGGCAACGATACGAGGACAGGTGCCGGCACCGACGACCGTATTCGCGGCCTCGGCGGCGACGACACCCTCAACGGTGGGGGCGGCAATGACTATCTCGACGGCGGGACCGGTCGCGACAGCATGGTCGGCGGTGCCGGTAACGATACCTTCGTCGTCGACAACTCCAGCGACAGGCTGTCCGAGAACGCCAACCAGGGCAACGACACTGTCCTGACCACGCTGACGAGCTTCACGCTCCCGAGCAACTTCGAGAACGTCGTGCGGACGGGAGCCGGCGCCATCAATGCGGGCGGCAATTCGCTCGCCAATCTCATGGCGGGTGCTGCCGGTGCCGATACGCTGAGCGGTGCCGCTGGCAACGACACCCTCGTCGGGAACGGCGGCAACGACCAGCTCACGGGCGGTGACGGCAACGACCTCATGTTCGGCGGGGCCGGCAACGACAACCTGAGCGGTGGCAACGGCGCGGACTGGCTCGAGGGCGGCATCGGCAACGACACGCTGAATGGCGGCGGCGGCTCCGACCAGTTCGCGTTCTTCGCCGGCTTCGGCACGGACACGATCTCGCGGGGCGGTTTCGGCGACACGGCGGGCGACCAGGATCTGCTGGTGTTCTCGAGCGCCGTCTTCGCCGACTACGCGGCCGTCCAGGCTGCCATGACCACCGTCGCCGCGGGTGTCGCGATCACGTCAGGGACGAACGTTCTCACCATCCAGGGCGTGACCGTGGCCTCGCTCGGCGCCGACGACTTCCGGCTCGTTTGATCGGCGCGTTCTCCGGAAAGCAAGAGGTGGTTCGTTCTGGTCGACGAAGATGGTGTCGAATGTCTCACCCAGGAGGCCGCCGGTGACATGCGCCTCGGCCAGACCGCCGACCCACCGTCGAACGCATAGGCCGCGACGAAGCTCACCAGGTTGTCAGGGTGGAGCATGTGGCGCCGAAGTCGGCCCAGAGCGCGTGCCGACGCGCCCTGTCGCTGTGCCTCCTCGGCCATGACCGCGGTCAACTCGCGCCAGTCGAGCGCCGGGTGGTGCGCTACGCGCCGGACCAACGAAGGCTTTGGAAGGGCGTTCTCCAAGTGCCCGCGCCACCTCGCTGGATTGAGGCCGGTGCGGACGCCCCTCCTCCGCCAAGAATTCGATCTAGAACTCTGTTTCTAAGATGAATTTTTTGAGATCGAGCGTTTCGGCCCCAATCTGATTTGGCACCCGGAGCCCCGTCCGGCCCGGCAAGCCAAGGCCGCGCGCACATCGAGCAGGCGGTCGGCAAGCTCGATCGCTTCAACCGCGTCGCCAGAACTTGTCGGGTCAGAGTTGTACGTCAGCTCAATCGTGCGGCAGCGCGCCTCGCTATCTCGATGCGTCGCGCCGCCGACGGCGCCATTCTCTCCTTTAGCGTGGAGACCACCGCAGCCGGCGCCGTTTCGAGCGAACCTGCATTGAATGGCGGAGCCGGATTGTACTCGATGCCGAGCTGGATGCCTTCGGCTGTCGGTTGATCGACGAGGCGCGCGGCCATCATCAGCGCCATGTCGATGCCGGCCGTGACGCCACCTCCGGTGATGCGATTGCGATCGACGCAGACCCTCTCTCGCGACGGAATCACCCCGAGCAGGCTCAGGGAGTCGATGGCGCTCCAGTGCGACGTCGCGCGATAGCCCTTCAGAAGTCCGGCAGCAGCCAGGACCGTCGAGCCCGTGCACACGGACGTGATGTACTTGGCGCCTACGGCCTGCTTGCGCAGGAACTCCAGCACGTCGTCGTCGACCATCAGATCATCGGTGCCATAGCCGCCGGGCACGCAGATCACGTCGAGCTGGGGACATTCGGCGAGGGTCTGGGTCGGCATGATGGACAGGACGGTATCGCTCGGCACGGGCTCGATCCGCTTCCAGATGAGGTGCACCTTGGCGCCCGGCACCCGGCTGAGGACCTGCAGCGGCCCCGTGAAGTCGAGCTGCGTGATGTGCGGAAAGACGAGAAACCCGATCTGAAGCGGTGACGACAAGGGACCCTCCGGCAATGCAGCGCCATTTGATGTAAGCTTGCCATAGGTGCTGTCGCTGCGACAGGGTGCAATGCTTGAGGCACCGGGCGCGCGGCACCCCAGGTTGCTGGTCATCTGGATGCCGCATGGTGATGGAGGACCTGGCGATCGATGTACGACCTGTTGATCCGAGGTGGCCGTGTCATCGATCCCGAGAGCGGTCATGACGCCGTTGCGGATGTTGCCATCAACGCGGGCTTGATTGTCGCTGTTGGGCGGGACGTCGGCGAGGCTGCTCGCGTCATCGAGGCCGGTGGGCTGGTCGTCGCGCCGGGCTTCATCGATCTGCATGCCCACGGCCAATCTCTGCCGGCCGATCGCATGCAGGCCTTCGACGGGGTGACGACCACCCTCGAGCTTGAGCTCGGCGTGTGGCCGGTGGCGCGCTGGTACGACGAGCAGGCGCGCGTCGGGCGGACGTTGAACTATGGTGCATCGACCGGATGGGTGTTTGCGCGCATCGGCGCCATGACGTCGCAGCAGGTCGAGGCCAACATCGAGGGCATGGGGCGGGCGATGCGTGACCCGCGTTGGTCGTCCGCCGCTGCCTCCGCGACTGAAGCGGAGGAGATAATCGCCCGCGTCCGACGGGGCTTGGATGACGGCGGGCTCGGGATCGGGTTCCCCAATGCCTATGTGCCGGGGGCCGGCGCCAAAGAGATGTCTGCCCTGTGCCGCGTGGCGGCTGGCGTCAACGCGCCGACCTTCACGCACATCGCCTACATGTCGAACGTCGATCCACGCAGCTCGATCGAGGCCTACACGCGCCTCATCGGATTTGCCGGATCGACGGGCGCGCACATGCACATCTGCCATTTCAACTCGACAAGCCTGCAGGATGTCGAGCATGCCGCAGAGCTCGTGCGCACGGCCCAGGCGCAGGGGCTCAAGGTGACGGTGGAGGCCTATCCATACGGCGTGGGATCGACCGTCGTCGGGGCCGCATTCTTCACGGATCCGGAGTTCCCCGATCGCACCGGAGGCGGCTACGATACGATCGAGCTGCTTCAGTCGCGGCAGCGCCTTGCCAGTCGCGACGAGTTGTTGGCCGCGCAGGCGAAGGATCCTGGCTCGCTGATCCTCTGGCACTTCCTCGACGTCGACATCACGCCGCGCCACCGTGATCTGCTCGACGTCTCAGTGCTCTTTCCCGGCGGCGCCATTGCCTCCGATGCGATCGCCTGGATGATCGATGGCACGGCCTATACGGGCGATGCGTGGCCACTGCCGGATGGCGTCGTCTCCCATCCACGGTCGGCGGGCACGTTCACGAGGTTTCTCAGTCGCTGGGTGCGGGATCGGCAGACGATGCCGCTCATCGAGGGCCTGCGTAAATGCACCCTGATCCCGGCCGAGATCCTGGAAGCGAGCACACCACAGATGCGCCGGAAGGCCCGGATCAAGGTTGGCTGCGACGCCGACCTGATCATCTTCGATTACGATCAGTTGCAGGACATGGCCGAGTTCAGTGCCATGAACAGGCCTGCGCGCGGCATGCGCCATGTGCTCGTCAATGGGGAGGCCGTGATCGCAGATGGCCATCTGCGGCTCAATGCAAGGCCGGGACGGCCCGTGCGTCGTGAGCCGCGCTGATGCCGACGCCGATACTCCTGATCACGGGCTATCTTGGCGCCGGCAAGACGACGCTGATCAATCGCATTCTGCGTGATCCTCAAGGCCGGAAGCTGGCGGCGGTCGTGAACGATTTCGGCACGATCAACATCGATGCGGCGCTGCTGGCGAGTGTGTCCGATGATGTGATCAGCCTCAAGAATGGCTGCATCTGCTGCAGCCTGCTGGGCGATCTCCTTCAGACGCTGAGCATGATCCTCCGGCGTGATCCGGCACCGGACGGCATCGTCATCGAGACGAGTGGCTTGTCCAATCCTGCCGAGATCGTGCGGACCTTGCTCGATCCTGTCATCTGGAAGGAGGCGGCGCTCGAAACCGTGATCTGCGTGGCGGACGCCCGCTCCCTCATCGATGAACCGAGACTGGCGGGGGACGGGCTCTGGCAATCGCAACTGGTTGCGGCCGACATCGTTGCCTTGAGCAAGACGGATCTCGTGAGCGACAAGGAGTGTGAGCGGGTGAAGGCGATGGTCAGACGCCAAAAAGCGGATCATCTGATCTATGACATGGTCGACGGCTACCTCTCGCCCGAACTCCTTTTCGCGACCGACGTCTATCGATGGCAGCCCGATGTCGGAGTAGCTCGTGCCAACCCGCCCCATTCCTTCGAGACCATATCGTGGACTTCGGTCGAGCCGCTGGACATGGTGGCATTTCAGGCCGTCATCAGCCGGTACGCAGGCGTTCTCGTCCGCGCGAAGGGTCTCGTAACGTTCGCCGGACGGCCGAAAGAGCTGCTGCTGTTTCAACTCGTCGGAACTCGCGCGACGATCGGCCGGGGGCCCGCTGGCGCATCCAGAGGATTTGCTGCGGAACTTGTATTCATAGCCAAGCGCGGCACGATGGATACCGCCGGACTGACCTCCAGCCTCGCCCAATGTTGCGCTGCCGATACAGGTTAGCCGCCTCCAGAACGCCAGACGCGGTCCCGCTGATACCGGACGTCGACACAGGCCCGTTCCGCGACCTCGCTCACGTCTCGTGCGACGATGACGCGATCGACATGATCCCGGCAATGACGAAGGCGATGCGCGATCATCGGCCATTCCCCGCCTGGGCCGCTCGGCTTGTCCGAGGTCGCACGCCATGGCAGGGTCTTGATCTCGCAACCCCAGAGGCGACGAGGTGAGGTATGGCACTGCCGGCAGCAACGCTCGACCATGTCGTCATCAACGCCCGCGACGATATGGACCGCGCCGCGGACATCTACCGGCGGCTGGGCTTCACGCTCACCGAGCGCGGCTTTCATTCACTCGGCTCCATGAACCATCTGGCGATGTTCGGCACCGACTATCTCGAGCTGATCGCCATTCCCAAGGGGGCGACCTCGGGCCGGCTCGACCTGCTCGACTTCGCGCCGGGCTTGAACGGCTTGGTGTTCGGCTCGGAGGATTCGGGAGCCACCCATGCCGCCCTGAAGACGGCGGGCGTTCCGGTCGATCCGCCCGTCGAGTTCACGCGACCCGTCAAGGTCGACGGCCAGACGCTCGAGGCGCGCTTTCGCACCGTGCGCATGAAGGCTGGCATCGTGCCCTATGGCCGCGTTTACTACTGCCACCACTTCACGCGTGATCTGGTGTGGCGCGACGAATGGCGCCACCACGACAATGGTACGGTCGCCGTGGCGCGCGCAACAATCGTCGAGCCCAATCCGGTGAAGGCGGCCAAGCTCTACGCCGACATGTTCGGCACCCAGGCCGTGCGCCCAATCGAAGGCGGATGCGCGGTGATCGTCGGCAACTCCCGGTTCGACATCCTGACGGCTGCCGCACTCGGCGCCGAAGTGGGCGGTGACGCCATGCCGGATGCTGCCGGTCGCCCAGCCTACATGGCGGGTCTCGCCTTCCGCACGACGTCTCTCGCACGAGCGGCTGCGGCCCTACGCCAGGGCGCGATCCCCTTCGTCGAGCGGGGTGGTCGTGTGGTCGTTCCGGCGCGCGAGGCGATGAATGCCGTGATCGAATTCATCGAGTAGTCGGATCATCGCAACACGCATCTGCGAGTGAGGCCGGTGGCAACCATCAAGTACGACAACCAGGGCGATGCGATTTCGCGCGAGGCGCCGGGAAACGGCACCGCTCTGATCGACGCCGGCGGTAACGGTTCCGAGCGGCACTACAGCTATGCCGACCTGCTGCGACTGAGCGGCATGGTGGCAAGGGCCCTGCAACGGCGTGGTCTCAAACGCGGAGAGCGGGTTGCCATCCTCGCGGCCAACCGGGCCGAGTACCTGTTCACGTTCTTCGGCGCCATGCAGGCAGGCTTCGTTGCGGTGCCGGTGAACTGGAAGCTCCCGGCCGAGACGGTCAGCTACGTCGTCGACGACAGCGATGCGCGGCTCGTCATTGGCGACAACGCGCGGCTGTCGCTCGCCCCCAACACCGTGCCCAAGCTGTCGTTCAATGATGACTTTGCCAAATTGCTCGCCTCGGATCATGACGCCGAGCCGTTCCGTGCGGTGCCGATGCAGCCGGAGGAACCGGCCATGTTCCTCTATACGTCAGGCTCGACCGGCCGACCGAAGGGTGTGGTTCTGTCGCATTACTCGCATCTGTGGGTGGTGAGCCAACGTGTTCGCCGGCCGGGTCCGTTCGGCCATCGCGTCCTTGTGGCGGCACCGCTCTATCACATGAACGGCCTCGCCATGTGCCAGACGACGTTCAGCCATGGCGACACGATCGTTCTGCTACCGCAATTCACGACGCGCAGCTACATCGAGGCTGCCGCGCGCCACCGGGCCGTCCAGCTGACCTCGGTGCCGACCATGATCGCAATGATGCTGCGTGAGCGCGCGGTGCTGGCAGCCAACGATCTCAGCGCCGTCGAAGGCGTTCGCATGGGTTCGGCGCCGCTCACCCAAGGCTTGATCGATCAAGTGCGCAGCGCCTTTCCAAAGGCGCAGATCAGCAACGGCTACGGGACTACCGAGGCCGGCCCGGTGGTCTTCGGCCCGCATCCACGGGGCCTGCGGCAACCCGAGCTGTCGACCGGCTATCCCCATCCGCAGGTCGAGCTGAGACTGATCCGCGAAGGACGCGAGGTCGAGGACGAGGGCGAACTCGAAATGAAGTGCGGCGGGTTGATGACGCACTATCACAAGCTTCCGGAGGCGACGGCGCGCGCCATCACACCGGACGGATTCTATCGCACCGGCGACGTCTTCCGCCGCGACGCCGACGGCTTCTTCTTCTTCGTCGGGCGGGTCGACGACATGTTCGTGTGCGGCGGCGAGAACATCTATCCTGGCGAGGTCGAGAAGATGCTAGAGCGCCATCCCGGCATCCATCAGGCAGCGGTCTTGCCTGTGCCCGACGAAGTCAAGGGCCACAAGCCGGTGGCGTTCGTCGTGCGTGCAGTCGACGCCGTGCTCGACGAGCAGGCGGTCAAGGACTACGCACTGGCCCATGCGCCAGCCTATCAGCATCCGCGCCGCGTCTTCTTCATCGACGAGATGCCGCTCGCCGGCACCAACAAGATCGACAAGCGACGGTTGGCCGGTCTGATGCCAACCCGGGGAGATGCCTGACATGAAAGCTGCCGTCGTCCGTGCCCATGGCGGCCCCGAGCACCTCGCCTTCGAGACAGACTTTCCCGATCCGAAGCCCGGCGAGGGCGATGTCGTTCTCGCCGTCAAGGCCTGCTCGCTGAACTACCACGACGTCTTCACCCGGCGCGGCATGCCCGGCATCAAGGTGCCGATGCCGATCGTCATGGGCCTTGACGTCGCCGGCGAGATTGCCGAGATCGGCCCCGGCGTCACTGGCTGGAAGCGCGGCGACCGTGTGCTGGTTGACCCGATCAACCGGGTCGAGGGGGGGCTGATGGGCGAGACGGTCAACGGCGGGCTCGCCGAGCTGTGCCGGGCTCGCGTCCACCAGCTGATCGCCATTCCCGATGGCGTCAGCTTCGCCGAAGCCGCTGCGCTACCCGTGGCCTATGGCACAGCCCTACGTATGATGACCACCAACGGGCACGTGGCCAAGGGCGAGCGCGTGCTGATCCTCGGTGCCTCCGGTGGCGTCGGCGTTTGCTGCCTTCAACTGGCCAAGCTAGCCGGCGCCGAGGTGATTGCCTGTGCCGGCACCGATGCCAAGGCGAAGCGCCTGCTCGAGCTCGGCGCCGACCGCACCATCAACTACGTCACACACGACTTCCAGAAGGAGGTTTACGCGATGTACGGCAAGCCGGCGCGGCGCGGTGCCAGCGCCGGTAACGGTGTCGATGTGGTCGTCAACTACACAGGTGGCGACACCTGGGTGAAGTCGCTTAAGGTGCTGAAAGTCGGCGGTCGCTTGTTGACCTGCGGCGCGACGGCCGGCTTCGACCCCAAGGAGGACATCCGCTTCATCTGGACGTTCGAGCTCAAGGTTCTCGGCTCCAACGGCTGGCAGCGCTCGACCATCGAGACGCTGCTCGGCATGGTGCGCGATGGCCGGCTCAAGGTGGTGATTGACCGAATCTTCCCTCTCACCGAGGCGCGCGAGGCGCTGCGGCTGCTCGAGGATCGCGAAGTGTTCGGCAAGGTCGTGGTGGCGCCATGAGCGCAACGAAGGGCGGCGCGGCGGTGCCCCTGACTATGGCAGAGATGCAGGTGATGCTCGACCGCTCGCCCTTCATTGCTTTCCTCGGCCTGAAAGTGGTGGAGGCCGATCCGATCGCCGAGCAGGTGACCATGATTTGCGCCATGCGGCCGGAGTTCGAGCGGGGAGCGGGCAGCAACCAGTGGCACGGCGGACCGCTGGCCGCCATCATCGACACGGTCGGCGACTACGCGTTGGTGATGGCACTGCGCCGTGGCCTGCCAACAATCAACTTTCGAGTCGACTATCTGAGGCCCGCAATCAAGACCGACCTTTCCATCACCGCCAGGGTGCGCCGCGCGGGCAAGAGCGTGGGCGTGGTCGATGTCGACGTATTTAACGATCAGAAGGCGCTGATTGCCGTTGGACGCGCAGCCTACGCGACGGCATAGAGATAGTCAGCAATAGCATAGCGCTCGCCCGCCGAAAGCATCTCGCGTCAAGCCCGCACCGCAGAGCGGCGTTTTCGGTAGAGGTGGGGCACGAGCCTCACCCGCTCGGCTGCACGAGCCGGTAGCCTATACCTGCTTCGGTCTGGATCAGCTCGGGCTCATCGGGCTCGCCCTTCAGCTTCTGCCGGAGCTGGCCGATGAAGACTCGGAGATACTGGAGGTCCTCGGTATGGGCCGGACCCCAGACGGCGGCGAGGATTTGGCGATGTGTGACGACCCGATCCGCATTCCGCGCCAGGATCGCGAGTAGCTCGAACTCTTTCGGCGTCAGCTTGATCTGCTTGCTGGCACGCGTGACGGCGTGGGCGGCTATGTCGATCACTAGGTCGCCGCTGACCACCTTCTCCACTTCGCCAGCAGCTTGCGAAGCGTGCCTCAGCGCTGTCCTGAGGCGCGCCATCAATTCGCCAATGCCGAAGGGCTTGTTGACGTAGTCATCGGCGCCGAGGTCGAGAGCAGCGATTTTCTCCGCTTCACGATCGCGTGCAGACAGCACCACGATCGGCACCTTCGACCATGAGCGCAACTTGGCGATGACATCTTTGCCGTCCATGTCGGGAAGGCCCAGGTCGAGCAGAACGACATCAGGCGCTTGGGTCGCAGCAGCCTTCAGCGCGTCGGTGCCATTTACGGCCGCAATGACGTCGTAGCCGGCGGCATTCAGACTGGGCTTCAGGAACCGCTGGATTTGCGGCTCGTCGTCGACGACCAGTACCCGGTGCGCCGTCATCATCCGACTCCTGCCTCGACTGTCGTCTCGTTTGCCGCGACCGGAAGCTTGATCGTGATCCTCGTTCCGCGATTGTCGGTGATGGGGCTCTCGGCCTTGATGGTCCCACCCATGCCTTTGACGATGCCGGAGCAGATCGACAACCCGAGGCCGGTGCCCGGCGCACGACCGTCACTGCCGGTGACACGATAGAACTTCTCGAAGACCTTCTCCAAGGCGTCAGCTGGAATGCCGATGCCGCCATCAGTGACGGTGAGCGTGATCTCGACCGGTGCGGTGATGACTTTCACCTCCGTCGGCGTGCCCGGGTCGCTATACTTATGGGCGTTGTCGAGCAGGTTGAAGAGCACCTGCTCGAGGAGCGCAGCATCACCTTTGATGAGCGGCAACTTGTCTGGAACGGCAGTCGAGATCTTCCGCCTCGGGAACGCCTTGCGGGCACGTTCGACGGCGCTCGCAACTACGTCGCCCACGTCGACCCAGTCTCGGCGGATATCAATGGCACCAGCTTCGAGGCGTGTCATGTCGAGCAGGTTCGAGACGAAGCGCGAGAGGCGGCCGGCCTCCTCCTCGATAGTTGCCAGAAGGTCGCCACGGTCGGATTTCGACATCCGAGCACCAAGCGTTCGCAGGCTGGTCACTGAGCCCACGATGGAAGCCAAGGGCGTGCGCAAATCATGTGAGATCGAGGATAGCAGCGCGGCCCGGAGGCGCTCGCCCTCTGCCGCCGTCTCGGCTTGCGACGCTTGCTCGACAAGCGCAATCCTCTCGATGGCGACAGCGGCCTGCTCGATGAATGACTGGATCGTCGCGGCAATCGCATCGCTCAGTGCGTCGTCGCCGTCTCCGGCATCGATCCCGACGGCCCCGATCGGACCCTTCGCGCCTTGCATGGGCCGGAATTGAAACCGCGCCGATGGCAGCGTGTCAGTGCCTCGCCCTGCTGGTTCCTGCTTCTCGTGCGCCCATCGCGCCGCTGCCCAATCCGAGGTTCCGAGCTGATCGTCGGGGGGCCAGCTGTACTCGATCGATAGACCAACGCCGCGATCCAACATAACGACTGACTTTCCCTTGGCAATGCCGGCCACCTGGCTGGCCAAGAGCCAGAGCACGTCATCGAGCTTCGGCACACTGGAGAGCTTGCGCGAGAAGTCGAACAGCGCCTGCGTCGCCTCGGCGCGCTCGCGAGTAGCAGTAGCTTGCTCGCTGAGCCGTCCTGCAAGTGAGCCCGTCACAACGGCGACGGCGAGGAAGATGAACAACGACAGCAGCTCGTATGGCTGGGTGATGGTGAAGGTGTAGCGTGGGTCGATGAAGAAGAAATTGTAGGCGAGAAATGATAGGACCGAGGCAGCAATCGCTGATGTCATTCCAAAGCGCATGCCGCAGAGAAGAACAGCGAGAAGGAACACCATCGAGAGGTTTGGCAGTCGTGTCACCTGTTCCAGCGCAACACCGACAAGCACGGCTATCGTGACAGCGCTTGCGGCAATCGCCAGCGCTGTTGTCAATGGGCCAGCCGGCGGCAATGAACCTTTGGGTGAGGCCGGGGCCCTGCCTTTAGCGAGCTTCTCGGCCTCCGGTGCGACGATCAGAACTGAAAGTCCACTGGCGCGCCGAACCAGGTCGTGCGACAGCGAGCGTCCAAGCAGCCGCGCAATGGGGCCAGCCTTTGAGCGCCCGATGACGATCTGCGTGACGTTGTTGCGCTTCGCATAGGAGAGGATTTCGCCAACGAGGTCGGTTGCGCTGAGCCGCACTGTGCTCGCCCCCAGTCGCTCGGCGAGCCGCATCATTTTCTCGATACGACGGACGATAGCTCGATCGGCGATCTCGCGGTCGCTTGGCTTCAGATGCAGCGCGACCCATTCAGCCTTCTGCGCCGTAGCAAGACGCGCGGCGGTGCGAATGACGAACTCGGAATGCGGATCGCTGCCGACGCAGACGAGTATCCGCTCGGCCGTTGGCCATGGCCCTTCGATGCCCTGCTGGCGCAGCTGCGCCAGCATCTGCTCATCGACGCGATCAGCCGTGCGGCGCAGCGCCAGCTCACGCAGAGCCGTCAGATTGCTCGGCTTGAAGAACTGGTCGATCGCGCGGCGTGCATTCTCAGGAAGATAGACCTTGCCCTCTTTGAGGCGCTGGATCAGATCCTCGGGCGGCAGGTCGACGACGACGATCTCGTCGGCCTTCTCGAGAACTCTGTCGGGCACCGTTTCCTGCACGCGGATGCCGGTGATGCGCTGGACGACGTCCTGCAGGCTTTCCAGGTGCTGGATGTTGAGGGTGGTCCAGACATCGATGCCATTGCGGAGGACTTCCTCCACGTCCTGATAACGCTTGGCATGGATCAGGCCCGGCGCGTTGGTATGGGCAAACTCGTCGACAAGGAGGAGCTTCGGCTTTCGCGCGATTGCCGCCTCGACGTCGAACTCCATCAGGGTGCGCCGCCGATAGGGGACCGGTTTTCGCGGCAATACCTCCAGCTCATCGAGTAGCGATGCCGTCTCTGACCGCCCGTGCGTCTCTACGACGCCGACGAGTACATCGACGTTCTCGGCCTTTTGTGATCGGGCCGCCGCGAGCATGGCGTAGGTCTTGCCGACGCCGGGCGCCATGCCAAGAAAAACCTTCAGCTTGCCGCGGCTCTCCTTGGCGGCGAGCTCCAGCAGCGCCCTTGGAGAGGGGCGCCGTTCGTCTTGGGATGTGGCTTTCTGGTGGGCCATCACATCCTATCCGGCGCCGCCGGGCGGGGCCGCGTCAAGTGCGAGGTTGAGGCGCAGAACGTTGATTCGCGACTCTCCGAAGAGCCCAAGTGCAGGGCGCTCGACGGTTGCCTCCACAAGGGCCCGAACCCTGGCCTCAGTCATGCCTCTGGCGGCGGCGACCCGGGCGATCTGAAGCGCGGCGTAGGCCGGGGATATATGCGGGTCGAGACCGCTGGCCGACGCCGTCACCGCGTCGGCCGGGATCGTCTGGGCGCCCGCTTTGCGCAACGCGGCCACATCGCCTTCGACCCGGTCGATGACCTTCTTGGACAGCGGACCGAGGTTTGAACCTGATGAGCCGGCGGCATCGTAGCCCTTCTCACCGGCAGCCGAAGGACGCGGCCGGAAGTACCGGTCCAATGAGAAGGTTTGGCCGATCAGCTCGGATCCGACGACCTGGTTGGCGCGCTTCACGACGCTGCCATTCGCGCCGAACGGCAGAAGCACTTGCGCCAAGCCGGTGATGGCGAGTGGGTAGATCAGGCCTGTGAGGAGCGTGAACAGGGCCAGCATCACGAGCGCGGGGCGAAGATGCGAGATCATGATGGTTCTCCTTCAGGCGAGCCGCAGGGCCGAGATGGCGAGGTCGATCAGCTTGATGCCGACGAAGGGCACGATGAGGCCGCCGAGCCCGTAGACGAGCAGGTTGCGGCGCAGCAGTGCGGCAGCCCCGATCGGCCGATAGGCGATGCCCTTCAGCGCCAAGGGGATCAGCGCAACGATGACGAGGGCATTGAATATGACAGCCGACAGAATGGCGCTCTCAGGCGTCGCGAGGCCCATGATGTTGAGCGCCGCAAGCTCTGGGTAGGTTACCAGGAAGAGTGCCGGAATGATCGCGAAGTACTTGGCGACGTCGTTGGCGATCGAGAACGTGGTCAGCGAGCCGCGCGTCATCAGCAGCTGCTTGCCGATCTCCGTCACCTCGATGAGCTTCGTCGGATTGCTGTCGAGATCGACCATGTTGCCAGCCTCGCGCGCGGCCTGCGTGCCCGACTGCATGGCGACGCCAACGTCGGCTTGCGCGAGCGCCGGGGCATCGTTGGTGCCGTCACCACACATGGCGATCAGGCGGCCCTTGGCTTGCTCGGCCTTGATGTAGGCGAGCTTGTCCTGCGGTGTAGCCTCGGCGATGTAATCGTCGACGCCGGCCTCCGACGCGATAGCCGCCGCCGTGACCGGATTGTCGCCGGTGACCATCACGGTCTTGATGCCCATGGCGCGAAGCGCCGCGAACCGCTCCTTGATGCCCGGCTTCACGACATCCTTGAGGTGGATGACACCTACCAGCTTCTGCATGTCGGTCACCGCGAGGGGCGTGCCGCCAGACCGCGAAATGCTTTCGACCTCCGCCCGGAACGCGGCTGGCGCATCCGGCATTGTGATGCCGAGTGTTTTGAGTACGGCATCGACCGCACCCTTGCGGATGCTGCGGCCATCGACGTCGATGCCCGAGATCCGCGTCTGTGCCGAGAACGGGATGACGGTCGCGTTCATCTCCGCAAGCTGCGGCTCGCTCTGCCCATACTGCCCCTTGGCCAAAGCGACGATCGAGCGGCCCTCTGGCGTTTCGTCGGACAACGAGGACAGCAGCGCGGCAGCGGCCACCTCCCGATCGGTGACGCCCGGAACTGGCATGAAGGCCGTCGCGAGGCGATTGCCATAGGTAATGGTGCCGGTCTTGTCGAGCAGCAGGGTATCGACATCGCCCGCCGCTTCGACCGCACGGCCGGAGGTGGCCATTACGTTGAACCGGATCAGACGATCCATGCCGGCGATGCCGATGGCCGACAGCAGCCCGCCGATCGTCGTCGGGATCAGCGTCACAAGAAGCGCCACGAGCACGGTGATGGAGAGGGCTGTGCCGGAGTAGCCGGCAAGCCCCCACAGCGTCGCGACCGCGATCAGGAAGATCAGGGTCATGCCGGAGAGCAGGATCGACAGCGCCAATTCGTTGGGTGTCTTCTGGCGCTCAGCGCCTTCGACGAGAGAGATCATCTTGTCGAGAAACGACGAGCCAGCCTCTGCCGTAACGCGCACCTTGATCCAGTCGGAGATCACAACGGTGCCGCCCGTGACGGCGGAGCGATCACCGCCGCTTTCGCGAATGACGGGGGCAGACTCGCCGGTGACGGCCGACTCGTTTACGGAAGCGATGCCTGCGATCACCTCGCCGTCCGCCGGAATGGTGTCGCCCGCCTCGACCAGCACCACGTCGCCGACCTCGAGAAGGTCGGCGGCCTTGGGCTCCCAAAGGTCGTCCTTGGGGTCATCGGGGTGCAGAAGCAGCTTGGCTTGCGTGTCGCTGCGCGTCGAGCGCAGCGCATCGGCATGCGCCTTGCCTCGCCCCTCTGCGATCGCTTCGGCAAAATTGGCGAACAGCACGGTGAACCATAGCCAGATGGCGATCTGGCCGGAGAAGAGGAGCCCGCCACGGCCGGTCATGAGATCACGCACGAATAGCAGCGTGACGAGCAAGGCAACGACGGCCGTGACGAACATCACGGGATTGCGCACAAGCTTGGCTGGCGCGAGCTTCGCGAAGGCGTCGAGTGCCGATTGACGCAGGATGTCGGCATCGAGGAGCGGGATGGCTTTGGTGGTCATGGACGGCTCCTTCAAAAAGTCTTGCCGGCATGCATCAGGAAGTGCTCGACGATCGGCCCGAGGGCGAGCGCCGGGAAGTACTGCAGACCGCCGAGAATCAAGATCACGCCGATGAGAAGACCGACGAACAGCGGCCCGTGCGTCGGGAACGTGCCGGAGGACGCGGGCACCTTCTTCTTGGCCGCGAGCGTTCCCGCGATGGCCATCACCGGCACCACGTAAGCAAAGCGGCCGAGCAGCATCGCGATGCCGAGGGTGGTGTTGTACCAGGGCGTATTCGCCGAGAGACCCGCGAAGGCCGAGCCGTTATTACCGGCGGCCGACGAGTAGGCGTAGAGGATCTCGGATAGTCCCCGTGGACCGGCATTGGCGAGGCTTGCGAGCGCGGTCGGCAGCATCGCAGCAGCCGCCGAAAACCCAAGGATGGCGAGCGGCAGGATCAGCAATGCCAGCATCGCCAGCTTCATCTCGCGCGCCTCGATCTTCTTGCCGAGGTATTCAGGCGTGCGCCCGACCATCAGGCCGGCGATGAACACAGTCAGGATCGCGATCACGATCATGCCGTAGAGACCGGAGCCGACGCCGCCCGGCAGGATCTCGCCGAGTTGGATCAGGAACAAAGGCACAAGCCCGCCGAGCGGCATCAGCGAGTTGTGCATGGTGTTGACGGCGCCGCAGGATAGGCCCGTGGTTGCGACGACATAGAGCGCGGAAAGTGCCTGTCCGAAGCGGACCTCCTTACCTTCCATATTGCCGGCGGTCATGCCGACGCCGGCCTTGGAGAGCAGTGGATTGCTAGAGGTCTCGGCCCAGTAGACGACGGCTGTCGCTGTGATGAGCAGGACATACATGCCAACCAGCAGCGCAATACCTTGGCGGCGGTCGCCCACCATCTGACCGAAGGTGAAGGTGAGCGCGGTCGAGATCAGCAGCATGCTCCAGATCGAGAGCATGTTCGACCAGGTGTTCGGGTTCTCGAAGGGATGCGCGGCATTGGCGTTGAAGAATCCGCCGCCATTGGTGCCGAGCTGCTTGATGGCTTCCTGGCTGGCAACGGGACCAAGCGCGATCGTCTGCTTCGCGCCTTCGATCGCCGTCGCCTCGACGCTGCCGGCCAACGTCTGCGGCACGCCGGTCAGCGCGAACAGCAGCGCAACGATGATCGACAACGGCAGCAGCACGTAGAGCGTCGCACGGGTCATATCGACCCAGAAGTTGCCGAGCGTCTGTGCAGAGCTGCGTGCGAAGGCGCGGATCACGGCAATGGCGAGCGCGATGCCTGTGGCCGCCGACAGAAAGTTCTGCACGGCGAGGCCGGCCATCTGCACGAGATGACTCATGGTCGTCTCGCCGCCATAGGCCTGCCAGTTCGTATTGGTCGCAAAGCTCATCGCCGTATTGAAGGCGAGGTCGGGCGCGACGCCGGCGAAGCCTTGCGGATTGAGCGGCAGAAACGCCTGCAAGCGCATCAGCGCGTAGAGCAGGAGGAACCCGAACGCATTGAACGTGAGCATCGCCATCGTGTAGGCGAGCCAGGATTGCTCCTTCTCCACGCGAATGCCAGCGGCGCTATAAAACATGCGCTCGATCGGTATCAGGACGGGAGTCAGGAGCGTTCGCTCACCTTTGAAGACGCTGGCCATGGCGAGGCCGAGCGGCCACGCGCAGGCGATCACCGCGCCGAGGACCATCGCGATCTGCAGCCAACCAATGAATGTCATGAGTTTACCTCCCGAGGGTCAGAACTTCTCGGGCCGAAGCAGGGTGTAGACGAGGTAGGCGCCAAGCCCGATGGCGACCAGCAGCCCGATCACGGGATCGCTCATGACACCCTCACAGCCGGTTGCAGAGGGCCACGTAGGCACCCATCAGGGCGAAGCCGCCGAGGCCAAGGGCGAGAAAGATAAGATCGAGCATGATGCTCCTCCGCTGCGAGATGGAGGAGAGATGACGAGACCGTCATAAGTTATCGATTGGGAATCTGGCGCGGAGTCATAAGGGAAAAATAAAGACCGGCTCAGCCTGCGCTCACGTCGGGTCCCAGTTGAGATGCGGAACCCTCGCGAGCATCATACCCGACTGTGGAAAGATCCCGGATAGTCGCGCCGATCGACGTCTCCCACCCATCTCGCCACCGAGCCGGCGCGATTTCCGGGAGAACGGAGGCGGCGGCGCCACTCCCCATCCACCCGTTTCCCCGGCCGCAGCGAGCGCCCGCACGGCGCGCGGCGGAGAGCCGGCGTCTTCACACGCCCGCGGGGGACTAGGGCGTCACGGCTCGGGGCCGCCTCGCAGGTTATTTCATCTCGGCGAGCCGCGCCTCGAACCATGCGAGATCGCGCTTGAACGCGGCGTGGTCAGGGGCGAGGCGGGCCAGCGTCTGCATGATGCCGAGGCCACGCTCGTAATCCACACGCTGACCGAGGCCACCATCGCCGCGCTCGACCACGCTGCTCGGCTACCCCCTCCCAACCACACGGGAAACCGCGTCCTTCCACGTCGCATAGCGCCGCTCGCGCTCGGCTGGGGCCATCAACGGTGTGAACCGGCGCTCGAGTGCCCACTGCCGGGCGAACGCGTCGGCGTCCGGATAGACGCCCGCGTGCTGGCCGGCGAGCCAGGCGGCGCCGAGCGCCGTCGTCTCGGAGATCGTCGGCCGGTCGACGGGTGCAGCGAGGATGTCGGCGAGACGCTGCATGGTCCAGTCGGAGGCGACCATGCCGCCGTCGACCCGCAGCACGGTCTCGGCGGCCGGCGTGCCCCAATCGGCGCGCATCGCCTCGACGAGATCGCGGGTCTGGAAGGCGACGCTCTCGAGGGCCGCGCGGGCGAGCTCCGCAGGGCCGGTGTTGCGGGTCAGCCCGAATATGGCGCCGCGGCACTCCGCATTCCAGTAGGGCGCGCCGAGGCCGACGAAGGCCGGCACCAGCACCACATCCTGCGCGGGATCGGCGGACGCGGCGAGCGGGCCGGTCTCGGCCGCCGACGCGATGATGCCGAGCCCGTCGCGCAACCACTGCACGGCCGCCCCTGCGACGAAGATCGAGCCCTCGAGCGCGAAGGTACGCCGCCCGCCGAGCTGATAGGCGATGGTGGTCAGCAGACGGTTGCGCGAGGCCACCTGCGTATCGCCCGTCACCAGCAGCGCGAAGCAGCCCGTCCCGTAGGTCGATTTCATCATGCCGGGCGCGAAGCAGGCCTGCCCGATCGCCGCTGCCTGCTGGTCGCCCGCCATGCCGGCGATGCGGATCGGCCCGCCGAGAAGACCGGGCTCCGTCGTGCCGAGATCGCCCGCACAGTCGGTGATGGCGGGAAGCAGCGCACGCGGCACGCGGAATAGGTCGAGCAGCCGGTCGTCCCAGGTGCCCGTGGCGATGTCGCAGAGCAGCGTGCGGCTGGCATTGGTGGCATCCGTGGCGTGCACGCGCCCACCCGTCAGGCGCCAGAGCAGAAAGCTGTCGATGGTGCCGAACGCGAGGCGACCCGCCTCGGCCGCGGCGCGTGCGCCGTCCACGGTGTCGAGCAGCCAGGCGATCTTGGTCGCCGAGAAGTAGGGATCGAGCACGAGGCCGGTCGCCGCCGTGATCGCCGGCTCGTGGCCGGCACCTCTGAGCGACGCGCACCGGTCCGCCGTGCGCCGGTCCTGCCAGACGACGGCCCGGTGAATGGGCTTGCCCGTCGCCCGGTCCCAGACGACGGTCGTCTCGCGCTGATTGGTGATGCCGATGGCGGCGACGTCGGCCGCCGTGGCGCCAGCCTTGTCCATCGCGACCCGGCAGGTGGCGACCGTCGCCCGCCAGATGTCCTCGGCATCGTGCTCGACCCAGCCGGACGCCGGATAGTGCTGCACCAGCTCCTCCTGCGCCAGGGCGACGAGGCTCATGCGGGCGTCGAGCAGCAGCGCACGCGTCGAGGTGGTGCCCTGGTCGATGGCGAGAACGTAAGGCTTGGCGGTCATCGGCGTGTCCCGGCGAGGCCGCACGTCGTGGCGGCGCCCTCATTGTGCACGATGCCGACGACCCAGACGAGACCGCGCCCCTGGCCATCGATCGACGGCCACCCCTCCTTTCGCGATGACACATTTCTTGCGTGACAACGGTCACAGACGTTGCGCAATGCCTCGTAGACGCACATGCTTGGGTTGAATTTCCTTCCGACAGGGTCACGATGGGTCAAGATTTGCTCTCTGTGCTCTCGGGTACGCTGGTTGGCGCCGTGCTCGGTCTGATCGGCGGCGGCGGCTCCATTCTCGCCGTGCCGTTGCTCGTCTACGTGGTCGGTGTGTCCTCGCCACATGTCGCCATCGGCACCAGCGCCGTCGCCGTCGCGCTGAGTGCGCTCTCGAGTCTTGTCGGTCACGCCCGTCTCGGCAACGTGCGCTGGCCGTGCGCGGCCGTGTTCACGGCGGCCGGCATCCTCGGCGCGGCGCTCGGCTCGACGCTCGGCAAGGCCTTCGACGGCAAGCGGCTGCTGATGCTGTTTGGCGTGCTGATGATCGTCGTCGCCGCAATGATGCTGCGCCGCCGGGCGTCAGTCGCGCCGAAGTTCGTGCCGCTGTCGCGGGAGACCGCGGGCCGGCTCGGGCCTAGGCTCGCCGGCTTCGGCCTCGCCACCGGAACGCTCGCCGGCTTCTTCGGTATCGGCGGCGGCTTTCTCGTCGTGCCCGGCCTGATCGCCGCAGCCGACATGCCGCTCATCGCCGCCATCGGCTCGTCGCTGGTCTCGGTGACGGCGTTCGGCATCACCACGGCCGTCAGCTATGCCGCCTCCGGCCTGATCGACTGGCGTCTCGTCGCCCTGTTCGTCGTCGGTGGCATCCTCGGCAGCATCGCCGGTGGACGGCTCGCGCAGCATCTGTCGTCCCGCAAGGCGGCACTGACCCAGGTCTTCGCCGTTATCGTGGCCAGCGCAGGCCTCTACGTGGTGTGGCGTGGGATCGCCGGCTGACGGCCGATCGCTTGGCGCCCGTCCTGCCCGGCTTGCATCCCGGACGGCCGCCGTGTACCTCGTGGCGACCGTCACGAGTGCCACCTGCCCATGCTCGACAAGACTGTCAATTTCTTCCTGGTCCATGCCACCATCGTGTTGCCCGCGGCTGTGCTGCTGGCGCTGCTGGTCTCGTCGACGGCGCGGCGCGGCGTGCAACTGCTGCTCCGGCTGATCGCCCGGCCGCTGCTGATCGCCGCCGTGGTGGCACTGGTCTATGACGGCAGCCGCACGCTAGCCGGCGGCTCGGGCTTCGTCGTCACATCGCTGATCGAGCACTGGCAAGCCTACTCGCCGGCGACGCTCGAGGCGGCGAAGGCGCTTGTCGCTGCCCACATCCATCCCCAAGCGTGGGAGGTCGGCGTGCTGCGCGTTCTCCAGCTTCCGGCGTGGCTCGTGATCGGCGTGCTCGGCATGGCGCTCTCGTGGATCGGTCGGCGCCGCAAGGAGATCGCCATTTTCGTCAACTAGCCCTCACGCCTCGTGCAATCGTGATGGCCCGCAACAGGCAAAGCGCCGCGACATCCCCTATATTGGTGCTCGAGCGATCCCGCCGCTGAGACGAGGTGTCCTGATGCTGTTCTTCCGCAAGAAGCTCGAGCTACCCACCGCCGAGACCGCACTGAAGGGGCGTTCCGCCCCGATTCCGACCGCCAAGACACACTTCGTGAATGGCCGGGATCTCAAGGGGCCCTATCCGCAGGGCACTGAGCTCGCCATGCTCGGCATGGGCTGCTTCTGGGGCGCCGAGCGCAAATTCTGGGAGCTCGAGGACGGCATCTGGATCACCGCGGTCGGCTATGCGGCCGGCGTCACGCCAAACCCGACCTACGAGGAGGTCTGCTCCGGCCAGACCGGCCACAACGAGGTCGTGCTCGTCGCTTTCGACCCGAGCAAGATCAGCTACGGAATGATCCTGAAGACGTTCTGGGAGAGCCACGATCCGACGCAAGGCATGCGCCAGGGCAACGACGTCGGCACGCAATATCGCTCGGGCATCTATGTTTACACGCCCGCACAGCGGGCTGCCGCCGAGGCTTCCAGGGAAAGCTACGGCGCAGCGCTGAAGGCCAAGGGCTGGCGCGACATCACCACCGAGATCCTCGACGCGCCGGAGTTCTACTTCGCCGAGGACTACCATCAGCAATATCTGGCGAAAGTACCGCACGGGTACTGCGGGCTCGGCGGCACCGGCGTCGCCTGCCAGATCGGCACCGGCGTCAAGCAGGGCGCATAGGGAGCCGGGCCGGATCGGGCGAGGCAGCCCCTTGGGCCACGTCGATGATGGCCGCCCCTCCCGACCAGTTGCCGGTGACCCGAAGCGGTCGCTGAGAGATCAGTGGGGGCGGTCGCAGTCAGACGGGAGCCGCCGGTGGCCGTACCGACCGAGCGCCGCCCCCTGCTGCTCAACACCGGGCGCATCCGCGATCAGTGGCACACGATGACGCGCACGTCGGGGGCGCCGCGGCTGATGGCACATCTGCCTGAGCCGTTCCTCGATATCGCGCCACCGATGCCGCCAGCCTCGGCATCGAGGACGGCAGTCTGGTTGATGTCGAGAGTGCCCGCGGTCGCATGATCTGCCGCGCCTGCATCGACGCCGCGCAGAGAGCGGGCGAGGCGTTCGCACCCATCCACTGGACCGATCAGCTCGCCTCGAGAGCCCGCGTCGACGCGCTGATCGGCCCCTGTCACCGAGGTGAGTGTCGCGCTTCAGAGCACGAAGTCCCCCGCCGCGAGAGCCGTGCTCCGACCGATCAGCAGGATCGACATCTCGGTGGCGGCATTGGCGTTCGTGTTCATCTCGATCAGCAGGTTCGAGCCGAATACCGTCTGGCGGATCTCGCCGGCCGAGAACGAGCCATTGGTGTCCAGCACGAACGCCTGGTCGCCGCCGATCAGATCGTTGGCATCGATGGCGTTGAGCCAGATGCGGTCGCCGGCCGTGAAGTCGAGAATGCGGTCGCGCGTCGCGGACGTGGGGCCGCTGTCGGCGACGCCGGTATAGAGGAACCGGTCGCTCCCGAGGCCGCCGGTCAGGTAGTCGAGGCCGAGGCCGCCGGTGAGATTGTCGACGCCGGCGGCGCCATTCAGGCTGTTCGATCCGTTGTTGCCGACCAGCACGTTGTCGAGGGCATTGCCGGTGGCGTCGATGTTCGTGGCGCCGAGCAGCAGCAGCTTCTCGACGTTGGCGCCGAGGGTGTAGGTGATCGTCGACTTCACCGTGTCGGTGCCCTTGCCGGCCCCTTCGCCGACGAGATCGCCCGCACTGTCGACGATGTAGGTATCGTTTCCGCCGTGGCCGAACATCCGGTCGGCACCAGCGCGCCCGTCGAGCACGTTGGCGCCATCGTTGCCGACGAGCGAGTTGGCCAGCTCGTTACCGGAGCCGTTGATATTTGCGGTTCCTTCGAGGATCAAATTCTCGACATTGGCGAAGAGCGCCTTGTGGATCGCGCTGAAGACCCGATCCGTGCCCTCGCCCGCCGCCTCGACGACGACGTCGAATTCGGTGTCGAAGTAGAACGTGTCGTTGCCGGCGCCACCGGTCATGCGATCGGCACCCTCGCCGCCCGCGAGCGTGTCGTCGCCGCCAGCGCCGTCGAGTGTGTCATTGCCGGCACCAGCCTCGATGGTGTTGTCGCCGGAGTTGCCAGTCATCACGTTGGCCAGACGATTGCCCCAGCCTTTGAGATCGAGTCCCCCCGACATCGTCAGGTTCTCGATCTCGGGTGGAGGGAGGAAGGTGTATGTATATGTCACGCGGGGGTCGACGAATGCCCCACCGGGCAGCGCGAAATCGATCGATGCGATGACGGTGTCGATGCCGCCTTGATCCCAGCTGATGAATGTGCCGGGCACGTCGACGAAGTACGTGTCACCTTCGGTCGTACCCTGCAGGTTGGCGGCAACTAGGAAATCGGTCGCTGAAAGGGGAGCGACGCTGCCGTCCGCTTGAAGCACGCTCACGAGAGGATAATAGTAAGGGCTGAATTGCGCTTCCCTGAAATCCGAGAATACGACGCCCTCGCTCGAGTACATGATGCCTGGGTTGCCGGTCGGCAGGCTGGAGTAGGGTGCGCCATACGCAAAAGACCAGCCCGTTTGCGCAAGGCGCCCCTGCAACTCGCTCGGATATAAAGCACTCCCGATGACGATCTTGTCGATGCCGACCTCGAAGTCGAGAATGAGATTGAGCTCGCCATTGCTCGGTTGACTGTTGAGCACGAAATAGTCCTGACCGGCGCCGCCCGTCAGAGTGGTTTTGTTGTTGGCGAAGTCGGCAACGAGCACATCGCTGCCGGCACCACCGTCGAGCGCAGAGCCATTGCCGAACGGATAGGAAAACTCGACCAGGGCGAACAGGGTGTTGTCTGCAGCGTTTCCATGCAACTCACCATCGATGGTGGTCATGAGACCCACCTCGATGTTTTCCGGAAGCACCACGGATGGCCCGCCGCCCTCGAAGGCGTCGTAGCCGGATAGGGCCTCCTCACCGATGATCTGGCCTAATGGGGCGTAGATATAGCTGTCGTCGCCATCGCCCCCATCGAGGAAGCCGAGCCCTGTGAGCAGGTCGTCTCCATCGCCACCGAGGATCGTCGACGCGCCGTAGCCGCCGTGCAGGCTGTCGTTGCCTGCACGACCGTCGATGAGATCACGATTGAATCGGTTGCTCGAGCCGCTGCTGATAACGTTGTCGCCAGCATCGCCAAGAAGCTCGTCATCGAGATCAGAGCCGGTCACGCCCTCGATCGAGAGCAGCGTGTCTCCGTCGGCGTCGCCGCCGGCGACCGTCGCCGCTGCAATATCGATCCTGACGGCGCCCGTCGATCCGACGTAGGAGACGATATCCAAGCCATCACCGCCCGAGAGGAAATCGGCGCCGCTGCCGCCTGTGAGCGTATCGTTGCCGCCTCCCCCGAACAGGCGGTCGATGCCCTCGCCACCTTCGATCCTGTCATTGTCCTCCATGCCGTCCAGGAAATCGTCGCCAGTGCCGCCATCGAGCGTGTCCCGTCCGTGCCAGCCGAGCAGCGTATCCGTCTCTGTGCCGCCGACGAGCGAGTCGTCTCCGTTCCCACCGTCGAGGTAGTCGATGCCGGTGCCGCCATCGATGGTGTCGTTGCCGTCCTCGCCGAAGAGACCACCGTAGAACGAGAGCACCGGAACAATGCCGTTGAACTCGGGGCTGCCCGCCGTGATGGCAAACAGGGTGTCATCGCCGGCATCGCCATAGATCAGGTCGTTGCCGCCTCCGGCGAGGATGAGATCGGTGCCGCCACCGCCATGCATCGTCTCGCTCGAGAGATCGGTGAAGCGCGATTGGGTACTGCCGGGCAGGATGTCGGGCCCGACGCTGTTGACGAGGATGTCATTATCCTCGCCGCCAAACATGACATCCGAGTGGTTGCCACCGATGATCAGGTCGTTGCCGATGCCGCCATCGAAATAGCCATCGGCGTTGCCGGTGCTGGTGCCGTTCGAGATGTTCTGCAGAAGCAGAGTGTCGTCATCGTCGCCGCCATAGAACCTGGCTACGAAGTAGCCCGAGAACGTGTGGTAGGCGCGAAGCAGGTCGTTTCCGCCATTTCCGTACATCGTCTCATAAGGAGGACGGGTATAGTTGCCGTTGCCTGGATCATCTGGATGCGCCTGATCGATGACGCCCGAGTCTTCCGCAATATCGGTACCGGTAAAGACACCCATGTCCCAAGCTCCAGGCGCTGGACAACCTGTGGCGCTGCGGCCGATCTGCGGCGCTCGCGGCCTGCCCGGCTGGGCCGGGCCGCGGCTCGATCATCGATGCATCGCCTATAAGAGCACTGTACAACGCCCTGAATTCATGTGTCTCCAGCCATCACATCACGAAGTCTTGCTCCGAGAGGTGTGCCGCCCTCGATCCTCGGCTCACTCCCCGCCCTATATCCCTCCCAGAACGCCTCGGCGAGGATCGTGGCGGGCTCGGCCAGCCAGTCCGGCTGGCCCCATGAGAAGCAGTCGGCGAACCCGGCTGCGTACTCCGTCGCCTCGATGCGCTTCATCACGGCCCATGACCCGGCACCGGACATAGCGCCGCCATCGGCATCGATCGCGGACAGGCGGCCATCCGCCCCGATGACATCGTTGCCCATCCAGACGCTGCCGCGCCCGCGGAAGAGACCCGCGTCGTGCGTCGCGCGAAGGAGGCCACCGAGAGCACCTCCCAAATCAGCGACCCGTCCCATCGCGCGGCCACATCGAAGCGCTACTGTTGCTTCGGCCACATTACGCAGCGAGATCCGCTCGTCGTCGATGATCCGGAGCCATGGCGGAGGGAGGCCTGCCGAGGCGAGATCGTCCTCCAGAATGCGCAGGAACCACTCGTCCGCGCGAACGTCGCTGGTCACCACGAGGCGGACTGCCGCGTAGGCGTGATCCTCGAAGAACGGCACGGACGGGTCGGCGAGGATGTCGACCGAGATCGGCCGTGCTGCGTCGTTCAGGCCCTGGCGACGGAACGCGGCGAGCATCCGGCATTCCTGCAAGGCCTCCGCAATGCTCATCAGGCCGACGCGGCCGACGTGGCCCGCACGCCCACCGACGCCGAGCGTGGCGAAGCCACACCGCTTCACGCGGATGACCGTTCCGTCGGTCTCGCGGAGGAGCGCGCTGGACGCCCCGGAGCTGAGCCCTTCGGGAAGTCCCGGCCGGGGCGTCACCTTGATCGACAATGTCGAAGGCTCGGCCCGCTCCGGGTCGGCCTTGCCGTCCTCACCGATCGGCAGGCGCAAGGCGGCCCAGCGCGGCGCCAAGCCAACCGGACGGCGTGCTGCCAGCGGTGGATGCAGCATCGTCGCCTCGGGCGAGCGGCGCTCGGACCACCCGCTCGACCGGCCGACGAGGCCAGAGGGCCACGCATGATCCAGCCCAACGGTCATATCGGCGCCTCCCGGTCCACGCCATCAGCCTTCAAGACCGCCTCCAGGCCAGCGATGGCAGCGACTGCCAGACGTCGCTCGCGATGTCTCACGCTCTGAAAATCCGCCGAGTGTCGCGCTCTGGCGAGTTGCATCGGAACCTCGAGCATCACCGCCGGCACGCCGCATTTGGCCAGCCAGTTCACCAGGATGCCCGGATCGTCCTCGCCCGCACCGATGGGGCGAGGCCGGCGGGTCGCGTGTGCGAGGTGGGCCGCGAACGCCTCTCGGAATGCTACCACGCGGGCCTGCACGGCGACGGGACAGGGAGCAGGCGCCACGGTGTAAGGGCGATCTGCATGCTCGTCGGCGTGGATGTCGATAACGAAGTCCGCAACCGCCAGGCCCTGGCGTAGCCGCGACAGTCGAATGTCGCTCGGCGCGATGTGCCAGCAGCGGTTGAGATCGATACCGGATGGCGTCTCACGCGTCAGCCCGATCAGTCGCCCCTCCCCATTGACGAGCGGAACGATGTCGATGGTGGCCCCGGGGAGTGGTACCTGCTGCAATCGCTCTGCCATGTCGCGCGCGACCCGCTCGGCACCGTCCTCGCCCGGGTGCTGGCACGCGATCACCACGATCGATCGGTGGCCACGACCGACATGGAACGCTTCGGACAATCGCTGCTGGCTATCCGTTGTCGGGGCGGATGCGATCACGCAGGCGCCAGCCGGAACGGCGATATCGATCTCGGCGCCGCGATGCACCTGACGGGGAACGAGCCACCGAAGTCCGTTTGGCGTGCGGGTGGCAACCCAGACGGCACCCGTCGGCGGCGGAGCAGGAAGTTGGAGCCGGATGCCTCGCGCGCACGATGCGGCACCAGCGATGCGCCACCCGTACCAAGCACGCGATTGCCGGTCGCGCCGGATGCGTATGTGGTCCGGGAAAGGCCGCTCAGGCATGGCTCGAGCCGCGCCGGGCGCGTTCGCAACGATGGGCGATGCTGGAGAGAAAGCATTCGGCCAATCCGGAGCCGGCGAACACCTCTCCGTGCTCGGCCATGATCACGAAGCCATCGCCCACCTCGGCCAGCCCGTCGAGCAGCGCCCGACCGAGGGCCGGCTCGCCATAGGGGAGCTGGGGCACCAGCACCCTGTCGCGCCACGCGGGATTTCGGGTGAAGAGACGGCTCGCATGCGTGTGCACGAGATAGTCCACGTTCGGCATGCCCGCCAGGAGGACAGCCGCCTCGACGGCGTCAGACGACGGCAGATACTGGCCGCTGTAGGACAACGTCCCCGTCACCTCGTCATAGCCATGGACCAACGAGATGCGTGATGAATCGAGTTCGACCTTGCTGGTGCGCGTGGCGGTGATCAAGAATCCGTCGCCCTGACGGAGCGCAATGTAGCCGTCGGTGGGCGCGCGGAGATAGAGTTGCTCGCGCGCAAAGAGACGGCTGGCCGCGCTGAAATACGCCCATGCATCACGCGAGACTGTGACGTCCCTGCAAACCCGCAACGGCAGGTACTTGACCCGAACAGTGTCGCAAACGGCGTTGTCGACGATCTTGCCGTTCGATACGACCTGCCAGCCGTCCCGGCACACGTCGGGAAAGAGGAAATTCAGCGCTGGTCCGGCACTCGCCTTCCAGGCCTCGATCGACGGCTCGGCGGCGAAGAGCTCGGCGCGCCCCGGGTAGGCAAAGGCGATGCTAACGCTGCCCCAGTCCGCGAGAGCACGAGCGGCACTCCGCGCTTTGTCGTCCGAGAATGGACCATCATCGATCACCAGCAGGTGGGTAAGTCCGAGACCCGTCGGTGGCCTTCGAGGCGCCTCCCCTGCCACCTCGACCTGGAAGCCGAATCGCCGCCCGG
Source organism: Hyphomicrobiaceae bacterium (assembly GCA_033764055.1). Lineage (GTDB taxonomy): Bacteria > Pseudomonadota > Alphaproteobacteria > Rhizobiales > Hyphomicrobiaceae. Next base: position 45,071 of record JANRJI010000157.1, read on the forward strand.
CACTTTCCATGCTCGTGCGAAGCTCGTCCAGGTCGCGGCGGTAAGGGGCACTTGGCGCGGCGCGCACGGTGACGAGAGCCTCCTCTGGGCGTGCCTTGCGCTCGTATGCTCGAAGCAGCTCCAATGTGACCCCGTCGAATAAGGCGTTCCTGCCGCTCGAATGAGCTCGAGCACCGATCCCGCCTCCGCGCCGCATCCGATCACAACGCAATATCGGGTCGATCCGCGAGGGCCCCAAGCGCCCACGCACGCATTTATTAACACCAATCCGTTGACCTGAGGGAGGCCCGGTGCAAATCATGCTTGGCTCGGTGAAAACGGATCATCGGAACGGTCGATACACGGCAGCTTGGAGCATGCGAGAGAGGTTCAGCCAATTTCGGGAGTGGCACGCCGATGTGCTCGAGCTGTCGGCTGGGCTCGGCAGGGTTCTTGCCGATGGGCGAGGCTCGCGCGAGGTGAGCTTGGTGCACGAGGCCCTGCAGAAGGCTCTGAAAGACCTGGCTGAGCTGGTCGAGCGTGAGGCCACGGACAGCGGACCGGTCGGCGCCTCGAGTGCTGCAGACCCCCGAGCCAGCCTATGCTATACATCATCCCAGGTCCCGCTTGGAGAGCGCCCTGCATGCACCTGAAGAGCGACATTGCACCGACGCCGTCCCAGCAACCGCCAAAGCCCCGCGACATCCGCACCTTGTTTGTCGATCTCGTGACGGGCCCCTGACGCGAGCTACAGTGCAAGCGGTTGTCCGAATTGCGACCACGGATAGACCGGCATGACGCGTATCGCGCTGGTGCGTGCACCTCACACCTATCGCTACAATAGAACGGACGTGCGCGAGGAGGTCATCCTCACCCAACTGGCGCACTATCTTTCGGCCGTAGGCATCGCCTACTCGGTCTTCGATTTCCATTTGGCGCGCCATCTCGTTGCCGATGACGTCGTCTCTCGCGACCCATCCGCGGTCGTTATCGCAGTGCGTGAGACCGGCGACAATGTGCACTACGTCCTGCGCCTGGCCAGCTACCTGACGACGCAAACCCAGGCGCCCATTTTCCTTTACGGTCAGACGGCCAGACTTCTGGGCCATCCCCGCGTGCCAGATCGCGTGCGTCTCGTCGCGCACGACGAGCCAACCCTCGCCAGGATGCTCGGCATTCCCACGAACGGCCCGATCTTCAGCGGCGCTCTGCAACTGACGCCCTATGCCGAGCGCGACGCGCTCGAGCCATGGCAGCAAGCGAGGCTCAGGGGCTCGATCGAGACATCCCGAGGGTGTCCGTACCCTTGTGAGTTCTGCTTCATAAATGCCGGTGAGAACCACGCCAGGCGATGGCAGATGCAGCCAGTGAAATCGACCATCGCCAATCTTGCCCGCTACACCGATAGCGGCGTCAATGCCTTCGTGCTGCACGATTCCGAGTTCCTCGGGGGCTCCAGGCGCGATCTGGCCAACCGGATCGAGCTTGTCGAAGCGATCCGCCACGATCTTCCCCCGGTCGCCTTCAAGATCTACGCCCGCGCCGACACGATCCTGCGCTATCCGCGGCTCGGGGAGTTGCGCGATGCCGGCCTCGTGTCTGTCTTCATCGGTGCGGAATCACTCGTCCAATCAGACCTCGACGCACTCGGCAAGGAGCTTCGCGTCGAGGCCATCGACGAGGCCATCGCGAGGCTGGCCGACCTCGGCGTTTACATGGACTTGAGCTTCATTCTGTTCAATCGCGCGACGACAACGACGACGCTGCGGGCCAATCTCGCCCGTATCCACGCGCTCTACATGTCGCGACACGCTCGTCTGCTGGGCATGCCCCACTTCACGTTCAGCTTCGAGAGCGCCTGGCGTAGCGTGTCCGACCGGCGTCTCGGGACCGCCACCTATGTCGGCTGGGACGTGCGCATCAAGGCACCGCCGACCGACGGCGTCGCATTCGACCCGACTCTCGAGCCGCTGATGGAGATCTATCGGCTGCTCGCCTACGAATGGTCGCGCAAAGTCGTCGACCTCAGTCTGGTCCGCGACGCGGCGACGGACGGCGAGAGATTGCACATCGAACGCTGGTTCGCGGGGCTCGGGGCGTTCTGCGCCGACACCATGCTCCAGTTTCTCGATCTCTTCGAAAGGGGCGCCCTCACCCAATCGACGCTACCTGAAGCCCGAGAGCAATTGTTTCAGTCCGTCTCGGACTACTACCGCGAGCTGCCGGCACGGCTCGGCGATCCGGCCACGCTCGAGTGTCATGCCGCACGCATCGGGTATCAGGGCGTCGTCGAGCGCGTCGAGAACGACGAGTACTGGACAACGCAGATTCCGGAGATGCCGGCCGCGACCGGGCGTTCCGAAAGGAGCCCCTCGTGACGCGCCTCGTTGGATCGATTGAACGGTTTTACGACGACGGAGCCGCCCAGTACTCCCTTCTGTCCGAGGACCGCGACTTCGAGCGGCAGGCGCGCTGTCTCGCCGAGGAGATCGCTGGCGTTCCGCGTGGCGGGCGCTACCTTGAGCTATTCGCCGGTCCCGCTCGTCATGCCATCGAGCTGGAGCAACGGTACGACTACACGTCGGTCGCCTTGGATGCTTCTCTCGGCATGCGTGACGTCGCGACCCGGCCGGGAGGACTGGCCGCCGAACGCTACATTACGAGCGTGCTGCCGACGTTGCCACCGGTCGCCGCCCTGGGGCCGGCATTCGATCTCGTCTCCATCCTCCGCTACTCGACGGGCTACCTTGCGCCGACGGAGCTCGCCGAGCTTCTCGCCAAGCTGGCTCCCGTCGTCGCGCCCGCCGCTCGCCTCGTGCTCGAGCTGCACGATCTCGATCTGGTCCGCGACGACTTCCGTAGCCTCGACATTCGGGACCGCGTCGTCGAGATCGGAGACGGCCGCAGCTTGCGGTGCATCTGGCCAGCCGGGCCGCTGCGCTGGACCAAAGGGGACTGGACTGTCGAGATGGACGTGACGATCCAAATCCTCGTAGGGGACCGTGTCGCCCGCGAGAGCCGCTTTGTGTCGATCGAGCGCATCTACGCGAGGTCAGAGATCGCGGGGCTTGCCTCGGCGACGGGTCGATGGCGCCTCGCCAGCCATGATGCAGACGCGATCGCCGAGAGCTTTCCAGGCAGCACCATGGTCGTGCTCGAGCGCATTTGAACCGGGGACGGTCCGCCGCACAGGAGACCTCATGATGGGCGATATCATCGTTTTCGGCGCGAGCCGCGGACTCGGTGCGGCGCTCGCGGAGGGCGTGCCGGAGCCCGGCGAGAAAGTCTGGTGCGTGTCACGGACCCAACCCGCACTTCTCTCGAACGCCGATGGTCGCGAGCGCGCCTGGATCGCCCACGATCTGGCCGACCCCACCGAGCTGGCAGCAGCACTCTCTCCGGTCGCCTGCGGGCGCCTCGACCTCCTCGTCTACAATGCCGGCATCTGGGAGCGGGCCAGCTTAGAGAAGACCGATGACAAAGAGCTGCGCGCCATCGTCGATGTCAATCTCACGTCGCTGCTGATCTCGGTGAGAACGCTCCTGCCAGCCCTGCGCCGCGGCAGAGATCCTCGTGTGGTCCTGATCGGCTCGACCTGCGGCCTCGAGAACGAGGGAACCACATCGGTCGCCTATGCTGCGACCAAATTCGCGGTGCGCGGCGCCGCCCATGCTCTCCGCGAGGTGCTCCGGTCCGATGGAATCTCTGCAACGGTCATCTCTCCCGGCTCGATGGCGACGGATGTCGCCCTCGGCGAGGGCACGGAGGCTGCGCTCGTCCGTCACAAGGGAAAGCGTATCCCGGTTTCGGACCTCGTCGAGACGGTCCGATTCCTGCGCCGCCTATCGCGGGCGGCGTGCGTGAAGGAGATCGATATGCCGGCACTGGCCGACACCGACGCTTGAGCCGACGAGTGCAGATCCCATTCAGAAGCAATTGCAGCCGGCGGCGTCGAAGTAGCCCGGAATATCCAGGTTATTAATCTTACTGTGTCACGAGCGCCTAATCGGTTTCTCGCGCGGCTTCAGGCAGCATGGACATCGTGGCAAGCGATCGGCCAGCGCGGTTGGCCGATCCGTGTCCACCTGTCGGCAAGGCCATCGCCGACATGCGCTCCGAAGATGAGGTCGTCGAAGCCGTCGCCATTGATAGCGCCAGCCGAGGACACTGCCTCGCCAGACCGATGGTCGGCGTCCTGGCCCTGGATTACGAATCCGCCTGCGCCGTACGCGACGTCTCCGAGATCAATCTCCGGGCCGAATCCGCCTGCCTTGCCAACCACCACATAGCTGTCAGTCATCAAGGATGCGCCGCCGAAGGCGATCTTTGACACCAATCAACGCTCAGAATTGCATCTCGCCGCACACTTTCGCTTCGAGTGCTTGCGACCGGCGTGACCAATGCTGAGTCCTGGGATCCGGAGGAAATGACGTAGGATGCGCGGCTCCATTCGACGCTGGCTCTCAGCACTCCTCGGTCTCCTCGCGCTCACCATTTCCGGCATCACGTCAGCGCAAAGCCCGAATTCTCCCGGGCTTCGACCTGGCGAAGCATTTGTCACGCGATACTCGGGGACGGCCGGCATTCCGTCCGCGATTGATCTCGACGGAGTTGTCGGCAGCATCATCGACGTGCGTAGCCCAGGGCAGCCCGCACTGGGCCAGCACTGGTTGAACGAGCCGCAGCGGGCAGAAATACGTGCGCGAGACGTCGGGCAGGTTTTCGGCGTGGCGCTCGACGAGGCGTCACCCCCAAACATCTACGTCACAGCGACGGCTGCATTCGGCCTGCACCGCACGGCCGATAATCGAGGCTGGATGCCGGGCATGTGGGGGCCGCAGGGCGGACCTGGCACGATCTATAAGCTCAGTGCCGTCAACGGCTACCGTCCGACCGTGCTCGCGAACGTCACACTCGACGGGCGCGCGAATAGCGGCGCCGCGCTCGGCAATATCGCCTTCGACAAATGGCACAACCAACTTCTCGTGTCCGATCTCGAGACCGGCATGATCCACCGGATCAGCGTCACCGACGGCCGCGATCTCGGCCGCTACGATCACGGCGAGCAGGGGCGGCCGCGATTCTATGACACCGAGAAGGGGGCGATGAGTGCGCTGCCCGCGGTGTCGTTCGATCGCAACTCGCGCGCGCGCATCACGGATTGCAGCAGGGAATCGTTCAGCCGGACGCCGGAGTGCTGGAACATCGCCGACTTCCGGCGACGCATTTGGGGCCTCGGCGTTCGCAAGGACGAAGCGACTGGCGAAACGCGCGTCTATTACGCAGTGTGGGGCAGCAATGGTTTCGGCAATCCTTCATTCCCTCAAGCCTCGGACGAGGAAAAGCGGAATTCGGTCTGGTCGGTCGCTCTGACCGCGACCGGCGATTTCGATCCGAGCCGCATCACGCGCGAGCTGTCGATGCCGGATTTCTTCGTCGATCCGGCCGAAGTCGCGCAGCAGGGGCGCAGCAATCCGGTCAGCGACGTCGCCTTCCCGCAGTGCGGCGACAGCCGGACGATGCTGCTCGCCGAGCGCGGCGGCATGCGCAATCTTGGGCTGTCGGCACCGGCGGCGTTCGCCCACCCGCACCAGTCGCGAGTGCTCCGCTACAGCGCGGGCGATGACGACAGCTGGGCGCTCGCCGGGCGCTACGACGTTGGCTTCTACGATCGGCGCGGCCAGAAGGAGCCGCGTATCCGTGCCGGCAGCGCCGGAGGGGCAGCGTTCGGCTACGCGTACACCCGGCAAGCCAAGATCGATACGGCGGCCCCAAACAAGCTGATCTGGATGACAGGAGATGCGCTCTGCTCCCCGCAGGGTCCTTGCTTCAATCCGGCAGCCAACAAGCGCACGGATGGCTCCCATGTTCACGGCTTACAGGGCACGCCGGAGACGCTGCTCGAGGGCCTGCTTCCCGAGGTGACACCGGTCGCCACGCTGGCGGATCCGTATCCACCCTCGGGGCCGCGACAGTCGTACATGATCGACGCGGACGTCAATATCGACGAGGCCGGCCGGCCGATCATGGCCAGCCTAACCCGCGACGACGCAACCAGAATCGGCGACATCGCCATCTACCAGCCATGCGGAGCCGAGGCCCCCGAGGCGGTGCCGCAGCCGCCGCCCGTCGTGCCGACAGCACCGCCGGTGATCATCGAGGGCGGCGCTCCGCCAGTCGTCCCCGACCAGCCGGACCTCGAGAAGCGGAAGACCGGGCCCGCGCAATGCGTGGCTGGCGACGTCTGCTCGTTCACAATTACAGTCACCAATGTCGGCACGGGGACGTGGTCGGGTCCATTGCAGGAGCTCGACACGATGCCGCCGGGCTCGACGCTCGCGACATTCGGACCGCAGCCGGACTGGGCGTGCGCGCAGTCGGGCGACACGGTGAATTGCGCCCATACGCCGGTGACGCTGGCGCCGGGCGAGGTGGTCACTCTCAATATCGACCTGATCATCCCGATCGGGACTATCGGCAACGTTGAAAATTGCATCCAGGACGTCTGGGCGCCGCTGGGCGATGACGGATCGGCTGAGGTCGTCCTGGCGATCGAGCAGCGGCTGTCGGCGCTCGGCTACGATCCCGGCGCCATCGACGGCGTCTACGACGCTCAGACGCAGGCGGCGATAGCGGCCTTCCAGGCGGACAATGGTCTCGATGCGGACGGCGCCGTCAGCGATACGCTGCGCGACACGCTCTTCCCTGACGATGCGGGGCTCTCCGGCGACGCCAATCCGCTCAACGACCGCAGCTGCCATACGGTCGAGGTTCTGCCTCCGCCGGTGCTACCACCGCCACCTCCGCCGCCCCCGATCGACACGACGACGCCGCCACCCACCGAGGGAACGCGCACAGCCCAGTGCGACGACACCGTGCGCCAGGGCGGCGACACCCCCGAAACGATCGAGATCGACCTCGGTGGCCGCGACGGTCCGGGCACGTTCACCTGGGAAATGGTGAGCGTGAAGGATCAGATGCAGGTCTCGCTCGACGGCACCATGGTGCTCGACACGGGCTGCGTCTCCGGCAACGGCACGCGTGCCATCAGCGTCCCGCCGGGGACTCAGAAGGCGACGGTGCGCGTCATTCCGAACTGCGACGGGACGACAGGCACGATCTGGGACTTCAAGCTGATTTGCCCAAAGCCGGCCGCCGCCTCGCCGATCACGCTGCTGGCTGATCCAGAGCCTCCGGAGATCTTCACGCCGGTTCCGACGTTCGTTCCGCTGCCGCCTCCGTGCCCGCCGGGAACGTGGCGGGTAGGCCACCATTGCGAGCCGATCATCAGCGTCGTGGCGCCCCGTTGCCCACCCCCTCTCGTGCGCCGCCACGGCTATTGCGTCTGCCCGAACGGCTCCCTGCCTCATCATGGCCGCTGCGCCGAGGTCACTCCGGCAGGCTGCCCGCCACCGCTCGTCCAACGCCACGGACGCTGCGTATGTCCGGACGGCACACGCTTGCAACACGGTCAGTGCGTGCCGGTCACTGTCTGCCGCCCCCCGCTGGTCGGGATCGGCAACCGGTGCGTCTGCCCGAACGGACAGCCGCCCCACCATGGCCGCTGTGACGTGCAAGCGACGTGCAAGCCACCTCTTGTCGCGAGTCAAGGCCGCTGCGTATGTCCCAACGGCGCCCTGCCGCAGAACGGCCGGTGCACGACTCCCACAACCTGTCGCCCGCCGATGGTTCTGCAGGGGGGACATTGCGCCTGTCCGTCCGGCACGACGCTACAGAACGGGCGCTGCGTCTCGCAAACCTGCCGCCCGCCGATGGTGCTAAGGCACGGGCATTGCGTAATGCCGGAAGGCCAGAAGTGCCCGCCAGGACAAACATTGCGCAATGGCAGATGCATCGCCGGTCCAGTAGCGTGCCCGCCCGGACAAACGCTTCGCAACGGACGCTGCATCGCGAGTCCGACCACGTGTCCGCCGGGCTTCACCATGCGGCATGGCCAGTGCGTGCGGACGCCTACCACGTGTCCGCCCGGCACAAAGCATGACGGAACGCGCTGCGTTCCCGTCGCAACGCCGACCCCGCCCGCCTGTCCGCCCGGCACACGTCGTGACGGCGCACGCTGCGTCCCCGTCGCGACGCCGACCCCGCCCGCCTGTCCGCCCGGCACACGGCGTGACGGCGCACGCTGCGTCCCCGTCGCGCCGCCGACCCCGCCCCCCTGTCCGCCCGGCACACGTCTAGACGTAACGCGCTGGTACCCCTACGCTACGCCGACCCCGCCGGCCTGCCCGCCCGGCACACGTCGTGACGGCGC
>JANRJI010000158.1:0-16864 GCA_033764055.1 Hyphomicrobiaceae bacterium
AAGCGCACGCGGCTTTCGTTGCGCAGGAGCCCCGCGCCCGCCGTGACCTGGAAGCCGCGCCACTCGGCCCCCCCGCCGATCTCCGCGTCGATCCGGCCGAGGTGCGCCGACCGGGCGCCGATGGCGACATGCTTGACGTGACCGGCGGCTGCGGCGGGAGCGAGGCGGATCTCGGTCACGGCGGTACACTGGCTGATGCTGCCGCCGACCTCCACGTGGCTCTCGATGACCGTCGCTCGAGCGCCTCGCTCGATGCGGATCAAATTCCGAGTCGCGACGGCAGCGGGCGCGGCCGAATCGACGATCGAAACGATGTGCACCGGGAGATGGAGCCGTGCCCCCTCGGCGACATTGAGAACGACGCCGTCGGTCACGAAGGCGCCGTTGAGCGCCATCACGGCATCCGCTTGGTCGACGCTCTCGCTCCCGAGATGGCTCTCGATCCACTCGAATCCCGGCTGGCCGAGCGACCCGGCGAGCGACACACAATGATAGCTCGAGCCCGGCTCGTGGCCGGCGGGAACCATCGAAGCCACGAGGCGGCCGTTCACCAGAACGTGACGGATGCACGCCAGACCGGCCAGCTCGGCACCCAGGACCGCCACGAGCATGGACTGATCGACCTTGCGCTGCGGGCATGTCGCCGGCGGAAAGGCCGCCTTGAGACCGGCTCGCAGGTCGGTGTACTTCCACTCCTCGATACGGCGGTGTGGCAACCCCGCCCGCGCAAAGGCCCCCATGGCCCGCTTGCGTGCCGCCGGCATCCAACTGCCGCCGGGCAATCGGCCGGCCACCGCCTCGAACTGGCGCGCCAGCTGCTCCTCGGCCTCAGTCCTCGTGTTCGTTGCGAGCATCTCGGTTTCTTGTTCCCGACGGGTTGGCGATGGCGAAGGTCTCACGCCGCCTTGCCCTTGAACTCGGCGTAGCCAGACTGCTCGAGCTCGAGCGCCAGCTCGCGCCCTCCGGTCTTGACAATCCGGCCAGCGGACAGGACATGCACCTTGTCCGGCACGATGTAGTTGAGCAGCCGCTGATAGTGCGTGATCACCAGCATCGACCGCCCCGGCCCGCGCAGCCGGCTGGCTCCCTCGGCGACAATACGGATGGCGTCGATGTCGAGGCCGGAATCGGTTTCGTCGAGCACACAGAGCGTCGGATCCAGCATCGCCATCTGGAGAACCTCCATCCGCTTCTTCTCACCGCCCGAAAAGCCGACATTGAGTGGACGCTTGAGCATCTCGTCCTTCACTCCGAGCTCGGCCGCCTTGGCGCGCACGACACGCAGGAACTCGGGCGTCGTCATTTCCGGCTCGCCCCGCTTCCTGCGTACGGCATTCACAGCCGACCGCAGGAATGTCATCGTGGCAACGCCGGGGATCTCCAACGGATACTGGAAGGCGAGGAACACGCCCGCCGCCGCCCGCTCATCCGGCTCCATGCCGAGCAGCGAGCGACCGTCCCAGAGGATGTCACCGCTGGTCACCTCGTAGTCGTCGCGGCCGGCAATGACATAGGCGAGCGTCGATTTGCCCGAGCCATTGGGGCCCATGATGGCATGCACCTCGCCCTTCGGAACCGTCAGCGAGACCCCCTTCAGGATCTCGGTGCCGTCCTCGGCAATGCGCGCATGAAGGTCCCTGATCTCGAGCATCGACATCTCCTGGTCGGTGGCAGACGGTCGCTTCGCGCGCCGCTGCCGATCATTGGTCCTAGCAGCCGGCCAAAAGCCGGCCCACGCCGGGCGCCTATCGCCCGGCTCGTCCGCTCCGCGGTGCTTCCCCGATGCCAGCTTCTGCCGGCTTATTGTTTGTGAAACGAGCCAAAACAGCCGACGGATCGGCGCCAGCTCAGGTTCTCGTCGCCTCGAACTCGATCTCCGACGGATAGAGCACGCCCAGCCAGTCGCAGCGGTCGGGCGCCTGCTCGCCGAACTCCACGAGGAACGCGCGGCCCTGGTCGAGGCTTTCGAGCACCGTCACCACCGAGCCCTGGCTGAGGGTCAGGTCGCCACGCTTGTTCGAGAGGGCATTGCGCCGGCGGCACTCGTCGACATCGATCTCGCGCAGAAGCTTCGCCGTCTTCACCATCACTCCGAAACCAGCTGCGTCACTCATCCGACTTCTCCATGAACGTCAGCCATGCCCCTGGGGCAGGCCCTCTCGCTTCGCTCCCGACTCCTGGCCCGGGGTTGCTCCCCGCGCCTCGTGGCCACCGCACCCCTCGGTGCCTGCAGCCCATTGTGACCTTGCTGCGACCTCCGACCCGCTGTCGGGCCCGCCACCATCGCCTTGCTCGGCCAGCACCCGCCTCCCTTAGCCGATCGGCGGGTGATCTGCTTGCATGCGCACTCCGCTCGCGCATGGTCATTTTCGCTTCCTTCGGCCGCCTCGCCTTCGGCCGGCGAGCTTGTCTTCAGCCCACGCTGCCTTCCAGGGAGATGCCGATCAGCTTCTGCGTCTCGGCCATGAACTCCATCGGCAATTGCTGCAGCACGTCGCGCACGAAGCCGTTGACGATGAGGGCCACGGCCTCCTCGTCCGACAGTCCCCGCTGACGGCAGTAGAAGAGCTTGTCATCCGAGATCTTGGACGTCGTCGCCTCGTGCTCGAAATGAGCAGAGGCATTCTTGGCCTCGATGTAGGGCACGGTGTGCGCGCCACAGCGATTACCGATGAGCAGGCTGTCGCAATTGGTGAAGTTGCGCGCATTGGTGGCCTTCCGGTGCGCCGTGACGAGGCCGCGATAGGTATTCTGCGAATGGCCGGCGGCAATGCCCTTGGAAATGATCCGGCTCGAGGTGTCGCGGCCAAGGTGGATCATCTTCGTCCCGCTGTCCACCTGTTGGCGACCGTTCGAGATGGCGATCGAGTAGAACTCGCCGCGGCTGCCGTCGCCGCGGAGAATGCAGGACGGGTACTTCCAGGTGATGGCCGACCCCGTCTCCACCTGGGTCCACGAGATCTTGGCATTGCGGCCTCGACAATCGCCGCGCTTGGTCACGAAGTTGTAGACGCCGCCACGGCCTTCCTTGTCGCCCGGGTACCAGTTCTGCACGGTCGAGTACTTGATCTCCGCGTCGTCGAGCGCGACCAGCTCCACGACCGCAGCATGCAGCTGGTTCTCGTCGCGCATCGGCGCGGTGCAGCCCTCGAGATACGATACGTAAGCGCCCTTTTCGGCAATGATCAACGTGCGCTCGAACTGCCCGGTATTGCGCTCGTTGATGCGGAAGTAGGTGGACAGCTCCATCGGGCAGCGCACACCCTCGGGCACATAGACGAACGAGCCGTCGGAGAATACCGCCGAGTTCAGCGCGGCATAATAGTTGTCGGACTGCGGCACGACCGAGCCGAGGTACTTGCGCACGAGGTCGGGGTGCTCGCGCATCGCCTCGGAGATCGAGCAGAAGATCACTCCGGCCTTGGCCAGCTCCTTGCGGAACGTGGTCACCACCGAGACGCTGTCAAAGACGGCGTCGACGGCCACCCGGCCGGCCATGCTCTGGTAGCCTTCGGCGGCACCGAGGCCCGACGGCTCGCCTTGCTTGCGGACGCCGGCCAGGATCTCCTGCTCTTTCAATGGTATCCCGAGCTTGGCGTAGGTCGCGAGCAGCTCCGGATCGACCTCGTCCAGTGACCGCGGACCCTCGGTCGACTTCGGCGCGGAGTAATAATGCAGGTCCTGGAAGTCGATCCGCGGGTAATGCACCTTGGCCCAGGTCGGCTCGGTCATCGCCCGCCAGCGACCGAACGCCTCGAGGCGCCAATCGAGCATCCAGGCCGGCTCGCCCTTCTTGTCGGAGATGTAGCGCACGATGCTCTCGTCGAGCCCCTTCGGCGCCTTCACGCTCTCGATGGCGGTCTCGAAGCCGTACTTGTACTTGTCCACGTCGAGCGCCTTGACCTGCTCGACCGTCTGCTGGACTGCGGGCATCGACTGTTCCTCGTCCTCTCACGCACTCAAGCGGCGCGTTGGCTCGTCGTCGAAAAGTTGCTCCAGGCCGCAAGGAATGCGGCGATATCCTCGTCCGTGGTCGACGGCCCCTGGCTCACGCGGATGGCGCCGTCGATGACCTCCCGAGGCAGAGCCATGGCGGCGAGGGTGGCGCTGGCGCTGACCTTCCCCGACGAGCAGGCCGCCCCCGCGCTGACCGCGATGCCGGCGAGATCCAGCACCGCCACCAGCACCTCGGCGCGCCGTCCCGGCAGCGACAGGCACGTCGTATTCGAGAGACGAGGCGCTCCGCAACCGACCACCACCGCCGATGGCGTCAGAGCTAGGATCTCCCGCTCCAGCCGATCACGCCTCGCCGCCATGTCCGACCAGGCCTGCTCGAGATCGCGCCGGGCCGCCACCATCGCGGCACCGAGCCCGGCGATGGCAGCCACGTTCTCGGTGCCCGCCCGCTGTCGCCGCTCCTGGCCCCCGCCGATGATCAGCGGCGCCAGATGCGCCCCATCCCGTGCTATCAGCACACCGACTCCTTTGGGACCGCCGAGCTTGTGGCCGGAGATCGTCAGATAGTCCATGCCCGTCTGGTTGAAATCCACGTTCAGACGGCCGACGACCTGAACCGCATCGACGAGCACGCAGATGCCCTGCGCCGCGGCCAACGCAACCGTCTCGGCAACGGGCTGCAGCACGCCGGTCTCGTTGTTGGCCCACTGCACCGCAACCAGCGCCCGGCCGAGAGGCCCGCTGCCCTTGAGGGCCTCGCTGGCGATGCCCTCGACGGCCACGCGGCCGTCGGGCGCGACGGCGAGGTCAATGACACGGGCCCCACTTGCCGCAGCCGGCGCCCGGACGCTGTCATGCTCCACTGGGGCGAGCAACACGCTGTCCCAGCCCGACCGGACCACCCAGGAGTTGGCCTCGCTGGCTCCGCTCGTGAAATAGATCTGCGCCGGATCAGCGCCGACAACCGCAGCCACCTGCTCGCGCGCCGTCTCGATGATTGCGCGCGCACGGCGTCCCTCGGCATGAACGGACGACGGATTGCCGACCACGTCGAGCGCGGCGGTCATAGCCTCGCGCGCCTCGGGCCTGAGCGGCGCCGTCGCGTTCCAGTCGAGATAGGTGCGATGGCCGCGGCTCATCGGTCGGCCCCGGAGCGGGCGTCGGCCCAGGCGTGCTCGCCTGCGGCGGTGTCGCGCCGCGGCAGGCCATCGATCACGTCCTTGAGGGACACGCGGCCGAGGAAGGCCGCGATCTCGTCGCCCAGCGCCTCCCACAGGTTGTGCGTCAGGCACCGCTCGCCGGCGAGGCATGGCTCGGCCCCGTGTCCAACGCAGCGCGTCATGCGCGTGCCTTCCTCGACGGCGGCCAGAACGTCGGCAACGGTGATGTCGGCGGCTGAGCGAGCAAGCCGGTAGCCGCCGCTGCGTCCGCGAGCGCTGTCGACCAGCCCAGCCCGACGCAGTTGCTGGAATAGCTGCTCGAGATAAGCGACGGTGATTTTCTGACGGTCGGAGATCTGGGACAGTGGCACTGCCTGATCCCCGCCCTGCCGGGCAAGGTCGGCCATCGCCATGACGGCGTAGCGTCCGCGCGTATTGAGCTCCACGCCAACACTCCTCTTCGCCTCGGAACCTGCTTGACCCAGCGCCTTGCGGCGCCATCTAAAGTGCTTGCCGAGCGCGACCCTGAACGTGCTAAGAACCGGCCGACGGCGCGTGGAGCCTGCGTCCGCAGGGCTCACGCTGTGGCGGTTCCTGGAACCGTTCCAAACTCTGCTCGGTATATGGAAATCCGAGCAGTGCAGTCAAGTATTTTCGGCTGAGCGACGGTGAGCCCTCCCGTCGGTGGTGGCGCGCCCACCCGGCCGGTTCCGAGCAACCGAGACAGGACGAAGGTCGACCGATGCCCGAGATCATCATCAACGGCCCCGCTGGCCGCCTGGAGGCCCGCTATCACCATGCCGGCCGCGTGGACAGCCCGATCGCGCTGATGCTGCACCCGCACCCCCAGTTCGGGGGAACAATGAACAACCAGATCGTCTATTCACTCTATTACACGTTCGTGGAGCGCGGCTTCTCGGTGCTCCGCTTCAATTTCCGTGGTGTCGGGCGCAGCCAGGGCTTCTTCGACAACGGCCCGGGCGAGTTGTCCGATGCCGCCTCGGCCCTGGACTGGGTACAGCTCCAAAACCCCGACTCCCGATCGTGCTGGATCGCGGGCGTGTCGTTCGGCACCTGGATCGCCATGCAGCTGCTGATGCGCCGCCCGGAGATCGACGGCTTCATCTGCGTCGCGCCACCGGCCAATCTCTACGATTTCAACTTCCTCGCTCCCTGCCCGTCGTCCGGACTGGTCATCTCCGGGGAGAAGGACAAGGTCGTCCCGTCGAGCTCGGTCGCGGAGCTGTCGACCAAGACCAAGACTCAAAAGGGCATCAAGATCGAGCACGCCATGATCGCCGGCGCCAACCACTTCTTCGCCGATCAGCTCGACGAGATGAAAGGGCTCGTCGGAGATTATGTCGACAAGCGCATGGTCGAGATTCTCGAGGCGAAACGCGACAAGGAGTGAAGCCGGCAGCCCCGCGGGCGCCTCAACCATACTCCGCTGCAGGAGTCGACAGAATCCGGCCATCCGCATTAGACCGGTCGTCACCTGCCTGCCGACCTGCAGCCGGAGTAGCCCGTGGCGACCCAACTCACCGAGCGTCAGCGACGCGAGCGCGAGTACTACGATCAATATTCGCAGAGGGCCGGTCGGGACATCGACTTCTCCCCGATCGACGGCACCGAGCGACGTCCCTGGAACAGCTACTGGCGGCTCTTCGAGCTGATCCAGCAGGAGTTTCGACCAGGCGCGCGCTTGCTCGACTTCGGCTGTGGCTGGGGCACCAACACGGTCGTCTTCGCCCGCATCGGCTACCAGGTCGAAGGCTTCGACATCAGCCAGCAAAACGTCGCCTCGACCCTGGAGCTCGCCCGCCAATATGGCGTGGCAGATCGGGTCGGGGCGTCAATCCAGGCCGCCGAGGCGCTGACGTTCCCCGACAACCACTTCGACGTCGTCGCCGGTGTGGACATCCTGCACCATGTCGAGGTCGGCCCGGCCATGCGCGAGTGCCATCGCGTGCTGAAGCCAGGGGGCAAGGCGTTTTTCCGGGAGCCGCTCTACAGTGCGCTCTTCGATCCGGTTCGAAACTGGGGACCCGTGCGGGCGGCTGTGCCGAACTCACGCTCGTTCGAGCGCCACATCACCGACGACGAGCGCAAGCTCGACAATCGCGACCTGCGCGCAATTCGGTCCGTTTTCCCACACTGCCGGATCGAGCACTCGCGGATCACCTCGAGGCTCGCCGTGCTGGCGCCGGGCTTGTCGACCAGCCTCGAAAGAGCCGACCGACTGTTGGCCAGGCTACCGGGCGCGCGACTGGCAAGCGGAACCGGAATCATCGTCCTCACCAAGGAAATCTGAGGCGACGACGGGACGTCTGGACGTTGCCTGGGGAGCCCCCCGCCCCCTCGCAGCGGGCGCCGTCGTCACCGGCGTCGACGACCTCACTCCCGACCCGCGGTCTCGACCGGCATTGCGGAGCTGCAAAAATTCGGCCACATGCGGGTGGTAGCCGCAGTCGTCAGAACAGCTGCGGGTTCCGTGGCGAAGACCACGCCTGGTCGCGCCGAGGAGGGGGTCATGGCAACCATCGTGACGGTGCACGGCACCTTCGCGCACGACGGCTCAGGCAGTAGCGCTCAGCCAGGCACGAATCCCGCCGATCTGCAGTGGTGGGAGACCGGCAGCACCTTCGACAGCGACATGCGCGAGCTCGTAGACGCCGCACCTGGCGCCGGCAGCGGCAAGCTGGACGTGAAGCCCTTCGTCTGGCGCGGCGACAATAGCGAGATCGGACGACGAAAGGCCGGCCTCGCCTTGCTCAACGAGCTCAAGGGGCTGGAGGAGAAGGGCGAGCCGTATTGCGTCGTTGGCCATAGCCACGGCGGCTCGGTCGTCAGCTGGGCGCTCCTCGAGGGCGCCGCCAGGAAGCAGCCGCTGCAAGGCCTGAAGCGCTGGATCACTGTCGGCACGCCGTTCGTCACGCTGAGGAAGGAGACGCTGCTTTTCCAGCGCCTCGACCTGATCAAGAAGGTGATTTTCGTCGCATCGATGATGCTGCTGGCGATGTTTTTCGTCTATCTCGCTGCGGAGGCGTTCACGGGCAGCGAGAGGATTTTTGGCGGCACCTTCCCCGCCGTGCTGGTCTTCACCGGCGTGATGATGAGCCTGCCGATGCTCGTCTTCTATCTCGCGCTCAAATCCTGGGATGCACTGTCGCTGATCCATTACCGCCGCCGCGTCAAGCAGCGGGCCCACACCGAGTTCTCCAGTCGCTGGCTGGCCCTCACGCACACCGACGACGAGGCCGTGCAGGGCCTCGCCTTCCTGCCGGGCGCCAAGCTCTATTTCTTCGACAAGACGTTCGCGGTCTCCACCCTCACGATGCTGTCGGTGGTGGCGCTGCCGGTGATCTATCTGCTTCTTCTCGCGTCGCCGCAGCTGATGGTCGGCATTGGCGACTGGCTCAAGGCCAACGTCTACGACTCCAAGCACATTCAGGCCGAGACGGCCTTGCGCGACATGCGCACGCGCTTCCGGGATATGCGGGCACAACAGCCGACCGCAGGCGCCACGCCCGAGCAGCGCACCGCCATGTGGGCCAAGTATCGCGAGATGCGCCGCGAGCTCGCCACCAAATTTCCCGATCTCCCGGCAGCGGAACGCTCGTTGCGATTCAAGCAGCGATTCTTCGAGGAGAATGGCCGTCCCTGCGCGGGTGGCAAGCTGTGCGGCGGAGGGCGCGACATCAAGATCAACAGCGGACTTCTCTTGCACGTGGTGACAGACGAATTGTCCTCGGCGATCGCCGGAGAAGGCGCCGCAACCTTCCTGCAGCGCTCGATCTGGACGGTGCTGATACCAGCCGTGCTCGTGCCGGTGATCTTCGGCCTCTTCGCATTGCTGCTGATGCTGGTCATCCGCGCCCTCGCCCACCTCGTGAGCAAGGGGGCGAGCCATCTGCTCAACAACATCACCAACGCCGAGGTGAAGCGTGCAGCCTTCGGCAACGATACCGAGGGCGAGATCGCGGTCGGCGCTTTGGACCGTCCGTCATGGATCGAGCGCTCGCAGCCCCGGCTTCCCGCCTCACTCGGCGACCTGGTCACGAGCTACGCCAACGGCATAGCCAACAACTCCCTCGCCAAGTTCCGCAAGGCGATCGGCCAGCTGGCCTCTGCCGACCCCAAGCACACAGCGGACACCGCCATCACCACCTATTTCACGTGGAAGGAGCTGGTGCACGCCTCGTATTTCGACGTGCCGGAGGTGCGCAAGCTGATCGCCGTCGCCGTCAGCCGCTGCGATGGCTTCGCCCCGAGCGCACGCCTGGAGGCCGATCCGGACCATGCGCGGGCCGCCGAATGGCTCGCCGAAATCGAAGGCGGCAGTGGCTCGCGGCTGCCACCGGCGGCACACCCCCCGACGGCCTCGGACAAAGAGGCCGTCTCCGCTGTCGTCGCATCGACCGTGACGAGCGAGCCCTGACAAGCTTGGAGCCGCGGCGGGCCGTCCGCGCGGCACCTCGCGCCAGACCGGACCAGTGCTACAGTGCTTTCCTCGCGCTTCAAGGGAGTGAAAGCATGAACCTCGAGCTGGACGGCAAGACGGCTCTCGTTACAGGCGCCAGCATGGGCATCGGCCGGGGCATCGCTGAGGCCTTCGGGCGGCACGGCGTGCGGGTCGCCATCGCCGCCCGCCGACGCAACTTGCTCGAGGAGGTCGCCGGCAGAATCGTGGCGGAGGGCGGCCTGCAACCCGTCATCATCGTCGAGGACGTCCTTTCGGAAGGGGCGTCAGACCGGACCGCAAGGGCAGCCCTGGAAGGCTTGGGGTCCGTCGACATCCTGGTCAACAACGCCGGCGGCAGCCGCCAGTTCGGCAAGGACGCCACGGACGAGCAATGGCATGAGGCGATGACGCTGAATTTCACGCGACCGCGTCAACTCGCCCACCGCCTCCTCGACCAGATGATTGCCCGCAAATGGGGCCGGATCATCAACATCACCGGAAAGTCCGAGCCCGAAGGCGTCAACGGCGCATTCTCGGCGAAGGCCGGCATTCATGCCTGGGCCAAAGGACTGTCGCGGGAGGTCGGCAAGCATGGCATCACGGTCAACTCGATACCGCCCGGACGCATCATCAGCGAGCAGATCCTGCGCAACTACTCGCCCGAGTATCGCAAGTGGCAGGAAGAGCACGAGATCCCCGTGGGCCGCTACGGGCAGCCTGAGGACGTCGCCAATCTGGTCTGCTTTCTGGCCTCGCCGCTGGCCAGCTACATCACCGGCACCGTGATCCCTGTCGATGGCGGATTGCGGCGCTATCAGTTCTGACCGGCGATGCGCCGGCCGCCCTTTGGCCGGCGCATCGCGTCATCTGCCGGCCATCCGCTCGGCCATGACCGCTATGGTCCTCACGTAAACCTCCGCCTTGTTCCACTCGCGGATGACGCCGTAATTGTGGGTGCCCTCGCCCCAGGCCTGCCCCGGCTGCCAGCCCTTCTGCTTGAGGTAGTTGGCCGTCGACGCCAGCATATCGGGCACGCTCGCGAACAGGTCGCGATGCCTGTCGCCGTCAAAGTCGACGGCATACTTGACGTAGGACGACGGCAGGAACTGCATCGGCCCGATCTCGCCGGCCCACCCGCCGCGCATGCGGTCGGCGCTGATGTCGCCGCGGTCGATGATGCGGAGTGCATTGGTCAGCTCGTTCTCGAAGAAGGCGCTGCGCCGGCAATCGTATGCCAAGGTCGCCAGGGACTGCATGATCGAGAACTTGCCGCCTCCATCGCCGCCGAAGTTGGTCTCCAGGCCCCATATGGCGACCAGAACCTGGGGCGGCACGCCGAAGCGGCGCTCGATCTCGCCGAACAGCGCCTTCCGCTGCGCGATGATGCCTTGCCCGCGCTTGATCATCGACGAGGACACGCGCCGTGCATAGAACTGCTCGAACGACAGCTTGAACGAACGCTGCCCCCGGTCGAGCCCGATCACGCGCCGGTCGTAGCTGATGCCCTGAAGGCCTTGCGAGACGGCCCCCTGCGACAGGCCCTGTCCGACAGCGCGGCCCTTGTAGGCCGCGAGCCAGCGATCGAAGCCTTCGGGCCCGTTGCCACAGCCCTGCGCCAGGACTGTCGTCAGCGGAGCCATCACCGCAAGAGCAGCCAGGCTCGCTTTCGGGAACACGTACCTCACGAACGACATGGACCATCCCGTGGGAAGTAGCCTGCGCCCGCCGCGCCGGCTGTTGCTCGGACAGGGGCACATTCGAGGATCGGCCGTGAGCGTCAAGAAGTTTCGCAGGGGGGCTGCCGGGACCGCCCCGCATCCGGCCCCGCTCGCTCCTCGTCCGTTCAGCGAAGCAGATCCTAACGAATGGTTGATTTGAGACTGAGGCGATTAAACACATCGAACTGATGTCTTGGACTAACAAAGTCTTATCGGTTACATCATCGTGAAGTTGAGCCGCCGTTGACACCCGCCTCTGACAGGCACCAGCGTCGAGAGAGCCTTGCAGCCCATGGACCTCCAGACAGCCTCCAGATCGAGCGGACTACGGTGGCAGATCGCACGCATCGGCGGGGTGCTGTTCCTCGTACTCGCGTGCGGACTGCTCGTCGCTTCGCTGCTGAGCCCCGTCAAGGCCAGCTTCGCGGCTTCGGCAGGGACGGACCTGGCACGGCACTAGAACGGCGGCGCGGGCGACGCCTCATCCGACCCATGAGATTCGACGACCCACTCTCTGACCACTCTCGACTCCTGCCTCACAAACGGCCCCGTCCTCGAAAGAGAACGGGGCCGCTTTTTTTCGATGGCGTCGGCATCGCTTGAGGCCGGAGCGGGGCGCGCATTTGCGCGTCAGGCCGCCTTGGCGAGATCGAGCCGGAAGCCGTGATCGCGCGCGAGTGCCTCGATGGCCTTCGCCGCCTCGTCAGCGGGAAGCTCGGTGAACGGCGGGCGGACCTCTGCCCACGCAGCATCCTCGCGATAGTGAGCGATCAGTGCTTTGAGCACGGGTATCATCGGATAGGCCTGGATGGCCTTGCGAAGCGCCGTGACCTCCGCCTGGATTTCGTCGGCCCCGCCGCTCTGCCAGTTGTCGTAGAGTCTGCGGATCGAGCGCGCCGCCACATTGGCTGTGGCCGAGATGCACCCAGCGGCACCGTTGCGCAGGCCGTCGAGCAGGAACACCTCCGAGCCCGGGAAGACCTCGAAGCCTGGATTGGCGTCCAGGATGGCCTTGGTATTGGCCCAGTCGCCGGAGCTGTCCTTGAGCCCCACGACGATCTCCGGAAACTCCTTGCGCAGCCGCGCGATGAGCGACAGGGGGAAGCCGACCTGGGCCACTGGCGGGATGTGGTAGAGGTAGATCCGCAGCGCGTCGTCCGCCACCTCCTCGATCACCTCCGCGAAGAACCGGAAGAGCCCCTCCTCGCTGGGGTTCTTATAGTAGAACGGTGGCAGCATCAGCACGCCGCCGCAGCCGAGCTCGACGGCCTGCTCGGTCATGATGATGGCGTCCGCCACCGAGCACGAGCCGGTGCCCGGCATCAGCTTCTTCGGATCGATGTCGGCATCGACGAGCTCCTCGAGCAGCTCCATCTTCTCGTCGATGCCGATGGAGTTGCCCTCGCTGGTCGTGCCAAACGGCGCAAGGCCGGTACAGCCGTCGTCGAGCAGCCATTCGCAATGCTCGATGAAGCGGTCGGCGTCGGGGGCACCGTCCTCCCCGAATGGCGTCACGACCGGCGCTATAACGCCGGAAAAGAACTTCTTGTCGGTCATAGCGGTCACCCACTTCTGTCGAGACGTCGGGTCCCGCTGCCGGGACGCGATCAGGGCATCGGAATGCCGGGCTGCTTGACGGGCACGTCATAGCCCTTCTGCACCGCCGGGCGTGCTGCGATGGCCTTATACCACCGGAGCACGTTCGGATACTGCTTCAGATCGATCGTCTGCCACTCGAAGCGGGAGATCCAGGGCCAGATGGCGATGTCGGCGATGGAGTAGGCGCCCGCTACGTACTCGCTCGCTCCCAGCTGGCGGTCGAGCACGCCGTAGAGGCGGTGCGCCTCCTTCAGGTAGCGCTCCTCGGCATAGGGCGCCTTGCCTTTGTTGTATTTGACGAAATGGTGCACCTGGCCCAGCATCGGGCCGACCCCACCCATCTGCCACATCAGCCACTGCACGGTCGCCCATCGTGCCTTGGGCTCGGTCGCCATGAGCTTGCCGGTCTTCTCGGCGAGGTAGAGAAGGATGGCGCCAGACTCGAACAGGGCCTGCCCATTGTCCCGGTCGACGATCGCCGGGATCCGATTGTTGGGGCTGATCGCCAGGAACTCGGGCTTGAACTGCTCATCCTTCGAGATGTCGACCGAGTGCACAGCGTAAGGCAGGCCCAGCTCCTCGAGCACGATGGACACCTTCCGGCCGTTGGGTGTCGACCACGTGTATAGATCGATCATAGCTCCGCTCCTCGCGCTCCGCTCGCCCTTGCCTTGGGGGCGCGAGCCTATCTGGACGCCTTTGCCTCGGCAATGCGCTTTGCCGATATGCAAGCTGCCGCGCCCGATCTGGGACCAACCTCCGATGCCATGCGCCGACCACATCGCCATTGGCCATGACGGGCGCCACCTCCCGGGGGGCCTGCGACGACACGTAGGGTGTCCCGATCGGCCGGAGTTGCACGATGCCGACCCTTCAATCCTGCGGAACGCCGCACTCGTCGTTGCAAGCATTACGGGCGCATCGGACCGGCACGGCGATGCGGCCGACGGCAGCCGCCGGTGCCAGCATGCCGGCCCGGAGACTGATCCACGTCCTCGGTGAAAGCGACGATGCTTCCACCGAGGTCGATCAGGCTCTAGTAGGTGTAGCGGCGTCCGTAAGGCGGCGGACCGCCGCGGTCGGCGTAAGGGCCGATACCATGGCGCTCCAGCAGATCAGCTCGCAGGATATCGCCCGTGCAGCGATCGACCTTGAGCGTGAACAGATCCCCGTTCGCACGACGCGCTTTGATGCGCGCGACAGTGCCGCGGGCGTCGAGGTCGTGAAACTCGGACCAGCCGTCCTCGACGAGACGTCGCTTGATCTCGCGGCGTGGCACACAGCCGTCGGCGTAGCGCCAGTCGTCGCCCGGCGGCCTCTCGGCATAGCGGTCGCCGTAGACGTAGCCGGGCGGCACCGGCCCGGGCGGCGGCGGGTCGTAGTACCGCGGCTCCACAGGTCGCGGCGCATAGCTGTAGACCCGCGGAGGTGCCGGCTCCGGCCCGTAGAGATCGCGGTAGCGGGGGTCGTCGTAGGCCGAGCCGTACCTGTCAGGTGGCGGCACATAGCCGTAATCGAGGTCAGCGGCCGCAGCCGGCATGGCTGCGATCGCAAGGGCTGCAGCAAGAACGCCTGCTGACAGCGACAGCGCTTTCATGGCTCAAGTCCTCCTGGCGCATCCTCGCGGATGCTCGCGCCTCCCAGCCCGGCAGATTGAAGGCGCTCGTCTGAACGGCGGCCCGCACTGCCGTTCATCCCGCATTCAGAATGCGCCGATCGACTTCAATTGCAACGCCAACAGCTTAGCACCTGGCACTGGCTGCCAGAAGCGGCTCGCCGAAATCCTCCCTGGGGATGTCGCCGAGGACACACAGGCCATGGTGCTATACAGCCGAGAGGGTCTTGCGCCGGGCATTCCGTCGGCAAGCCTCCGCACTGCAGCGCTCCCTCGATGCCGACGACATCGTCGATCCTCGACAGCACATGCTCGCGACTGTAGGCGTTGTCGGTGGCGGGCCATGGACATCGTGGCGAGCGCAAGGCGAGCGACGAAAGCGGCAAGGTGGGACGATGACACAGAGCAACGATCTGCTCGTACGGCGAGAGGACGGCGTGCTGACGCTGACCTTCAACCGCCCCGACCGGCGCAATGCGCTGACGACGGACATGCTGCAGCGGCTCGGCGACGAGCTGGCGGCTGCCGAGCTGGACAACGAGATCGGCTGCATCGTCCTCACCGGGGCCGGTGGCGCCTTCTGCGCTGGCGGCGACGTCAAGAGCATGGCCGGCAGCCATGCTTCCGGCCAGGCTATCGACCAGGTCCGCCGAATGGAGGCGCAGCGCCAGTCGCACCGGCGGACGACGCTGCGACTCTACGAGATGGCCAAGCCGACATTGGCCGCAATTCCGGGCCCGGCCGCAGGTGCCGGCTTCTCGCTGGCTCTGGCCTGCGACATGCGCATCGCCGTCGATACCGCCGTGATGAGCACGTCGTTCGTAAAGGTCGGCCTCTCCGGCGACTACGGAGGCACCTACCTGCTCACGCAGCTCGTGGGCCCGGCGAAGGCGCGCGAGTTGTACCTCCTTGGCGAGCGCATCGACATGACTGAGGCGTTGCGGCTCGGCATCGTCAACTGGGTGGTAGCCGCGGATCTCTTCGAGGCGCGGACCATGGAGATCGCCAGGCGCCTCGCAGCGGGCCCCCGCCTCGCGCATCGCTTTCTCAAGGACAACCTCAATCGCGCGCAGAAGATGAGCCTCGCCGACTGCCTCGACATGGAAAGCGCCAACCTGATGCAGCTACGCGAGACCGAGGACCACAAGGAGGCGGCTCTGGCTTTCGCGGAAAAACGCCAGCCCCGGTTCAAAGGCCGCTGATCAGACTCACTGGCTGCACTGCCTGTCTGGCGCCAACGGGATCGTCGCGGAGAGGGTGGTGCCTCACGAGTCGGTGGCTTCGGTTGCCCAAGGACCTCTCGGCACCAACGCCGAATGCGCGCCCCTTGCTCACGAGAAGAGAAGCGTGGTTGCCGCTCGCAGACAGCATTCATGTCGCCGCTCGAAGGCGGCCATCATAATGCAAGCAGGACTCATCGTTCCATGCTCGCCGCTCGCCATGACAGCCCCCACCAGTCGACGGAGGGGTGCAATCCCTGCTAGCGCTTCGGCTTGAACAAGCCGTGGACAGCCTTGTCCCCCGCTTTGAGGCCGATCCGCGCCGCAGTTCCGGCCTTGAGCTCGAGCACCGCGGAAACCGTGCCACCGGACGAGATCACCGCCTCCGAGAACGGCTCCGTTCCGGGCTCGACGCGATGCACGGTTCCGTCGGCTCGGATAAACACCATGTCGAGTGAGATGTAGGTGTTCTTCATCCACATCGAAGCCTCCTGGGGAGGCTCATACGGGAACAGCATGCCGGCATCGTCGGCAAGGCTCCGGCGGAACATCAGGCCGCGAGATTTCTCTTCCGGACTCTCGGCGACCTCGACTTGGAAAGCGTGCTCGCCGCTCTGGGTTACAAGCCTGAGTATGTCTTTTCGCATCTCGGCCTGGCTGTTGCCCGCGCTGACGATCCCGAGCATGAGCATCAATGCCAACAGGGCCGCGTATACCGCAGCCCTGTCTATTACCGTCATGTTGTGTGGACGCATCTGCCGCGCCGCTCTCCTGCGCCTGTCCCACCCGGCGCAGACTAGCTGCACCGGACTGCGGACTTCAATGCGCCGCCGGCAAGGTGGACGTCAAGCCGTCGGGCCGGAGCTCTGCGGCCATGCAGCCCTTCTCGCCCATGCCCCAGCGGACCTGGACGATCTGTCCCGGCCGCAGCTCCGTGAAGCCGTAGCGGCGAAGAGTCTCCATATGAACAAATATGTCGGGCGTGTTCTCGCCCCGGGTCAGGAAGCCGAAACCGCGGACGCGGTTGAACCACTTGACCATGGCCCGCTCCCACCCGCTCTCGGGCTGGACGACGACATGGGTGCGCTGCGGGAGCTGCGATGGATGGATCGCCGTGCTCTCATCCATGCTGA
>JANRJI010000159.1:0-38046 GCA_033764055.1 Hyphomicrobiaceae bacterium
GTGCTTGTGGCCGTAGCCGAAGTGCTTGAAGCCGAAGTGCTTGTAGCCGTAGTGGCCGTGGCGGAAGCCGTGGCCCTTGTAGCCAGCCTCGGCCTCGGTGCCGGCGAGCGACACGGTGCCGATGAAGGCGGCGGCGGCGAGGGTTGCGATCGTCTTGAGCATCGGGGTCTCCATCAGGTTCGGGTTTCAGGTCTCTCTGTGAGGCGCCGGCCCTTGCCGCCGCTCATGAGGAGACCTTGCCCGACGCTGCCCGCCGGCGCTGTGCTGGCCGGCACAGGAGGCGGGACGGCCGGCGAGGTCGCGGCCGATGGTGGCCTTGCATCGACGCCGGATTAGCCCGATCCGAACGTGGCGCGGCCGATCAGCAGCGACCCGCCCACCACGATCGTGCCCTCGATCAGCTGCTCGTGCAGCTTGGCCGACAGGCGCCGGACCAGCCAGCGCGCGATCAGCGTTCCGGGTGTCGCCATTCCGCCGATCAGGAGCGCGACCAGCCACAGCTTCGGCGGCAGCTCGCCGGCCCACACGAACACGCCCGTCTTGGCGAGACCGACCAGCGTCGAGGCGAGCGCGTCGGTGGCGATCACCGGCAGCCCGGTAAGACCCATGGCCATCAGCATGGCAATGAGTATGACGCCGACGCCCGTCGTGCCGCCGGTCAGGAATCCGTAGACGAGACCCGCGACGCCGACTGCCGGGCCTGCCAGCTTGAAGCGCTTCCTTGCCAGATAGCGCCGGAGCGGAACGAGGAGAACCAGTGCCGTGCCGATCACCAGCGCGGCGCCGCGGCCCGTCAGCAGCGTGTAGCTCCAGGCGCCGACCATGCTGGCCGGAATGGCGAAAGCGGCGATGGCAAAGGCTTTCGCCCAGTCCAGATGCTGGCGGAAAATGACGACGCGCGTCGGATTTGTGATCAACGCGGACAGGCTTATCACCGGTACGATGGCCTGCGGCCCGATCAGCGGCACCAGCACCAGCGGCATGAGAAGGCCGGTGCCGTATCCCGCAAGGCCGCCGACCACCTGCGCACCGAGCGAGGTGACAGCGATCAGCACGATTTGCCAGACCTCGAGGCCGAGGATGGTCATTGGTCGGTCCCCCGACGCTGCGCTCAATCGCAATGCAGCTGCATGCCGTCGAAGGCTGGCTCGACGTGCGGCGGCAGCTCGCGCCTCAGCGTCGCATAGTCGAGGTCGATGTGGAGATGTGTGAGGATCGCGCGCCGGGGCTTCAGACGCTCGATCCATTCGAGCGCCTGTTTGACCGAGAAGTGGCTCGGGTGCGGGATGTAGCGCAACGCATCGACAATCCACACGTCGAGCCCGCGGAGCTGCGCCTCGGCCTCCTCGGACAGGCCGCTGATGTCGGGCGAGTAGGCCACGTCTCCGATCCGGAACCCGAGCGACGACTGGTCGCCATGATGCTGCGGCACCGGGATCACCGTGATCGGACCGGCGGCGCCGTTGACGACGACAGGTGTCGGCGGCCTGATCTCGTGCGCGTTGAGAATCGGCGGATAGCTGGAGCCGGGCGGCGTATGGAAGCAGTAATCGAAGCGCCGGTGCAGCGAGGCTCCCGTCGCCTGGTCGAGGTGGATATCGACCCGTCGGCGCATGTTGAATGCGAGGATGCGCAGATCGTCGATCCCGTGCGTGTGGTCGGCGTGATCGTGCGTGAAGAGCACGCCGTCGACGAAGCTGACCTCGGCGTCGAGGAGCTGCTCGCGCAGATCCGGCGGCGTGTCGATGAGCGCAACGGTGCGGCCGCGGCCGGCGATGCGCTCGATCAGAGCCGCGCAGCGC
Organism: Hyphomicrobiaceae bacterium; assembly: GCA_033764055.1. Lineage (GTDB taxonomy): Bacteria > Pseudomonadota > Alphaproteobacteria > Rhizobiales > Hyphomicrobiaceae. The sequence goes on from JANRJI010000159.1 coordinate 1,803, forward strand.
CGTCGCCGGTTGCGCGGCTCTTTCGGATCGCAGACGCCCCAGTTGTTGCCGAGGCGCGGCACGCCTCCCGACGAGCCGGTGCCGAGCAGCGTCCAGGTATAGCTCATGCCGCGACGCTCCCGGCCGGGCGCGGCACCTTGGTGTAGAGCCTGAGGAAGTTCTCCGTCGTCGCGGCGGCGAAGGCCTCGGCCGTCATGCCGCGTGTCCTGGCGAGCGCGGCTGCCGTGTGCACGACGAGCGCCGGCTCGTTTCGTTTGCCGCGCATCGGCTCGGGCGCAAGGAACGGCGCATCCGTCTCGACCAGCAGCCGGTCGAGCGGCAGCTCCGCGGCGATGGCCCGGAGGGGCTCTGACTTCTTGAAGGTGACGACGCCGGAGAACGACACGTAGAGACCGAGCGCCACGGCGCGTCGGGCGAGATCCGCGCCGCCGGTGAAGCAATGCAGAAGCGCCTTGAACGGACCCTTCGCCATCTCGTCCTCGAGGATGCGGATGGTGTGCTCGTCGGCGTCTCGCGTGTGGATCTCGAGCGGGAGGCCCGTGATCCGCGCTGCCGCGATATGTCTGCGGAAACCCTCGGCCTGCGCTTCCGGCGGCGACTTCTTGTAGAAATAGTCGAGCCCGGCCTCGCCGATGCCGATGCACTTGGGATGCTCTGAAAGCCGCACGATCTCGTCGAGATCGATATCGAGCTCCTCGTGCGCGCGGTGCGGGTGGGTACCGACCGTGCAATAGACGTCGTCATAGGCCTCCGCGATGGCACGGTAGACCTCGTGGCGACGGATCAGCGTCGAGATGGTGACGATGATGCCGACGCCCGCCGCCTTGGCGCGCGCCACGTAGGCGTCCCGCTCGGCCTCGAAGTCGGGAAAATCCAGATGGCAATGGTGATCGACGAGCATCACGCCGTCTCTCCGGCGGCACTCTTGGACTTCTTCTGCGGCTTTGGCGGCTTGGCTGGCTTCGCTGCCGCCTCTTCCTCCACCGGCTTGACATATCGCGGGAACACGCCGACCGGTGGCGGGAGGGCGGTCCCCGGCGCGAGCCGGCCGGCCGCACCGAGCGCAGCGAACGAGCGCGCAGTCGCGTGCTGCCCGAGCAGGTCGAGCAGCTTGGCAGCCGACGTCGGCATGGCGGGCTGGACCAGAATCGCGAGCTGTCGCACCACCTCTGCCGCGACGTAGAGGATCGTGCCCTTCCGCTCGACGGAGAGGGTCTTGTCGAACGGCTTCTCGCTCGCGAAGTAGCGGTCCGCTTCGCCGATGACCTGCCAGACCGCGTCGAGCCACGTCTTGATGGCTTGCCGGTTCATCGCCTCGCGCGCCGCCGGATAGATGGCGTCGGCCGCGGCGAGGATGGCCTTGTCGGCATCCGTCAAGGCGCCCGGCTGCGGCACCCGGCCCTCGAAGCCCTTGGCGATCATCGACAGCGACCGCTGCGCGAGGTTGCCCAGTCCGTTGGCGAGGTCGGCGTTGATGCGCGTCTCGATGGCATCGGTCGAGTAGTTGCCGTCCTGCCCGAAGACGACCTCGCGCAGGAAGAAGTAGCGGGTCTGGTCGACGCCGTAGTGGGCGGCGAGCGGAAACGGGTCGAGCACGTTGCCGACCGACTTCGACATCTTCTCGCCCTTGTTGAGCACGAATCCGTGCCCGAAGACCCGCTTTGGCAGCGGCAGTCCCGCGGACATGAGGAACGCCGGCCAGTAGACGGCGTGAAACCGCGTAATGTCCTTGCCGATGACGTGCACGTCGGCCGGCCAGTAATGGGCGCGGGGTCCGGTGCCGTCGCCGTTGAGAACGCCGGTCGCCGTCACGTAGTTGTTGAGCGCATCGACCCACACGTACATCACATGACCCGGCGCTCCCGGCACCGGGATGCCCCAGTCGAGCGTGGTGCGCGACACGGCGAGGTCCTCGAGGCCCGACCGTACGAAGCTCACGACCTCATTGCGCCGCTCCGGCGGCAGGATGAAGTCCGGGTGGCGCTCGTAGTGCTCGAGCAGCGGCTGCTCGTACCTCGACAGGCGGAAGAAATAGGTCTCCTCCTCTGTCCACTCGACCGGGCTGCCTTGCGGACCGATGCGGACGCCGTTCTCGATCCGGGTCTCGCTCTCCCGGTAGAATGCCTCGTCGCGCACCGAGTACCAGCCGGCATACTTCTTCTGGAAGATGTCGCCGGCCGCCTCCATCCGCTTCCACAGCGCGACGCAGGCCTCGTAATGGCGTGGCTCCGTGGTGCGGATGAAGTCGTCGTTGGACAGGCCCAACGCGGCGACCATCTCGAGAAAGCGGGCGGAGTTGCGATCGGCGAGCTCGCGCGGAGTGACCGGCGGCACGGACGCGGCCGCCGTCTGCTTCATCTTGAGGCCGTGCTCGTCGGTGCCTGTGAGGAAGAAGACGTCCTTGCCATCCAGCCGCTCGAAACGCGCGATGGCATCGGTGGCGATCGCCTCGTAGGCATGGCCGATGTGGGGCACGCCATTCGGATACGAGATGGCCGTGGTGATGTAGAATTTCTCGCGGGTGGTCATCGCCGGCCGCTCCTCCTCGGAGGTCTTCGAGGCGCTACCCCAGCGGGGCGCCGACCGGCTAACGGCGGGCAGCGGCCTCGATCCTGCCGAACGTTCCCAGAATCAGAGATTTGCGATCAAGGTTGAGGGCCTGCGCCTCGGCTTTCTCGCGCGCGATTGTTTCCCACAGCTCCGCCCAGGAGGCAAGCCTGGCCTCAGGGATCAGCCGGGCCGCGAGACGGGAGTCCTCCGGGCTCGCAGGCAGACCTGCCGCAGCCCGGACGAGCCGCGAGAGGAGCTTCAGCAGCAGATCGAACAGCATCTCGAAGCGCTCGAGGGCTGCCGCTGACGACAGCTCGTCGGCGAGCCCGTGTGCCGCCACCCAGTCGAGGCTGGGCAGCGACCCGAACAGTTGAGTGAGCCGCCCGTCGAGCTTGAGGCCGTCGCCGAGCCAGAGCGACAGGGCGCGGCGTGGGCTGCCTTCTGCCAGTGCGACGAGGCGTGTCCAGTCCGACGGTCCCGGCGGCTCTGCCTTCTCGGCCTCGAGCGCCTGCAGGACGGCGCGTCGAAGGTTGGTCTCGTCGAGCGGCGCCAGATCGAGCGTCCGGCATCGCGAGCGGATCGTCGGCAGCAGGCGACCGGGCGTCGAGGTCAGCAGCAGGAAGAACGTCCTCGACGGCGGCTCCTCGAGGGACTTCAGGAGAGCGTTGGCCGCGTTGATGTTGAGCAGATCGGCGGTGTCGACGATCACCACGCGATTGGAGTCGGTATCGCTGGTGTGCGAGAGAAAGCTCCGCAGCCGCCGCACCTCATCGACAGTGATGACCTGGGCCAGTCGCTTGGTCTGGTGGTTCCACGGGCGCCGGATGACGAGGAGGCCAGGATGTGCCTGCGCCCGGACCTGACGCGAGACCGGCGCCTCGGCCGCCACTTCCAGGGATTGGCCGCCCGGATCGCGGTCCGCCGGGCGGGACAGCGCGTGGCGGGCGAAGCGGTAGGCGAGCGTCGCCTTGCCGACACCCTCGATGCCCGAGATCAGCCAAGCGTGATGCATGCGGCCCTGCCGGAAGCCTTCCGCCAGCCCCCGCTCGATCGCGTCGTGCCCAAAAAGGCGCACTGTCTCGCGCGGATGCGGCACCCGGTCGAGCCGATCCGGCTCGGGGATGGCCTCGATCTCCTGCGCAGCCGCACGCGCCATCAGGGGCTGCCCAGCCGATCCGCAACGACCTGCCGCACGCGCGCAGCGAGATCGTCGACCGGAAGCGTCGCATCGAGAACGGCAAAGCGCCCGGGCTCCCGCTCCGCCAGTGCCAGATAGCCGGCCCTCAGCTTGCCGTGGAAGGCCAAGTCGCGACCTTCGTAGGCATCCGCGCGCATCCCCGCTCCGCTGCTGCTCTGCGCCTGTCTCGAGCGTGCCCGGCCCAGGCCGTGGAGAGGATCGATGTCGAGCAGAATGGTGAGGTCCGGGACCGTGGAGCCGACGACGATCTCCTCCAGACGGTCGAGGGTCGCCGTGTCGAGGCCGCCTGCGGCACCTTGATAGACCCGTGTCGAGTCCGAGAAGCGATCGCACACGACCCATGTGCCTAGGGCGAGGGCGGGCCGGACAGCGGCTATGATGTGGTCGCTGCGCGCCGCATAGAACAGCAATGCTTCGGACAGCGCAGCATGCGGCGGGGTCGCAGGGTCCAGGATCAGGGCACGGACGCGCTCGGCGAACGGAGAGCCACCCGGCTCTCTTGTCTCGAGCACGTTGAGACCCGTGCTCCTGAGGTAGGACGCCAACAGGCGCGCCTGGGTGGACTTGCCCGAGCCCTCTCCGCCCTCGAAGGTGATGAAGCGACCTTGCATGCGGCGTTGGTAGGTGCGCAAGACAGGAGAGTCAAACGCCCGCAACGACAGGTGTTGTCGGAGGTCGGCGGGCTGACTACAGTCCGCGCGTTCCGAACGTGAGCTGGAGACAGCGATGCCCCGTCACCTCAGCCTCGACGAGCTCCACGCCGGACTGCCGGCGATCCTCGCCTCGCCCAGGGACGAGGGGTTCGTTCGTGGCATCGTCGTCCGGCCCGGCAAGGGGGAGCGGCTCGAGGTCGAGGCGGCCGAGATGAGCTACGCCCTCGGCGTTCACGGCGATCACTGGTCGCGGGGCTGTTGGAAGTCGACTGATGACGGCAAGCCGCATCCGGACGTGCAGATCTGCATCATGAATGCGCGCTGCATTGACCTCATCGCCGAGGAGCGCACGAATTGGGCGCCGGCCGGCGACAATCTCTTCATCGACATGGACCTGTCGCCCGCCAACCTGCCGCCCGGCTCGCGGATCGGGCTCGGCAGCGTCGTCCTCGAGATCACGGACACGCCGCACAATGGCTGCGCCCAGTTCATCGAGCGCTACGGACGCGATGCCTGCGTCTTCGTCAATACCGGCGAGGGCAAGCGGTTGCGGCTGCGTGGCATCTATGGCCGCGTCGTGCAGGACGGCCGGGTGAGTGTGGGCGACACGGTCCGCAAGCTCGCCTGAGCCGCGGCTCACGAGCCATCACCCAGACTGTGTGACCGCCACAGCCAGGGTTCTCCGCACGGAAGGCCGCGGCCGGAAATCGCCGGCGACAGGTTCCGATCATGGCCGGCGATGCGTCGATGCAGGTGAGGGCGTGCCCAGACGTCGAGGACGGTGTCTCGTGGCGGCAACAGTGCTGCGAGCCGGTCGAGCCATGGCCTCTCCACGAGGCGGCCGCGCGACCGTTGCTGGTCCCATGCCACGACATGGCGCTGATAGGTGGAGACGATAGGATTGTCGTCCGTGGCCATTGATCCGCTCGGTCGCGCCACTGCGTGCTCACGGCGGCCTAAAGGGCCCAGCCGAGAGCGTGATGCACGATGGTGTCGATGCCGCGCCGGACGAGTCCGCCGGCCCTGACGTCCTCCGCAGCGAACAGAGGCACCTCGCTCACGGCGTTGGACGAGCTCGTCACGCGCAGGGTCGCCACCTTGTCCCCCTTTGCTATCGGGGTCTTGAGCGGACGTTTGTAGATGATCTCTGCCTTGAGCTTCTGGTTCGGTGGATACTTGGGCATCACGATGGAGATGGCCCCGTTACCCTTGAGCGGCAGCCACATGCGATCGCCACCCCAGACGCGCGCCGAGGCGACGATCTCGTCGGGCTCGAACAGGCGCACGTCCGTCACGGCCGTGAAGCCCCACTCCAGCAGCTTCTGCCCCTCTGTCCTGACCTCTTCCTTCTTTTCGAGGCCAGCCACCACCAGGATCAGGCGGCGGCCGTCCTGATTGCCGGACGCGACCACGCCGAAGCCCGCCTCTTTGAGGCTGCCGGTCTTGAGGCCATCGACGCCGGCAATGCCGAGCAACGGATTGCGGTTGGGGAACTTGTACTTGCGGAAGACCAGCTCCTTCTGCCCGAACCGGGCATAGTGCTCGGGATACTCGCGCATCAGGTAGCGGGCGAGCTCGGCCAGCTCTCGGGCCGTCATCTGCTGCTGAGGATGCGGCAGGCCGGTCGCGTTGCCGAAAGTCGCCTGCCTGAGACCGATGCGGCGCGCTTCGTCCACCATCAGGCGTGCGAAATTGTCCTCGTTCCCGGCTATGGCCTCTGCCACGGCGATGGCCGCATCGTTGGCCGACTGGACCACGATCCCCTGCAGCAGGGTCTCGAGCTTCTCCTTCGTGTTCACGGGAATGAACATCGCAGACGTCCGCGATGGCGCACCGCCCCGCCGCCACGCGTTGACAGAAATCTTGACCTCGTCGTCCAGGGAAATCTCGCCCGCCTTGATGGCACGGAAGACGACGGCGAGCGTCATCAGCTTGCTCATGCTGGCGGGCGGAGCCGGCACATCGGCATTGTGCTGGAAGATCACGGCGCCCGATTCGGCGTCCATCAGCACAGCCCGCTCGGCTTTGGTCGTCGGCACGCCAGGCTGCTTCTGGGCGCTGGCGGCCTTTTGAGCTGCGGCCCAGTCGGCCGTTGCGAGTGCGAGCGCGATGCAGCCGACCACGAAACCGAAGATCATTGTCCTGCGCGGGCTCCGGGCGAACGCCCGGACACGTGCGGACTTGAGCATGGGCCGATCCGATTCTCGTTAGTCTGCGATCGGCTGCACTATCGCGAGAACGCGGCCCCGAAGTCAACCGGGACCGGCGCCATCACGTTGCTGCTGGACTGCCGGCGGGCCGGGGTGTGACGCCCTCGCGCCTCGGTGTCGGTGGGAACGGGTCGCGGGCGCCGCACCGCGCCGACTTTCCCCACGTCGGCTGCATGCTATGGTTTCGCAACAGCGAGCAGCCAACGGGGGCCGAGATCACCGTGCAGCAGGAAGTCCCACTGTCCCGCCCCGGCGCAACAGGCGCCAGCATCGATGCCATCACCGTCTCCGTCGTCCAGCATCGCCTTCACGCCATCGTCGAGGAAATGGGCGAGGCCATGTTGCGCACGGCCTACTCGCAGATCCTCAACTCGAGTCGCGATTTCTCGACCGGCATCTGCGATGCCACCGGCCGCCTCGTGGCGCAGGCAGAGCATGTCCCCGTGCACGTCGGCGCCCTTCCTTTCGGAGCACGCTCGATCGCAGAGGCCTTTGCCGGCGACATTCACCCCGGCGACGTGTTCCTGCTCAACGACCCCTATTTCGGCGGCAACCATCTGCCGGACGTGACCGTCTTCGTGCCGGTCTTCGAGGACGGACGCCTCGCCTGGTGGTCGATCAACCGCGCCCATATGTCGGACATCGGCGGCTCGACGCACGGCGCCTATAATCCCGGCGCCACCGAGATCTTCCAGGAAGGACTTCGCATCCCCCCGCTGCGCATCTACGACAAGGGCGCGCCGCGCGAGGATCTCCTGCGCATGATCGCCACCAACGTTCGCCATCCGCGCGACTTCCGCGGCGATCTTGCCGCCATGATCGGCTCGGCCAGGCTCTGCGAGAAGCGGATGCTGGCACTCATCGCCGAGCTCGGGCCCGGCCGCCTCGGACCGGCCGTCGAGGCCATGCTGGACGGCGCCGAGCGGCGCGCGCGTGCCATCGTCGCCGAATGGAAGGACGGCGTGTATTGCGGCGAGGCGTGCCTCGACGACGACGGCCGTGGCAGGAACGATGTCGCCATCCGCGCCAAGGTGACGGTGCGCGGCAGCGACGTCGAGGTCGACCTCACCCAGTCCGACGCGCAGGCCGCGAGCTTCGTCAACTCATCCCACGCCAACATGCAGTCGGCCGTGGCCATGGCGTTCGCGTATCTGATCGACGCCGACATTCCGAAGAACGACGGCTCGTTCCGGCCGCTCACGGTGAAGGCGCGCCCCGGCACCATCGTCTGGGCCGAGGACGGCGCCCCGGTCACCATGTGCACCAGCCACTGCTCGAACGAGATCGTCGAGGCGATCGTCGTCGCCCTGTCCGGCGCCTGTCCCGAGCGCGCCATGGGCGGCTGGGGCCGGCGCTTCCGCATCGCCATCAAGGGCGAGGACCCGCGCACCGGCCGCACCTTCATCTGGCACCTGTTCCAGGCGCGGCCCGGCGGCGGTGGCTCGGTCGCCGGCGACGGCTATTCCTCGGTCGGCGAGTGGCACTCGGCCGGCGGCATCAAGTTCGGCTCCATCGAGGTGGCCGAGGCGCGCTTCCCGTTCCTGTTCCTGCACCACGAGTACCGCATCGACTCGGCGGGCGACGGCCAGTTCCGCGGCGGCACCGGGGCCGACCTGGAGATGGTGCTCGAGACCACGAAGCCGGCGGTCGCCAACACGGCTGGCGACGGCATTCGCCACGGGGCCCGCGGCATGCTGGGCGGCACGGACGGCGTGCCGCATCACTACGTCTTGAAGCGTGCGACCGGCGAGGAGATCGTGCTCGGCACCAAGACCGTCGGCATCGAGGTCTGGCCGGGCGACCGCCTGCTCGTCCACTCCGGCGGTGGCGGTGGCTGGGGCGATCCGGCCCGGCGGAGCCCCGAGGCGCGCCGGCGCGACGTCGAGAACGGGCTCGTCAGTCCTGCCGCGGCGGCAGCCCCCGACCATCGCTGAGGAGCGCCCCATGTATCGCATCGGCATCGACGTGGGCGGCACGTTCACGGATCTCGTGGCCGTGGACGAGAGCGGCACCTCCACTTTCGCCAAGAGCCCTTCCACGCCCGCGGACCCCTCGATCGGCGTGCTCGAGGGCCTGGCCGTGCTCGCCGAGGCGCTCGGTCTCGACCGGCCGGGGCTGCTGGGCCATACGCAACGCATCGTGCACGGCACCACGGTCGCGACCAACGCGCTGCTCGAGCGCAAGGGAGCGCGGGTCGGCCTCCTCACCACAGAGGGCCACCGCGATGTGCTCGAGATGCGCGAGGGCCTCAAACCCGAGGACCGCTACAACCTTCGGCTCCCCGCACCCGAGCCGCTGGTGCCCCGGCATCTCAGGCTCGGTGTCAGGGAGCGCATCAAGGCCGACGGCAGCGTGCTCGTGCCCCTCGACGAGGCGTCGCTCGCCGGTGCCATCGACGCCCTGCAGGCTGCCGGCGTGAATGCCGTCGCCATCTGTTTCCTGCACGCCTGGCGCAACTCCGCACACGAGCAGGCGGCGGTCCGGATGGTTCGGGAGCGCATGCCCGGCGCCTATGTCACCGCCTCGGCCGACGTCTATCCGCAGATCAAGGAATACGAGCGCGTCTCGACGACGGTGGTCAACGCTTACGTGGGTCCGGTTGTCGCCGGCTACCTCGGACGCCTCGACACGCGCCTGCAGGAGGCGGGCTACCAGGGCCCGCTTTTTATCATGCTCTCCCACGGTGGCGTCGCGCCCGTCGGCGAGGCGGTCCGCATCGCTGCAGCGACGGCCCTCTCGGGCCCTGCCGGCGGCGTTGCCGGCAGCCGGTACGCAGCCGCGCTGCTCGACACGCCGAACCTCATCCCGTTCGACATGGGCGGCACGTCGACCGATATCTCGCTGATCCGCAACAGCGAGCCGGGCCTCGCCATCGATCGGGGGATCGCCGGGCAACGGATCGCCCTGCCGAGCCTCGATATCGTCACGCTCGGCGCGGGTGGCGGCTCGATCGCGGAGGTGGACACGGGCGGCGTGCTGCACGTCGGGCCGGAGAGCGCGGGGGCCGACCCCGGCCCTGCCTGCTACGGCCGCGGCGGCACGCGCGCCACCGTCACGGACGCCAATCTGCTGCTCGGGCTGCTTGAGCCGTCCGGCCTTCTCGGCGGGCGCATGCGGCTCGACCGGAGTGCCTCGGACCGGGCGCTGTCGGCGCTCGGCGCTCGACTTGGGCTCGATGCGGTGGGGGCGGCGGCAGGCGTCCAGAGGGTGATCAACGCGCGCATGGCGGAGGGTATCCGCCTCGTCTCGGTCCGCCGCGGCATCGACCCGTCCGCCTTCGCGCTGCTCGCATTCGGCGGCGCGGCGGGTCTTCACGCCTCCGCCGTCGCGCGTCAGCTCTCGATCCGGCGCGTCGTCGTCCCCCGGGTCGCCTCGGTGCTCTCAGCCTGGGGCATGCTCGCCTCCGACATCCGCTTCGAGACGACACGCAGCCACATCGGTGACACGGCCGCCATGACGTCGGAGGGCCTTGCCGGGATCTTCGGTGCCATGGAGCGTGATGCGCGCCAGCGCCTCGCCGCCGTGTTCGACGGCGAGGTTGCCATCGCCCGCAGCGCGGACATGCGCTACGGCGAGCAGATCTTCGAGATCAACGTTCCACTCGACGGGCTCGATTTTGCGTCGCCGGCGCTCGCGCGAGACGTCGCCGAGGCGTTCCACGCGCGGCATGAGGAGCTTTACACCTACGCCCAGCGCTCGAACGAGGTCGTCCTCGTCAACGCCCGCGTCGCGGCCATCGGCAAGCTGCCGGCGCTGCCGCGCGAGCCCAATCTCGGCAGGCGCGAGCCCGCCTCGCCCCTCCGCCGCCAGCGGGTGTATCTCGGGGCGTGGACAGAGGTGCCAGTCTATGCGTTTGACGCGCTGGCGTCCGGTCAGGAGATTGCCGGTCCCGCGCTTGTCGAGAGCGCGACCACGACGGCCCTCGTCGAGGCCGGCGACCGGGCACGTGCAACAGCGAACGGATGGCTGGATATCGACTTGCTGCAGGCCGTGGATGGTGCTGGCCGGAGGCAAGGTGGGAGGACGACGGGATGAGATACGCGCTTGCGACGGTCGGCCGGGACGGCCGATCGGTTCCGGTCATCGAGGTCGACGGGCAATGGTACCGCTTGGACGTACTTGCCGCCGATCTGCTGGCCAGCCATCACAGCGGCGGGTTGATCGCGCTCTTTGCTGACTGGGGGGCAGCCGACCGGAGGCTCGGCGAGATCGCCGCGCATCTCAAGCCTGGACATCCCGCGCAGCTCCTGCCCGCCCCGCGCGGGGACGAGTTCCAGACCCCGCTCCAGTTCCCGAAAAAGTTGCTGCTCGGCGGCGCCAACTACTACGAGCACATGCGCAAGGAGGCGGGTAAGCCCGACTTCAAGAAGGAGGACGGCACGCCGGTCTTCTTCCTGAAGCCGCCGACGACCAGCCTCGTCGGCTGCGGCAGGACCGTGCTCTACCCCGTGCAGTCGGAGAAGTTCGACTGGGAGATCGAGCTCGCCGTCGTCATGGGCCGGCGCATGCGCCGGGTCGCGCCGGAGGACGCGCTCGCAGGCGTGGCGGCCTACGCCGTCGGTCTCGACCTGTCGGCGCGCGATTGGCAGATGAACCAGCGCCACCCCTGGAAGTTCGACCTCTTCGCCGGCAAGGCCTTCGACACCGGTTGCCCCGTGGGCCCGAAGCTCGTGCCCGCGCGCTTCGTCGATCCGACCGACCTGCACCTGCGCCTCTCGGTCAATGGCGCGGTCAAGCAGGACGCCCACACCTCGGACATGATCTGGAGCGTCGCGGAGCAGGTGTCGATCCTCTCCGAGCACGTCACTCTCGAGCCGGGCGACATCCTCCTCACCGGCACGCCGGCGGGCGTCGGCATGGCGACCGGGACCTATCTGAAGGTGGGCGACAGGATCGACGCCGAGATCACCGGCCTCGGCATCCTCTCGGTCGAGGTCGTGCCGGACGAGCGCTCGCCGCGGACGCCTCGACCCGGCTACCCGGAGCGGCGCGGCCCCGGCCGGGGCCGCGCCTGCTTGCGGAGCCACCAGCGCTACTTGATCGGCGAGAATGGCGCGGCGAGCAGGATCTTCGTCTCCTGGCGCACCATCGGCGTCGGCTTCGGCGGCGGCCAGATGCCCTTCGCCATGGCCTCCTTGCGGACAGCGACGCGCTCGTCGAGGCTCTTGTAGGCCCAGATGTGCACCCACTGGTTGAGGCCGCCCACGTCCGACGTGAACACACCGATCAGCGGCGACAGCGCGGTGCGGCCGGGAAGATGCTGCTCCCAGCCAGCCGCCATCTGCGGGATGGTGCCGGCCTTCATCGTATAGGAGCGCATCTCGAAATAGGGGCCGTGATTGGACGGCTCGATCTTCGGCGAGAACGGCAGGGGCTCCAGGATGTCGGAGCGCATCTCGGCGATGAACTCGCTCGTCGCGGGCGGCCAGATGCCGGCCTTGACGGCCGCGGCACGGGTGCGGGCACGCTCGTTCATGTCCTTGTAGGGCCACACGTGGATGACCTGGTTGAGCGGGCCGATCTCCGTGTACCAGAAGGCGGCGAGCGGCGAGAACTCGAGCCGCTTCGGCAGCGCCTCTCCGAAGCGCTTCAAGAACTCCTGCAACGTGCGCGGCTGCAGCGTGTAAGTGCGAAACTCGTAGATCATCGGGCTTCCTCCGAATGACAGGCGCCCGAGCTTACCCAATCCTCGACCGCTGTCGCTCGAGAAGTTGCGGGCCTCGCCTGTTTGACGATGCAGATGGCTGGCCGCGCTGGCGGGGCGAGGTCCGTCGTGGCGGGCAACGATGCTAGCTTTCACCGAGATCGCGGGCAATGATCGCCAGCAAGCCGCAATGACGGCAGCGCTGCTGAAGGAGGAAACGCATCATGACCGACGTCACGATCCTGGCCACCGGCCTCGGCTTTCCAGAGGGCCCCGTCGTCTGTGCCGACGGCTCCGTGATCCTGACCGAGATCCGCAATGGACGCTGCACGCGCGTGGCGGCGGATGGAACGGTCAGCCTGTTTTCCGATACCGGCGGCGGGCCGAACGGCCTGGCCATCGGCCCTGACGGTGCGTTCTACCTCTGCAACAACGGCGGCAGCCGCTACGTCGAGGGCCACTCGATGGGTCTCGGACCGCACCCCGACTACAAGCATGGATGGGTGTCGAGGATCGATCCAAGGACTGGCGAGCAGAAGGTCCTCTACAAGGAGGTCGGCGGCAATCTGCTGTCGGCGCCGAACGATCTCGTCTTCGACAAGGAGGGCGGCTTCTATTTCACCGATCTCGGCAAGCGCTATCCGCGGCGCCGGGACAACGCCGGTGTCTACTACGCGCTGCCCGACGGCTCGAAAGTCGCCGAGATCGCCTACCCCATGCTGAGCTGCAACGGCTGTGGCCTGTCGCCCGACGGTAAGATGCTCTATGTCGCCGATACAGAGGGCGCCCGGCTCTGGGCCTTCGAGGTGCAGGGCCCCGGCAAGCTCAAGCCGAAGTCCGAGTTCGCACCGCACAGTGGCCGCATGATCGCCGGACTGCCCGGCAAGGCGCGTTTCGACAGCCTCGCGGTGATGGCCAGCGGCAATATCGCGGTCGCGACCTTGACGACTGGCTACATCACGGAGATCTCGCCGACCGGGCAGATCGTCCGCGAAGTGAAAATGCCAGATGTCTATCCGACCAACATCTGCTTCGGCGGCCCCGACATGTGCACGGCCTACGTGACGCTGTCCGACAGCGGGCGGCTCGGCATGCTGAAATGGCCGGAGCCGGGACTGAAGCTGAACTTCAACTGACGCAGCGGCGCAGTGCCCAGGGCGTGCAGGGGCTGCCCAGCACTCCGCCTTGCCCTTCCCGTCGCGGCGTTCCTATAGTTCCATGAGCAGAGTGAGCGGGGAGGCGACATGGCCTGGCGCATCGGGGTCGACATCGGCGGCACGTTCACGGACGTGGCGCTGGTCGATGAAGGTAGCGGACGCATCGGAGTGGCCAAGGCGCCGACCACGCCGCGCAATTTCGCCGAGGGGGTGCTCTCGGCCCTCGAGATGGCGATGCGCCGCTATGGTGTCGAGGCGAACGATGTCGGGTTGCTTGCCCACGCGACGACCGTCGTGACCAACGCCCTGCTCGAGGAGAAGGGTGCGCGAGCTGCCCTCGTCACGACGCGCGGCTTTCGCGATGTCCTCGAGTTGCGCCGCTCGGCCCGTGCCGATCTCTACGACCTGTTCCAGGATGCGCCCGCGACCCTGATCCCGCGACGCCGCCGGCTCGAGATCACTGAGCGGATCGGAGCCGACGGCAGCATCGTGACACCGCTCTCCGACGCCGAGATCGACGGGCTGATCGCCGAGATCCGCGCGCACAAGGTCGAGGCGATCGCGGTGTCTCTGCTGTTCAGCTTCCTCAACCCCGAGCATGAGCGCCGGCTCGGCGCACGCCTCCGCGCGGCCTTCCCAAGCCTGCCGGTCTATCTCTCGTCGGAGGTGCTGCCCGAGATCCGCGAGTTCGAGCGCACCAGCACGACGGCGGTGTGCGCCTATGTCGGCCCGATCCTCGCCTCCTATCTCGAACGGCTGGAGCGCGCGACCGAGGCAAAGGGGCTGCCCAGGCTCTACGTCATGGGCTCCAACGGTGGCGTGTTCGAGGCCGCCGAAGGCGTGGCGATGCCAGCGATGGCGGTCGAATCGGGGCCTGCAGCGGGCGTCGTCGCTGCCGCACTCGCCGCGCGCCAGACGAGCCGGCTCGACATGCTCTCGTTCGACATGGGCGGCACCACCGCCAAGGCGAGCCTCATCCGGGACGGCCGCTACGAGACGACGCCCGAGTACGAGGTTGGCGGCGGGGCGAGCGGCAACCGCTGGATGCACGGCACCGGCCATCCGATTCGCGTGCCCGTCATCGACCTCGCGGAGGTGTCGGCCGGAGGCGGCTCGATCGCCTGGGTCGACCGTGCGGGCGCCTTGCGCGTCGGCCCTCGCAGCGCGGGGGCCGAGCCGGGCCCCGTCTGCTACGGCCGCGGCGGCACCGAGCCGACCGTGACCGACTGCAACCTGGCGCTCGGACGCCTCGACAAGGGCTCACTGCTCGCCGGCGACCTGCCGATCGACTTCGCTGCCGCCGAGCGGGCCGTGATCGGCAAGCTGGCCAAGCCGCTCGGCATCACTGCCACCGAGGCCGCCGCCGCTGTCGTCGAGGTCGTCAACCACGCCATGGCCGAGGCGCTGAAGATCGTCTCCGTCGAGCGAGGCCACGATCCGCGCGAGCTGTCGCTGCTGGCCTTCGGCGGCGCCGGGCCGCTGCATGCCGCCGCGCTCGCTGCCGAGCTCGGCATGCCGGAGGTGATCTGTCCGCCCATCCCCGGCGCCTTCTCGGCCCTCGGCCTCGTCGGCTCCGACTTGAAGCGAGATTACGTTCGCACGCTCTACACGACGACCGCCGTCGCTGATCCCGCCGGCATGGAGGCCGCTTTCGCCTCGCTCGAGGCCGAGGGCACCGCCATGCTCGACCGCGCCAGGGTGCCGGCCGAGCGCCGCCGCTTCGTTCGCACGATCGATGCGCGCTACGAGCGGCAGTCCTACGAGCTGTCCGTCCCGGTGCCGCCCGGCGCCGTCTCGGCCGGCAGCGTGGCCAGTCTCGCCGACGCGTTCCATGCGCGCCACCGCCAGACCTACGGCCACGACAATCCGGCCGAGCCGGTGCAGATCGTGAGCCTGCGCGTGTCGGCCATCGGCACAATCCCGGTGCTCGGCGTGCGCCAGCAGCCGGCCGCTGCCGGGAGCGACTTCAGGAAGGGCTATCGCGCAGTCACGTTCCGCGGCATCGGATCGCCGATGGCGACGATTGCCGACCGTGCGCGCATGCCTGCTGGCGCGGTGCTCGCCGGGCCCGCCGTGATCGAGGCGCTCGAGTCGACGATCCTGGTGCCGCCCGGCTGGACGGCGGCGATGGACGGCGAGGGTTTCGTACGGCTCGCGCGGGCGTAGCGATTGGTGACACGGAACGGCCGAGAGGAGGCCCTGATGCGGTTCGGATGGCTGACGCTGGCGCATTCCCCTTCGCCGGAAGAGGACCAGACGCAGATCTTCCAGCAGCTGGAGCAGGCCTGCCTCGCCGAGCAGCTCGGCTTCGACGGCGTCTGGCTCACCGAGCACAACTTCACCGGCGAGAGCGTCTACTCGGACCCGATCCCGTTCGCCGCCGCGCTCGCCATGCGCACCAGCCGCATTCGCATCGGTTTTGCCGTCATCCAGATGGCGCTGCGGCACCCGGTGAGGCTCGCGACGCAGCTCTCGCTGCTCGACAACCTGTCGAAGGGCCGGCTCGACATCGGCGTCGGCCGCGGCACGATCTTCAACGAGTACGAGTTCGTCGGCTACGGCTTGAGGAGCGACGACGCCCGCGAGAGGATGGCCGAGGCGCTCGACATCATGACGCGCTGCTGGACGGCGACGCCGCTCAAACACAACGGTAAGTACTGGACCCTTCGCCTGCCGGAGATGCGTCCCGTACCGGTGCAGAAGCCGCATCCGCCGATCTGGCACAGCGTTGTCACCGCGCCGTCGTTCGAGGCGTGCGGCAAGGCCGGCCTGCCGATCCTGACCGTGCGGCTCCCGGTCAACCTGATCGGCGAGCGGCTCGGCCTTTATGCCAAGGGCCTGGCCGAAAGCGCGCTGCCCGAGGCGGGGCAGGCACGCCTGCGCCGGGAGGCGGCACTCTGGCGCTGGATCTACGTCGGCGAGAGCCGGGCGCAAGCCGAGGACGAGTTCTCGGAGGCCCTGCTGCACACCCGCCAGCACATGGGCCATGCCCGCAGCCACCTCAATCCACCAGACTTCAAGGTGGCGCCGAACGTGCTCAATCCGTGGACCGACACCATCGTCTCGGACGAGGAAGGCATCCGCTTCGCGCTCGCCAACGGCACCATCCTCGGGACGGCGAGCGACGTCGCCGACCAGATCGCCGTGCTGCGCGATGCCGGCGTCGGCCACGTGCTCGGCCAGATGAGCTTCGGCTACCTCGGCCACGAGCGCATCACCGCATCCATGCGCCGCTTCGGCGAGCAGGTGCTGCCACGGTTCAAGTAGATGCGCAGCGGAGCAGCCTCCAGGCGCTACTCCCCCCAAGGCGAAAGGCACGTGATCCCGATGAACGACGCGCCCACCCGCTCCGATCCGGCCACGTTCGAGATCGTCAAGAACTCGCTCTACAAAATCGCGGAGGAGATGCGGGTCGTCCTCGCCAAGACGGCCTACTCGCCGATCCTGAAGTCGGCCGGCGACTACTCGTGCGGCGTGTTCGACTCCAAAGGCGAGATGGTGGCGCAGGGGCCGGACCTGCCGATCCATCTCGGCTCCATGCCCGACGCCGTCCGCGCCGTCGTCCGCCGCTTCGAGGGCGATGTGCACGAGGGCGACGTGTTCATCCACAACGATCCCTACTTCGGTGGCAGCCACCTGCCCGACGTCAACGTCGTGCGCCCCGCGTTCCATGACGGCCGGCTGCTCGGCTACGCTTGCCTGCGCGCGCATTGGCCCGACGTCGGCTCGGCGACGCCAGGCAGCTACGGCGCCGTCACCGAGATCTACGGCGAGGGCCTTCGCCTGCCAAGGGTGCGCCTCGTCGCCAAAGGCGTCATGAACGGCGACCTCGAGCAGGTGATCCTCGCCAACGTGCGCACACCCGACGAGCGCAAGGGAGACCTCGGCTCACAGCTCGCGGCGACCCTGCGCGCCACCGAGCGGCTGAAGGCCTTGGCCGAGCGCTACGGCGCCGACCGGCTCGTCGGCTACATGGCCGAGGTGCTCGACTACTCCGAGCGCCTGATGCGGGCGGCGTTGTCCGACCTGCCCGACGGCGAGGGCTATTTCGAGGACTTCTGCGACGGCGACGGCATACCCGACACGGCCGACGGCAAGGACGCGCCGTTCTGGGTGCGCATGAAGGTCAGGAAGACGGGTGACCGGCTGGTGGTGGATTTCGCCGGCAGCGACCCGCAGGTGAAGGGGCCGATGAATGCGGCTCTCTCCGTCACATCGTCTGGCGTTTTCTGCGGGCTCAAGATGGCGGTCGATCCGCAGAGCCTGATTCCGCCCAACTCCGGTTGCTGGCGCGCCATCCAGGTGACGGCCCCGAAGGGCACGGTCGTCAACTGCGAGTTCCCGGCGCCGGTGGTCTACTCGAACCACGAGATGTCGCACCGCGTCTGCGACATGGTGATGGGCGCGCTCGCTTCGATCTGGCCGGCACAGGTGATGGCCTGCAGCCAGGGCACCTCGGCCGTGGTCACGTTCGGCGGTGTCGATCCGAGGAGTGGCCGCCGCTACGTCTCCTACGAGACGATCAAGGGCGGCTTCGGTGCAAGGCCGGGCAAGGACGGCATCAACGTCGTGGCGAGCGGCATATCCAATACCATGAACACGCCGATCGAGGTGCTGGAGATGGCCTTTCCGCTCCGCGTCGAGCGCTACGCCATCCATCCCGACTCGGGCGGCGTCGGCCGCCACCGAGGCGGCTGTGGTGCGGTGCGGACATGGACGCTCCTCGCGGGCGCTGACGCGGTTGGATCGCTGTGCATGGAGCGCATGACCTCGCCGCCGTTCGGACTCCTCGGCGGCGAGGCCGGCGCCGCGGCCGTCGTCACGCTGGCGACGCCGGACGGTCAGTTGCGCCACCTGCCGAGCAAGGGCGCCTTCCAGGCGCCGGCCGGATCGGTCGTCGACATGATCACGCCCGGCTCGGGCGGCTTCGGGCCGGCGCCCGAGCGCGACCCAGCCGCGATCGGGCGCGATCTGCTCGACGGCTACGTGACGGCGGAGGCCGTGCGGCGCCATTATCCATCGGTCGACGCGGAGAGTGTGCTGGCAAAAGCCCGCCAGGAGGACGACGTCTAGGCCCGCTTCATACGGCCGCGTCTCAGGGCTTCGCCCTCAGCGACACGATGTAGTCCACGATGGCGCGGATCTCGGCCCGCGTCAGGGGGATGCCGGGCATCTCAGGGTGCGGCAGCACGATGGCCGCGACCAGACGTTCGCGGCTGCCATGCGGGCCGTTTGCGATCGCGTGGAATGTCGGCACGTCGGCCCGCTTGATATCGGTCGCCGCCGGATCGGTCGCGTGGCAATTGGAGCAGAGCTTGGCGGCGATCTCGCGGCCCTCGGAGACTTCGGTCGGCGACGGAGGAGTAGCCGGGGCCTGGGCCATGGCTGCGCATGAGCCTGCGGCAAGCAGGGCCGCGGCGACGAGGGCCAACCCAGTCGGCTGGCCGATCGAGATGGCTCGTGTCCTCACCAGATCGTCTCCCAGAGATGCTGCTCGATATCCACCCGGTCGAGCTCCACGCCCTTGAAGTCCCCGCGTGAGACGATGCCGAGGATGCGACCGCCTTCGACCACCGGAAGATGACGGAAGCCGCCTTCCCCCATCATGCGCAGGGCATCGACGGCGCGCTTGTCAGGCTCGATCGTCGCGGGATCGCGCGTCATCACGTCTCGCAGCTCGGTTGCTGCGGCGTCGCGCCCATGGGCGAGCACCTTCACGGCGTCGCGCCCGGTGAAAATGCCGATCAGGTGGCTGCGCTCGTCGACCACCAGCACGGAGCCGACCTGCTGCTCCCACATCAGGCGGGATGCCTCTCGCACCGTTTCGCCGGCGCCGAGCACGATCGGCGTCTGTTCCTTGACGATCAGGGCGAGCTTCCGGTTCGTCATGGCCTGCGGCTCCATCGATACGTTCGTCCCGCAATTGCTCGCTAGCGCAGGAGCCCCGACAGGACGATCGATCCGGAGATCGTTGGCAGACCGGGAGGAGGACGCCCTTGCGATGTATCAAGTCGCCGGCGATGGCCGCACTCCCGCAACGCACCTGCCCATATCCGCTCCTGTCATGACGTCACTTGAGAGGAGGCCTTCCGAGTTGGCATCGGCATAAGAACCGGCGGCTCATGCGCCGAGCCCCGCTGAGCGATCTCAGCCTACCGTCAGACGCCGGTGGGCATTCATCGGGATGAGGCCGCGCACCCGCTCGATCTGGGCCCGCTCGACATGCGCCGTGGCGAAGCCGACGCCGTCCGAGCAGCGCGCGACGACGTGACCCCAGGGGTCGGCGACGAGGCTGTGGCCATAGGAGTGCCGCGTCCCTCCCGAGCCGTCGACGAAGGGGCCATGCTGGCCGGGCGCCACGATATAGCACTGGGTCTCGATGGCGCGCGCGCGCAGCATCACCTCCCAGTGGTCCTTGCCGGTCTGCACGGTGAACGACGACGGCACCATGATGACGTCGGCGCCCGCCTTTGCGAGCGTGACGTAGAGCTCCGCGAAGCGCATGTCGTAGCAGATCGTGCAGCCGACCTTGAGCCCATCGAGGTCGTAGAGCACCACGTCACCGCCGGGCCGTATGGTGTCGCTCTCGTTGTAGGGCGTGCCGTCCGGGGCAGTGATGTCGAACATGTGGATCTTGCGGTAACGGGCCACCTCGCGGCCGTCGCGATCGAAGACGCAGGTGGTGTTGTAGACTTGGCTCGTCGAGCCGGGGATGTGCTCGATCATGCTGCCGCCGTGCACCCAGATCCGGTGCTTGCGCGCGAGCCCTGCCAGCACCTCCCAGGCCGGCCCGCCGGGAATCCTGTCCGCCTCCCGCACCTTGTCGGCCGTGGTGCCGCCCCGCCAGCTCCAGACCTCCGGGAGCACGACCATGTCGGGACGGTCGGCTGCCACCGCGCGCTCGATGAGCCCTGTTGCCTGCGCGATGTTCCTGGCCTTGTCGCTGATCGAGTTGGTCTGGATGACGGTGACTTTCATGGTGCGTCCCTGGCATGCTGATCGCGCGAGCGCCCACCATACACCCGGACCGCGCCGAGAGGAGATGTCATGCCCGAGCTCAGATCCGAGTTCCTGTTCACGCTCACCGCCACGGTGTCCCAGCTCCACGACGTCGGACCGGTGCCGGCCGGCACCCGCCACATCGACCTGATCGGCGCCGGAAGGTTCGAGGGCCCGCGCCTGAGGGGCGAGCTGCTGCCGGGTGGCATGGACATGAAGACGCTGAGGGCCGACGGGTCGATGGTTCCGAACGTCCGTCTTGTTCTGCGCACCGACGATGGCGCCTTGATCTTCATGCACTACACCGGCGTGCGGCATGGCACACCCGAGGTCATGGCGCGCATTGCCCGCGGCGAGGTGGTGGCGCCGACCGAGTACTACCTGCGCAACACGCCGAGCTTCGAGACGTCGTCGCCACGGTACGACTGGCTGAACCGGATCGTCGCCGTCGGGGTCGGCCGCCGCATGCCGGATCACGCCGCCTACGACGTGTTCGAGATCCTGTAGAGGCCGGGCCCGCAGAAAACCTGCCCGGTAGCCACGGCTGCTGCGCTGCGATAAGACCTTGTCCGGACAAGTTCGCCAAAGGAGGCAGAGCCGATGCACGGAACGCGCAAGGAGCCGCAGGTCGGAACGATCGCGGCAGCCGAGTTCAGGGGCAATGGCGATGCCGTGCTCGAGCCCGAGGCAAGTGTTGCGCCGCGTGGCATCCGCTACCTCTACGACCAGCATCCGAAGGGAGCCGAGACGATCGAGGTCGCACCAGGCATCCTGTGGGCGCGCATCCCCTTGCCCTTTCGTCTCAACCACGTGAACGTCTGGCTCATTCGCGAGACGGACGGCTGGACGGTCATCGACACCGGGACCTCGGACGACGGCGCGCGGGCCGTCTGGGACGTGCTCCTCGACGGCCCGCTCTCCGGCGCACCGATCGTGCGGCTGGTCGCCACCCACGGGCACACCGACCATGTCGGCCTCGCCGGCTGGCTCGACGAGCGTGCCGGTGGCGTGCCCTACTACATCACGCTGACCGAGTGGCTGTCGGCGCAGCTTCGCGTCGAGGAGGCGAGGTCGCCGCTCGGCGCCAAGGCGCTGCGCTTCCTCGAGCGTCACGGCTGCGATCCTGATACGATCAACTCCTTCGGCGACGATCGCCTGCGCACCCGTACGTTCATGGGCACGCTGCCCGACGAGTTCATTCGCCTCAGAGACGGCGGCAACGTGCGCTTCGGAGGCCGCGACTGGGAGGTGTTGGTGTGCGGCGGCCACGCCGCGGCACATGCATCGTTCTGGTGCGTGGAGGAGAAAATCCTCATCGCCGGCGACCAGGTGCTCTCCAAGATCTCGCCGATGATCGGCGTGTTCCCGAACGAGCCCGAGGCGAACCCGCTCGCCGAGTACCTGGCCTCCCTCGACCGGTTCCGGATGCTGCCCGCGGACGCCCTCGTGCTGCCCTCGCACGGGCTGCCGTTCCACGGTCTGCGCATCCGCGTCGACGAGCTGAGCCACCACCATGAGCTGCGCTTGAAGGCACTGCTCGAGCTGATGCAGACGCCTGCGACCGCCATGCGGTTGGCGCACGGCCTTTTCACCAAGGCCGTCGCAGAGGGCCAGGGCCGACATGCCTTCGCCGAGACGCTGGCGCACGCCCACTATCTGGTTTCCGACGGTCTGGCGCAGCGCATCGCCGGAGAGCGCGGCGAGATTCTGTTCACCAGCGGCTGACGGCCGGAGCGAGAATTGAATGGCTCGGGCTGCCTCGTGGCCAGCCACATCCCAGCCGGATGGCCAGTCCCGGGACGCCGAAGCGTCGTGACAATGTCACTTACGCCCGTCGGCCCGCCAGCTAGTTGATCTGCCGCAGCATGAGGCCGTCCGGCATGATGGCTAATGCTTGAAGCCGTCGATTGGGAGGCAGCCAGACATGTGCGTCCGTCTCGTGGAAGCTCGCCGCCTCGCGGCCTTCGTCGCTGTGCTCGCGGCCACCGGCGGTGTCCTCCACCCTTTGCAGCCTGTCATGGCCGACGATGCCGTGTTCAAGGTCGTCGAGCAGGACATCGACGACCTGAAGCAGGTCTTCGCCACGGTGCGCAGCAAGGATCGGATCGAGGCGCGCGTGCGCACGCCCGGCACGGTCATCAGCCTGAAAGTCGATGAAGGCGACGAGGTGACGCCCGGCCAACTCGTCGCCACTGTCGTCGATCCGAAGATCGCGCTCCGGGTGAAGGCGGTCGAGGCCCAGATCGTGGGGCTCGAATCCCGCGTCGCGACGGCGAGGCTCGACTACGAGCGCGCCGAGCAGCTGCGCCAGAGAGGCGTCACGCCACAAGCGCGGGTCGACCAGCTCAAGACCGCCCTCGACGTAGCGGTGAACGAGCTCACCTCCGCCCGCGCCGAGCGCCAAGTGGTCGAGGAGCAGGCAACGGAAGGACGCGTCCTCGCGCCGGCCGCGGGCCGCGTTCTGCGCGTCCCCGTTACCGAGGGCAGCGTCGTGCTTGCAGGCGAGAGCATCGCCACAATCGCCGCCAACGAGTATCTCCTGCGTCTCGAGCTGCCGGAGCGCCATGCCCGCTTCCTGCAGAAGGGCGATCCGGTGAAGGTCGGCCCGAGGGGATTGGCGCAGGGCACCGGTACGGTCGGGGAAGGGCGGATCGCGCAGGTCTACCCGGAGCTCGACAGCGGTCGCGTGGTCGCCGATGCCGAGGTGAAGGGGCTTGGTGGCTACTTCGTCGGCGAGCGCACGCTCGTCTGGATCTCCGCCGGCAAGCGCCGCACGTTCGTCGTGCCCGCGGCGTTCATCGTGGCGCGCTTCGGTCTCGATTACGTGCGCGTGCAGGGAGGTAAGGGACAGCCGCCCACGGACGTCGTCGTCCAGACCGGCGCGAGCGTGCCACTCCCCAGCGGCGGCACCGGCCGGGAGATTCTCGCGGGCGTCCGTCCGGGCGACATGCTCATCCGCCCGGAGGTGGCGAGATGAGCGGCCCGTCCCCCTCGTCGTCCTCTCCGCGTGAGGATCGGCCTCTCGGTCTGTCCGGGCACCTGACCCGCAGCTTCATCGCCTCGCCGCTGACGCCCCTCGCTCTGGTCGCCGCGCTGGCGCTTGGCTTGGTCGCCCTCTTCGCCTTGCCGCGCGAGGAGGAGCCGCAGATCTCGGTGCCGCTGGTCGACATCTCGGTGCGCACCGACGGCCTCAAGGCCGAGGACGGCGTGCGCCTCGTCACGGAGCCGCTCGAGACGATCGTCAAGGCGATCAACGGCGTCGAGCATGTCTACTCCAACACCCTCGACGACCAGGTCCTCGTCACGGCGCGCTTCCTGGTCGGCACCAAAGCCGACGACGCGATCCTCCGCATCCACGAGAAGATCCGCGCCAACATGGATCGCATCCCGGTCGGCATCCCGGAGCCACTGATCGTTGGCCGGGGCATCGACGACGTCGCCATCGTCACGCTGACGCTGGCGGCGATGCCGGCGGCCGCTGACCGCTACCAGGACAACGCGCTTTACCATCTGGCGAGCAACCTCCTCGTCGAGCTGGCGAAGCTCGAGGATGTGGGCCTGTCCTATATCGTCGGCGGGCGCCCCGACCAGATCCGCGTCGAGCCCGACCCCGAGAAGCTGTCGCTCTACGGGGTAACGCTGTCGCAGCTGACGGCCAAGGTGCGCGATGCCAACCGCTCCTTCCAGGCCGGCCGGATCCGGGAGCAGGGCAGCAGCCTTCCCGTCGCCGCCGGCCAGACGCTGCAGGGCATTCCGGACATCGGCCTGCTGGTCCTCACCACCAGGGATGGACGCCCCGTCTATGTGCGCGACGTGGCGACCGTCGTGGTCGGTGGCAAGCCCCTCGATCAGCGCGCCTGGCACTATGCCAGGGGCGAGGGCGGTCGACTTGAACGCGCTCCGGCCGTCACCATCGCGCTCGCCAAGCGCGCCGGTGCCAACGCCGTGGTCATCGCCGAGCGTATCCGCCACAGACTGGATGCGCTGAAGGGCTCCCTCGTTCCCGCTGACGTCGACGTTCTCGTGACGCGCGACTACGGCGAGACCGCCAACGAGAAGGCCAACGAGCTGCTCTTCCATCTTGCGCTGGCCACGCTGTCGATCGTCGGGCTCGTCGCCTTCTCGATCGGCTGGCGGGAAGGGATGGTGGTCGCCATCGTCATTCCGGTGACGATCCTGCTGACGCTCTTCGCCTCGTGGCTGATGGGCTACACCATCAATCGGGTCAGCCTGTTCGCGCTGATCTTCGCCATCGGCATCCTGGTCGACGACGCTATCGTCGTGATCGAGAATATCGCCCGCCATTGGGCCATGAACGATGGCCGCAGCCGCATGCAGGCGGCCATCGAGGCCGTGGCCGAGGTGGGCAACCCGACGATCGTCGCGACACTGACCGTCGTCGCCGCGCTGCTGCCGATGCTGTTCGTCTCGGGGCTGATGGGCCCTTACATGGCGCCGATCCCGGCCAACGCATCGGCTGCCATGGTGCTCTCGTTCTTCGTCGCCGTCATGGTCACGCCGTGGCTGATGCTGCGACTTGCAGGCGGTGCGCCGTCACCCACGGGCGCCCATGAGTCTCACGACGGAGGATGGCTCGGGCGCACCTATGTCCGCTGGGCCCGTCCCATCCTTGCGACCAGGACCTCGGCCTGGCGCTTTCTGGCCATCGTCGGCGTGGCGACGCTGGTTTCCCTCGGACTCTTCGGCCTCGAGTGGGTGACGGTGAAGCTGCTGCCCTTCGACAACAAGTCGGAGCTGCAGGTGGTGCTCGACCTGCCCCGCGGCACCTCGGTCGAGGAGACTGACCGGGTGCTCGCCGACGCCGCCCGCAGCCTCGGCGACCTCCCTGAGCTGACCTCGATCCAGAGCTATGCCGGCACCGCGGCGCCGTTCAACTTCAATGGCCTCGTCCGCCACTACTATCTGAGGAAGGAGCCGCAGCAGGGCGACCTGCAGATCAATCTGACGCCCAAGGGCGAGCGGTCCCGCCCCAGTCACGCCATCGCGCTCGACGTGCGCCGGCGTCTCGCCGGCATGATGCTGCCGGAAGGCAGCGCGCTCCGCGTCGTCGAGGTGCCGCCCGGGCCACCGGTGATCGCGACGCTGCTCGCAGAGATCTATGGCCCCGACGCCGAGACCCGGCGCGCCGTCGCCCGTGAGGTCCGCGCCATTTTCCGCTCAGTGCCCTTCATCGTCGACGACGACGACAGTTTCGGCACAGCGGCGCCGCGCCTGCGGGTCGCCATCGACCAGGACAACCTCGAGTACCACAAGGTCGAGCAACGCGATGTCTACGACACGCTCCAGGCCTATCTCGGTGGCGTGACCGTGGGCTACTCCCACCGTGGCGGCGGGCGCCACCCGATCGAGATCGCGGTGCAACTGCCGCAGTCGCGACTGGCGCTGAATGCGGCCTCGCTCGCAACCCCGGTCCCGGCCAATGCTCTGCCGGGTGGCCGGTCGATCGTCGAGCTGGGCGATGTCGTCAGCGTCGGGCGCGAGACCTCCTCACTGCCGATTTTCCGCCACAACGGCCGGCCGACCGAGATGGTGATGGGTGAGTTGGCGGGCGCCTACGAGGCGCCGCTCTATGGCATGCTCGCCGTCGCCGATGCCATCAAGGCCAAGGACTGGGGCAAGCTGCCCCGCCCCGAGATCCGCCTGCACGGCCAACCCGACGACGACGCCCGTGCAACGCTGCTCTGGGACGGCGAGTGGGAGGTCACCTGGGTCACGTTCCGCGACATGGGCGCCGCCTTCGCGGTTGCGCTACTGGCGATCTACATCCTCGTCGTGGCACAGTTCGGATCGTTCAAGCTGCCCCTCGTCATCCTCACGCCAGTGCCTCTGACGCTGATCGGCATCATGATCGGGCACTGGATGTTCCGCGCGCCGTTCTCGGCCACATCGATGATCGGCTTCATCGCGCTCGCCGGCATCATCGTCCGGAACTCGATCCTGCTCGTGGACTTCATTCGCCAGAGGCGGGACGAGGCGACGCCGTTGCGACGGGTGTTGCTCGAGGCCGGCGCGATCCGCTTCAAGCCGATCCTGCTGACGGCCCTCGCGGCCATGATCGGTGCCGCCGTGATCCTGTTCGACCCCATATTCCAGGGCCTCGCCATCTCGCTGCTGTTCGGCCTCGTCTCCTCGACGCTGCTGACGGTGCTGGTCATCCCAGCCATTTACATCGCGTTGCGTGACGACGGCCGGCCGCTTGTGGATGATCGTGCCCTCGGCGGTGGCTCGTCCGCTTCCACCGAAGGCGAGTCGGCAGGTGCGGCTTGACGGGCCAACCGTGGCTCTTGAGGGGGCGGCCACCCGCATGTATTGCTTCGCCCGACAGGGAATGAAGCTCGGGGAGCGGCAGACGATGACGTCGACGATGGAGCAGGGGGCGCTGGCGACGGTCTTCGGCGGCTCGGGGTTCGTCGGCCGGCATACGGTCCGCGCCCTGGCGAAGGACGGCTGGCGGATCCGCGCTGCCGTGCGCCGGCCGGATCTCGCCGGGCATCTGCAACCCATGGGCCGCGTCGGACAAATTCACGCGGTGCAGGCCAACGTGCGCTATCCTGAGTCCGTGATGCGGGCCGCCGATGGCGCCCGGGTGATCGTAAGCCTCGTCGGCGTGCTGGCGCCCGCGGGCAAGCAGTCGTTCGAGGCGGTGCACGTTGATGGCGCCCGGGCCATCGCCAAGGCTGCCAAGACTGCAGGCGCCGAGCAGCTGGTTCACGTTTCTGCCATCGGCGCTGATCCGAACTCTCCGGGGCGCTACGGTCGCACCAAGGCTGAGGGCGAGGCTGCTGTCCTTGCCGAGTTCCCGAATGCCGTGATCCTGCGCCCGTCCATCATCTTCGGGCCGGAGGACGAGTTCTTCAACCGCTTCGCTGCCATGGCCGCACATGGCCCGCTGTTGCCGCTCATCGGCGGTGGCCGCACTCGCTTTCAGCCCGTCTACGTCGGCGATGTCGCTGCAGCCATCGCCGCCGCCGTTGAGGGGCGTGCCAGGCCCGGAACGGTCTACGAGCTCGGGGGGCCGGAGGTGCTGACGTTCCGCAAGATTCTCGAGCGCGTCCAGGAGTACGCCGGTCGCCACCGCGGCTACATGCCGATGCCGTTCTGGCTCGCGTCGCTGATCGGCACGGCAACGTCCATCCTGCCATCCGGCATGCGCCCCTTCACGGTCGACCAGATGAGGATGCTCAAGAGCGACAATGTCGTCAGCGAGCCCGCGGAGAAGGAGGGGCGCACGCTCGCCGGCCTCGGCATCACGGCTCCCCATGCCATCTCGACGATCGTGCCGGCCTATCTCGAGCAATACCAGCCGAAAGGCCAGTACGCTCACTATCGCGGCTGAGCCCGCACGCCAGTGCATCTTGGACGGGCAGGCTCGGGTCCGGCGAGGGATCAGCTCTCGCCCTTCAACGTCTCACGCAGCTCGGTCTTGAGGATCTTGCCGTAGTTGTTCTTCGGCAATCCTTCGACGATGCGGTAGCCCTTCGGGCGCTTGTAGCGGGCGATGTTGTCGAGGCAGAGCCGGTCCAGCGCGCCGGTATCGACGCTGCCCGGCGCCCGCGCCACGACGAACGCGATCACCTCCTCGCCCCAGTCGGCGTGCGGGCGCGAGACCACCGCGCACTCGAGCACGCCGGTGTGCGTCAGGAGCACCTCTTCGATTTCGCACGGATAGATGTTCGAGCCACCCGAGATGATCATGTCCTTCGAGCGGTCCTTCAGCGTCAGGAAGCCGTCGCCATCGAGGCTGCCCATGTCCCCGGTCCACAGCCAGCCGTCCCGCAGGGACTTGGCATTCGCCTCCGGATTGTTCAGGTAGCCCGCCATCACACAGTCGCTGCGCGTGATGATCTCACCGATCTCGCCGACCGGCAGGTCGCAGCCATCCTCGCCGACGACCCGAACCGCGCATCCTGTCCGCGGCATGCCGGCGCCCATCAGCCTTGCCTCGAGCCGGCCGCTGCCGTCGTCGACGTGCATCGCCTTGGGCAGGCCAGTGATGGTCATCGGGCTTTCGCCCTGCCCATAAACCTGGAACAGCTTGGGTCCAAAGATCTCGAGCGCGCGCTTCAGGTCGGACAGGTACATCGGCGCGCCGCCGTAGGTGATCGTCTTGAGGTTGCGCGTATCGGCGCTGCCGGCGAGCGGATGATTGATGAGGCGTGAGACCATCGTCGGCGCAGCAAAGAACGAGACGTTCCGGTGCTGCTTCAAGGCGGCGAAGATCTGCTCGGGATCGAACGAGCCGGGCACGACGACGTTGTTGCCGCCTTTCAGGATGAAGGCGAGGCCGTAGAGACCCGAGCCGTGCGTCATCGGTGCCGCGTGGAAGGTCGTGTCATCGGGGCCGAGGAAGTCGATGTCGGCGTAGTAGGCGTGCAGCATGAAGAGCAGGTTGCGGTGCGTCAGCACGGCGCCCTTCGGCCGGCCGGTGGTGCCGCTGGTGTAGAAGAGCCAAGCCTCGGCCTCCGGATCGGCCGGAGCCACCATGATCGGGTCACCTTGCAGCAGGCTCGCGTAGTCGCGAGTGCCCGTTGCGATGATCGGTGGCAGAGACGTTCCCGTGGGCAGCTCCGAGAGCTTGTCCGCGAGGTCGGGCGTCACGACGCAGAGCTTGGCGCCCGAGTTGTCGAGAATCCACTGCAGCTCCTTCGGGTGCAGCTTGTTGTTGATCGGTACCGCCGCGAGCCCGGCCCGCCAGACGCCCAGCATGACCGGAAACAGCTCGGCGCAGTTCTCCATCCAGATGCCGACGCGGTCGCCGCGCCGGAGCCCGTGGCGCGCGACCAGCGCCCCGGCGATGCGTGCCACCTGATCCTCGAATTCGCCGTAGGTGAGCGCCACACCCGGCGACGAGATGGCCGGCCGCGCTGGCATGGCCAGGGCCACGGATTGCAGAATGCGGGACAGGTTCATGGGAGAGGTCTCCACCTCTCGCCGCTCGCGGGGAGAGGGTCGCGGTGAGGGGCTGCCGAGGGCCCGCAGCTTGTCGATGCTACCTGCCCGAACCCTATCCCGCTGCGCGTGCCGGCGGGAGAGGGAGACCCGTCACGCCGAGATCCGGTCCGCGATCCCGTACTTCTCACCGAGCGTCTTGAACTGCGCCCAGGTCTTGTCGTCGACCTCGATGCCCTTGGCCAGACGATCCTGCTCCTTCAGGTGCTCGACCTCGCCCGGATAGTAGATCTCCTTGACGTCCTTCTGCTTCTTGGTCGCCTTCAGGTACTGGGCAAATTCCGTGACTTCCTGCTTGAAGGTGGCGAGCGACCGGAACGCCTCGACCTTGAAGCACGCGATGAAGCAGCCGTCGTTGTGGCGGCCGGTGGGATCGACGCCGAAGCCGAGGCCGGGCAGGATGGCCGACAGGATCTCGATCATGGCCGACAGGCCGTAGCCCTTGTGGCCTTCCTCGCCGCCGAGCGGCAGAAGCACGCCGCCCTTCTTGAAGTCGTTCGGGTCCGTGGTCGGGTTGCCGTCCTTGTCGACGATCCAGCCCGTCGGGATGGAGGTGCCCTTGGCAATGGCGAGGTTGATCTTTCCGGCGGCGACGGATGAGGTCGCCATGTCGAGGCAGAAGGCGCCCGGCAGGTTCGACGGGATCGCAATCGAGAGCGGGTTGGTGCCGACGCGGGCCTCGGCGCCGCCGAACGGAGCGACCGCCTTCGGCGAGCGGCCCGAATCGGCGGTCATGATGGCGATCATGCCCTCCTTGGCGGCCATGATCGGATAGGCGCCGACGCGCCCCACGTGGCTCTGGCGCAGAATGGTGCAGGCCGCGACGTTCGACTTCCTCGCCTTCTCGATGGTCATGCGCATGGCGCGCTCGGCGACGACGAAGCCAAAGCCCCAGTTGCCGTCGACAACGGTGGTCGTCTCGCTCTCCTGCACGATCTTGAACGGAGCGCCGGGCACGATGTGCCCCTTGTCGACGCGGTCGATGTAGGTCGGAATGGCGATCACGCCGTGGCTGTCATGGCCGGTGAGGTTCGCCAGGACAACGCCGTTGGCGACGCAGGCCGCCTCGTCCTTCGACGCCCCGGCCCCGACCAGCAGGTCGGTGACGATGGCTGTCAGCTTCTGGGCCTTGACGACGACGGGCATGGGCTAGCTCCGGGTTGCAGCTCGTGCCAGAAAGCCGAGCTTGACGTGTCTGGACAGGTATGGCGAGCATCCGGCATCGGTGGCGGGCGCGGCAAGCGGATTTTGTGGGTAAGGCCATCATCGTCCCCTCTCCCCATTGAAGTGCAGGAATGGGGAGACGGAATAATTGTCGAAAACTCGCTCCGGACAACGAGAAGGAAGTCCCCGCATGCAGCAACGCGTCGTCAATAGCGCCGAGAAGGCGCTCGTCTCAACCGCGAACACGGTGCTGCCGGCCGGCACCTTCGGCAACACGATGCTCGACATCGTCATCGCGCGCGGCAAGGCCGGCCACGTCTGGGACGTGTCTGGCAACGAGTACATCGACTTCCTGATCGGCTCCGGCCCGATGCTGGTCGGCCACGCACACCCGGAGGTGACGGCCGCCGTCGTCGAGCAGGTCGTCCTCGGCACCACGTTCTTCGTCAACAATCCGCTCGGCATCCGACTCGCCGCCGAGATCGTCGAGGCCGTGCCGTGCGCCGAGCAGGTGCGCTTCGTCTCCTCCGGCAGCGAGGCCGATCTCTACGCCATGCGCGTCGCCCGCGCCTTCCGCAACCGCGACAAGATCCTGAAATTCGAGGGCGGCTACCATGGCATGAGCGACTACGGCCTCATGAGCCTCGCGCCCAAGCGCCTCGCCAACTTCCCCGAGGCCGTGCCGGATTCGGCCGGCATTCCGAAATCGGTGCGCGACGAGGTGGTGGTCGCGCCCTACAACGATCTCGACGCCGTCCGCAGCCTCGTCAGCCAGCACAAGGACGACCTCGCCGCCATCATCGTCGAGCCGCTGCAGCGCATCATCCCGCCGAAGCCGGGCGTCCTCGAGGGCCTGCGCAAGATCTGCGACGAGACCGGCATCGTGCTCATCTTCGACGAGGTGGTCACCGGCTTCCGCTGGGCCTACGGTGGTGCGCAGGAATTCTATGGCATCACGCCGGACATGTGCACCCTCGGCAAGGTCATCGGCGGCGGCTTCGCGCTGGCGGCGATCGCAGGGCGCACGGACATCATGAAGCATTTCGACAAGGCCGCGGTGCCCGAGGATCGCGCCCTCGTCCAGATCGGCACGCTCTCCGGCAACCCGGTCGCCGCCGCGGCTGGCCTTGCCACGATGGCGATCCTCAAGCGTCCCGGTGCCTACGAGCAGCTCTTCAAGACCGGCAACACGCTGAAGGATGCGCTCGCCCGCATCCTCAGGGACGCCCGCATCCCGGCCCAGGTGATCGGCGAGGCGCCGATGTTCGACGCCGTGTTCACCGACCAGCCGATCCACGACTATCGCGGCTACTTCAAGGGTGATCAGGCGATGGCGAAAGCCGTCAACAACGTCATGCTCGCCGAGGGCATCCTGAAGAGCGAAGGCAAGTGCTATGTGTCGCTCGCCCACACGGAGGACGATGTCAGGCGAACGATCGCCGCCTGGGAGAAGGCCGTGAAGACGGTGCGCGACAGCAAGATGGCGTGAGCCTGCGAAACCTGCGCTCGCCTTCAGCGCAGGTTTCCACCCTCCGGCTGTCGCCCTGCGCCGACGTCCTGCTTTCCTGACGGGCGCGCGGCGCGCCTGTGCGAAAAATCCGGGATCGCACGGGCGCGGAGTGGCTCCGGGCAATCAGAGTTCGAGAGACGCTGGCGGAGTTGGAGAGACGCTGGTTTCAGACCATTTTCGGCCCGTAGAACAGCACCCACGTCGCGAAGTCTGGCGAGAAGCCGGTGAAGCGGTGCGTCTCGCCGGCCGCGGCGAACAGCATGTCGCCCGGCCTGAATGGCACAGCCTCGCCATTGCGCTCGAAGGTGCCGCTGCCAGCGATCACGAAATAGAACTCGTCGCGATCGTGGGGTGCCTGCGTATCGGTGCCCTTCGGCGCGTAGTAGCGGATCTCGATGCCGTCTGCACTGAACAGCTCCGCCGAGAGGCGTCCGGCCGGCAGCGGCACCGCCGCGGCATCGGCAGGCGAGACGCGGGTCGGTGGCGTCATGTCTAGGCTCCGCGGTGAGGTGGATCTCACTGCCGAGCATCGCATGGATGGCGTGACGAGGACAGGCCGTGCGTGAGACGAGCGGCGAGGGGCATGCGCGGGCGGCTCCTTTGCACACGGCCGAGCCTGGCGTGCAAGCTCCGCCGCCAGGGCCGTGACATCGAGGTGCGCCACGTGGCCGAGGTGCTGGCCGGCGAGATGGCCGCGCCACCCATCGCCGGGGCCCGCCGAGCCGGCCCCCGTCGGGTGTGACCGTGTTGCTCTCCCGATCGCACGTGATACTCTCCGGCGCAGATTGTCGGCCGACGGGGTGCGCGGGATTGCATGGTGAACGAGCCTGACCACACGACCCGCACACCGACCGCGCACGGCTATTCCGCATTGACGTCTGGCACGCGCCTCGGCGACCGTTTCACCATCGAGAGCGTGATCGCAGCCGGCGGCTTCGGCATCACCTATCTCGGCCGCCACGAGGCGCTGCAGCGCGAGTGCGCCATCAAGGAGCACTTTCCCCGCCAGTTCGCCTATCGCGATGGTCCGACCTCCGAGATCCGCACGACCGATCCGGCGACGTTCGAATGGGCGCGCGAGCGCTTCATCGATGAGGCCCGCACGCTGGCGCTCTGCGATCATCCCAACGTGGTGCGCGTCATCGACGTGCTGGCGGCCAACGGCACGGCCTACATGGTGCTGGCCTACGAGGACGGGCAGAGCCTCGAGGCCTGGCTCGACAGTCTCGGACGCCGCCCCAGCCAAGCCGAGATCGACCGGCTGCTGCTGCCCATGCTCGATGCGCTTGCCTACCTGCATGGCCGCGGCATCCTGCATCGCGACATCAAGCCGGCCAACATCATGGTGCGCCGCGACGGGGCGCCGTGCCTGATCGATTTCGGCGCGGCGCGGCAGGCCATCGCCGGGCGCTCGCAGTTGACGGGCATCGTCACGCCCGGCTTCTCGCCGCCCGAGCAGCACGACCCCTCCGGCCGCGGCCAGCGCGAGGCGTCGGATATCTACGCGCTCTCGGCGACGCTCTATCGCGCCGTGACAGGGAGGACACCGCCCTCCGGCGCGCTGCGCGGCGCGCACGACGAGCTGCTGCCCGTCGCCGAGGCCATCGCCGCGGAAGGCGCTCGGGATTATCGTCCCGCGTTCCTGGCGGCGATCGACCGGGCCTTGCGTGTGCGCATCGCGGAGCGGCCTCAGTCGGTGGCCGAGTGGCGGGCGATGCTGGTGGACGAGGCGTCGTCAGGGCCGCGGCCGGCTCCAGGGCCGACACGCACCTCGCAGCTTCCCACCGAGAAAGCGCCGGGCCCGGTGATCGGTCCGCCGGTTTCACCTCCCGGGAAGCGACAGCGCGGCTGGCTGCCATGGGCCGTCGGTGGCGCCGTCGTGGTGGCCGGTGGAGCCGCACTGGCCTGGCATTTCTGGCCGCCGACGGGCAGTGGCTCGTCGCGCGAGATCAATCGCGACATCATCGTCGCCGCCCGGCCGGGCGCGCCTGTCGCGACGTCCCTCGAAAGCAGCGCCGAGCAGGCCCGTCTGGCCGAGGCAGAGAAGGCCCGCGCCGCCGCCCAAGCCGACGAGGACCGCAAGCGCGCCGAGGCAGAGGCCCGGCGCAAGGCCGAGGCGGAGGCGCGCGCCAAGGCGGAGGCTGAAGCGCGACGCCAGGACCCGATCGCCGCACTGGTCCCCGGCTCCGGCAAGTCGGCGCGCGATCGCCTGAAGGACGGCTCGGAGTGTGCCTTCTGTCCGGAGATGGTGGTGGTGCCGGCGGGGACGTTCACGATGGGGTCGAGTGACGGCGACGCGGACGCGACGCCGACGCGGCAGGTCACCATCCGGCAGCCGTTCGCGGTCGGCAAATTCGAGGTGACGTTCGCCGAATGGGATGCGTGCGTGGCCGGCGGCGGCTGCACCCACAAGCCCGGCGATGAGGGCTGGGGCCGGGGCACGCGCCCGGTGATCAACGTATCGTGGAACGACGCGAAGCTGTACGTCGGGTGGCTGGCCGAGCGGACCGGCAAGGCCTATCGCCTTCTCACCGAGGCGGAGTGGGAGTACGCGGCCAGGGCCGGAACGACGACGCGGTACTTCTGGGGCGACCAATTTTCCAATGCCCGCGCCAACAACGACAAGGGCCGGACAGTCGAGGTCGGACAGTATGGAGCCAATGCCTGGGGCCTCCACGACATGCATGGCAACGTCTGGGAGTGGGTCGAGGACTGTTACGCCGACAGCTACAAGGCAGCGCCCACGGATAGCTCTTTCGTTGCTTCTTCAAATTGCGTTTCCCGCGTCGTCCGCGGCGGTTCCTGGAGCAACGTTCCACTGCTCCTCCGTTCGGCGAACCGCGACCACGGCCGACCGGTCAACCCCAACGGCTACCTGGGCTTCCGTTTGGCGAGGACGTTACCTCGTTGATCTTTACCTCCTTTCGTCTTGCGCACTGCTGTCGTCGCGGGCCGCAGTCCGGGTCCAGGGCGGAGCCCTGGTCGCTACGGAATCGGGCGTGCGAGGCCGCCTCCCCACCCACCGGTTTCCCGGACATCGCGCCGCCGAGGCAGTGCGCTGACACGATCCCGTCGACCGGCGCGGAAAGTAGTTGCGCCTGCGATGTTGGGCTACGCGCAGTTTGGGCGCGGCGATCACGATGATCATCCGTGGCCGCGCTAACCCAACCTACAGGCACTACAGTGAAGACCCGGCTCTCCGCAGCGCGCCCTTGCGGGCGCTCGCTTCGGCCGGGGAATCGGAGGTTGGGGTGAGCTTGTAGCTTGTAGGTTGGGTTAGCGCGGCCGGGGTGTACAACGTCCTCTCGGGGCTGGCGCCGCGCGTAACCCAACACCGCGAGGCCGCCTCCCCACCCACCGGTTTCCCGGACATCGCGAAGACCTGGAGGCACGCCGGTGTCAGACACCCGGCCCCGACACCGACCGCCGTCCACGACGCTCCGGCCGGCGTGTCTGACACCTATCCGCCGAGGCTTCGACCTGTCGTCGCGCTCACCACACCACGCCCTCGCGTTCTCCCGGACGAAGCGACGGCGCTCAGCGCCGGAGCGGCGATCCGGGATCGCTTGGCCTGACGCGTGCACCGCGCGTGACGTGAGCCAAGCGTCCCCGGCTCTCCGCAGTCGCCTGCTGCGATTGCGGAGAGCCGGGGACGCAAAGCAGTTGCGCCTGCGATGTTGGGCTACGCGCAGTTTGGGCGCGGCGATCACGATGATCATCCGTGGCCACGCTAACCCAACCTCGAGGCACGCCGGTGTCAGACACCCGGCCCGACACCGACCGCCGGCCACGACGCTCCGGCCGGCGTGTCTGACACCTATCCGCCGAGGCTTCGACCTGTCGTCGCGCTCACCACACCACCCCCTCGTGTTCTCCCGGACGAAGCGACGGCGCTCCGGGATCGCTTGGCCTGACGGGTGCACCGCGCGTGACGATGAGCCAAGCGGCCCCGGCTCTCCGCAATCGCCTGCTGCGATTGCTGCGGCCGGGGACGCAAAGTCTTGAAGACCGGAGGACGAGGCCTTCCGCCTCCGGGTGGATCGGGCCCCACCCCAAACCCCGGCTAGCGATTTTGCGGTGACGCATGGCTCGGCGCGACATCGCGTTTCCGGGCCTTTTGCGATTCAAGTACCTTTCACCCGGCGGGTGCAAGGGATCGCGGGCGATGAGCGGACGACTGAACTTCGAG
>JANRJI010000160.1:0-61076 GCA_033764055.1 Hyphomicrobiaceae bacterium
TCACAGCCATGGCCGGGCGCTACGATCGGTGGCCGACCGCCTCCTCAACGTCGCCTGCGCCATGCTCAAGACCGGCACCACCTTCAATCCCTCACTGGCGGCCGAAAATGCCCCTTGCTAAACGGTGGGGAGTCCCCCCCGCTGGAATTGTTTTCCATCCTTCGGGCGACGAGGTCGAAGAGAGCGACTTCGGCACCGAATTTTACTGCGATAGGGCGAATCCGCCCGGCGAGAGGCTCCTTGCATGAAAATCGCGATCGTCTCCGACATCCACGCCGACGCGCGCGCCTTGAAGCGGGTCTTCGACGACATGCCGTCGGTGGACCGCGTTTTGTGCGCCGGCGATGCGTGCAGCGATTTCCGCTTTTGTCCGGAGACCGTCGAGTTGCTGCTCGAGGTGGGTGCCCAGTGCATCCAGGGCAACCACGAGCACGTTCTGTTCGGCGGGCAGAATCCGGGCTACCTCGCCAAGTGTCGCGCCCAGTACGATCATGCGCTGCTCGACGTGCTGGCCGAGGCGCCACACTCGTTCGATCTGGAAGCGGCGGACGCGCGCGTCCACATGATCCACGCCACACCCTGGAGCCCGTTCTCGGGCTACATCAATCCCGGGAGCCCGAAGCTCGCTCAGTTCGGCGCGCTGCCCTATGACTTCGTCATTCTCGGCCACACGCACGTGCCGATGGTCGAGCGTGCCGGGAACGTCACCGTGATCAACCCAGGCTCGCCGTCCCAGCCACGCGACGGCGACCGCCGCGGGTCCTATGCCATCCTCGACCTCGAGCGCCGCGAGGTCGCCATTCGCCGCCTGCGACTGGACTGATATCAAGGCTGCTTAGGGGCAGCGAGGAGCAGCTACGCCATGCACTACACCCAGCTCGGCCGCACGGGCCTCACCGTCTCTGTTGCCAGTCTCGGCTGCGGCGGCAACAGCCGGCTGGGGCTCGGGCGCGGCAAGAGCGAGGCCGATGCGATCGCTCTCGTGCGGGCCGCACGCGATGAAGGCGTGACCTTCTTCGACACCGCCGAAGCCTACGGCACCGAGGAGGTGCTCGGCCGCGCGTTCTCGCCGTCCGAGCGGGCGGGTCTCGTGATCTCGACGAAGAGCCGCATTCTCAAGGGCAGCCAGCGCATGACCGCGGCCGAGGTCGTGGCCAACCTCGAGGCATCGCTCAAAAGGCTGCGTACCGACCGGGTCGAGGTGTTCCTGCTCCACGGCGTCGCACCGCAACACTACGACTATGTCCGCGGGGAGCTTGCGCCGGTCCTGCTGGCCGAGAAAGCGAAAGGCAAGCTCGGCCATCTCGGCTTGAGCGAGACGGGACCGAACGATCCCGAGCACATCATGCTGCTCCGCGCCGTCGCCGATCCCGTATGGGAGGTGATGATGCTCGCCTTTCACATGATGAACCAGAATGCCCGCCGCGCCCTCTTCCCACGGGCTCAGGCGGGGGGCGTCGGCACGCTGCTGATGTTCGTCGTGCGCAACATCTTCTCGCGGCCGGGCCTGCTCGCCGAGACGGTGCGGACGCTGGCGGCAGAGGGAAAGGTGTCCGCCGAGCTCGCGGCGCGCGACAACCCGCTGGACTTCCTGATCCATCCCGGCGGCGCCACGTCGCTGATCGACGCCGCCTACCGGTTCGCGCGTCGCGAGCCCGGCGCCGATGTCGTCCTGTTCGGGACGAGCGACATCGGCCACATGAGGACCAACGTCGCGTCGATCCTGGCGCCGCCGTTGCCTGCGGCCGACGTCTCGCGGTTGTATGAGCTCTTCGGTCATCTGGTCGGTGTGGGGCTCGATCTACCCGACAACGTGAAACCAGAGGCCAAGACGGGCAGCGGCTCCTGAGCTCGACGCTACCGCGTGTTGACGAGACCGGTTCATCTCCGTTTCATGCGCCGCTTGAGACGATCGGAGCGACCCGAGCCCATGGCCTGTCGCGGCCCCTCACGCCGCTGCCACCGCGAGCGGATTCCCCGACAATGCCACGCGAGGCGAGAGCATCGACATTTGCGGCGGGCAGCGGCGACGCTTTGGCCCTGCGAGCTGCGCCCATCGTATTTCTCCTCTTCTGGTCGGCGGGCTATCCGTTCGCCAAGATCATCCTCAAGTACGCCGAGCCGCTGACGGCGCTCGCCCTGCGCTATCTGATCGTGGCCGCGATCATGGCGGTCATTGCGCTCGTCGTGCGCCCGCGCATGCCGGCGTCGTTGGCCCAGTGGGGCCACATGCTGGTCAGCTCGGCGCTGCTGCAGATCGGCTATTTCGGATGCTGCTGGTATGCCTTCTGGCTCGGTGCGTCGAGTGGCACGGTGGCGCTCATCCTTTCGTTGCAGCCGATCATCATCTCGATCCTGGCGCCCGCCCTGGTCGGCGAGAAGGTTGGTGGCTGGCAGTGGGTGGGCCTTGCGCTCGGAGTCGCAGGCGCGGCCACCGTCATCGTGGCCCGGCTCGAGCTCGAGGCGCTGTCGTGGCTCGAGCTCGCCCTCATCCTTGCCGCGCTCGTGACGATCACCGGCGCTACCCTCTACGAGAAGCGCTTCGTCGCCGCGCACCATCCGGTGGCCGTCAGCCTGATCCAACATCTGGTCGGCGTCGGAGGCACGACATGGCTCGCCGTTGCCCTCGAGACCTGCCAGATCCAGTGGACGGCGGAGTTCTCGGTGTCGCTGGCGTGGTTCGTGGTGTGCAACTCGCTGATCGCCGTCAGCCTGCTGCTGTACATGGTGCAGAAGGGAGAGGCGGCGCGGGTTTCAGCGCTGTTCTTCCTGGTGCCGCCGACAGCGGCGCTGCTTTCGTGGATGATGCTCGGCGAGACCCTGCCGCTGCTCGCCTGGCCCGGCATGGCTGTCGCCGGGCTCGGCGTGCTGCTGGCGACCCGCAAGCCTCGGCTCCTGCCCCGCGTGGCTGCCCCGCCACTTCCGCCACCGCCGCGAGCGTACCACCTCCACGAGCCGCCGCAGCCTGGACACGGCGCCCGTCGGCTCGGGTGACGGGACCGAGGCCAGGAACGCGGCCCACTGGCAACATGCTTGCGCGAGGCCTATTCTCATTCGGCCCATCATGCCGAGGCTCCATGACCACCAAGCTCAAGACCGTCGACCTGCACCTCCCCGCCACCCGCGAGGACCTCGCCAAGCTTGAGATCGGCACCGTCGTCTATCTCTCGGGCCGGGTGCACACCGCCCGCGAGGGTGTCTACAAGCGCGCCGTCGAGGAGCGCTGCAACGTACCGGATGCCATCGGCACCGCGAGCTTCCACTGCTCGCCTGCGGCCAGTGTCGGCCCCAACGGTGAGTTGACGGTCGGTGCCGTCACGGCGACGGCCTCGTTCCGCTTCGCCAAGTGGATCGACGGCTGGCTCGAGCGCTCGGGTTGCAACGTGATCATCGGCAAAGGCGGCATGTCGAGCGAGATCTACAGGAAAAGCTTCGTGCCCCATGGCGCCATCTATCTGACCACCGTCGGCTACGGCACCGGGGCTCTGCTCGGGCGCGGAATCAAGAAGGTGGTCGCCGCCCACTGGCTCGAGGAGGTCGGCATCGCGCAGGCCATCTGGGTGCTCGACGTAGAGCGCTTCGGCCCGTTCCTGGTGGAGAGCGACCTCGAGGGCCGCTCGCTGTTCGAGCGCGAGAACGCAAAGATTGCGCCCGGCCTGGAGAAACTCTACGCCGGCACGCGCCCCGCCACTCTCCGCCGGTTCGGAGAGACCGACGACAAGACCGACGAGGTCATCTGACGCCGGTCGGCGCGTGGGCGCCGGCCGGCATTGCTCTCGCTGCGCGTCACCAGTGGCGGCGATAGTGATGGCGGCGCGGGTAATAGTAGCTCCGCCCGTAGTACGGCCGGTAGTAGTGCCGTTGATAGTAGTGGCGCCGATAGCCGTAGTAGCCAGGGAAACCGAAGCTGAAGTAGATGCTCGGCCGGCGATGATGACGCCTGTAATAGGAGCGGCGGTGCACCTTCTCGACGGCCGATGCCTCTGGCGTGACGGCGCTGCGCCCCGCGGCGACGGCGGGAGCTGCGGCACCAGCAGCCTCTGCCGGAGCCGGACCAGCCAGGGCGATGCCCAGTGCCAGCGCGGCTGCAGCCATGATGAGCTTCATGCGATCCTCCTTGTGGCGGTTAACTTCGGGACCCGGCGCGCTTTCTGGATGTTAGGCCTTCGGCGATGATTTTCAACCCGCTGCTTCCCAGTAAGCGGCTGAGGTGTAAGCAAAATTCAACAGGCTACTTGTGCTCGACAGGAAGCTTAGGCGGGGTGAGCCTTGACGGGGCGAGGGCCGAGGCGAGTAATTTCCCCTCAAGAACCCTCTCCTGCGGCCCTCCACCCTGAAACCGAAAGGCCCCCATGTCGGAGCGACCAACGGCGATCGGCGCCCTCGACGGCGTCGTGGTGATCGACTTCACACAGATGCTGTCGGGGCCGTTCGCGGCCATGATGCTGGCCGACCAGGGGGCTCGCGTCATCAAGATCGAGCCGCCGCAGGGCGATCAGACGCGCAAGTTCGGGCCCTTCCGCGCCGGTCAGCTGCGCATCGAGGAGGGCGGCTACGGCGGCTATTTCGCCTCCACCAATCGCAACAAGGAGAGCCTCGTCGTCGACCTGAAGTCGCCAGCCGGCCGCGATGTCGTCCGCCGCCTCGTCGCCAGGGCCGACATCGTCATCGAGAATTTCCGGGCCGGCGTCATGGAGCGCCTCGGTCTCGGCTACGAGCAGCTGCGTGAGATCAATCCCCGGCTGGTCTACGGCTGCATCCGCGGCTTCGGCGACGAGCGCACCGGCAAGAGTCCCTATGGCGAGTGGCCGGCCTACGACGTCGTCTCGCAGGCCATGGGCGGCATCATGGGCATCACGTCCACCGAGCCGGGCGGCCAGCCGACCAAGATCGGCCCCGGTGTCGGGGACATCGTGCCGGCCATGCAGTGCGCCTTCGGCCTCGTCACGGCGCTCTTCCGGGCGCGCGCCACCGGGGAAGGGCAATTCGTCGACGTAGCCATGGTCGATGGCGTCCTGGCGCTCTGCGAGCGCATCGTCTTCCAGCATTCGATCGAGGGGACGGTGCCCGGCCCCGAGGGCAATAGCCATCCGCTGCTCTGCCCCTACGGACTTTTTCCGGCCAAGGACGGCTGGGTGGCGATCGGCTGCCCGCACGACGAGTTCTGGCGGCTTCTCGTCAGGACCATCGGCATGCCGCAACTCGCGGATGATCCGCGCTACCGGACGACACCCGACCGGCTGGCTCGCCGAACCGAGGTCGAGGGGGCCGTCTCGGCGTGGACGAGCGTCCGCACTAAGGCCGAGATTGCCGCTGTGCTCGGCACGAAGATTCCGTTCGGGCCGGTGCTTCGCGCGGACGAAATCTTCGCCGACGAGCATACGCGGGCGCGCGGGATGCTGGCCGAGGTCGACCTGCCCGGCGTGCCCGACCACCCGGTCACGATCGCCGGCACGCCGATCAAAATGACCGTCACCCCCGGCGGCGTCCGCCATCGCGCGCCGCTGACGGGGGAGCACACCGCCCGCATCCTCGCCGATTTCGGCTACTCGGAGGCGGAGATCGGGACATTGACGTCCGACGGCGGCGCCTGCGCGCGGGGCGCCGAGAAGCCGTCTCGCGCTTGACCTGCCGCCTGCCGCCGCGTTCGATGCCCACCGCAGAATCGAGCGGGAGGCAGCGACGATGGCAGCGAAGGGCGAGACGTGGACCTGGGTCGATGGCGACTGGCACCAGGGCAACGTGCTGGTGGCGGGCCCGCAGACGCACGCCTTCTGGCTCGGCACATCCGTATTCGATGGCGCCCGCGCCTTCGAGGGCGTGACGCCCGACCTCGACCGCCATTGCGCCCGGCTGAACCGCTCGGCGACCGCCCTGATGCTGAAGCCGACACATTCGGTCGAGACGATCATGGGCCTCGTGGCAGACGGCCTCAAGCGGTTCCGGTCCAAGGAGGCGATCTATATCCGGCCCATGTATTGGGCCGACGAGGGCGGCGTCACCGGCTCCTCGATCCCGCCCAACCCCGATTCGACGCGTTTCCTGCTTTGCATGTACGTCGCGCCGATGAACCCGCCGAAGGGGTTCTCGATCACCGTGTCGCCGTTCCGGCGGCCATCGCCGGAGACCATGCCGACCGATGCCAAGTCCGGTTGCCTCTACCCCAACAATGCCCGCATGGTGATGGAGGCGCGCTCGCGCGGTTTCGACAATGCGCTCGTCCTCGACATGCTCGGCAACGTCGCCGAGGCGGGCACGTCGAACCTGTTCATGGTCAAGGACGGCATCGTCAGGACGCCAGCCCTCAATGGCACCTTCCTCGCCGGAGTGACCCGGGCGCGGACCATCGAGCTTCTGCGCGAGGCGGGCGTCACCGTCGAGGAGACGACGCTCAAGGTCGCCGACTTCATGGACGCCGACGAGGTGTTCTCGACCGGCAACAACTCGAAGATCGTGCCGATCAACCGCATCGAAGGTCGCGAGCTGCAACCCGGCCCGATGATGTTCAAGTCGCGCAAGCTCTACTGGGACTGGGCCCACGCGAAGCCCTGACGGGCACCCGCGACCACCGCTCCGCGCCTATTTGCGGAATGTGAACTCGATGCCGCCAAGCGACACGCGATCGCCGTCCTGCAGGAGAGCGTGCTCCTTCTCGACGCCGTTGATCGACATCGGATTGGGCTCCGACCGTACGGCGGTCAGGTTGTGGATCTCGTAGCCGCCATCGACTGCCACCAGCCGCGCGTGGTGCCGCGACAGGCGGA
Source organism: Hyphomicrobiaceae bacterium (assembly GCA_033764055.1). Lineage (GTDB taxonomy): Bacteria > Pseudomonadota > Alphaproteobacteria > Rhizobiales > Hyphomicrobiaceae. The sequence continues at coordinate 6,765 of JANRJI010000160.1, forward strand.
TGTCGTTGATGCGGATGTCGTCGCTGCTGTGCCGCCCGATGACGACCTCCGGCTTCGAGAGCGGCACTGCCTCCTCGCGGTCGGCGAACATCAGAACTGGTCCACGGGCTGGCGCTGCCGAGGATGGCGCGCCGGCCGAGATGGTCACGGGCGCCTCCTCTCGGGACTGGGTCGCGGCATCCCCGAACGCCTTGTGACAGGCGCGCGCCATCGGCACGGTTATGGCGGTCGATATCAGCGCGACCAGCACCAGAGCCGAGAACGTCGCGTCACCGAAGATCCCCTTCTGGTAGAGCACCGTTACGACCACGATCTCCATCAGGCCCTTGCACTGCATCAGGACCCCGAGAGTGACCGCAAACGGCCAGCTCTCGCCGCTACCGCGCACCGGCAGAGTGATTCCGACGAACTTGCCGCCGACGCAGACCACCATCGCGACCAACACGACGATCCACACCGAAGGATCGGTGACGCTGAAAGTCGTCTTGAGCCCCGTGGCCAGGAACAGGAACGGCAGCAGCAGCAGCGTCACCGGCGCGTCAAACCGCTCCTCGCAAAGCTCCCGAACCTTGTCCGGCAGCAGCAGTCCCGTCAGGAAGGCGCCGATGGCGGCATGCAGTTGCGTCGCCTCGTTGAGCGCTGCGGAGGCGAACAGCACGATAATCGCGAGAGAGACGAGAAAGCGCTCCGGGGCTTGCCGGTCGAGCAAGTGCTGCAGCGCTGGCGAGACGACGAAGTGCAGCGCCAGAACGGTGAGGATCGCACCGCCGATGGCGATGCTGCACGCGATGGCCGGATCGGCTTTCCCGGCAGCGAACGGCAGCAGCACGGTCAGCGACGACCAGAGCAACGCGTCGTCAATGCCGCCGATGGCGAGGGCGATGGTGCCGATCGGGCGCTGGTTGAAGCCCAGCTCCCGCAGGATGACGACCAGCACAGGCAGAGCCGTGACGGCCATGCACAATCCGAACGCAACCGCGTAGAGTGGCTGGTTCGCGGCAGCCCCGATCAAGCCGGGTGCGGCGTAGAAGGCGAGCAGGCCCCAGGCGGCGAGCCCGCCAGCGATCCATGGCACCGCCACACCGAAGATGCCCGCCCGGAGGACCATGCCCGCCGCGCGACTGAGGATCTGCTTGTCGAGCTCGCACCCCGCGAGAAACACGAACAGCACCAGCGCCACGTTGGCAAGCGTGTCGACACCGGCCAGGAAATCCTTGCGGAAGAAGAACGAGAAGGCTTCCGGGGCGAGGGCCCCGAACACGGAGGGGCCGAGCACGATGCCGGCGAGGATCTGGATGATCGGCAGCGGAAAGACGCGGCCCAGCTTCAAAGGGCCCCACAGCAGCAGCGGCAAGCCGACGACCAGCACCACTTGCAGGAACAGCAGAACCTTGATGTCGACGATCATCGCTCGGCTCCAGAGGCGCACGGAGGCACGCGGCGGAAGTGCTGCCGGGTTATAGACGCGAAGGTGGTGTCTGAGTGCCCGCCGATGCCATGGCGTGTCGCCCGGTCCGACCTGCTCGCCTTCAATAAACGATGTTCATGTATTTGGCAACACCCCGCCTCGAAATGTGGGCAGGCCCGGGGCGACGACCTTCGACGCTGGAGCTTGGCGGCTCCCCGCAACCGCGAGCACGCACGCCGACAATGGCGGGCCGCGTGTGGCTCGCGGGTTCGGCGAGGCTTTACCCCTTCTTGCCCGTCGGCACCTTGTTGAAGGGCACGTCCTTGTCGACGCGGACGTCGGCAGGAAGGCCCAGCACGCGCTCGGCAATGATGTTGCGCATGATCTCGTCGGAGCCGCCCGCGATGCGCGACGAGGGCGAGGTCATCAGCGTCTGATGGAAGAGCGCGGCCATCGGCGCGTACTTGGGATCAGTGATGGCACCGCCCTGCTCGAGGATGTCCAGCGCCATGGCCGACATGTTCTGCAGCTTGGGCCCCGTGACGAGCTTGCCGATCGAGGACTCCGGCCCCGGCGTATCACCGCGGGAGAGCGCTGTCATGGTGCGGAAGTGCGAGTACTTGAGGCCGCGGCTCGCGACGTACCAGTCCGCGATGCGCTCACGCACGGCCGGGCTCTTGAGCGCCGGCCCGTCCTCGAGCTCGACCCCTCGGGCAAGCTCGATGAACTCGTCGACGTCGACGCCCGCTCGGCCGCCGATGGTGAACCGCTCGTTCATCAGCGTCGTCAGCGACACCTTCCAGCCGTCGCCGACCTTGCCGAGGCGCTGGCTGTCGGGAATGCGAACGTTGTTGAAGAACACCTCGTTGAAGTGCGACGCGCCCGAGATCTGCTTGATGCCGCGCACCTCGACGCCCGGCGAGCGCATGTCGAGGAAGAAATATGTGAGGCCCTTATGCTTCGGCGCCTCGAAGTCGGAGCGGGTGACGATGACGCCATACTGGCAGTAGTGCGCGCCCGACGTCCAGATCTTCTGACCGTTGATCACCCAGTCGTCGCCGTCACGAACGGCGCTGGTACGGAGCGCTGCCAGATCGGAGCCGCCCGCCGGCTCGGAGAAGAGCTGGCACCAGATCTCCTCGCCGCGCAGCGCCTTCACCGCGTAGCGGTCGCGCACCGCCTGGCTGCCCCACGTGCACACGGTCGGAATGCACATGCCGAGCCCAATCTCGTAGATGCCGCGCGGCACCGAGAACTGCGCCTCCTCCTGGTCGTAGATCACCTGCTGGATGGCGGTGCCGCCCTGGCCGCCCCATTCCTTGGGCCAGGTAATGCCGGCAAAGCCTGCATCGTGCTTTCTCGTCTGCCACTCGCGTGCCTCGCGCAGGATGCCCTCGTCGGCTTGCGCCGCGCGGTAGAGCATGCCCTTGCCGGACCGCGGCTTGGCGTTCCTCTCGAGGAAGGCCCGTGCCCTGGCGCGGTACTCGGCCTCTTCCCTCGTGTCCTCGAAGTCCATTGTGGTGTCTCCGCTGTGGAGTGATCTGCAATTCCCGGCACGAGCCGTGCGGTGATCTCGTCCCCTCTCCCCATTTCTGCACTGCAACGGGAGAGGGTTAGGGTGGGGCCCTCGCTCGGAAGGCCGCCGCCCCTCACCCCGACCCTCTCCCCGTGAAGAACAGGGAGAGGGGGTTAATCACCCCGGCGCGTTGGCGCTTTCCAGCTCAGAGACGAGCCGCTCCTTCCAGAGCCGGGTCGAGCCGTTGGCCGTGGCCAGCACCTTGGCGCGCCGGTAGTAGAGGTGGCAGTCAAAGGCCCAGGTGAAGCCCATACCGCCGTGCACCTGGATGTTCTCCTTGGCGGCGAGCCAGAACGCCTCGTTGGCCGAGACGCGCGCCGTGGCCGCCGCGAGCGGCAATTGCGAGGCATTCTTCGATAGCGCCCAGGCGCCGTAATAGGCGTTCGAGCGGGCGAGCTCGGTCGCTACATAGACGTCCGCGAGCTTGTGCTTGATCGCCTGGAAGGAGCCGATCGGCCGGCCGAACGCGTAGCGCTCCATGGCATAGTCACAAGCCATCTCGAGACACCGCTGCGCGCCACCCACCTGCTCGAAGGCGAGGAGGATCGCCGCCCGCTCCTCGAGCGACTTGAGCAGCCGCTCCCCGTCGCCCGGCTGCCCGATCAGCTCGCCTGGCACGTTGGCGAAGGCAAGGCGGGCCTGCTTGCGGCTTTCGTCCAGTGTCTCGACAGCCTCGCGCGTCACGCCGGCGTGCGCCAGGTCGGCGAGAACGAGGCCGATGCCGCGGTCCGTCTGCGCAGCGACGATGGCCATGTCCGCGACGAGGCCGTCCGGCACGGGCAGCTTCTCGCCGTTGAGCAGGCCGTTGCGGAACGTGGTGCGCAGCCGCTTCGGCGTCGACCGACCCGGCCCTTCGGCCAGCGCCAGCGTGCCGATTGCCGCGCCCTGGGCGATCCGCGGCAGCCATGCCTTCTTCTGCGCGTCACTGCCGGCGAGCATCAACGCTTCAGCTGCGAAATAGAGCGTCGAGGCGAATGGCACCGGCGCCAGCGAGCGGCCGAGCTCCTCGGCGAGGACACAGAGGCCGAGGTGGCCGAGGCCGGCACCGCCGAGCTCCTCCGGGATCGAGGCCCCGGTCCAGCCCATAGCCGCCATCTCCCGCCACAGCGCCTCGTCGTAAGGCGCCGGGCCTTCGAGGACCTTGCGCACGGCAGCCGGCGAGGCCTTGTCCTCGAGGAACTTCCGCGCCTCGTCCTTCAGCAGCTTCAGATCGTCCGAAAAATCGAAATTCATGGGATGCGTCCTCCTCTCCCTCTCCCCGCCGCTCTGCCATCGGCGGGGAGAGGGAATGCTCCTACCAATTGGGCTTGCGCTTCTCGTTGAAGGCGGCGAGACCTTCCTTGGCGTCGTCCAGCTCGATGATGTTGCAGATCGTCTCGACCGTGCTCTCGATCGCGCGGCGATACTCGTAGTCGTTGGCGCGCATGTAGCTGTCGCGGGCGAGTTGCATCACGGCCGGCGACTTCGAAGCCATCTCCGCGGCCAGCGCCCGCGCCTTCGCCATCACCTCGGCCTGCGGCACCACGTAGTTGACAAGACCGCGTCGCTCCGCTTCCTGCGCCGGGATGGGCTTGCCCGAGAACAGCAGCTCGAACGCCTTGTGCCGGCCGATCTGGCGCGGCAGGTGCACGAAGTGCATCGCCGGGATCAGACCGACGTCGATTTCCGGGTAGCCGATCGATGACCGCTCGCCGGCCACGATCATGTCGCACGACACGGCCAGCGTGACGCCCGCGGCCCGCGCCGGACCGGTCAGCGCCGCGATGGTCGGCTTGCCGAGCCTGTACTGGGCGTCGTGCATGCCGAAATAGAGCTTCTCGAGGAAGCGCCTCAGATCGATGCCGCGCCCGGTCTTGATCATGGCGAGGTCCATGCCCGCCGAGAATGCCTTCTCGAAGGCGCTTGTCAGGATCACCGCGCGCACGCCCGGGTCGGCCTTCGCCTGGGCATAGGCGGCGAGCAGATCCTCGATCAGCGCGTGATCGATGGCATTGACGGGCGCGCGCCGCATCGTGATCTCGGCGACGCGGTCGCGAACGGCGTAGTCGATCTGGGTGAAAGTCAAGCGTCGGGCTCCTGCCGCAGCGGGTTGTCACCGGCCGCCGGTCACGGCCAGGATCAGGCCCCAAGTCGAGCCGGTTCCAGAGCGCCTTGCAAGCGCGAAGACGCCGCCCCGGTTGCCGACTCGAGCGGTCAGGACGAGCATGCGTGCTCCCGGCCGAGGCTCTGCCATGCACGGCACACCCGGCCTGCTCAAGTTGCGCGTTCCCGAAAACGACGTCATCGACCTGAAGGCACTGGTTCACACAGGCGATCAACCCGTCGTTCTGGCCCTACTACGAAGGTACGGTCTGATGCCGGCCTCTTGCATCGGCGCCGGGCGCTACTCCGCCGCCTGCCGCGTCGCCGGCTTCTCCCACTCGACGCCCGTCCGCCGCGCGTAGTCCGTGAACCACTCGGGGTCGGTGCGGAACTCGGCGCGGCCGTCCGGGTGGAGGCGGGCGACGGCTCGGCGCGAGGAGAGGCAGAACATGTGCACGCTCATCGGCATGCCGCCAGTATGGCAGTAGCCGACCTCGATGTGGCAATCGACCACCATCAACGAGCCCATGAAGCCCATCGCACCCATGCCGATGCTGTTGCCGAGCTCCTTCAGCTCCTCCTCGAGGGCGGCGATCTTGGGGTCGGGATTGCGCGAGCCGACGACGCGCAGGCACGCCGCCTGCTTGCCGAGAACCGAGCAGATGTCCTTCGAGCCGCCGAGACCCACGCCCACGATCGCCGGCTGGCACGCGAGTCCGCGCTTGCCGAAGGCGATGCAGGTGTCGAGGAAGAAGCGCTTGATGCCCTCGATGCCGTCGCCGGGAAAGAGCATGCGGTAGTCCGTACCGAAGAGGCCGCCCTTGTGCACCGTGATGAGATCGATCCAGTCGCCCTCCGGGTGGAAGGCGTACTCGATCTCTGGCGCGCCGATGCCGCAGTTGTTGTTGTGGTCGGTGCGCCAGAGAGGGTGCACGCGGTTGGGACGCAAGGGCACGTCGTTGGTGGCGCGGGCCGTGGCGCGCCGAAGCGCCGCCTCGAGCGCCACCGGGCCACCCTCGACCCGCGCGTCGTTGCCGTATTTCACATACCAGCGCGGCACTCCCGTGTCGCCGCACATGGCGCGGCGGTCCTCTTTCGCCGCCTCGTAGTTCTCGAGCATCGCCTGTATGACGAACGACGACAGGTCGCCTTTCTCGGAGGCTGCGCAGGCCCTCAAACCCCCGAGATAGTCGTCGGGGATCTCGATGGCCGCCTTGGCCATGAGCTGCTCGGCGGTCCTCTGGATGGCGGCGATGGGAATCATGGGCTCGGGGCTCGCGTGCTGGGCCGGTCTCGGTCGGGGGTGACCCCGTTGGCAGGGCGCTCGATGGCACTATGTTAGGCGCGGCAGGCGAACGCTCCTGGCACCACCAGCATAGCACGGAGGCTGTGCGACACGCACGATGAGCAATGCCAGTCACGTCATCTTCGACCGTGAGCTGCTGCTGCGGCGGCGCGACCGGCACGCCGCGCACGCCAAGGCGCACGACTTCCTGTTGCGTCACGCGGCCGAGGACATCGTCGACCGGCTGACGTTGGTCAGGCGGACCTTCCCGGTGGCGGTGGTCCTCGGGGCGGGGCACGGCGTGCTGAGCGAGGCGATCGGCGCGCTCTCCGGCATTGGGCTCGTGGTCTCGGCCGATCCGTCGGCGCGCGCCCTGGAGACAGCTGGTGGCTTGCGCGTCGTTGCCGACGAGGAGGCCCTGCCCTTCGGGGCCGGCATACTGGATCTCGTCGTGTCGGCGCTGTCGCTGCAGCTCGTCAACGACCTGCCGGGCGCGCTGGTGCAGATTCGCCGTGCCCTGAAGCCGGACGGACTGTTCCTGGGAGCGATGCTCGGCGGGGCGACGCTATACGAGCTGCGCGAGGCGCTGGTCGTCGCCGAAACCGAGACGACGGGCGGCGCGAGCCCGCGGGTCGCACCGTTCGCCGACGTCCGCGATCTCGGTGGCTTGCTGCAGCGGGCCGGATTTGCGCTGCCGGTGGCCGACAGCGACACCGTCGAGGTCGGCTACGCCTCGGCGCTCGACCTGATGCGCGAGCTCAAAGGCATGGGCTGGTCCAACATGCTGGTGGAGCGAAGCCGACGCCCACTCGGCCGGGTGACGCTGATGCGGGCCGCGGAAATCTATGCCGAGCGGTACGGGCGGCCGGACGGCCGGGTGAAGGCCACCTTCGAGATCGTGACGCTGACCGGCTGGGTGCCACACGAGAGCCAGCAGAAGCCCCTGCGGCCGGGGTCGGCGACCTCTCGATTGGCGGATGCGCTGGGCGTCGACGAGCGCAGGACCGGGGGCGACACAGACGGCACCTGATTGCGCGTGATGGCCGCGGCTTGTTGTCATCAAGACCGTCCGCCCGCCATGCCGCATGACAAGTCCGGACATATCGTGCCCTGTGCGCCGCACCGGCATGGGCTCCGCACACGCGCGGCAACGACTTTGCAGGGAACGATCCAATGATTGCCCAGGAGGCGGTGGTGGATAAGACACAGGCCAGCGAGCCGGCGAGCTACGAGGCGATCATCATCGGGGCCGGCATCGGCGGCATGTACCAGCTCCACAAGCTGCGCGAGCTCGGCATGCATGTCCGCGTGTTCGAGGCCGGCTCCGACATCGGCGGCACCTGGTACTGGAACCGCTACCCGGGCGCACGCTTCGATTCCGAGAGCTGGTCCTACGGCTATTCCTTCTCGAGGGAGGTGCTCGAGGAGTGGAGCTGGCCGGAGCATTTCGCGGCTCAGCCGGACACCCTTCGCTATTTGAACTTCGTCGCGGACAAGTTCGACTTTCGCAGGGATATCGAGTTCAACGCGCGTGTCGTCACAGCGCATTTCGACGACGCTCGGACGATCTGGACGGTCACGCTCGAAAGCGGCAAGCAAGCGTCGGCACCGCTGCTGATCACGGCGCTCGGGCCGCTCTCGGCCTACACGCTGCCCGTCATTCCCGGACGCGACAGCTTCGCGGGGCCGGCCTACCACACTGCGCGTTGGCCGAAGGAGGGCGTCGATCTCAGGGGCAAGCGGGTCGGCATCATCGGCACGGGCGCCACCGCCATCCAGACGATCCAGACCATCGCCAAGGAGGTCGGCCACCTGACCGTGTTCCAGCGCACGCCGAACTGGGCGGCGCCGCTGCACAACAGCCGGATCACGGAGGAGGAGCAGAAGAGGATCAAGGCCAGCTACGACGACATCTACGAGCGCTGCAAGCGCACGGTGAGCTGCTTCATCCACAACCCCGATCCGAGGAAGGCCCTGGAGGTCTCGCCCGAGGAGCGCGAGGCTTTCTGGGAGAAGCTCTACGCGGAGCCGGGATTCGGCATCTGGATGGGCAATTTCAGCGATGTGTTGACCGACGAGCGCGCTAATGCACTGATGAGCGACTTCGTCGCCAGGAAAATCCGCCAGCGCGTGAAAGACCCGAAAATCGCCGACAAGCTCATTCCGAAAAACCATGGGTTCGGCATGCGCCGGCTGCCGCTCGAAAGCGGCTACTACGAGGTCTACAACCAGGACAATGTCCTGCTGGTCGACATCAACGAGACGCCGATCGAGCGCATCACGCCGAAGGGCATCAAGACGAGCGAAAAGGAGCATGAGCTCGATCTGCTCATCTACGCGACCGGTTTCGACGGCGTCACGGGACCTTATGACCGTGTGGACATTCGCGGGCCGGGCGGTCGCCGCCTCAAGGACGATTGGACCGAGATGCCGCGCACGTTTCTCGGTGTGCAGGTGGAGGGCTATCCGAACCTGCTGATGGTGCTGGGGCCGCACACGGCACGCGGCAACATTCCGCGTAACATCGAGCAGATCGTCGACTGGCTGACCGACCTCGTCAAATACATGAGGGACAACAGGCTGACGCGTGTCGAGCCGAGACCGGAGGCCTGCGAGCGGTGGGCCAAGCACGTGAACGACGCCGCAGCGGTGCTCCTCTCGAGCAAGGTCGCCTCGTGGCAGACGGGCGTCAATCGCAACGTGGAAGGCCGCCAGGTGCTGCGCGTCCTCGGCTACAACGGCAGCCAAGTGAAATATCGCAAGATCGCCAACGAGGTAGCGGCCAAGGGGTATCAGGAGTTCGTGATGCGGTAAGGGGCGGGCTGGAGGACGAGACGAGAGCGACATCAGAGCGAGGGCGCGATCCCGCTCTCCCTAAGCCCTGCACTCGCACGGGGAGAGGATTCGGGTGAGGTGCGGCGTCAGGCACACAGGACTTGGCCAACTGCCGACCAGCGCTGAGGGCCCGGTGAGCGGGCAGAACCGTGAGCAATTGCGATGGGCCAGGGGTTGACACTGCGATGGCACGCATCCCCTCCCCCTTCGCGGTGGTCGAGGGCAGCCGCTTGCACGTAGGCGCGGTTGCCCTGGTGCGGTTGCTCTGATTGCGGTCCTCGTGCTGATGCGCAACTCTGGTGCTCCCCGCTGAAGAAGGGTCGGCCAACCCGTGCGATGCGTCACAGCAGCCACCGTTGGGCGCAGCAAGAATCGTCCCGGTCGCTTACGGACTACCCAGTCACCCGACAAGACTGCCTGCGCAAGGGAGGCCCGCCATGCTCGAGACGCTTCACTCTGCGCCGCCGCTGTGGCTTCGCATCCTGCAGTCTCCGCTGACCCGCTTGATCCTGCTTGGCGGCGTCGTGCTCCTGTTGATGGGCGTCAACAACGGGTTCATGAAAGAATTCGAAGCCCGCCCCTTGCTGGCCATCGCGATAACAGTCGCCATGGCGGCTCTCGCGCTGATCATCTACGTGGCGTATACGCGGTTCGTTGAGGGGCGCCCGGCAAGCGAGCTCTCGCTGCCGGGCATGGGCCGGGAGTGGGCCATCGGAGCACTGATCGGGGCTGGGCTCTACTCACTCTGCGTTCTCGTCCTGATCGCACTCGGCATGTATCGGATCCAGGGATTGAACCCCTGGTATTTCGTGGTGCCGGCGGTAGCGATGGCCCTGAGCTCAGGGATTTTCGAGGAGCTTCTTTTCCGAGGCGTGCTGTTTCGTTCCATCGAGGATCGGTTCGGAAGCTGGATTGCGCTGGCGACGTCGTCGCTCGTGTTCGGCGGGGTGCACCTGTCGAACCCGGCCGGCACGGTCACCGGCGCGCTCTACATCAGCATCGAAGCCGGCTTGCTGCTGGCCGCCGCCTACATGCTCACGCGCCGCCTGTGGCTCAGCATCGGCTTCCACATGGCCTGGAACTACACCCAGTCGGCCATCTTTTCCGGAATCGTGTCCGGGAATGCCCCGGCAGCGGGCTTGATCCGGTCCAACATCAAGGGACCCGAGGTGCTGACCGGCGGCAGCTTTGGCCTCGAGTCCTCAGTGCTGGCGTTCGCTCTCTGCACCGTGGCCGGCGTGGCGCTGCTGGTCATGGCTGTCCGGCGCGGCACGATAGTGCAATCGCCATGGAAGTGGACAGTCTGAGGAATTCTCCTGCTCGAGAGTAGGCGCGCCCCGGAGCACACGCCAGCTCAGCATCAAGCTCTTGGCTCGTCCGGATTTGGCAGGCGAAGCGCGACTCAGGCGAAAGGGTTTGCAGTAATGTCCACCCATGCCTCGCCGCGCATCGACGGTCGTGCAAGCGCCCGACAGTGCGCCCAGCCCGCCAGGAGTGCCCTCATGATCCCGAAGACCTATCGCCGCGTCGTCCTCGCCCGTCGTCCACCCGGCGAGCCTGCCGTCACCGATTTCCGCATCGAGGACGTGCCCGTACCTGTGCCCGGCACCAACGAGGTGTTGGTGCGCGTGATCTACATGTCGCTCGACCCCTACATGCGGGGCCGGATGCGCGAGCAGGCCTCCTACGCCAAGCCCGTCGGGATCGGCGAGGTGATGGAAGGAGGCACGGTCGGGGAGGTGGTCGCCTCCAACAACCAGGCTTTCAAGGTCGGCGACATCGTCGAGGGCCGCCTCGGCTGGCGCGAGTACGGGTTGAGCGCCGGGCACAACCTGCGGCTAATCGATCCATCGCTGGCACCGATCTCGACCGCCAACGGCATTCTCGGCATGCCTGGGATGACGGCGTGGTTCGGCCTCTACGAGATCGGCCAGCCGAAACCGGGCGAGACAGTCGTCGTCTCGGCGGCCTCGGGTGCCGTCGGCCAGACGGTCGGACAACTCGCCAAAATGAGCGGCTGCCGCGTCGTCGGCATCGCAGGCGGCCCGAAAAAATGCGCCTTCGTCAAGGACGAGCTCGGCTTCGACGAGGTGGTGGACTACAAGGCGGCGGGCTTCGAGACGGCGCTGCAAGCGGCCTGCCCGAACGGCATCGACGTCTATTTCGACAACGTCGGCGGGCCGGTGACCGACGCCGTGATCCCGCTCCTCAACTTCTGGGCGCGGGTGCCGCTGTGCGGCTCGATCTCGGCCTACAATGCGGAGAAGCCGGAGATGGGGCCGCGGCTGCTCTGGCCGATGGTCGGGCGGCGCGTGCGCATGCAGGGCTTCATCGTGTCCGACTTCGCCCCGTTCTTCGAGCCCGCCCGGCGGAAGATGGGCGAGCTCGTGACGAGCGGCCGCCTCAGGTACAAGGAGGACATCGTCACCGGCATCGAGAATGCGCCCCGCGCCTTCATCGGCCTTCTGCGCGGCGAGAACTTCGGCAAGCTGCAAGTGAAGCTCGGGCCGGAGCCGGGCGAGAGGTAGAGCCGATCGCGGCCCCATGGCACCGGAACGAGCCGGCGCCATCGGGAGCCAATTTCAGCTCACCAACGCATCCTCCAGCACCATCGCGGCGCACTTCTCGCCGATCATGATCGAGGGGGCGTTGGTGTTGCCGCCGACAACCTCGGGCATGATCGAGGCGTCGGCGACGCGGAGCCCCGCGATGCCGTGCACCTTGAGGCGCGGATCGACGACCGCGTCGGATCCCGTGCCCATCCGGCAGGTTCCCACCGGATGCAGGTTCGAGACGCCGCGCTCGCGCAGATCCGCAATCAACGCCTCCTCGGATGTGACCGCCGGCCCGGGTGTCACCTCCTCGGCGATATAGGGTTTCAGCGCCGGCTGCTCGGCAAGCTGGCGGCACAGGCGCGTGCCAAAGACCATGGCGTCGATGTCGTAGGCCGTCTCCAGGAATTTGAACTCGATGCGCGGCGGGGCCAGCGGATCGGTGCTCTTGAGGCTGACGCGGCCACGACCCTCGGGCCTCAGATGCACGGGCGTGATCATGAAGCCCGACCAGCTGTGGGGCACGACGCCCGCCGCGTCACGGCGCGCGACCGAGTAGAGCGAGATGTTCATCTGTATATCGGGACGATCGAAACGTGGATGCGAGCGCACCAGAATGCCGGCATGCGTGCTGGTGCCGGACAACGCCCCGCGCCGGGTCAGCGCGTACTGGATGCCGGCCTTGAGCTTGGAGATGGGCGAGCGGGCGAGATCGTTCAGGGTAGCCGCTTTCGTCGCCCGCCACGCCACGAACGAGTTGAAGTGGTCGTGCAGGTTGGCGCCGACCGGTAGATCGCAGAGGACGGGCAAGCCCATCTCGCGCAGGTGCGCTCCGGGCCCGATCCCCGACAGCATCAGCAGTTGTGGCGAGCCATAGACACCGCCGGACACGACGATCTCGCCACGGCAGCGGGCCGTTTGAAGCCCCTTCGGCGTGCGATACTCGATACCGACGGCGCGCTTGTTCTCGATGAGAATGCGCGTGGCATGCGCCTCGGGCACGACGAGGAGGTTCTTGCGATTGCGCGCCGGCTTCAGGTAGGCGGTCGCAGCACTCCAGCGCCGGCCCTCGCCGATGGTGCCCTGGTAATAGCCGACGCCGTCCTGCACCGCGCCGTTGAAGTCGTTGTTGCGGGGAATGCCAGCCTGCACCGCCGCCTCGATCACGGCATCGATGATCTCGTTCGGGAATCGGTTGTCGCAGACGTTGAGCGGCCCGCCGGCGCCGTGGAACTCGTCCTCGCCACGCTCGTTGTTCTCGGCTTTGCGGAAGAAGGGCAGGACGCTCTGATAGTCCCAGCCGACACATCCGCGCTGCCGCCACCCGTCGTAGTCGGCTGGCGTGCCACGCATGTAGACCATGCCGTTGAGCGATGAGGTGCCACCGAGCATCTTGCCGCGCGGCTGGTAAGAGGTGCGGCCGTTCAGTCCCGCGACCGGCTCGCTCTCGAATTTCCAGTTGTAGGTGTCGTGCGTATAGAGCCGGTGATAGCCGAGCGGGATATGGATCCAAGGATAGTCGTCGCGTTTTCCGGCCTCGAGCAGCAGCACCCGATAGCGTCCCGACTCCGACAGCCGCGCCGCCACGGCGCAGCCCGCCGAGCCCGCGCCCGTCACGATGAAGTCGAAGGTATCCCCGTCCATGGCGCTTTCCCGTTCATCTGTCCATCGAGGGCTCACGCTCCACGAGCTGCGCCCTTTGCCCGGTTCTGGGATCTACAGTTTCTGCTCGCTCTGATCGAGCGGGGCCGACCGTGCCTCAGCCCCGGCGACCCGCCGAGACGCCGCCATCCACCATGTAGACGCCGCCCGTGCAGAAGCTCGAGTCGTCGCTCGCCAGGAACAGCATCAGCTTGGCGACCTCCTCCGGCGTGCCATAGCGGCCGAGCGGCGTGCCGGCGGCCATCGGCTGGTCGTTGCGGCCCGCCATGCCGCGCATCCTCTCGAGCGAGGTGATCATCGGCGTGTCGATGGGTGACGGGTTGACGGTGTTGACGCGAATCTTGCGGTCCGCGCCTTCGATCGCCGCGGACCGCATCAGGCCGATGACGGCGTGCTTGGAGGCGGTGTAGGCCGACATGTGCGGCGTGGCACGGATGCCCGACGTCGACGACGTGATGACGATCGACCCGCCGCTCGGCGTCATCGCCTTCATCACGTACTTGAGGCCGAGCCAGACGCCGCGGACGTTGACCGCCATGACCTTGTCGAAGGTCTCGGCCGCATAGTCCTCGATCGGGCCGACCTTGCCCTCGATGCCGGCATTGAGCAGCGCCGCATCGACCTTGCCGAAGCGCGCTACCGTCTCCCGGACCAGCTTCTCGACCGCTGCCTCGTCCGTGACGTCGGTCGGGCAGCTCGCAGCCGCGTCACCAATCTCGCGGGCCAGCGCCTGCAAGGGGTCTGCGAGCACATCGGCCAGCATGATCCTCGCCCCCTCGGCGGCAAAGAGCCGTGCCGCAGCTGCACCGATGCCGCGCGCTGCCCCCGTGATGATTGCCACCTTGCCGTCGAGCCTCGCCATGGTTCCGTCCCTCGTTCCGCCGACCGATGCCCGCGATCATCACGCGGGCCGGCCGGAGCGTCAACGCAGGTGCAAGCCATTGTCTTGGCCGCGAGACGGGCGGACCAGAGGGCGAGCGGCTTCAGGCAGCCGCACGGTCCGCGGAGACGGCAACGCTCCGCGCTTCGGCTGCCGATACGTAGAACGCCACCACACCATCGGTCATCGCCGAGACCGAGAAGCGGCTGGCGATCGCTGCATGCAGACGCCGGGCCCGAGCCTTGGCCGCGTCCGGATGATCGAGCACCTCGCGCATCGCATCGGCCAGAGCCGCGGCATTATCGGGCGGCACCAGCCTCGTATCGGTGCCTGCGACGATCTCGGACACTCCACCGACGTCAGTGGCGATCAGCGGCAGGCCGGCACCCGCAGCTTCGAGGGCAACATAAGGCAGGCTCTCGGCCCGCGACGGCATGACGAGGACACGGCCGAGGCGGAAGGCCTCCCGTGCCGGCATCGCCCCGGCGAACGTCACGCTCGCCTCGAGGCCCTTGGCCCGTGCCAGCTCCTCGAGCGCCGCCCCATCCGGCCCGGCGCCGACGATGGTCACGCGGCAGGGTCGCGATCTGCCGATGTCCTCCGCTGCTGCGAGAAGCAGATCGACGCCCTTCAGGTGGCGCAGCTCGCCAACGAACACGAAATCGGACGCATCTGGCACCGCATGCACGGGCTCGAGCTCGTCCGGCGAGATGCCGTTATGGACGACGCGGGTCGGACAGCCTGGATCGCCGGCGCCCGCGACGTAGGCTCGTGCGGCGTATCGGCTCTCGAAGATCAGCCCTTCGGTGGCGCGCGCCAGCCAGCGTTCGGCGGCCATGAAGATGCGGCCTTTCGGCGTCGAGGGAGAGAAATGCAGGCTGCCGCCATGAGGCGTGTAGAACGCGGCGGCCCGGATCCCGCGCCGCCGCAAGGACCTGGCAGCCATGCGCGCGTAGGCTCCGCCCTTGGCGCCGTGGCCGTGGAGAATATCGGCACGAAACGCGCGGGCGAGATCGCGGGTTGTCGCCACGGCAGTCATGTCGGCGAACCCGACATCCCGCGGCATCGGAATGCGGCTGATGCCGAGCACGAGATCCGGCGCCAGCTCGGCGAGACGGCCCTCGGTCAGAGCATCCCCTTCCGTGTCACACAGGATCCCGACGGCATGACCGCGCCGCGCCTGCTCGCGCGCCAGATCGCGCACATGGCGAAACAGGCCGCCAACGGGGGCTCTGAGGCAGTGGAGAATCCTGAACGTCGGCACGCCGCTCACCCGCCACGATCCGGCGCCCCTCAGAGGAAGCGCTCATAGACGAGAAGCGTGTCGCCCGGCTTGACGACGTAGTCGTCCGGTACGTCGAGCTTCTCCACCACGCCGTTGATACGGCGAGTGATCTGAATTTTGCGTTGATACGCGCGCTCCGAGAAGCCGCCGGCGATGGCCACCGCCGTCCGCACCGTCATGCCGCTGACGTAAGGGTATTGGCCAGCGTTGCGAACCTCGCCGAGGATGAAGAAGGGCCGGTTCTGGGATACGTCGACCGTGACCTCGGGGTCCTTCACGTATTTGGCGCCCAGACGCGCCTTGATGCGACTCTCGAGTGCATAGGTCGTGAGGCCCCTGGCCGCCACCCGCCCGATCAGCGGCATGCTGATGGCGCCGCCATGGTCCACAGCGTAGAGCCGCGACAGGTTCGGCTGCCCGTAGACGAAAATCCTCAGACGATCGCCGGTGTCGAGGAGATAGGGTCCGTCCTCGTCGGCGACGGCCTGCGGTCCCTCGACGCTGACAGGAACGACGGTTGCGTCAGTAGCGTCGCCGCTATCGATAACGACCGTCTGCCAGGACTCCGTGCCCACCGGCTCATGGTGCATCTCGGTTGCCCACTCGTCGACGTGCGCGCAGCCCGCCAGGGCAAGGGCAAGCAAGATCGTCACGAGCATGGGACGCCACGTCATCGGGTCGGTCCTCGCAGAGAAGGCAACTGCCACAGCAGCGGGCAAGCTAGGTCTTCATCGTTAAGAAACTCTGAGCGGACGATCCGGATCGGGAAACCCCAGCGCCGCTTAAGGGAAAAGCAACAAGGCGCTGTGCAAATTCGGAACAATCGAAAAGCCCCGGCGGGAAAATGCCCGCGCCCGGGGCCGGCACTTATCGGGCATCCGGGGCCATCCATGCGCGCGACTCGCAACGAGCTGCACAACGACGTCGACCTCGCCGCGCTGCCGGCCGTCATCAAGCGCAGCCTGAAGCCGCTCGGGATCGCCTCGGCGGTAGTCGGGATCCTCACCTACGCCGGACTGATGCTGGTGCCGTCGCGCTATTCCTCCGAGGCACAGATACGGATCGGGGCCGAGCGAAATACCGGGGGACCGGCCGAGAACGCCGCCCTGCAGGTAGATCGGGAGGCCATTCAGAGCCGCGTGCAGGAGTTGCGCTCCCCCGATCTGGCGCGCCAGCTCGCCGGCGAGCTGAAGCTCAACTTGTTGCCGGAGTTCAACAGTGCGCTGGACAATCAGGGCATCGTCGGCAGCTTCATGCGGCTTGCGGGTATCGGTGGGCCACGGCCCGGTGAGACCGAGGAGGAGCGAGTCCTGTCCGCCTACTATCGTGCGCTGCAGGTCTATCAGGTGAAGGACACCCGAGTGATAACTCTGGGGTTCACGGCGCGAGACGGGGAGCTTGCTGCCACCGCCGCCAATCGCCTGGTCGATCTCTACCAGCAGTGGCTGCGTCAGCAGGGTGCCTCCGAGACGACCGACGCCAACGCTTGGCTCGCGCCCGAGATCGAGAAGCGCACCCGTGAGCTCAGCCTGGCGGAGGCAGACGTCGAGCGGTTCCGCTCGCAGGCCAATCTCTTCGTCGGTGGCGGCAGCCAACCGTCCGGCATCGCTGAGCAGCAGCTCACCGAGCTCGCCACTGAGCTGACCAGGGCCCGTGCCCAGCGTGGCGAGGCCGAGGCGCGCGCAAGGGCCGCCCGCGAGATGATGAACCGGGGCATCCCGGACGCCATCACGGACGTGCAGAAATCACCCGTGATCCAGGGTCTGATCGCCCAGCGCGTCAGGGCCGAGCGCGACCTCGCCGAGGCATCGACCCAGCTCTTGCCCGCACATCCACGCATGAAGCAGCTCTATGCCAATGTTGCCGACATCCGACGGCAGGTGCAGCGCGAGGCGATCTCGATCGTCGACGGGCTCGAGCGCGAGGTGAAGGTTCTCGCCCTGCGTGAGGACCTCGCTCAGCGCGCCCTCGAGGAGGCGAAGACCCGGGTCGGTGACAAGGCCGGCGACCGGGTGAGGCTTGCCTCGCTCGAGGATGAGGCAAGGGCCAAGCGGCGCGAGCTCGAGGCGCTGCGCAATAGATTCGAGGCGGCCCGGACGCGCGGCACCACCCGCGCGACGCCCGTCGAGGTGCAAGTGATCGCGACGGCCCGTGCGACGACCAAGCCATCCTGGCCGAATCGTATCCAGATCGCCAGCCTTGCAGCCGCCGCCACGTTCGTCCTCGGACTTGTGGTGGTGCTATTCCGCGAGCTGCTGGGCGGAGGCGCCCGCCAGGCACGTGCGGTCGAGGCGCGCGCGCCCTCTCCGACCCGGTCTGCCGCACCGGCCACAGTGGGCACCATCGATGGCGCCCCGGCCGAGGTCACATCCCCCACGGCCGCCAGCAGCGCCGGTGGCCATCGCCCACAATCCGCGAAGCTCAACCCGGGGGCCGGCGGGGTGACCCGTCTCGCCGGCATCGCCGATGTGGTCAACCGTCTCGTCGGCAACTCGGCGGGCCAGGGCGGCTACCGGACTGTCGTCGTCGGCGCCTCGGACGATATCGACGTCCGCGAGGAGGCAGCCGACATCGCCGCAGGGCTCTCGGCTGCGGGCCGCCAGGTGGTGCTGGTCGACTGGAGCCCCGATGGCGACGGCATCGCGGAAGCCTTGGGCGTCGGGGCCAATCCGGGTTTCAACGACCTGCTCGCTGGGACCCATACCTTCGACGACGTGCTGCGCGTGCTTCCCGACGGTGACTTCCACTTCGTGCCTTGCGGGACGGCCGGGCCGTTGAAGGCGGGGGCACTCGATGCCGACAAGCTCAACCTGCTGCTCGACGCCCTGGACGAGGCCTATGCCGACGTGGTCGTGACCGGCAGCTATTCGGCGGTACGTCGCCTGTTCCAGGCCATCGAGGGTCGCTTCGACGCCGGTGTGGTCGTCGGCGGCAAGGAGCCGGCGGCCGCGGGTGGCGGGCTGCTGGGCTTCGATGTGACCGACATCGACATCATCGGCATCGAGCGACTGCACGCCGGCCCTGCCAGAAGGCGTCCCGTCCGCACCCGCCTGGACCGTGGCACGGCCAGCGGAGTCGCTACAGCCCCGGCTTCCTGACTTGGATCTCGGCGGCCACGCTGGCACTCGCCGGCCGGATCGGGTACACGACGGCCATGCTTGAGGGCCGGTCCATTCGGGCCGGCCCTCAAGCATGGCCGAAGCGCGCCGTCTCGTTGCGCTCTAGAAATCGGAGATACCCCATGACGTCCGGCCGCCGCCTTGGCGAGGGCATTCTGTTCCTCGTCCTCTTCGCGCTCACGATCCACATCGCCAACTGGATGATCGGCAACATCGGCACGAAATGCGTGCCGAACGGGCCGTGCCTGATCCCCGTCGCGCCTGGGCTCATGGGGCCCTCCGGCGTCGTGATGATCGGGCTCGCTCTGGTGCTCCGGGACCTCGTGCAACGCCGCCTCGGGGTCAAGGCGGCGCTCGGCGCCATCGCGGTCGGCGCGATAGTTTCGGCGGCACTGGCGCCGCCAGCGCTGGTCGTCGCGTCGGCGGCGGCCTTTCTCATCGCGGAGATCGCCGACCTCGCCGTGTACACGCCCCTTCAGAAGCGCGGACTCGTGCTGGCGGTAGCCGCCTCGAGTTTCGTCGGCCTCGTGGTCGATTCCATCGTCTTCCTGCAGCTCGCCTTCGGAAGCCTCGACTTCCTGACCGGGCAGGTCGTCGGCAAAGCCTGGATGGTGCTCGGCGCACTTCCCTTCGTCGCCTGGCTCAGGCGCCGCGACGAGCGACTCGGCCTCGAGCCGGCCTGAGGGAGGGAGGGATGCCGACGAAAAAGGCACGTGAGGCGGCCGCTCCCGCCGTGCTGGGCCGCGAGGCGACGCTGCCGGCGAGCCCCGACGCGGCCCGCCTCGACCGGGTGGCAAACCCGCATCCAGATACCCACTATGTCGCCCGCTTCACGGCGCCCGAGTTCACATCGCTCTGCCCGGTGACGGGACAGCCAGACTTCGCCCACATCGTCATCGACTATGTGCCTGACGCATGGCTCGTGGAATCCAAATCCTTGAAGCTCTACCTCGGCTCATTCCGCAATCATGGCGCCTTTCACGAGGACTGCACCCTCGCCATTGGCAAGCGGTTGGTGGAGTTGCTGTCACCCCATTACCTGAGAATCGGCGGCTACTGGTATCCGCGCGGTGGCATCCCGATCGACGTGTTCTGGCAGAGCGGCAGCCTCCCCGATGGCGTCTGGCTGCCGGACCAAGGTGTGGCACCTTATCGGGGCCGGGGCTAGCGCCGGCCCGGAGCGGAAAGGCGAGTTGACGTCCGCCGACAAGCGCGCATCGCCTCGTCAAGCACTTCGTCGCCTACCTGGCCCGCGAAACCAGGAGCATCCCATCCGCACCCACGTCGCGGCTCACATCGGCAACTTCGCCACCTGGCTGGAGAAGTAGTTGTCGATCGCCTCGACGATCGCTTCCGCCACCTTCCTGCGCCAAGCCTCGGACTTCAAATTGGCGGCATCCTGCTTGTTCGAGACGAAGGCCAGCTCCAAGAGCACGGCTGGGACCTTGGCCGTCTGCAGGACGTTGTAGCCCGCGCTGCGCTCGGGATTGCTCATCATCGGCGTGCTGCCACGCATATGCTCGATCACGGAACGGGCGAGCATGCTCGTGCGGGTGGTGGTCGATTCCACCTCGCGTTGCGCGAGATCGGCGAGAAAGCCGCGAACGACGCTGGCGTCGGCGCCTTCCGTGCCCTTGATGTCCTTCATCTCTTTCTCGGACAGCACGCTCTTGACCACCTCGCCAATGGCGGAGCGGGTCAACCCGCGTGCCGCGGAATCGCGCAATGAGTAGATCGTCGCGCCGCTGGCATTGGAGCCGGCGTAGTCGGCATGGATAGCCATGAACAGCGCCGCCTTGTTCTTCTCCGCAAACTCGCGCCGGTCATCGAGCGGCACGAACGTGTCGTCCTCGCGCGTCATCATCACGCGGTAGCGGTTGGTTGCCTTGAGCCGGTCGCGAAGCACCAGCGAGAACGCAAGCACCGCATCCTTCTCGACGACACCGTGGCGCTGTGCGCCGCTGTCGTGACCGCCATGGCCGGGATCCAGCACGATGGTGGGCTTGAAGGTACGTGCAGCGCGATCCGCCGGCTTCGCTGCGCGTTTCGGAAGCGGAGGTTGCACCTCGCTCAGCCCGACATTGCCGATGCGGGCGCCAGCGAAGGTCTTGGCAGCCGGCCGCGACGAATCGACCGGCACGATCTCGAGCACGAGGCGGGGACCATGGCCATCGGCGGCGGGCTCGAGGGCGGCGCGCTCGACGATGACGGGTGCGGTCACGTCGATCACGACCTTGACCTTGCCGGGGGCGGCAAGTCCGCCGCGGAAGCCCTTGATCAGCCCGACCGGCTCGCCGGACACGGGCGGCGGCAGCCCGTAGCGGATCTCCGGCAGGTCGACGACGACGCGATTCGGCTGGCTGAGCGAGGAAACCTGGAAGCTCGCATCGCGATCGAGCGCGATGACGAAGCGTGTACGCGAGCTGTTGCCGTCGATCTTCTCGACAGGTGCCTTGGCTACGGCCGTCCACCCACCTGTGGCGGCCATCAGCACGCACAATAGCAGTCCTGCGGCGGCGCGGCCGATGCCGACGCCACGCGCCCGATTGGAAACCATTTCGTTTGACCCCCGTCTACGCGATACGGTCCAGCTTCAGGACGGCACGATGTCTCGCCGATGAAGATGGCAATTTCCGGGAATTTCACTTGCTCGTTGCTTTAGAGCAAATTGATTGCCGGGACATTAACCCTGCAGGGCCGACGCCGGTCCACAGATCGGCTCCGATCAGGCCAGCCTGAACAGCAGCACCCCGGCCAGGATCAGGGCGATGCCGACCAGCTCGACGGCCTTGATCCGCTCCCGGAACCAGTAGCGCGAGATCAACAGCGCGAAGGCGATCTGCACCTGGGCGACGGCGGCGACGTAGGACGCATTGGCCAGCGCCGATGCCGTGAACCAGCCGACCGTGCCCGCTGCGCTCGCGAAGCCCGCCAGGACGCACAGCCACGGCCAGTGCCGGATCCGCTTCAGCTCCTCGAGCTCGGTCGCCGCCAGCCAGATGCCGATGATCACGAAGGAGACGAGCGTCATCGCAGCGCCCGCAGCCGCCGACCGGACCAGAGGGCCGACGGAGGGCTCGAGCGCCAGGATCGCCTCCTTCAGCGCCAGGTAGGAGATCGCAGCCAACAGCGCACTGGCGAGGCCGATCCGTGTCGCAGGACCAAGCAGGACAGTGAGGAGACCGGCCTCGCCCGGCTTCCAGGCCGTCGGCGCGATGCGCCCGGCCGACGCCGCCAGCACGCCTGCGACCGTCACCGCGATCGCCAGCCACCCTCCGGGACTGATGATCTCGCGAAAGACGATGCTGCCGATGATGGCCGTCAGGATGACATCGGCGCGCGTGATCATCAGGCCGACCGCGAAATTTCCAAGCTGGAACAGGCGCACGACCAGCAGCGTCATCAGAAACTGGAGAACCGCGGTCAGGCTTGCGAACAGCCAGAACCGCAGGTTGGTCGCGGGCAGCGGCGCGCCGGTCCAATGCAGCACGCCGACCAGCCACGCCGTGAGGAATGGCAATCCGAACAACATGCGCACATAGGTCGTGACCGGCGCCGACAAATGGCGATTGAGCTCCTTCAGGGCGGCATACCGAAGGGCCTGAAAGAGTGCGGCCGCTAGGCTCGCGACGATCCAGAGATGATCCATGGCCTCGACGCCCCGCCCCACGGTCCGATGATCGACGGCGTGCTACTGGGCCGCGTCCCGCGGCTCGGGGCCCTGCAGCTGAGTGCGAGCGAGCCTCGCATAGAGGCCACTGCGCACCATCAGCTCGGCATGGGAGCCCGCCTCGACGATGCGACCATCCTGCATCACGCAGATCCGGTCCGCACCCTGGACCGTCGACAGCCGATGCGCGATGACCAGCGTTGTGCGTCCTCGCGTGAAGCGGGCGAGCGCCGCCTGCACCAGCCGCTCGCTCTCGGAATCGAGCGCGCTCGTGGCCTCGTCCAGCAAAAGGATCGGCGCGTCCTTCAGGATGGCGCGGGCCAGCGCCAGCCGCTGACGCTGGCCACCAGACAGCCGCGACCCGCGGTCGCCGATCACCGTGTCGTAGCCTTGCGGCTGCTCCAGGATGAAGTCGTGCGCCGCAGCGGCCTTGGCAGCCGCGACGATCTCGTCCTCGGAGGCGCCAAGGCGCCCGAGCTCGATGTTGGCACGGATGGTGTCGTCGAACAGGGTCACGTCCTGGCTGACCATGGCGATGGCCCCGCGCAGACTAGCGAGCGTCACATCACGTATGTCCTGGCCATCGATCGTGATGCGGCCGGCCGTCACGTCGAAGAGACGGGGCACCAGATTGATGAGGGTGGACTTGCCGGCCCCCGAGCGCCCCACGAGGGCGAATGTCTGACCTCCGGGCACGACGAGGTCGAGGTCGTGCAAGGCGTTCTGGCCGCGGGCGCTCTCGTAGGCGAATGCGACGCGCTCGAAGGCGATTGCGCCCTCCCTGACGACCAAGGGGCTCGCTCCCGGCCGGTCGGCGATCGTCGGCCGCTCGTCGAGCAGGGCGTAAACGCGCTCGGCGGCAGCCAGCCCCTCCTGCACGCGAACGGAAAGGTTGCCGAGGCCCCGCGTCGGTTGCGCCGCCAACACCAGGGCCGAGACGAAGGCCATGAAGTCGCCGATGGTGGCGATGCCGGCCGCGATCCGCCAGGTCGCAAGCGCTATGACACCGGCGACGGCGAACCCGCCCAGCGCTTCGAGCAGCGGGTCGAGGCGTGCGCGGTTGCGCACGGTCTTCATGCGCAGCCGGAAGATCTCCTCGAAGCTCGAGATCATCCGGCCCGCCGCGTAATCCTCAAGGCGGAACGTCTTGATGAGGCGCACCCCGCCGAGCTTCTCTGCCAGCAGCGAGAGCATGTCGGCGAGCTCCTCCTGCGTCGCCCGGGCGACGCGCTTCAGGCGCCGACCGATCGTCATGATCGGCAACACGGCCAGAGGGTAGATGCCGAGCACGATGCCGGACAACAGCGGATCGGACCACACCATGTAGGCGACGAGCGCCACGATCATGAGGCCGTCGCGGACGGCCGTGTTGAGCGCTGCCTGCAGAGCGGTCTGGATCTGGGCCACGTCGTTCGTAAGGCGCGAGATCAACTCACCCGGCGCGTCCCGCGTCAGGCGGGCGAAATCGGCCTTCAGCAGATGTGCCACTGCCGCCTTCTGCATGTCGACCGTGATGGCGAGCACGATTCTGCTACTCGCCACGGTCGTCAGGTAGAGCAGCACGGCCCGGGCACACGTGGCGCCGACGATGAGCCCGGCGGTCAGGTACATCTGCTCGACCCGTCCCTGCGGAAGCACGTCGAAGGCGTGCTTAATGAGGCGAGGGTAGAAGCCCGTCACCGCCGCCAGAGCCGCCATCAGCACGAAGGCGCCGCTGAGCTCGGGCCAGCGCGGTCGCACCCAATCGGCGAGCACGCGCCCGATGAGTCCCCGCGCGCGGGCATCCAGCGCGAGCGCAGTCGCCTGCCGCTCCGCCACCGCCTGTCGCCCGCTTTTGGTCTCGGCCAAGTTGCACCTGCCTCTGGGGGCGGTCATGCCACAGAGGCCACCACCAAATCCCGCCGGGTTGCCTATCACCTCACCCCAGGCGACGCCAGCGACCCTTGGCAGTCTGTTCCTTCGACTGACCGGCAGGCGCGCGCTCGCCGGCGGCCGCTCTCCCGGACGGCGCAGGCTTACACCTTGATTGCCCGTGACGGGCGCACCTCGCCCTCCGGCTCGACGTGAATCAGGACCTGTGCACCTTGCACCGCTTCGCCGATCGCCGCCTCGAGGCGGTCGCAGATGACGTGGGCATCGGCAACCGTCATCTTTCCGGGCACGACCAGGTGGAACTCGATGAAAGTCACCGAGCCTGCACTCCTCGTCCTGAGATCGTGCACCTCGATGGCGCCGGCCGAGTTCGCGGCGATCGTCTCGCGGATGAGCTTCGAGACATCCGTCGCGACAGCCTCGTCCATCAGGCTCGACAGGGAGGAGCGGGTCATCATCCAGCCCGTCCACAGGATGTTGCAGGCCACGGCGGCGGCGATCAGCGGATCGAGCACTGCCCAACCTGTGAGGCCCACGAGCACCAGACCCGCGATGACGCCGACGCTCGTCACCACGTCGGTCATGATGTGGTGGCCGTCGGCGACGAGTGCCGGCGAGCGTCTCGCACCACCCCACCGCATCAGGAACAGGGCCCAGCCCGCGTTGAGCGCTGTCGCAGCGGCGGAGATTGCGAGACCCAGCACGGGCTCGGTCGGCAGCCGCGGGCTCTGGAAGGCGGTCCACGCCTCCCGCAGAACGAGGACGGCTGCAACGACGATCATCAATCCTTCGACGCCGGCCGAGAAGTACTCCGCCTTGTGATGGCCGAACTGGTGGCGCCGGTCGGGTGGCCGCGCGCTGATCCGGATCGCGAGATAGGCCAGCACGCCTGTGATGACGTTGACGATCCCCTCGAGCGCGTCGGAATAGAGCGCCACGCTGCCGGTCACGGCATACGCGAGGTACTTGATTCCCATGGCGGCGAGCGCAACCGCAATGCTCGTGAGCGCCACCCACGTGACGACAGCGCGCTCGTCGTGTAGTGCCATTGTGCTGGGCTCCGGCCGTGATCCGTGGCGGTGCTGCTGGTGACCGTGCTGCTCGCGTGCCGACTCGGGCTGGCACGTCTCCAGGCCAGCTGGCAGCCACGCTGGCGCCATGCTTGTCGTGCCCGTGCTAGTAGAAGTCGCGGTGAGCTGCCAGCATTTCGTGCGCCGCGACCGGTTGCCGCAACTCGCCGGGGCGACAGGAGAACGCCAATGCAGGATCGCCATGCGGACCGAAGAAAGGGCGGCATCAGGGGTGATGCCGGACGCAGCGAGCGCTTGGCGGCCGAGTTGCGTACCAACCTCGTGCGTCGCAAGACGCGCGCGCGCAAACTGAGCGCCGCCGCGGCAGGAGCTGCCGACGACACAGGCCCAGGCCTGGCCCGCCCCGATTGCACAGGCTGCGACGGCATTCCTGTTGTCGCAACCCATCCGATTTGCGACAGCAACTCCGGTAGCGAGCGCTCGTGATTCGGAGCACCGGCACAGCTGGCGGCGCCGCTGCTGGGTAGCGCCTGTCCCAGTCCCAGCCACCTTCAGGCGGGATCGATCGATATACCAGGAGAGAGATCCGATGGATCGCATCAAGATCGTGGGCGGACAGCCGCTGGTGGGCACCATCCCGATCTCGGGCGCCAAGAACGCCGCTCTGCCGCTCATGATCGCAAGTCTTTTGACGGGCGACAGACTGACACTGAAGAACGTGCCGAACCTGGCCGACGTCAACCTGCTGGCGCGCATCCTACGCAACCACGGCGTGGACCACTCCATCGAGGGCAAACGCGCCGGCCCGGCGATGCACCTCGGGGAGACGTTCCATCTCACGGCCCGTGACATCGTCGACACCACGGCCCCCTATGAGATGGTCTCGCGCATGCGCGCGAGCTTCTGGGTGCTCGGTCCCATTCTCGCCCGCATGGGCGTGGCGCGCATCTCGCTGCCTGGTGGCTGCGCGATCGGCACCCGACCCGTCGATCTCCACCTCGCCGGCCTGAAAGCACTCGGCGCCGAGATCGATATCGACGGCGGCTATGTGGTGGCGCGGGCGCCGAAGGGGGGACTCAAAGGCGCGCGCATCGTTTTTCCGAAGGTTTCGGTCGGTGCCACGCACAATGTTCTGCTCGCTGCAGCGCTCTCGCGCGGCGAGACCGTCATTGAGAACGCCGCTCGCGAGCCCGAGGTCGGCGACGTCGCCCAATGCCTCGTCAAGATGGGCGCGCTCATCGACGGCATCGGCTCCTCGACGCTGCGAATCCAGGGCCGCGATCGGCTCGAGGGCGCCGTGCACACGGTCCTTCCGGACCGTATCGAGACGGGAACCTTCGCCTTTGCCGTGGCCGCCACCGGCGGCGACGTGCTGTTGGAGGGCACGCGCAAGTCGCTGCTCGAGACCGCCCTGGTGGCCCTCGCTCGGACCGGCGCCGAAATCACCGAGGAGAACGAGGGCATCCGGATCCGCCGCAACGGTTCGGGTGTCGAGCCGATCTCGATCGAAACGCAGCCGTTCCCGGGTTTTCCGACCGACCTCCAGGCGCAGCTCATGGCGCTGACGACCACGGCACGCGGGACGAGCGTCATTCGCGAGACGATTTTCGAGAACCGGTTCATGCACGTGCAGGAGCTCGCCCGGCTGGGTGCCGACATCCAGCTCCACGGCGACACGGCGACCATCCGCGGCGTGAAGCGGCTCAAGGGCGCGCCGGTCATGGCGACGGATTTGCGCGCCTCGGTGTCGCTGGTCATCGCCGGACTTGTCGCGGACGGCGAGACGATGGTCAATCGCGTGTACCACCTCGATCGCGGCTTCGAGCGGCTGGAGGAGAAGCTCTCCCGGTGCGGCGCGAACATCGAGCGGCTGAGCTCGGGCTGACGGCGTGGCATCACCCCATGCGAGCCGCAGTCGCAGCGGAAGCGACCATCTGCTCGCCATCGGGCTGGCGGCGCTGGCGGCATTGTGCTGGTCGGGAAATCACATCATCGGCCGGGCCATGGCGGGCGAGGTGCCTCCGTTCGCGACCGGCTGCATTCGATGGTTCATTCCGGCCGTGCTGCTGGCGCCCTTCGTCGGCCCCCGGCTGCAACGCGACTGGCCTGAGCTGCGCCGGTCCTGGAAATTGACACTGGCTCTGTCCCTCGGGGGCGGCGCCATGTTCGGCACGCTGCAGTACATCGGCCTCATCTACACGACGGCCATCAACGTGTCGGTGCTGAACTCGACCGCGCCCGTGCTGATCGTGGCCGCCGGCGCGCTGCTGTTCCGCGACCGCGTGCGCCTCCTGCAACTGCTCGGGATTGGCGTGTCACTCGCAGGTGTCGTCGCCATTGTCGCCAAAGGCAGTCTCGACGCCCTGACTGCGCTGACCTTCAACGTCGGAGACCTGATCATCCTGTTCAATATGGCAATCTGGTCGGTCTACTCGGCCTCGCTGAGGAAGCGCGGTGCGATGCACTGGATGACCTTCACGTTCGTCCTCGCCGTCATTTCGGCGCTGGCGACCGTGCCGTTCTGGGTTGCCGAGCACGTGGCCGGCCACACGTTGCGCGCGACACCGTTCACGTTTGCGTCTTTGGCGTTCGTCGGCCTCTTTCCAAGTCTCCTCGCCTATGCCGCCTGGAGTAGGGCAGTGGAGACCATCGGCTCGGGCCGTGCCGGCGTCTTCCTGCACCTTGTGCCGCTCTACAGCGCGCTGGCAGCAGGCACACTGCTCGGCGAGCGTATCGAGAGCTATCACCTCCTCGGCTTCGCACTGATCCTGGTGGGTGTCGCTCTGGCCTCGCGCAGGTAGCTGCACACTGCGCCAGGTGCTGGCGCCTGCAAGGCTCGCTCGTCTTGCGTCGCCCCTGTTCCAGGCCATCGCTTGGCTGTAGTCTCGTGGACATGGCAAAGCCCCGGGCAAAGCCCGTTACACCCTTGCTGACCACTGATTGCGTGGTG
Source organism: Hyphomicrobiaceae bacterium (assembly GCA_033764055.1). GTDB lineage: Bacteria > Pseudomonadota > Alphaproteobacteria > Rhizobiales > Hyphomicrobiaceae. The sequence continues at coordinate 34,972 of JANRJI010000160.1, forward strand.
TTCGATACCAGCGGCCGGGTGCTCCTGGTGCGGCGCGGCAGTCCGCCGTTCCAGGGACAATTCGCATTGCCCGGCGGCTTCGTCGACGTCGGCGAGACCGTCGAGCAGGCATGCCGACGCGAGCTGCTGGAGGAGACAGGCGTCAAGGCCGGCAAGCTCACGCTCATCGGCATCTACTCCGACCCGTCGCGGGATCCGCGCGGGCACACTTGCTCGGCGGCGTTCGTCACCCACGTACGCTCGCCGAGGGCCAAGGCCGGCGACGATGCGGCGGCCGTCGAATGGGTCGAGGAATGGCGCCGGCTCGACCTCGCCTTCGATCACAAGAAGATCATCAGGGACGCCGAGCGCCTCGTCGCCAGGGCGTCCGAAACCTGAGCACCATCCCCGCAAACGCCGAGGACACCATGCGTACCGTGACCCTCAAGACCGGCGAGAAGATCCCGCAGCTCGGCCTCGGCACTTGGCACATGGGCACGCGAATTTGGAGCCGCGGCGCCGAGGCCAAGGCGATCCGCGCCGCACTCGATCTCGGCATCCGCCTGATCGACACCGCCGAGATGTACGGCGAGGGCGGCGCCGAGAAGGTCATCGCCGAGGCGATCGCCGGGCGCCGTGACGGACTCTACATCGTCTCCAAGGTCTACCCGCACAATGCATCCCGGTCAGGCGTGGTCGCGGCCTGCGAGCGCAGCCTGAAGCGCATGAGGATCGATTGCATCGATCTCTACCTGCTGCACTGGCGAGGCCAGCATCCGCTTGCCGAGACCGTCGCCGGCTTCGAGCAGCTGAGAGCGGCCGGCAAGATCCGCGATTGGGGCGTCTCCAACTTCGATGTCGACGACATGGTCGAGCTGCGCCGCGTGCCAAATGGCAAGAACGTCGTGTCGAACCAGGTGCTCTATCACCTCGGCTCGCGTGGCATCGACTATGACCTCGTCGCGGACGCGGCCGAGCACGGCGACATGATCATGGCCTACTCCCCGCTGGGCCAGGGCTCGATTTTGGGCAACACCGCGCTCGGCAAGGTCGCGGCCAAGCACGGCGTCGCGCCAGCGGCCGTCGCGATCGCCTGGACGATGCGACACCCGCACGTCGTCTCGATTCCCAAGGCGGCCGACCTCAAGCATGTCGAGCAGAACGCCGCGGCCGAGCGGCTGGTGCTCGATGCCGACGACATGGCGGCTCTCGATGCGGCTTTCCCGCCGCCCCGCCGCAAAAGCGGCCTCGCGATGATCTGAGCAGCTCGCAGCAGGAGCCATCCATGATCAGCAACGAGTATGTGCGTACCATGGCGCGGTACAACGAGTGGCAGAACCGGTCGCTCTATACGGCCGCCGGCACGCTCTCCGACGCCGACCGCCGCCACGACCGCGGCGCCTTCTTCGGCTCGATCCACGGCACGCTCTCCCATCTCCTCTGGGCCGACGAGCAGTGGATGAGCCGGTTCACGGCCGCGGTGTCGAAGCCAACCGGCTCGGGCAAGGAGAGCCCCGACTACTGCCGGGACTGGGATGAGTTGCAGCGCCGACGCAATGCCCTCGACGGCCAGATCATCGGCTGGGCCGACGCCATGGACGCGAGTGGCGTCTACGGCGATCTGACCTGGTACTCGGGGCTCGCCAAGGCAGAGCGGTCGATGGCGCGATGGAAGCTCTTCGCGCACTTCTTCAATCACCAGACCCACCACCGCGGCCAGGTGCACGCCATGCTGACCGCGGCCGGCGCCAGGCCAGACGACACCGACCTCATGATCATGAAGACCTGAGAGCGGCGCGCCGTAAAGCTACGGGCGGCCGAAGCCGCCCGTTCAGGGTTCGCGCCGAGGATCCGCTCCGCCGGCTATTGATCGAGCCAGACGTCGGCCAGGTTTTGTCCCACGAAATGGCTAGGCGTGATCGTCCAACCCTTGACCGCCGACGTGTGGGCGACGATGCGATTGTACCAGAGCACCGGCACGCTGTAGGAGCCGTTCAGGATCGCCCGCTGCGCGGCGTAGGCGGCTTCCTTCTGCTCCGCGGAAGTCGTGGCAGCCTTGTACCTGTCGAAGGCCGCGTCCACCTCCGGCGCCTCGTTGCGCGACATGTTGCGCGGGCTGCGGCTCTTCGAGAGGTAGGCGAGCAGGAGAGGCCGCGGATCCTCGTTGTCGCCGCAGAATCCGTCCAGCGCCACGTCGTAGTCGCCGGCCGCGATCGACTTCTTCTGCGTGCTCACGTCCAACTGCGCATGCTCGGCCGTGACGCCGATGCGCCGCAATTGATCGACCACGTAGACGCCGGCAGGCGTGAACGGCTGGCTGACGTTGCGATTGGTCAGCTTGAGCTTGAGGTCCTTCACGCCTGCCTCGGCGAGCAGCTTTTGCGCCGCGGCGCGCTCCGCCTCTGCATTCCGTCGAAAGCCCGGCAATTTCGCCAGCTCGTCATCGGGCAGGGCATACACGTTGCCGGGGCGCAACGGGCCGCCGACAGACTTCAGAATCGAGATCTTGGCCAACGCCGCCGAGCCGCCCCAGCGATCGATGGCCATGCTGATGGCCTGGCGGACGCGAATGTCATCGAAGGGCTTGCGCTCGCTGTTGAACATCATCTCGACCTTGCAGAGCCATGGGCTCTCCTGGGTCTTGATCTTGTCCCCCATGGTCTGGACGAGGCGGTCCCGCTCGGCCGGCGTGATTGAACGGAACTCGGCCTGGATCTGTCCGCCCTGGAATCCGGGTCCGAGCGCCGCGGCTTTCATGAGCTGCGCCTTGAAGCCGTCGAGATACGGCTTGTCCTTCTCGAAATACTTGTCGAACCTTTTTCCGAGGAAATGCGAGCCGGCCACGTGCTCGGTCGCGACGAAGGGGCCGGTGCCGAGGATCGTCTTGGCGGGAAACTGCGGGTCGGCCGCCAGCTTTTCCGCACGATAGATGCAGTTGAACGGCAGCGCGATGAGATCGAGGATCTGTGGATCCGGCCGCTTCATCGTCATGACGACGGTGAGCGGGTCGGGCGCCGCGATGTCGGCGACCTCCTCGAAAGCGGCCTTGCGCACCGAGACGACGCCCTCCGGCGGCTTCCTGACGCGATCGAGGCTGGCCTTGACGTCGGCCGAGGTCAACGGCGCACCGTCGTGGAAGAGAACGCCCGACCGCAATTTGAAAGTGTAGGTGAGGCCGTCCGGAGAGACTTGCCAGCTCTCGGCGAGGTCGGGTTTCACCTTCGGATAGTCGTGCTGGTCGATCTTGACGAGCAGCGAGTAGTGTGGCGCCAGCACATGGATCGCGGCATAGGTCGTGGTGGCGTGGCAGTCGAACGTCGGCGCCTCTGCCGTCACCGCATAGGTCAGCGTGCCGCCGGGCTTCGGCGTGTCCGCCGCCTCGACCCCCGTCGCCAAGATCGAGGCGACGGCGAGCGCCAGCCCCGGTCGCATGACATCGAACCGCATAGTCCTCTCCTCCCGTTTCGTGCGGCCTCCTTAGCCCATGTCCCTGGCAGGCACCATCGCGACGAGGCGAGCGCGTGTCTCCTCCAACTCAATGCGATGGGTTGGGCTGCCCGGGATGGACGTAGCTTCCCGCAGCGCAGCACCTGCCGGCGATCTCACGCAGCGGGCTTCGACGCCTCAATCAGGCCGCCCAGGCGGGCCAGCTCTCGCAGGTGGTGATCGGCGTTGCCGAAGGCGAGATCGATCATCGTCAGCCGCTTGAAATAGTGGCTCGCCTTGTACTCGGTGGTCATGCCGATGCCGCCGTGGAGCTGGATGGCGTCCTGGCCGATGTGACGGCCACCCTTGCCGATCTGCACCTTGACCGCGTGCATCGCTCGGCGCCGCTCGATGGCGTTGTCCTCGCCAGCCATCATCGAGCCGTAGATGGCGATGCTGCGTGACTGCTCGAGCGCCGTGAAGATGTCGACGAGCCTGTGCTGGATCACCTGGAACGAGCCGATGGCGACGCCGAACTGCTTCCTCGTCTTGACATAGTCGAGCGTCGCCTCGTGCAGCACCTCCATGGCGCCGACGGCCTCGGCGGCCAGATAGGCGATGGCCTCGTCGACCGTGCGCTCGAGCGCCTTGAGCCCCTTGCCCGGCTCGCCCAGCACGTCCTGCTTCGCGACCTTGACGCTCGAGAGCGAGATGTCGGCCGCACGGCCGCCGTCCTGGGTCGGGTAGCCGCGACGCGAGAGGCCCGCAGCCTTGCCGTCGACCAGGAACAGGCCGATACCCTCTTTCGCCCGACGATCGCCGGCAACACGCGCCGTGACGATCAGCCGGTCGGCGCTGTCGCCGTTGACGACCACCATCTTCTCGCCTTCGAGCACGTAGCCGCCCGAGGCGTCCGGCTTCGCGGTCGTCGCCACGTCAAAGAGATCGAACCGCGATTGCTTTTCCTGATGCGCCAGCGCCAGAGTCAGCGTGCCGGCAGCGATCTCAGGCACCAGATGCGCCCGCTGCTCTGCATTGGCCGCATGACGCACGATGCCGCCGCCGAGCACCACCGTCGCGTAGAACGGCTCCAGTGCCAGCGTTCGCCCGACCGCCTCGCCAACGAGCATCATCTCGACCGGGCCTTGACCCAGCCCACCATCGGCCTCCGCGAAAGGAATCGCCGTCAGCCCCTGCCCGGCGAGCTCCATCCAGCCGGCCTCGCTGTAGCCCTTCGGCTCCTTCATCATCTCGACGCGCGTCTTGACGACATCGGGGTAGCGTCGGGCGAGGAGGCCATTGACGCTGTCTTTCAGGAGCAACTGCTCCTCGGTGAGCTCGAGATCCATGGTGTCCTCGGAGTGCGCGGTAAGTATTTTGGAACGAGAAGCCAATTCCGGTCGCGTGCTCAGCGCGGTTCCCGGACGACCTCACCGTGCCTGACGGGAGGTCTCAGTGGCCGTGCTCGCCGTCGTAGCCCTCGATGATCACCACATTCCCGGCGGCGTGTGCGGCCCTCAGGGATTTGGCATGAGAGTACTCAGGTGAGTTCCAGCACGCGAGAGCCGTATCGTAATCCTTGAACTCCAGGATGACGGTGCGGCCGGGCACGCTGCCCTCGACCACCGTGCTGCGTCCGCCGCGTGCAATGAAACGCCCGCCGTAGCTGGCGACGACAGGCCCCGCCGCCTCCTGATAGGCCTTGTAGCCTTCCGAATTCGAAACGTTCATCTGAAAAACCCAGTATCCCTTGTTGGTCATGGCTCAGGGTTGCTCCTGGTTGCCTTGGTAGTGACCGAAGCGCGGAGCAGCCCGTCATCCCGGTGCCACTCGCCCAGCAAAGAGATCAGAACCCCAGCACCGCCTTGGCGATGATGTTGTGCTGGATCTCGTTGGTGCCGCCGTAGATCGAGACCTTGCGGTTGTTGAAATACTGCGGCGCAGTCGGCAGCGCCCAGTCGACGCCGACCGGCCCCTCGTTGTGGCCGAGGTCGTCGGGGTCCTGCCTGACGTAGGGGAGCGCCAGCGGACCTGCGATCTCCATCAGAAGCTCGGTCGTCGCCTGCTGCAGCTCGCTTCCCTTGATCTTGAGGATCGACGAGGCCGGGTTCGGCTTGCCGCCGCGGCCAGCCTTCCTGTCCTCCGAGATGATGCGAAGCTGGGTCATCTCCAGCGCCTTCAGCTCCACCTCGACGGCGGCGACCTTCTCGGCGAACTGTGGATCGTCCATCAGCGAGCCGCTGCCCGACGGCACGATGCGGGCAAGCTCCTTGATGCGAGCGACGCGCATCTTCGAGGTGCCGACACGGGCGATGCCCGTGCGCTCGTTGCCCAGCAGATACTTGGCGCAGTCCCAGCCGCGACCCTCCTCGCCGACGAGGTTCTCGACCGGCACCTTGACGTTGTCGAAGAACACCTCGTTGACCTCGCGCCCGCCGTCCATGGTGACGATGGGACGCGTCGTGATGCCGGGCGTCCGCATGTCGATCATCAGGTAGGAGATGCCGAGCTGCTTCTTGGCCGTGGTGGTGTCGGTGCGCACGAGGCAGAAAATCCAGTCGGCGTACTGCGCGAGCGTCGTCCAGATCTTCTGGCCGTTGACGATGTAGTGGTCGCCTTGCCTGACGGCCGTCGTCTTCAGCGAGGCGAGATCCGATCCCGAGCCCGGCTCCGAGAATCCCTGGCACCAGAAGTCGTCGCAGGCTGCGATGCGCGGCAGATGATGCTTTTTCTGCGTCTCGGTCCCGAACTGGATCAACACCGGTCCATGCATGGTGACGTTGAAGCCGACGGGCGCCGGCACGCCGTTGAGCTGCATCTCCTCGCCGAACATGTAGAATTGGATGGGCGACCAGTCGGTGCCACCCCACTCCTTGGCCCAGCCCGGTGTCGCCCAGCCGCGCCTGTGCAGCGTCTTGTGCGACGTCACGATGTCGGCCTTGGTCAGCTCGCGGCCCTCGATCACCTTGCGGCGGATCGCGAGCGGCACCTCCGTCTGGAAGAACTTGCGTACCTCCTCGCGGAACGCGATGTCCTCGGGACTGAAGCGAAGGTCCATGGGGCTCTCCTCGGGTGAGCGGGCCAGATCGTCCTGACGGACATACAAATGCAGTGCGTGCCGTGGCGCAACGGGCAACGTCTGCCGCGCAGAGCGAGGCGCGTCACGCCGGCGCGCGCCTCACTCCTGGTCTATCGCGATGACCTCGCGCTTCCTCGCCAGCGACGGCAGCAGCGGCACGATCAGCATCAGCACGGCGAGCCCGAGGCAGACGCCCGAGATCGGTCGCTCGACGAAAGTCCAAAAATCGCCGCGAGACAGGATCAGCGCCTTGCGCAGGTTGTTCTCGAGGAGCGGCCCCAACACGAACGCCAGCACAAGCGGCGCCGGCTCGTAGCCGAACTTGCGCATCAGGTAGCCGATCATCCCGAACATCACCATGACGAACACGTCGAACACGGCTGCGTTCGACGAGAACACGCCGACGATGCAGAACATCAGGATCAACGGGAAAAGCAGCGGATAGGGCACCTTCAGCACCTGCACCCACATGCCGATCAACGGCATGTTGAGGATGAGCAGCATGACGTTGCCGATGTACATCGAGGCGACGATGCCCCAGAAGACGTCCGGCTTCTGCACCATCAGCAGCGGGCCAGGCTGCAGGCCGTGGATGATGAAGGCGCCGAGCAGCAGGGCGAGAATGACGTTTGGCGGTATGCCGAGCGTCAGCAGTGGAATGAAGGCGCCGCCGGCTGCGGCATTGTTGGCGGCTTCCGGTCCGGCGACGCCCTCTATGGCTCCCTTGCCAAAGCGCTCGGGCGTCTTGGACAGTCGCTTCTCCAGTGCATAGGAGGCGAACGACGAGATGACGGCGCCGCCACCGGGCAGCGTGCCGACGAGAAAGCCGAGCAGCGTGCCGCGGGTCATGGGGCCTACGCTGCGCTTCCAGTCGTCGCGCGTCGGCCACAGGCTGCCGATGCGCGACTGGACGATCTCCCGCTGCAGCTTGCGCTCGAGATTGGACAGGATCTCGGCCACGCCGAAGAGGCCCATCACGACTGGCACGATGCCGATCCCGTCGAGCAGCTCCAGCCGCCCGAACGTCAGGCGCTCCTCGGCCGTTATCGCGTCCGTCCCGACCAGCCCCAGCACGATGCCGATCGACGCCATCAGCAGCGCCTTGGCCATCGAGCCGTGCGTCAGGAAGCTCAGCAGCGTGAGCCCCAGGACCATCAGGCTGAAATACTCGGCCGGCCCGAACTTCAACGCCCACTGGGCCAGAGGTTTGGCGACGAGCATGAGGGCGATGATCGATATCGTTCCGGCGACGAACGAGCCGAGCGCCGCGATACCCAGGGCGGGGCCTGCGCGTCCCTGCTTGGCCATCTCGTGGCCGTCCAGGCACGTCACGACCGAGGCCGCCTCGCCGGGGATGTTGACGAGGATCGAGGTCGTCGAGCCGCCATACATCGAGCCGTAGTAGATGCCGGCCATCATGATGATGCCGGCCTCCGGCGGCGCCGACAGCGTCACCGGCAGCAGCAGCGCCATCGCGGTGACCGGGCCGATGCCTGGAAGCACGCCGATCAAGGTGCCGACGAAAACGCCGGCGAAGCAGGCCAGCAGATTGTAGGGCTGCAACGCGACCGTGAAGCCGTGATAGAGGCTCGCAATGACATCCATGTCGTTCTACCCCAGCCACGGCGCGAGAATGCCGGCAGGGAGCTGGATTCTCAGGAATTTCGCGAGCACGAACCAGACCCCTAAGACGGAGCCGAAAGACACGGCCACCGCCTGCCACCAGGGCACCGGGTCGATGAAGCGCATCAACACCAGCAGCAGCACCAGCGAGCACGGTATGAAGCCGATTTGCTCGAAGAAGAACCCGAAGACGAGCAGCAGCACGGTGACCAGCAGCACCTTCTGCCAGCGGGTCTCGGCCCACAGCGACGACAGCGCCGGCCCGCCCTCGGCAATTGCCGCGGCGATGATGACGAGGGAGAGCCCCGACGCGATCACACCGCACCAGAACAGCGCGAACCCGGAGCCTGGCTCGTGCAGGGCGCCAAGGCCCTGCTGCCAGCCTTGCCACGTCACGAACAGGCCGACCGCGAGCCAGAAGAGACCGCCCCACAATTCCGCGCTACCGAGGCCCCGCGTTTTGTCCTGCATCGATATTCCCTTGCTGCCCATGGGGACCTATTGCTTCGAGGCGAGTCCGAGCTTATCGACCTGAGCCTTCTGCTCTTCGACCTGCTGCGCAACGAACCTCGTGTAGTCAGCCGAGCTCATATACCGCTCGACATAGTCGTAGCGCTTCTGCAGCTCCTTGGCCTTCGGATGCGCCTGCGCTTCCTTCAAGGCGTCGTGGAGCTTCTTCACGATGCCGGGGTCCATGCCCTTAGGACCGGCGATGCCGAATGGGCTGTCGAAGACGAATGGATAGCCCAGTTCCTTGAGCGTCGGCGTGTCGGGCAGGCGCGGATTGCGATGCTCCGTCCAGATGCAGAGAATTCGCATATTGCCGGCGTCCGTATGCGGCCACCAGCCGGCGCCGCTGGCATAGGTCATGATGTGGCCGCCAAGCAGCGCGACCTCGATGTCCTTGGTGAACGGCACGTGTGTCCACTGGATGCCTTCCTGCTTGGCGATCAGCTCCATGCCGATGTGGAGCGATGTGCCCGCGCCCGGCGATCCATAGGTGAGCTTTCCCGGATTGGCGCGAGCGAAATCGATCATGTCCTTGAAGGACTTGAAGGGGCTGTCGGACCTGACAGCGACGCCGAACAGGAAGCCCGAGTTGTGGATGATGTAGGTGAAGTCCTGCAGCGGGTCCCACGTCACCTTGCGCATGAACGGCAAGCGGAAGACGGTGATCGGTATGTGACTGATCGTGTAGCCGTCGGGCTTGGCGTTGGCGGCCATCGCCGCTGGTCCGGCGGTGCCGCTGCCGCCCGCCTTGTTGTCCACGACCATCGGCTGCCCGAGGATCTTGCCTGCCACCTCGGCCATGGCGCGATGCCATAGATCGATGCCGGTGCCGGGTCCCCACGGCATGATCAGCGTGATGGGCCGCGTCGGGAACTCCGCGGCCGTCTCTGCGGCCGCAGCCTGCGAAATGAGCGCGGGCGCGGCGAGCGTCGCCCCCACACCCGTGATGAGATCTCGGCGTCGCATGTAGTTCCTCCCTTGCAGCGTCGCGCGACCGCTTATCTCGCGGCCTTCGCGATCTCGTTCGTCGACCCGCCGGGGGCGTGCTTCTCGATCAGTCCTTTCGAGCGAGCCCAATGGACGTCAGGTACGCCTTCTCCTTTTCGTAGAGTTCCGCATTGAAGCGAGCGTAGGTTGTTGTATCCATGTAGCGGTCCTGCATATTGAACCGGTTGCGGACCTCAATGGTCTTCGGATCCTCCATCGCCTTCTTGATGGCGTCGTGCAGGATCTTTACGATGGCTGGGTCCATGCCTTTCGGCCCGGCCATGCCGTATGGGCTGTCGAAGACGAACGGCAAACCCACCTCGCGCAGCGTCGGCACGTCCGGAAGGCTTGCCAGCCTCTTGTCCGTCCAGGCCGCGAGCGCCCGGATGTTGCCGGCCTTGACCATAGGGTAGGCTTCCGAGCCGCCCGCCATCGCCATAACGTGACCGCCCTCGAGCGCCGCGACCGATTCGATGCTCCCCTTGAATGGAACATGCGTGAACTGCACACCGGTATGCTTCGCAATGAGTTCCATGCCGATATGCAGCGAGGTTCCCGAGCCGGGCGAGGCATAGGTGAGCTTGCCGGGATTGGCCTTGGCGAAGGCGATCAGCTCTTGCTTGGTCTTGAGGGGACTATCGGCTCTCACGCCCGTGATGAACTGAAAGCCCGACATGTGCACGATCCAGCTGAAGTCCTTCAGCGGGTCCCACGAAACCTTTCGCATCACGGGAAAACGCAGCACGGTGATCGGGATGTGGGCGATCGTATAGCCGTCCGGCTTGGCATTTGCAGCCATGTGCGCCGGACCGATCGTCCCGCCGCCGCCTGCCCTGTTCTCCACGACGACCGGCTGGCCGAGGATTCGGGTCATGACATCGGCCAGCGAACGATGCCAAACGTCCGGGCCGGAGCCCGGCGGCCACCCCATGATGATCGTGACCGGCTTATTGGGAAATTTGGACGCGCCTTGCGCGGCTGCCTCGGAAATGAGTGCGGGTGCGGCGAGCGTCGCCCCCACGCCTTTGATGACGTCTCTGCGCTTCACGGCACGGCTCCCTGCGATTCCTCGCGGGGCCGCTTTTCCCGCGGCCTCCGCATCCTGTCGACCCGAGTGCTCGCTCTCAACTACTACTCCTTCTTGACGAGGCCGAGCCGCTCGACAGCCGCTTTCTCGCTGGCAACGATCTCGGTCACATACTTGGTATAGTCTGCCGGTCCCATATAGCGTTCGGTGAAGTCATATTTCTCCATGATGTCTTTCACCTTCGGGTCGGCCAGAGCCTTCTTGAAAGCCTGATGCAACTTCTCGACCACGTCGGCCGGCATGCCTTTCGGTCCCGCGATGCCGAAGGGGCTATCGAACACGAAGGGGTAGCCGAGCTCTTTCAAAGTTGGTGCGTCCGGCCAGCGCTTGTTACGCTTCTCGGTCCAGACGTTGAGGAGGCGCAGCTGGCCGGAATCGACCAGCGGGCCCCACACGGTCGAGTCAGCCTGCAGGTCCACATGCCCGCCGAGCACTGCCGCATTGGTCTCGGCGCCGCCCTTGAAAGGCACCATCGTCAGCTTGATGCCATCCTTGGCCGCGATCTGCTCCATGCCGATGTGCAACGAGCCGCCGGGACCTGTCGTCGCGTACGTCACTTTGCCCGGGTTCGCCTTGGCGAACTCGGCGACGTCCTTCCATGCCTTGAACTTGCTGTCGGCCTTGGTGGTCACGCCGAACGTGTAGCCCGTCAGGTGGATGACGTAGGTGAAGTCGGTGAGCGAATCCCAATTGCGCTTCGACATCAGCGGAAGACGCATCACCGTCACTGGGATTTGCGACAGCGTATACCCGTCCGGCTTGGCCGCGCGGGCCATGTTGACGGGACCGAGCGTGCCGGTGCCCCCGGTCCGATTCTCGACGACGATGGGCTGACCCAGCTCCTTGCCGGCCACCTCGCCGAGAGCTCGGAAGTAGATGTCCGTCGATCCACCCGCGTTCCACGGCACGATCAATGTGATCGGCTTCGTCGGAAAACTGCCCTGTGCCAGCGCAGCGCCCGCTGCAAAACAGGCGATGGCGAACGTCGCCACCGCCGCTGCCGTTATCCTCTTGAGCCTCATATCCTGTCTTCCCCCGTCATTTCCAGTCGCAGCCTAGGCTGCCGCCGACCGCCGCCGCACCGAAACCAGGCAATCGGCACCACGGCCGCTCAGTCCTTGCCGAGCCCGATGCGCTTGACGCCCTCGGCCTCGAAGGCGGTGATCTGCTTGACGATCTCGAGGTAGCCCTTCGGATCGGCGTAGCGCGGCGGCATCAGATGCTTCGCCATGGCGGCTTTCACGCGAGTATCGTCCAACGACGCCTTGAACGCATCGTGGATCTTACGCACGACTGCCGGGTCCATGCCCTTGGGTCCGGCGATGCCCCAGGGGCTGTCGAAGGTCCAGGGATAATTGAGATCCCGCAGCGAGGGAATGTCCGGGAACGCGGGAATGCGCTTCTCGGTCCAAACCATCAGCAGCCGCAGTTGCCCGGCCTCGACCAGCGGCATCATCGTCGTGCCTTCGACCGAGATATCGACGTGGCCACCTGCGAGCGCCGCTGTCGTCTCGGCGCCACCTTTGAACGGCACGTGGGTCGCCGTGAACTTGTCGTGACCGCTGATCAACTCCATCCCGATATGCAGCGACGTCCCAGCCCCCGGCGTTCCGTAGGTCAACTTGCCCGGATTGGCCTTGGCATAGTCGACAACGTCCTTCCAGGTCTTGAACTTGCTGTCGGCCTTGGTGCCGATTGCGAACGTGTAGCCAGTCAAGTGAATGATGTAGCTGAAATCCTTGAACGGATCCCACGACACGTTCTTGCCCTTCATCACCGGGAACCGATAGACGGTGATCGGCATCTGCACGATGGTGTAGCCGTCCGGCTTGGCGTTGCCCGCGACGGTTGCCGGCCCGAGCGTGCCCGACGCGCCCGCCTTGTTCTCGACCACGATGGGCTGGCCGATGTGCTTGCCGGCCGCTTCCGCCATGGCGCGGGCCACGACGTCGGTGGCACCACCGGCCGGCCACGGCACGACGAACGTGATCGGCTTGGTTGGAAAACTATCGGCGGCGACGGGGCCGGCGAAAACGAGACTCACGGCTGCGAGAAGTGATGCAGATATAGCTCTGGCGATCGCGGACTTCACGCTGACTTCCTCCCTCTTGACCGTCCTGCCGCCTCTCTCGGGCGATCTCGAACGATCAACACTTTGACGCCTACGGCGTGTGCTGTCCAGCCGCTACTGCGAACAATCGCTTACCTAGGCGATGGTGACGCCGCCGTCGGCAACGATGACCTGACCAGTAATGAACGAGGCCGCGCTCGAGGCGAGGAATGCCGCAATGCCGCCGATGTCGTCCGGCTCGCCGATGCGCTTCAGCGGCGAATTGACGAGGCGCTTCTCGAGGTTGGCTTTGTCCTCCCAGAGCGCGCGGGCGAAGTCAGTCTTCACGAGGCCGGGCGCGATGGCGTTCACGCGGATGTTCTGAGGTCCAAGCTCGACGGCGAGCGAGCGGGCGAGGCCGAAGTCCGCCGCCTTCGACACAGCATAGGCCCCGAGCTTGGCCGAGCCTTTGAGGCCGCCGATCGACGAGACGATGGTGATGGTGCCGCCGCCGCGCTCCGCCATGCCGGGCGCGGCCAGGTTGGCAAGCCAAAGGTTGGAGCGGATGTTCGACTCCATGATCTTGTCCCATTGCTCGTCGGAGATGCCCGAGAGGGGACCGAAATATGGATTGACGGCCGCGTTGCAGACCAGCGCGTCGACCTTGCCGTACTTTGCGACCGTACCCCTGATCAGGGCCTGGCAATCCTCCTTGCGGCCGATGTGGCAGGGAATGACGGTGGCATCGCCGCCGGCTTTGCGGATGCCGTCTGCCACCGTCTCACAGGCGTCGGCCTTGCGGCTGGAGACGACGACCTTTGCCCCCATCGCCGCCATGATCTCGGCAATCGAGCGGCCGATGCCTTTGCTGGATCCCGTGACGACGGCTACCTGGCCGGTGAGATCGAACGGGTTCTTCATGCGCATATCCTCGCTGTGGGGGCTGACGAATTCCACAGACAGCCTCGCCCGGCTCGCCTGCTTTGCCAAGAGCGCTGGTGACAGAGCGCCCGTGACCGTCGCCTTCCTGGAGCAGAAGGGGGCGGCGTGCCGGCCCCGAGCCTGCGGCGCCTCCGATGACGATGCCATTGCCGAGGCCGCGCCACGCATGACAATAGTCTGCCGGAAGGCGCGGCGGGGCCCCTGCGCAGGACGCACCCGGCGCTCGGATGCCCGCCGATGCCGATACGGGACGAGCCACGGCATGCCGCGAGGCGGATCGGTGGCGACACGAGCACTTGGGAGACGGACATGATCACGTACGACCTCGCCGGCAAGACGGCGCTCGTCACCGGCGGCGCCTCGGGAATCGGCCTCGCCACGGCGGCCATGCTCGGACGCAACGGCGCTACGGTCGCAATCAACTTCCTCGCCGACGATCCACGCGGCAAGGAGGCGGTGGCCGGCCTCGTCGCGAAGGGCATCAGAGCCATCGAGGCCCCCGGCAACGTCGGCGACGCAGCCGATTGCCCACGCATGGTCGAGAAGGCCATCGCCGACCTCGGCCGTCTCGATCTGCTCGTCGCCAACGCCGGTACGCCGGGCACGCGCCGCAAGATCGAGCCGCACGAGCTCGATCTCATCACGGAGGAGCTGTTCCACACCCTGCTCGAGGTGAACCTGCTCGGCGTCTTCCGCTGTGCCAAGACGGCGGCACCGGCGTTGAAGGCCGCGCGCGGCGCCATCGTCAACACCGCCTCCATCGCCGGCACCGGCACGGCCGGATCGAGCCTCGCCTACTCCGCGACCAAGGCCGGAGTCGTCAGCTTGACGCTGAACCTGGCACGCGCCCTCGGGCCGCAGGTCCGCGTCAACGCCGTGGCGCCGGGCGCCGTCGATTCCACATGGATGGTCGAATGGACCGAGGAGCAACGCCGCCAGTCGATCGAGGGAGCCAAGCTCAAGCGCCGCTGCACGCCGGACGACATCGCCGAGGTGATCTGCTTCCTCGGCTTCGGCGCGGCCATGGTCACCGGCCAGACCGTCGTCGTCGACGGCGGGCTCACCCTCTAGGCGCGAGGCGCTTCCAACTCCATCCAGCAGGCGGCCGATGACGTCCGAGATCCTGATCAACGCTTTCCACATGAACACCGTGGGCCACCAGGCCCCGGGCCTCTGGACACATCCACGCGACCGCGCGCGCCACTACACCGACCTCGCCTACTGGGCAGATCTGGCGCGCACGCTCGAGCGGGGGCTGATCGACGGGCTCTTCCTCGCCGACGTGCTCGGCATCTACGACGTCTTCGGCGGCTCGGCCGACGCGGCGCTGCGCCACGCCATCCAGGTGCCGGTCAACGATCCCTCGCTCCTCATCCCCGCCATGGCGATGGTGACCGAGCATCTCGGCTTCGGCGTCACGTGCACGCTGAGCTTCGAGCCGCCCTACCCGTTCGCGCGCCGCATGTCGACGCTCGACCATCTGACCAAGGGCCGGGTCGGCTGGAACATCGTCACGGGCTACCTCGACAGCGCCGCGAAAGGCATGGGCGAGCGCGGCCAGGTCGGTCACGACCGGCGCTACGACATGGCCGAGGACTACATGCAGGTCGTCTACAAGCTCTGGGAGGGGAGCTGGGAGGACGGCGCGGCGCTCGCGGACAAGGAGGCGCGCGTGTTCGCCGATCCGGCGAAGGTGCACCGCGTGCGCCACGACGGGGCCTTCTATCAGCTCGACGCCATCCATCTTTGCGAGCCGTCGCCCCAGCGCACGCCGCTGCTCTACCAGGCGGGTGCCTCGGGGCGCGGACGGCAGTTCGCCGGCGCGCACGCGGAATGCGTCTTCATCAACGGGCCAACGAAAGAATCGGTCAGGCCCTATGTCCAGGATCTGCGACGGCAGGCCATCGCAGCCGGGCGCGAGCCGGGCGACCTCAAGATCCTGACGCTCGCCACGCCGATCATCGGCCGCACCAGCGCCGAGGCGAGGGAGAAGCACGAGGAGTACAAGCGCCATGTCAGCCACGAGGGCGCGCTGGCGCTGATGTCGGGCTGGACCGGGGTCGATCTTTCCAAATACGGCCTCGACGACGTGATCCGCTACGAGAAGACCGACGCCAACCAGTCGGCGCTCGAGACCTTCACGAAGGGAGAGCTCGGCCGCACCTGGACCGTGCGGCAGATCGCCGAGAAGGTGGCGATCGGGGGCCGCAGCCCGCTGCTCGTGGGCTCCGCCTCGGAGGTCGCCGACCAGATGATCTCATGGATCGACGACACCGGGATCGACGGCTTCAACCTCGCCTACGTCGTCATGCCCGAGAGCTTCACGGACCTCGTCGACCTGCTCGTGCCGGAGCTGCAGGCGCGGGGCCGCTTCAAGACCGCCTACCGGCCGGGCACATTGCGCGAGAAGCTGTTCGGCGCGCCGCGGCTGCCGTCACGCCATCCGGCCGCGCACCATCGGTGCTGACACGAGCTCGCGCAGGCTCGGCAAGTCCTTCAAGGCAAGTCCTTCAAGGATGACATCCCGCTACCGTTCTGGCAGCCTGGAGCTGCAGAGCGCATCGAGGAGACGACGAACAGATGGCGCGCATTCCACTCGTCGACGAGAGCGATCCCGCGACACCACCTGAGGCACGGGCCGCGCTCGAGGCGGCCGGCAGGTCCAGGGGGCGCCTGCTCAACGTGTTCCGCGCTCTCGCCAATCGCCCGGCCGCGCTGACCGCGATGATCACGCTGATCCAGACGGTCTATCGCACCAACTCGACGCTCGAGCCGCGGCACGGCGAGCTCGCCTACCTCACCGCCACCGCGGTCAACGACTGCTTCTATTGAATACCCACGCATACGGTGCTCGGTCGGAGCCTGGGGTTGACTGAAGACCAGATGCGTCATCTGACGGCGGACCCGCTGCCGGATGGCATCTACGGGCCGGCGGAGGCGGCGATCGTGCGCTATGCACAGAAATCGACGCGCCTCGAGCCGATCGACAATGCCACCTACGGCGACCTCGCGCGCCATTTCTCCAAGGAGCAGATCATCGACATCTGCCTGACCGTCGGCGTCAGCAACGTGGTCAACCGGTTCCACGCGACGTTCCAGACCGACCTCGACGCGGTCACGATCGCCGAGGCCGAGGCTGGCGATTCAGCGCATGGCGCCTGCCCGCTGCCGAGGCCGAAGCCGCCGGGCTGACCAAGCCAACAACCAGCCGCTGGAGTGTCCTCAGATGACCGGCCGCATCGCCTCCCAGCTCGTCGTCGAGCTGCGCCATCCGCTGATCGGTGCCGAGGTCCGCGGCCTCGACCTCGCCCGACCCCTCGATGCCGCGACTCGTGCGGCGATCGACGACCTCTGGATGAAGCACCTGCTGCTGATATTTCCCGGGCAGGCGATCACGGACGAGCAGCATATCGCCTTCGGCCGCAATTTCGGCGACCTCGAGATTCATCCGTCACTCGCCCATCGGTCGTCGCACAACAAGGAGATCTACCGTGTCTCCAATGTCGACGAGGCCGGCAACATCATCGCGCCGAAAGAGACGGCCTGGCAGTATCTCAATCTGTCGTGGCTGTGGCACACCGACAGCTCGTTCCGCGAGGTGCCCTCGAAGGGCTCGATCCTGCACGGCATCGAGACGACGAATGCTGGCGGCAATACCCTCTTCGCCAACATGTATGCCGCCTACGACGATCTCGACGCCGAGACCAGGCGGCGCATCGAGGGCCGCTGGGTGATCCACGACCACGACTTCATCATCAAGCAGTCGAAAGAGCTGTCCGCGAAGCAGGACAAGGGCAAGTACGACGCGCTGCCGCCCGTGCGCCATCCCCTCGTGCAACTGCATCCGGTGACACGGCGGCGCTGCCTGTTCCTGTCGCCGCATACCATGGTCAACATTGATGGCATGGACGAGGCCGAAGGCCGGCGCCTGCTCGACGACCTCATCACCCACGCGATCAGCCCGAAGTACGTCTACAAGCACATCTGGGCCAAAGACGACATCATCATGTGGGACAATCGCTGCACCATGCACTCCGTCGAGCCGTTCGACAATGTCAGCATCCGAAGGATCATGCATCGCGTGACGCTCGTCGGCGAGGATCGTCCGATCGCGGCCTGAGCGGACCTCTTCAGGGCTCCCGCCCCGGGCCGAGGCTGGCGGCGGCCCGAGGCCGAGGGGCTACGCCACCATATCGAGCGGCAGAACGCCGGCGTCCCGGCCGTTGCCTCGGACCATCTCGGCCGCCGTCGTCACGGCACCCTCCTCCGTCGGCTCACTCCGTAGTCCAGAACACAGCACGTCCCTGCAATTTGGCGTGTTCTGCTCGCCTTCGTTGGACGTCCAGCATCACTTGCGTCGCCCATAGGCCTTCCTTGCCCCCTCCACCGTCACGTACCCGTCCGCTATGTCGCGCTCGATCAGGGCCGGGTCGCGCTCGCTCGCAGGTCCATAGCCACCCGCGCCTGAGGTGCGCAGGCTCACGACATCGTCGCGCTTGAGGACGGCAACCTCCTTCGAGCCCAGGTCGATCTTCTCGTTGCCGGAGAAGACCACCGACCGGCCGACCGCTGCCTGGTTGCCGCCGAAGACGCCATAGGGCGCAAACTTGTGGCGGTCGCCGAGGAGCGTGAGCACGGCGTCGTCAGCGAGGAGCCGCATGTCCTTCCGGATGCCGCAGCCGCCGCGATACTTGCCTGCGCCTCCTGAGTCCGGGATCAGCTCGAAGCGCTCCACCCGCACCGGATTGGTGTGCTCGATCACCTCGACGGGGATGTTCGAGCAGTTCATCACTGGCGACATGGCCTCGACGCCGTCCTTGGTGGCGCGCCCGCCATAGCCGCCGAGCAGCATGTCGTACATGATGAACTGCTTGCCGGTGCGCGGATCGACGCCGCCGATGTTGGGGTTGGCCCAGTGCGAGAAGGCGCCCATGGCCCGGTGCGGGATGCACTTGGCGAAAGCGCCATTGACGGCGTCGAATATGCGGATCTGCACCGCCGCGCGACCGCCCGAGGCCGCCGGGAAGCGCGGGTTGAAGAAAGAACCTTCCTCAGCCTTCACCTTGATCGGGCGGAACGAGCCCTCGTTGTTCGGGAGGCTCGCCTCGGTGAGGCAGCGCGTGGCGAACACACCGTAGGCGCGCGTGTAGTTGATGTAGGAGTTGAGCGCCGCCTGTACAGTCGGTCCCGAGCCTGTGAAATCGATCTCGATCTCGCCGTCGCCGACCGTGACCGTCACCTTGACCTTGATCGGCGGCGTGCCGGGGCCGCAGTCGTCGAGGCAGTCCTCGAACTCGAAGCGGCCTTGCGGAACCTTTCGCAGGATGGCGCGCGTCTCCTCCTCGGAGCGCGTGAGCAGCGCGTCGATGGTGCGGCCCATGGTGTCGGCGCCATAGGTGTCGTACATGCGCAGCAGGCGCTCGGCGCAGACGTGGTTGGCGTTGAGCTGCGCCATCAGATCGCCGCGGACCTTGGCCGGGACGCGCACGTTGCCGAGGATCATGCGCATCAGATCATCCTCGAAGCGGCCGTCACGAACGACCTTGATCGGCAGGATGCGCAAGCCCTCCTGGTATGCCTCCGAGATGCCCTGCACGCGCTGTGAACCGGGTGCTGCGCCGCCCATGTCGACCTGATGCGCCGTCGTCACGGCATAAGCGATGATCGCACCATCGCGAAAGACGGGCGTCGTCAGGAAGAAGTCGGGGAAGTGACCGCCGCCGAGGAAGCTGTCGTTCAGCAGGATGCTGTCGCCGGGCTTGAGGCTGTCCGGCGCATGATACTTGAGCACATTCTCGATCACATAGGGCATGGCGCCGAGGTGACCCGGCGTGAAATTGCCTTGCGCGATGAGCCGGCCCCGGCCGTCGAAGATGCCGGTCGAGAAGTCGTCCCCCTCGCGCACGGCCTCGGAGAAAGCGGTGCGGCGAAGCGCCGTGCCCATCTCGTCGGCGATCGAAAGCAGGCTATTCCAGAGGATCGAAAGCGTGATGGCGTCGATCTCGGCCGATCTGCTGGTCATGGGTCAGCCTCCAAGGATCTCGATCATGAGGTGACCGTTGCCGGTCACGTGGGCGATATCTCCGGGTAGAAGGACGGTCGTCGCTTCGCGCTCCTCGACCAGTGCCGGGCCGACAACTCGCTCGCCGGGCTTCAAGCGGTAGCGATTGACGACAGCCGCCTCGACGTAGCCGCCGGCCTCGGGGAAGTAGGCGCGACGGGCCGACTTGCCGCTGCCGGCGGCCGCGTCCTGGCCGACGAGTTGTCGAGCGGTCGCGCCCTTCTCGCCGACACCCGGAACGGTCGCGATCAGATACCAGTCGATGGCCTCCACCCTGGCCCCGGCATCGATATAGCCGTAGACGGTCTTGTAGGCGGCTTCGAAGGCCGCAACGGCGCGGGCGGGATAGTCCGAGCCAATCTCGCCGCTCGGGAGATCCACGCGAATCTCGTAGCCCTGACCCTGGTAGCGCATGTAGGCGCCGCGACGCCATCGGGCCTCGCCGGTCCCTCCGAGGTTGGCGAGATCCGGCGCGGCGCGAGCCTCGAGATCGGCGAAGATCGCCTTGATCGCCCACTCCTGGCCGGCCTCGAGCGGCAGGATGCGCGTGATCGAAAGGTCGATCTTGGCATCGGCCGTCAGCAGGCCGATGGCCGAGCCGACCCCGGCTCCCAGCGGCACAATCACCTTCGGCACGCCGAGCGCGCGGGCGAGACGGGCCGCGTGCAGCGGGCCGGCGCCACCGAAAGCCACCATCGCATAGCGGCGCGGATCGCGTCCGCGCTCGATCGAGACGATGCGCATCGCCCGCTCCATGTTGGAGTTGGCGACCGAGTGGATGCCCCAGGCGGCGGCCTCGAGGGAAAGGCCCAGCGGCTGGGCGACGTGGCTGGCGATCCCTGCCCGCGACGCGTCGGGATCGAGTTGCATCGTCCCGCCGCAGAACCAGTCAGGATCGAGATAGCCGAGTACCAGGTTCGCGTCGGTGATGGTGGGCCGTGTGCCGCCGCGCTGATAGCAGATGGGGCCCGGCTCGGCGCCCGCGCTCTCCGGCCCGACCTTAATGAGGCCGCGCTCGGCGACCGCGATCGAGCCGCCACCGGCGCCGATCTCGATCAGCTCCACCGCCGGCACGTTGAGCGGCAGGCCGCTGTAGCGGCGATTGTTGATGCCATCGACCTCGAACGACTGGGTGATGGCCGGCTCGCCGTCGTCGACGGCCCCGAGCTTGGCCGTGGTGCCGCCCATGTCGAAGGTGAGGACGTGCGAGAGCCCCTCCTCCTTGCCGACAGCCGCGCACATCAGGACGCCGGCAGCAGGACCGGATTCGACGATGCGGACGGGGAAGCTCCGCGCAATCTCGGGCGTCACCAGACCACCATTCGACTGCATGATGTAGAGGCTCGAGCGGAAGCGACGGCGCTCCAGCGCCGACGTCAGCGAGCCGAGATAGCGATCGACGATGCGGCGGACATAGGCGTTGGCGACGGTGGTGTTGGTGCGCTCGTACTCGCGGAACTTCGGTGACACCTCGTGCGAGACGGAGACGGCGACGCCCGGCAGTGCCGCCTCGAGCGCGCGGCGCGCCTCGATCTCGTGCGCGGGATTGACGTAGGCGTGCAGGAAGGCAATGGCGACGGCCTCGTAGTCACCAGCCTGGAGGGCTGCGATAGCCTCGGCGAGGTCGCGCCGGTCCAACGGCGCGACCGCGCTCCCGGCGGCGGCCAAGCGCTCGCCGACCTCCAGGATGTGGCGGCGGGCAATCAGCGGCGCCGGCTTGTCGAGATGCATGTTGTTGGTGTCGTAGCGCTTCTGGCGACCGATGATCAGCACGTCGCGGAAGCCGGCGGTGGTGAGCAGCGCCGTCCGGTTGCCCTTGCGCTCGAGGATGGCGTTCGTGGCGATTGTCGTGGCGTGGAGAATGGTCGCAACGTCTTCCGGCAAGGCGCCGTGAGCAGCGAGGATCGCATCGAAACCTTCGAGTACGGCCTCCTCGAGATTGCGCGGCGTGGTCGGAATCTTGGCGACGCGCAGGATGCCGCGGGCTTGGTCCTGCAGCACGAAGTCCGTGAACGTGCCACCGATATCGAACGCTATCCGGATCATCGAGACCTCATCGGGGGAGCGCTGCATGGCAGCACTGGAGCCCAAGCCTTGCCGGCCTGCCGAGCGACAGGTCGTGCGGTCGTCCGCGTGCCGGACGAGATGCCGATGGCAAAGGCGAGAGCGAAGCAGGGGATTGCATGGTCCGGCAATGCTGCCGGACATCGACGTCGAAGATCAAGCCCGCTGAGTGGCGGCTTCTTGTGCAGCGATGCTCACCAGGTCGCCGCACTGCCGATGCCAGGTCAATTTTCCTGTACCGGTCCTCCTCCGATCCGTACTCTCCGGCGCGGCTCGCAAGTCAGGCACGTCACGGCCACGCGCTGCTCGCGATGCGCAATCCGGAGGCTATCATGGACGACCAGCAGAGGAATTTCTCGCTCGAGGACATCGACCGCGAGAGCCTGTTCCACCCGAACACGTCGATCGCCGATCACATGAAAAAGGGGCCGGTGATCTTCTCTGACGGCCGGGGCGTGCACATCCGCGACCAGAAAGGCCGCGATATCATCGACTGCGGCGCGGGCCTGTGGTGCGTCAACATCGGCTATGGCCGGTCCGAGATGGCGGAGGCTGCCAAGAAGGCGGTCGAGAGCCTCGCCTACCACCACATCTTCGCAGGCGCCTCGAACGAGCCGGCGATCCTGCTCGCGGAAAAAGTGCTGAAGCTCTTCCACGAGAAATCGGGCGCACCACAGATGTCGAAGGTGTTCTTCGGCATGGGCGGCTCGGACGCCAACGACACCAACTACAAGCTCGTCCGCTATTACAATCACCTGCGCGGCAAGCCGCAGAAGAAGAAGTTCATCGCGAGGCAAGGCGGCTACCACGGTCTCACGTTCGCGGCGGCGAGCCTTACCGGCATCCCCATCTATCACAAGGCGTGGGATCTGCCGATGGGCGACGTGATCCACGTCTCGTGCCCGCACTTCTACCGCTTCGGCCAGCCCGGCGAGAGCGAGGAGCAATTCACCGACCGGCTGATCGCCGAGATCGAGGAGGTGATCCGGCGCGAGGGCGCCGACACGATCGGTGCCTTCATCGCCGAGCCCGTCCTCGGCACTGGCGGCGTGCTCATCCCGCCCAAGGGCTATTTCGAGAAGCTGCAGCCGCTGCTCGAGCGCCACGACATCCTGTTCGTCGCCGACGAGGTGATCACCGGCTTCGGCCGCACGGGTCATTGGTTCGCAACGGGCGGCATGAAGCTCAAGCCCGACATCGTGACGCTCGCCAAGGGCATCACCAGCGCCTACTTCCCGGTCTCGGCCTCGGTGATCTCGTCTCGGATCTGGGACGTGCTGGCGGCGGCCTCGCCGGAGTTCGGCCCGGTGATGCACGGCTTCACCTACTCTGGCCATCCGGTCGGCGCGTCGCTCGGCCTCGTCAACATCGCCATCATGGAGCGCGAGGGCCTCGTCGAGCAGGCGGCAGAGGTCGGACCCTACTTCCTGAAGGTGCTGCAGGAGCGGATCGGCAACAACCCGTTCGTCGGCGAGGTGCGTGGCGTCGGGCAGATGATCGCGGCCGAGTTGGTCGCCGATAAAGGCAAGAAGCGCTTCTTCGACCCGAAGGCAGGTGCACATCGCCTCGTCTCGGCCAAGGCCTTCGAGAACGGCGTGCTGTCGCGCGCTCTACCCTACATCGAGGTGACCTCGTTCTCGCCGCCACTGTCGATGACCAAGGCAGAGGCCGACGAGGCTGCCGAGCGCTACGCCAAGGCGCTCGACGCCTCGACGGACGATCTCGCCAGGCTCGCGAAGGCGTGAGCCTTCGTTCGCCGACCGGAACAGGCAGGCCGGGGCCATTGCTCCGGCCTCTTTCGTTCGGGGGATGCCGCCCAGGCTGGCGGACAGGCCGTGCGGAGCGCTCGGGCCGCGGAGCCGTGCATTGGCGTCTTCAATGCCAGGGGCAACTCGGCTAACGTCCGGCGTCCATGCCCGTCGCGCCGGAGAGCCCCATGCAAGACCGTCCCTCATCACGCATCGGCTATTCCGTCTGTCCGCACGATTGCCCGTCGACGTGCGCGCTCGAGGTCGAGCTGCTCGGCGCGGATCGCATCGGCAAGGTCCGCGGCGCCGAGGCGAACACCTACACGGCGGGCGTCATCTGCAACAAGGTGGCTCGCTATGCCGAGCGCATCCACCATCCCGACCGGCTGCTCCACCCCTTGAAGCGCAAGGGCCCGAAAGGCTCGGGCCAGTTCGAACGCATATCCTGGGACGAGGCGCTCGACCTCACGGCCGAGAAATTCCTCGAGGCCGAGCGGACGCTCGGCGCGGAAGCGGTCTGGCCGTATTTCTACGCCGGCACGATGGGCCTCGTGATGCGCGACGGAATCCAGCGTCTCCGGCACGCGAAGAAATACTCGCAGATGTTCCAGTCCATCTGCACGACGTCGGCATGGACCGGCTTCATCGCGGGCACCGGCAAGCTCGCCGGCCCCGATCCACGCGAGATGGCGAAGACGGACCTGCTGGTGATCTGGGGGACGAACCCGGTGAACACCCAGGTCAACGTGATGACGCACGCGATGCGGGCCCGAAAGGAGCGGGGCGCCAAGATCGTCGTCGTCGACATCTACCGGAACGGGACCATGAGCCAGGCCGACCTGGCGCTCTGCCTCCGGCCGGGTACCGACGGCGCGCTCGCCTGCGCGGTGATGCACATTCTGTTTCGCGACGGCTACG
Source organism: Hyphomicrobiaceae bacterium (assembly GCA_033764055.1). Classification (GTDB taxonomy): domain Bacteria; phylum Pseudomonadota; class Alphaproteobacteria; order Rhizobiales; family Hyphomicrobiaceae. The sequence continues at coordinate 59,446 of JANRJI010000160.1, forward strand.
CGAACTGGCCTTATCTCGAAAAATATACGGACTGCCCGCGCGACCTCGAGGCTCATCTCAAATCGAAGACCCCGGAATGGGCGGCGCGGATCACGGGGCTCCCGGTCTCCGAAATCGAGACGTTCGCGAAAATGATCGGCACGACGCCGCGAACCTATCTCCGCCTCGGCTACGGTTTCTCGCGCCAGCGGAACGGGGCCTTCAACATGCACGCCGCCTCGTGCATCGCCTCGGTGACGGGAGCCTGGCAGCACGAGGGGGGTGGCGCGTTCCACAACAACGGCGCCATCTACAAATGGAACAAGTCGCTGATCGAGGGCCTCGACGTGCTCGATCCGCGCACGCGCACGCTCGACATGAGCCGCATCGGCCCCGTGCTCACCGGCGACCGCAGCGACCTCGGCGAAGGTCCGCCGGTGACGGCCATGCTGATCCAGAACATGAACCCGGTGCAGGTGGCGCCGGAGCAGCGGCTCGTGAAAAAGGGGTTTGCGCGCGAAGACCTCTTCACCTGCGTGCACGAGCAGTTCATGACCGCGACCGCGAAAATGGCGGACGTCGTGCTGCCGGCGACCATGTTCCTCGAGCACGACGACCTCTACCAAGGCGGCGGGCACCAATACATCTCGTTCGGGCCGAAGCTGCTCGAGCCGCCTGGCGAATGCCGGTCCAATCACGACGTTCTCGTCGGCATCGCCAAGCGGGTGGGCGCGCAACACCGCGGCTTCGACATGACGCCGGCCGAAATCATCGACTGGACGTTGCAAAATTCGGGCTGGGGCACGCTCGCCGAGCTGCGCGAGAAGCGCTGGATGGACGTGCAGCCGGATTTCGAGACGGCGCACTACACGAAGGGCTTCAACTACCCGGACGGCAAGTTCCGCTTCCGGCCGGAGTGGCCAAAGGTGCCCGTCGGACGACGCCACGACTGGGGCATCGCGCACACCGTTCCCCCGCTTCCCGACTTCTGGGACGTCAACGAGAAGGCCGACGAGCGCCACCCGTTCCGCCTGGCGACGAGCCCCTCGCGCAGCTACCTCAACTCGTCGTTCAACGAGATGCCGTCGAGCCGCGCGCGCGAGGGCAAGCCGCGCGTCAAGATGCACCCGGAGGACATGGCCGCCATCGGCGTCAGCGACGGCGCGCGCGTGCGCATGGGGAACGAGCGCGGCGAGATCGCGTTGGCGGTCGAAGCGTTTCCGGGCATCCAGCGCGGGGTCGTGATCGTCGAATCGATCCCGCCCAACGACGACTTCGAGGGCGGCGAGGGTCTTAACACGCTGACCAGCGCCACGCGCATCGCGCCATTCGGTGGTGCGGCATTCCATGACAATCATGTCTGGGTGCGGGCTGAGCTCGGCAGGTAGAGGCGCCAGGCCGAGCCGTACGGCCCGAGCGGAGCGGCGCGCGGGCGTCGCCGGCTCCGGATCCGGCGCGTGTGCGTCAACCAGATCACAACCACCTGTTCCGCTGGGACGCGAGGCGTGCTAACCCGGCTTTCTCACCCTGTCTGCTGAGGACGCAGTTTGGGACAGTGTGAGAGCGCAGCATCCCGGCAGGCGCGCGTTGTCGTTGCCGCGTCGGCGGCTGGGGTCGGGCGGGTGCTGTTCCTCTGCTGTTGGCGTTCGGGC